>JAEWIR010000003.1 GCA_023386965.1 Bacteroidota bacterium
CGCTGGACCTTTACAGAATCATGAATAAATCAATTAAAGAAATGTATGAGTTATAAAGAAAACCTGAAGCATATTAAGGCTTTTGTGTTTGATGTTGACGGAGTTTTCACCGACGGTTCGGTGTATCTGATGCCGGGCGGACACATGTGCAGGGTGATGAGTGTGCTGGATGGCTACGCCGTGGTGAAGGCCAGAAAGGCTAACTATCTTATTGGTGTAATTACAGGCGGAAATGATCCTGATGTAAAGCACCGTATTCACTATCTTGGGATACAGGATTATTACGCCAAATCTCCTGACAAAACTGTAGATTATGAACATTTTAAAACAAAATATGCACTTACTGATGATGAAATACTGGTAATGGGCGATGATATTCCTGATATAAGGATTTTGGAACCGGCCAGGATTTCGGCCTGTCCTAAAAATGCAGTCACTGAAGTAAAAGAGATCTGCCATTACATTTCTCCGGTAGAAGGAGGGAAGGGAGCCGTACGTGATGTGATAGAGCAGGTGATGAAAGTGCAGGGCAAGTGGACCGAGGACAATACACAAAGCGTTTAGAATGATGAAAAAGATATTGCTGGCATCGGGTTCAGCCAGAAGGAAGGAACTGATGACACAGCTGGGTTATGAATTCGAGGTGGTAACTGTGGACTGCGACGAATTATATCCTGAAGATCTACCTGCTGATCAGGTAGCGCCTTTTCTGTCGGAACTTAAAGCAGATAGTTTTGCCGCCGTTGGTGCAGACGAAATCCTGATTACTGCAGATACCGTGGTCGTACTGGACAACCAGGTCCTGGGCAAACCGCGCAGCAGGGAAGAGGCCCTTATGATGCTGCAAAGCCTTTCGGGAAAAATGCATCAGGTTTATACAGCCATCACCATCCGCAGCGGAGAAATATTCACAACTGAGGTTGATGTGGCAAATGTATTTTTTGATACAATTAGCGAAGAGGAGGCTACCATGTATGTAGACCGCTATCAACCGATGGATAAAGCCGGCAGCTACGGAATCCAGGAATGGTTGGGAATGGCGAGGATTTCAAGGATTGAAGGCAGTTTTTA
Organism: Bacteroidota bacterium; assembly: GCA_023386965.1. GTDB lineage: Bacteria > Bacteroidota > Bacteroidia > Flavobacteriales > Weeksellaceae > Marnyiella. The sequence continues at coordinate 1,072 of JAEWIR010000003.1, forward strand.
CACCATTATGGGACTGCCCACCCACCTTCTTCACAAGACGCTTCAGAAATTAATGTAAAAATTTACGAATGATAAATATTCGTTAATTTTACAGACATATGACAATGCATCCTAACAATAAAATGCACGTTATCAAGTTATAATACTGCAATGAGAAAGACTGTTTCCTATATTTTTCTGGCCTTGGTGCTCCTGGCCTGCGCTGCCAAGAAACCCGAGAAGCGTTCGCGCTTCCTTTCAGGTTTCAGGACAGAATACAATACACTTTTTAATGCAAAGGACGCACTGAATACAGAGTTTACCGAACGCAGTAATGCACATAAGGACAATTTTTATGCACCTTATATCAATATCCTCACTTATGAGGAACAGCCTGTAGGCAGCGACATCGGACAGTCCACTGCATTTGCGGAATCCAGTGCCGGACGCAAACCGGGCTCACCGTTACCCACTCAGGCTGCCGGTGAAACTAAGGGGGCAACCATACTTGAAATAGCAGAAGCAAAGGCACTTAAGACCATAGATAAATATTCAGTAATAAGGGACGGTCAGGAGAAAAACGATAAAATATTTGATGCCTACATCACACTCGCTCAGGCACGGATCTATATGGGTAAGAATCTTCAGGCACTGGACGCGCTCAGCACGCTCATGGTTAAGATGAGGGAAGATAAACGTTTACCCCTGGCTAAAATCTATCAGGGACTTGCCTATGCAAAGATGGATGATCATTTTAAAGCGCACGAGGTCTTCGCCAGCCTGAAGAACTCCGATTTAAAGAAGGATTACCGGAAACTCTTAAGCATTTATTACGCAGAATCACTTTTGGAGGCCGGAAAAAAAGACGCTGCCGTGGCCGAACTCTCCAGCGCATTTGAAGTGAACAGCAACCGCAAACTGAAAAGCCGGATTGCCTACCTGCGCGGACAGGTCCTGGCGGAACAGGGCAAATCGGCTCTGGCCCGGGAAAGTTTTGAGTCTGCCTACAAATATGCCAATGACTTTGAATTTGAAGTAAAATCGCAGGTAGAAATAGCCAAGACCTATAACAGTAAGGATGATTACAGCGGCGCCCGAAAATATCTGGAAGGGATAAGTAAGAAAGGTACCTACGCTTCACGAAAGAACGAGTTTTATTATGCGCTGGGCCTAATGGCCGCCAATGCCGGCAAGAAGGCGGAAGCACAGGACTATTTCCGTAAGTCACTGGCTGAAAAGGTTTCGGATCCGCAGATTCGGGGCCTCAGTTATTACGAAATCGGTCGCGGATACCTGAACGATAACGAATATATTGCTGCAGGAGCGTATTATGATTCGGCGGTTAGCGTGATGACCTATGAGCCCACCAGAGTATTGCTTCAGGAGCAGACCAACAACATCAAAAAACTTGCGCGCAACTATTATCTGGTGCGTAAGAACGACAGTATGCTTGCACTAGCAGCAATGAACGAGGCAGACCGCATCACCTATTTCAGCAAATATATTGATGACCTAAAGGCGAAAGAAGATGCCATGGAACGTGAACGGGTCCGTGCAGAAAGGACAAAGGGTTTTGATACCGGCGATTATTCTTCAAATTCGGTATTTGCTTCCGGAAACGGCTCATTTGAGAATTTTGGCGCGGCCGGAAAAGGGTTTTATTTCGCAAATACCGGTGCTGTTTCCAGAGGTTCTTCTGAATTCAAAAATATTTGGGGTACCCGCAGTCTCGCCGATAACTGGCGATATTCAGCTAAGATGTCGTCACTGGAGGATGAAAAAAATGAAGCACTGGGGCTAACATCAGTGGCAGATCCCCGCCGTTTTGAAACCTCTTTCTATATTGAAAAGATCCCAAGGGACCAAGCTTCACTTACCAGGCTGAAATATGCGCGTGATACAGCTTCACTGGGAATGGGAATTATGTACGACGACTATTTTTCCAATACTCCATTGGCTACGAAAACATTATATGATCTTGTTGATAAAAAGCCGGAAGAAAAGATAATGCTGCAGGCACTTTATGAGATTTTCTCAATGAATTACGAAAATAATCCATCTGCTTCCGAAAGGGCGAAGCAGATCCTGCTCACCGATTATCCTTACACCTCCTACGCAGAGTTTGCAAGGAATCCGCGGAACAGCAATTTCCTGAAATCTAATCCGGATGCCGAAAATGCCTACCAGACGTCCTTCGCACTTTATCAGAGCGAGCAGTTTGATGCCAGCCGGCAACTGGTGGAGGAGTCACTAACCCGCTTTCCAAAAGATGCGCTTGTACCTAAATTTTCGCTGCTGAATGCGATGATTGCAGGAAAAACGAGCGGTAAAGAAGTCATGATTCTTCAGCTGGAACAGATTGCGCTGAACTATGAGAATTCACCGGAAGGGGAGAAGGCCCGGGAAATGCTGAAATGGCTGAAGAGCGATCTGAAGATGCAGATGACAGACGAGAAAGGCAATGTTCTGAAAACCGGAAACAATGTGCCGGCAAAACCCAATGCCGCTGCTCCCACTCAGGAACAAGAACAGAAAAACCGTTTGTTGGAACAGAAGCAGTTACAACTGGAGATGGGTAATGAGGTAATGAGTACTGAGGCGCAGCAAAAGAAACAAAATGCACCGATAAGAAAGTAAAAATAGAAAGCGAAGTCGAACTTTCGCTTTTTATTTTTTAATTAATTTTTAATTCGCCCCTTTCTTTTTAACGCCCTGGAAATCCTTTAGATAGAAAGGTTCAAAGTAGGCTACATCTTCAAATTCGCCGGCAGTGAACTTCCTTACCGCTTCATCTGTGAGGTATTGGGCAGAAGGGTAGACGGAATCATTAAAATCTGCATTAGGAAGATTTAAAATATCCTTTGCCTTGGCAGCACCATCGCCTACAATAAGAATTTTCTTATCAGACAGATTATTTAAAGTGGACGAATCCAGCACAAGTGCTGAGGTAGGCTGTTCCTGTTTCCCGCTCTGACCGTCATAGATGCCTGTATAAACCTCCATACGCCGCGCATCGACCATTGGAATGACCAACTCATAATCAGCGCCTAAAAAGGGCTTAATCATCGTTTCTAAAGAATTAACGGCAATAAGCGGTATTTCCAGTCCGAAACAGAAACCTTTAGCTGCAGAGGCACCTATCCTGAGACCGGTATAGGATCCCGGTCCCATACCTAAGGAGACAGCGTCCAGATCGCTGAGTGTAATATCCGCACCTTCCAATGCCCATTCAACAAAGGTGTGCAGACTTTCTGACTGTTTATAGTTATCCGAACGTTCTTCGCAGAGGCAAAGCAATTCCCGGCCGTCGGAAATGGCTACAGAACAGTTTTTGGACGAGGTTTCCAGGTGGAGGATCTTCATGATTAATTGGATATTTACTGATTCTTAAAAACGGTACGCGGCTCACTTTGTGCGCTGGGATAAATGGTCAGGTCCGATATGGCAACGTGTGCAGGAGTATTGATGCAATACAGGATCGCATCCGCAATATCTGCGGGCTCAAGTGCTTTGTAACCCTGATAAACTGCCGCGGCCCTTTCCTCATCACCTTTGAAGCGTACTTTTGAGAAATCGGTTTCTACCAGACCCGGCTGGATATTGGTCACTTTTATACCGAATCCGGTGAGTTCCAGACGCATCCCGTCAGAAATTACATCCACCGCTTTCTTTGAAGCACAGTATACCACACCGTTTGCATAGGTTTGCCGGGCAGCAACCGATGAAATGTTTACGATATGTCCCGACCTTTTCTGCTGCATTATGGGGATGATCTGTTGGGATACATACAGAAGCCCTTTCACATTTCCGTCCAGCATCGCATCCCAGTCGTCCGCATCTCCTTCGGCAAGTGTGTCAAGTCCATGTGCATTCCCTGCGTTATTAATCAGAACATCAATATCTTTCCAGCTAGCCGGCAAATTTTTCACGGCATTTTCAACTTCTTCTCTGTTGCGCTGATCAAAGCAAAGTGTATGAACTTCCGTATATTCGGAAAGTTCCGATTTTACTGTTTTAAGGACCTCAGCACGGCGGCCGCACAATATTAGGCGAAAATTGTTTTTTGCAAGAAGGGTAGCAGTAGCTTTCCCAATTCCGGAAGTGGCACCGGTTATAAATGCTGTTTTCATAAAATGATCTAATTAGCGTCCATGGCTTCGAACGCGCTCTCTATATGGGTAATCTCAAGTTTTCCAGAGGGGTCCGGAAGTACTGAGATGATGTCAAAACGAACCTCTTCGTTCAGGTTATTTTTCTTCATATACTCATCTGCCGCCGTTACGATCAGCCGGATTTTCTTCCGGTTAACGGCTTCGTGAGGCTCCAGAAATGCATCGGAAGCCCGTGCTTTTACCTCAACCATGATTATCTGACCGTTACAGGAAGCAATGATATCAATCTCTGCTTTCTGATAGCGGAAATTGGACTCTTTGATCCGATAACCTTTATCCTGAAGATAACTTTTTGCAAGTTCCTCTGCCAGTTTTCCGAAGTCATTGTGATCTGCCATCGTATTTAGTTTTTCATTTTCACGGTCACCTCATCTCCGGCGCTTATATTTACATGTGCACCTATGATCAGCGGGCGGTTGTCAAAAATATGGCCATTTGGAAAACCAAAAATGGCGGGGAAATCATATTTTTCGATTCTGTGAGCTATGACCTGAAAGGAAAAATCATCAAAACTGTCTTCATAATTCGGATTTTCAGTTTCATCCTCCATCAGAGTCATTCCACCAACAATAAGACCTCTAATTTGGCTGAAAACACCTGCGAGTTCCAGAGCCATCAGCATTCGGTCCAAAGCGTAGTATTTTTCGCCAATTTCCTCTATGAACAGGATTTTATCTTCAAAATTGTAGGAGTAGGGTGTACCCATAAGGGCATAAATGAGCGCTAAGTTACCTCCCACAAGCATTCCTTGAGCCGAACCGGGTCGGTTATAGGGATTCGCATCAATGCGGTAGTCCGGGATTTTTCCTTTCAAAATATCAAAAGTCAGCGAATAGCCTGATTCTGAAACTCCAAAACCCGAAGTCTTGATGGTTTGCGCATGTAAGGAAGCTATACCGTGTTTCAGAAGAAAGCTTTGGATCACTGTATTATCCGAGTAGCCAACATACCATTTGGGTTTTTTGAGGAATTTCGTCAGGTCAATATGCTGCACTAAATGTTGGCATCCGTAGCCCCCACGCGAAGTCCAGACAGTTGAGATCTCTTCACTGTTCAGGGCCCAGTTCATATCGGCAGCCCGCTGCTGTTCGGTACCGGCATAATTATAACCATGGTGATAGTCGGTATAAAGATGTTTTCCCAAAACGGCTTCATAACCGTTGGCTTCAATTATTGCCAATCCTTTTCGCAGTTGCTCTTCATTCACGGTTCCTGCGGGAGAAATAACCGCAATCCGGTCACCTGGCTTCAGAGATGGTGGGAATAAAATATTACTCATAGTTTAAGGCTTTTCTGTTCCTTCCTTTCCGCTTCTTCAAGTTTCTTATCAAACTGGTTAAACATCTTAAAACTCTGCAGAAAGATAAATATACTGAAACCAATGAGGATAAATCCCACACCGCGGCGTATCTGGTTAGCCAGCCGCTGGGTCAGTTTATTGTGGAACTGCTTTGCCAGCGTAATCTTCAGAAAGTCTATGGCCAGGTAGGTACCGATCACCAATGTCATGTAAAGCAGGAAATCGTCCAGATCGGGATAGGCATTTCGCACGGATATAACCGTAACCAACCAAAAAAGCACAACTCCAATATTGAGAATATTAAAAAAGAAGCCGTTCAGGAAGGTGCGGAAATAGTTCTGACTGATCATTTTTTCCTCACCTGTAAGATGCATCTTGGTTCTGGATACAATCATATAAACCGCATAAATCAGCACAATAAAAGCTGTAATGCGGTAAAATCCCGGATGCTTGTCAATGATTTCCACCAGGTCACCACTCGCAAAATAAGCTGCGGCAATACAGATTACATCAGCTACCAGAACCCCCAAATCCAGTGCCAGTGCATGGCGAGGCCCCCTTGAAAAACTGGTTTCAATAAGTAGGAAAAATATAGGTCCGATAAATACCAGACTCAGCATTACTCCCAGTCCGACTGCTGATAATATAAGTTCTACCATTCTAATTTTAAGTTTGGTAACAGCAGTTTTAATCTACAATTTTAAAATCAAGCTGCTTAGCTATAAGATTGGCTTTCATTACCTTAATTTTCACTGTATCTCCCAGTTGGAACTGCTTTCCGTGCCTAGAGCCGCGAACCGCATGGGTACCGGCATCAAAAGAATAACTGTCATCCGTAAGATCACGAAGCTTTATAAGACCTTCGGCACCGTTCTCCGGAATCTGTACCCAGAAACCGAATTCTGCTACACCGGAAATCACACCTTCGAAGGTTTCGCCAAGGTGCTTTTCCATGAATTTCACCTGCATGAATTTAATACTGTCGCGCTCTGCGTCTGCGGCCAGACGCTCCATAGCGGAACAGTGTTTGGCTTTTTCCTCCACATCATTTCTGTTGGGAGATTTTCCGCCATCCAGATAATGCTGAAGGATTCGGTGGGCAATGAGGTCAGGATAACGCCTGATAGGCGAAGTAAAGTGCGAATAATACTCAAATCCAAGTCCATAGTGGCCAATAGGGTTGGTGGAGTAAACCGCTTTACTCATAGATCTCATGGCCAGGGTCTCAATCATATTCTCTTCCGGCTTGCCTTTAACTTTCTGTAAAAGTGAATTCATGCTTTCCGTAACCTTCCTGGTATTCGCCAGGTCCATTTTATAGCCAAAGGTGGATACAAAATCACGAAGTGCCTCCAGTTTGGTCGGATTGGGATCGTCGTGGATCCGGTAGATAAAAGTATTGTTTGTGGGTGTCCCTTTTTTGTTCAGTGATACAAACTCCGAAACCTTACGGTTAGCCAGCAGCATAAACTCTTCAATGAGATGGTTGGAATCCTTGCTCATCTTGAAATAAACACCAATCGGCTCGTTGTTTTCGTCCAGGTTGAAGCGGACTTCACTTCGGTCAAAGGTAATCGCACCATTGCGTATTCTTTTTTCCCTCAGTATTTTAGCAAGACGGTCAAATGTCAGAATTTCCTCTGCAAGCTCTCCCTGTCCGGTCTCAATTATTTCCTGAGCTTCCTCGTAGGTGAACCTTCTGTCGGAGTGGGTTACAGTGCGTCCGAACCATTCCTTCTTTATTTCTGCTTTATCGTCCATTTCAAATACAGCAGAGAAAGTATACTTATCTTCATTTGGTCTCAATGAACAGACCCCATTACTCAAAACTTCCGGTAACATAGGAACCACACGGTCTACCAAGTAGATGGAAGTGGCCCTGCTGTATGCTTCATCGTCCAGACGGGTACCGGGCCGCACATAATGGGATACATCGGCAATATGCACTCCAATTTCCCAGTTGCCGTTCTCCAGTTTCCGGATAGAAAGTGCATCATCGAAATCCTTGGCATCTTTGGGATCAATAGTTAGGGTGAGGGTCTTTCTCATGTCCCAACGTTTTGCAACCTCCTCATCCCTGATCTCACGGTCTATGGCATCTGCTTCCAGTTCAACCTCTTCGGGGAATTCATATGGAAGACCGTATTCGGCGAGTATGGAATGTATTTCTGTCTCATGCTCTCCCGGCGCACCCAAAACCTGGGTAATTTCGCCTTCCGGATTTTTATCTCCGGGACGCCATCCAATCATCTTCACTACTACCTTATCACCATGGTTGGCACCGTTGAATTTGTCCTTTCGTACAAAGATATCTGTACTGAAATTCTTTTTGTCGGAAACGACAAAACCAAAGTCCTTGTGTGCGATATATTCAAAAGTTCCTACAAAATCGGTTCGCTTTCGCTGGGTCACTTCCACCACGGAGCCTTCCATCTTTTTACCCTTATACTGGTAGGTTACGATTACGACCGTGTCGCCCTGCATAGCATCTTTCACGTTTTTGGAATGAATGAAGACGTCGTCATCCAATTCCTCTACTTTTACATAGGCATTACCACTTTGGTTAAAGTCAATGGTACCTGTAAGTGTCCCTTCAATCTTCAGATTAATGATGTATTTGCCTTTAGATACTTCCTCAATCCGCTGATCGGCCAGAAGTTTATGTAATGCCTGCACAACCAGTTCCCGCTGGCGTGGATTTTTAAAATCAATTCCATCTGCAATCTGCTTATAATTGTAAATTTTTGAAGACTGCTTATTCATAAACTGCAGAATGGTCTTACCAATTTCCTGAAGTTTCTGTGTATTTTTTGAGGATATGTATTTACGTTTTGCCATAGTTTGTGTGTGGAGAGGTTATATTAAAGTTAGCAACAGGCTATTTTCGCCACTCTGCCTTCATGTCTGCCTCCCTCAAACTCCGTGCTAAGAAATTTTTCAATGATATCAATGGCAAGTTCAACAGCAATAAAACGGGCCGGTATGGCAATCATATTGGCATTATTATGTTTGCGGGCCAGTTCAGCCAGTTCCGGCATCCAGCACAGGGCACAACGGATGTCCTTATGCTTGTTCGCAGACATCTGTACACCGTTACCGCTTCCACAAATCAGTATTCCCAACGCATTTACACCGCTTTCCACAGAGTCCGCCGCCGGGTGTACGAAGTCTGGATAATCAACAGACTCAGGAGAATTAGTTCCGAAATCCTGTATTTCAAAACGGCCTGCAAAATGCTTTTTAATGATCTCTTTATATTCAAATCCTGCGTGGTCACACGCTATTGCTATTTTCTTCATGTCGGTTTATATATTATGTGCAATGACTACAAATTTAGGATTAATAATACAAATACCGGTTCGGTGCCGCTTAAAATACAACTGAGTACAGGACGCCGGCGCAATTTCAACATTGTAGAGGAAGAAATTGTAATATGATGTGAACACTCTGGGAAAAGCTGTTGATAACTCCCCAGAAAAAAGGCTTTGCTGCCTAGTTTATTTTCTTAATGGAAATTATTTTCTGAAAAAGGATAAAAAACTATTTGGAAGTTTACCTTCATTCAATAGCAAATTGCCAATACCGGAACTACTGATAAAGATGAATTCCTGAAACTGCTAACAATTGCGGATAACTAAGCTAACATTCTGTTTGCAAGCAGGATAAAATTGTGATTAATTTGTGATTAAAGGAACGTTTCTCTGTGGTGAAATAATAAGTGGTTTTTTCTCCCCAATTCCCCCAACTACAACAACAGTACTCATATTTTTTCTTTATAAATAGAATATAATGTAGATAAAATGAGTCTTTGGGGATTGGGGAATTTTAAATCTTTTTTAGTTTTCAATCCTCCGAATTAATGTTAAATTTGTGAAACTCAAAACAGGGTGATTTATGAAAACAATCAACGATTTTAACTTTAAAGACAAGAAAGCCCTGGTTCGGGTAGATTTCAATGTTCCGCAGAGTGCTGATCTGAAAGTGACAGACAACACGAGAATTGTAGCTGCAAAAGAAACAGTGGATAAAATCCTGAACGACGGTGGCTCCGTGATACTGATGACCCACCTGGGAAGACCAAAGGGCAAAGTCTCAGAAGAATTTTCACTTAAAAATATTGTTCCTGAGATTGAAGCGGTTTTCGGAAGGAAAGTTCAGTTTTGTGATGACTGTCTGGGGGATAATGCAACACGGATGACAGGTGAGCTGAAGCCGGGAGATATCCTGTTGCTTGAGAACCTTCGTTTTTATGATGAAGAAGAAGCCGGTAGTGCCGAGTTTGCAGAAAAGCTGGCTAAATATGCGGATGCTTACGTCAATGATGCTTTTGGAACTGCACACAGAGAGCATGCATCCACAGCTGTAATCGCTAAATATTTTCCTTCAACGAAATTTTTCGGTTTATTAATGGCTAAAGAAATTGAAGCTGTGGAAAAGGTCCTGCAGAAAGGGGAAAAGCCGGTAACAGCAATTATCGGCGGGTCCAAAGTTTCCTCTAAGATTACAATAATAGAGAATATGCTTCCTGCCGTGGATAATCTGATCATAGGTGGCGGAATGGCCTTTACCTTTGTAAAGGCTTTGGGCGGCAGTATTGGCTCTTCGGTAGTGGAGGAGGATAAAATGGATCTGGCACTGGAAATTCTTAAAAGAGCAGAAGCGGAAAATGTAAAGTTTTTTCTGCCAGTTGATGTGATAGCTGCTGATGAATTTAATAATGATGCCGAGCGGAAGGAAACCGATATTTATGAGATTCCTGAGGGCTGGATGGGACTCGATGCAGGCCCGAGGTCCCGTGATCTGATCCACGATGTAATTTTAGATTCAAAGACGATTTTGTGGAATGGTCCTATTGGCGTTTTTGAGATGCCAAATTTTTCTGCGGGTACGGTTGCTCTCGGCGACAGCATTGCAGAATCTACACGTAACGGTGCTTTTTCACTTGTGGGTGGAGGAGACAGCGTGGCTTTTGTGAAGCAGTTTGGCTATGATGACAAAGTAAGTTATGTTTCCACCGGTGGTGGTGCGATGCTTGAAAGTTTGGAAGGAAAAGAGCTGCCTGGTATACGGGCAATCAATAATTAGTTAGTTACATTTAAATAAGCAAAGGTGGTCTCCAAATGGGGACCACCTTTTTTTCAATTTCATTTCTGCCTTACTGCAATACACAAAATGTATTCAGCTTTATCTTCTATCGTCACCGTATGAATTTCTCAAAAAATTAATTTTCTAGCAAAAATTGACGTTCTGTAATAGGTCTAAAATCGATTTTCTATTTTTTTCTGATAATATATATCAAACTTGAAAATTCGCCGTTTTTTGAGGCTTTAAAATTGGAAATCGCTCCGATAAGTGCTCCTTGAGCCCAGAAAAAGGGTGACTTACGGTATTTTTCGCTCAGTAAAGAAATATAAAACGAGTCGAGTAGGAGTGGTTTCACTTTTTGCACTTTCCAGTTCTGACTTTCCATTAACTTTTTCATTCCCTCCTGAGTGAAATGAAACAGGTGCCGGGGTACGTCCCAGGCCGCCCAAAATTCTTTATAATATTTAGCATCAAATGAAGCGGGATTGGGAACTGCAATAATCAGTACACCTTCGGGATGAAGTTTTTTATAAAACAGCTGCAATATTTCCTTCTGATCTTCTATATGTTCAAAAACATGCCAAAGAGTGATCACGTCTAAACTGTGATCAGCAATTGTTGATAAATCTGAAATTACAGAATGCTCCCCGTTTTTCAGAACCGCTGCCTGACGGGCAGCTTGATTTGGTTCAAAACCCAGAACTGAAAAATCTTCCCTGATGAACTTGATAAATTCACCGGCACCGCAGCCATAGTCCAAAAGTTTAGCCTTTAGTGGGACTTCCGCAGCAACAATATTGCGCTTATAGTTAAGATTTATTTTTTGGAGTAGTTTATATACTTTCTCTTTTAAACTCCCCGAATCCTGATGATGTGAAATATATTCGTCACTTTCGTAGTATCTGGCAAGATCAGTGGGGACAGGTACAGTTTTTAGAACACCTTCAATGTCAGTCGGCATTACGGTAAATGATTCACCGGTTAGGAAATGATCCTTTATCTTCATTGGTATTTTCATAGTTTCACGTGAAACATTGATTTATTATCTTCCTAAATAGATAAGTAGAACGTTGATATCTGCAGGTGAGACTCCACTGATTCTGGAAGCCTGCGCAATGGTCTTAGGCCTTATTTTACTCATCTTTTGCTTCGCTTCAGCAGAAAGGGAGGTAATAGCTTCATAATTGAAATCTGCCGGAATCCTAATTGTTTCCAATCTGTTGAGTTTGGCAACGTTTTCCTTCTCCTTTTCAATATAACCGCGGTATTTTATATTAATTTCAGCCTGCTCGCGTACTTCATCCGGGTATAGGGAACTCACTTCTTTTATTCCCTGGATAGCTTCCAGTTTTTCCAGACACATGTTCGGTCGGGTAAGAATCTGTGCGGCCCGGTACGCCTGATCCACAGGTGAAGATGCGATGGTTTCAAGGACTGGGTTAATCACACCCGGTTTCAGTGAATATTCCTTTAAGAATGCTTCAAGTTCGGTACTTTTTGATATTTTATCTTCAACCGCCTGTAAGCGCTGAAGGCTGGCCAGTCCCAAATGATATCCTTTTTCCGTTAATCTTACATCGGCATTGTCCTGTCTCAGCAATAACCGGTATTCTGCTCGCGATGTAAACATTCTATAGGGTTCTTCGGTTCCCTTTGTGATCAGATCATCTATTAGAACACCAATATAAGCTTCATCACGCTGAAGGATAAATTCTTCCTTTCCGTGAACTTTATTATGTGCATTGATACCCGCCATCAGACCTTGTCCTGCCGCTTCTTCATAACCTGTAGTACCGTTAATCTGTCCGGCGAAATATAAGTTTGAAATAAGTTTTGTTTCCAGCGTATGGTTCAGTTGGGTAGGAGGGAAGTAATCATATTCAATAGCATATCCGGGACGGAAAACCTTCACATTTTCAAAACCCGGTATATGTCGCATTGCCTTTATCTGTACATCTTCCGGTAGGGAAGAGCTGAAGCCGTTTACATAGATCTCGCAGGTTCTCCAGCCTTCAGGTTCCACAAATAACTGATGTCTTGTACGTTCCGCGAACCGGTTAATCTTATCTTCTATACTTGGACAGTAGCGCGGTCCTGTACTTTGAATTGTGCCGTTAAACATCGGACTTCTGTCAAAACCTTCACGCAGAATTTCATGTACGGTCTCATTAGTATAAACAATATGACAGCTTAGCTGACGGGTGAGTTTTGGCGTTTCTGTATAGGAGAACCTTTGAGGATTTTCGTCTCCTTTCTGTTCCTCCATAACTGAGTAATTTAGGCTTCGGCCATCCACCCGCGGTGGGGTGCCTGTTTTCATACGTCCTGCTTCAAAGCCAAGTGCGATTAACTGTTCTGTAATACCAAATGCACGTGGTTCGCCCATACGTCCACCGCCCAACTGTTTGTCGCCTACGTGAATCAGACCGTTTAAGAATGTTCCATTGGTTAGAATTACAGCATTTGCCCGAATAGATATACCTAAGGATGTTACTACTCCAACAGCTTTATGATCTTCTATTATCAGGCTTTTTACCATGTCCTGGAAGAAGTCCAGATTAGGTGTATTTTCCAGTGCGATGCGCCATTCCTCGGCAAACATCATCCTGTCGTTCTGTGTACGTGGAGACCACATAGCCGGGCCTTTGGACAGGTTGAGCATTTTAAACTGCACCGCCGATTTATCGGCAATAATACCGGAGTAGCCTCCTAAAGCATCAATTTCTCTAACGATCTGTCCTTTTGCAATACCACCCATTGCGGGATTACAGGACATCTGTCCTATGGTCTGCATATTCATCGTAACCAGTAAAGTTTTGGAACCAAGGTTAGCTGCCGCAGCCGCAGCCTCGCAGCCGGCATGGCCGCCACCAACAACTATTACATCATATTTGTCTGTAATCATAAAATCATATTAATGTTTCACGTGAAACATGGTAAATTACTGCTCTTCTTCGTTGAGCAGTGCCAGGTAGTAATTTTCCCTGGCCGTCATTTCTTCCTGTTCATCCGGAGTTTTATCTCTATAGCCACAGAGATGAAGCATACCATGGGCCAACACTCTGTGAAGTTCATCTAAGAAGCTGGACTTCAATAATTCGGCGTTTTCAGAAATGCGCGGCAAAGATACGAAAATCTCACCCGAAACCGTTTTGCCCTTCACATAGTCAAAGGTGATAACATCAGTATAGTAATCGTGATTCAGAAAATCACGGTTGACCTTCAACAGGTATTCATCATCGCAAAAAATATAATTGATTTTTCCGACCTTATAACCTTCAAGATTAATCAGGCGCGTTAACCATGGAATAATCTCCTGTTTGATTTCCTTGGGTTCAATTTCTTCAAAAAAATAACTGATCATACTAAAAATAATGTCCTAAGATTACACTGAATATTCCCTTTTCCCGGTTAAAGGAATGGCTGTAATTAACTTTAATCTGACCCACAGGAGATTTGTATCCGGCAGTAAGTCCTGCAGAGGATTCTGAAATATAGAAAATATCATCTACCTCAATGTCATTAAATAAATTGGCTGCGCTAACAGTCAGATCTGCGAAGAAATTCCGGTAGAAATTAATCTGCAGGGAATTTGCAGTCATCAGTAGGTTCCGGCTGCTCTGCTCTCCAAATTGGTAGCCTTGAAACGCGAAGAAATTACCCAAATTCTGCTCAAAAATGCCTCCAATACGGTAGAGCTTATATTCCGACAGTTCATCGCCTAAAGTTAATCCTCCGGCCAAAAGCAGCCGGTAAGTCATTATTCGCGACAGCGCAAAATTAAACTGTGCGGAAAGCCTGGTTTGAAAGGTGCGTCCCTCCTGACTTTCACTTAGCAAATCAAGCAGTTTTCCTTCGGCATTAAGTAATATCCCTTTGGTAGGGAAGCTGCGGTTGTCCTGGGTATCCGATTTAATGAAAAGATAAGGGTTTATGAGTTTCTGTACATTGGTGTAGTCAGGCTGTCCGGTGATCTTAGATTCATAATAATCGTGACTTAAACCGCCGCCAATAGCATATCTGTCCCTCCATATTGACTGTACGAAAGCTTCTGTACGCAGCCAGTTCCAACTTTCAGTGCGGTTTGCGTTACCGTCACGCAAGTCCAAAGACATGCCGGAGGCATACAGACCAAATCCCGGGATGTAACCATTATCGATGAAGTAATTGAGATAATAACGCGGTTTATCTCCGGCTACCAAATCCAGAGATACGGTTGAATTCCGAAACAGCAGTCTTTTTGCTGTTAGATTGACAAGGAGGCCCGTCTTGAATACCTCGTCATAATGCAGTCCGAATTTCAGGAAGAAACGCGTGTCATCTTCAGTCACATCAAGTTTCAGGATATTGCTTTCTTCTCCCTGTACAATATCATAATTCACCAGTGTGTAATTGTTGGTGGCATAAAGTTTATCCACCATCCGGTTGATTGTCCCATAGGTGAGCAGAGCAGGCAGGCGCAGGTTCATCTTACCTTCAATATAGTTTTTCCGGAATATCCTGTTGTTGTGAACAGCTAAACTGTCTATTTTATAAAGGTTGCTGTACATATTCATGGGCACGCGGAGCAGGGTCTGTTCCCGTTTGGGGAGTTTAGAAAGAACCCTGGCGTACTTCTGTGCCGCTACATAGCCGGAGTCCAGGATGGCTGCCTTCGCATCATAGCTGGTAGCAGTCATGCCGGTAAGGTCCGGCTGAATATTGATATCAGTATAGGCATACTGTGCACGGGTTTCCTTCTGAATGCCAAAATCAATTACCTGATTAAGTATATCAAGTGCACTGCGCATATTCTCACGGCTGGCAAGTCCCTGGCTCAGGTCCACGCCTATAACTACATCAATACCTTTATCTTTGAGAGGTTTTGAAGGGTAATTGATAGTCATCGCACCGTCTATATACAGTGAATCACCGATCTTCACCGGATCCATAAGGGAAGGGAAGGCGGAACTGGCCATAATGGAACTTACCAGATCGCCCTTCTCCAGAACTTCCATTTTTCCGCTTTCAAGATTTGTGGCAATACATAAAAACGGGATAGGCAATTCAGAAAAATCATTTATGTTAGATACATTCTTGAAGAGTTCCCTCAGAAGATAGATGTTCTTCTGACCTGTTGATATTGCTTTCGGCAGCACATTAATTTTTCCGTCCTTCACAGGAACCGTCAGGATATATTTGTCTACAGATTTATTAAAGAATGAAGTCTCCTGCCTTGTCTTCTCATTAGCGATGATGTTATAGAAATCTGTGTCCAGTACAATCTTTTCAATGTCTTTTGCTGTATATCCCGATGCATAAAGACCGCCCACAATCGCACCCATGCTGGTACCTGAAATATAATCTACTTTCACCCCAAGGGAGTCCAGTACCTTAAGTACTCCTACATGAGCGAAACCTTTGGCACCTCCGCCGGACAGTGACAGCCCGATACGCGGGTTGGGAGGTATTTTGAAATCTTCCTTCACCTGCGCTTTCACGAAGATCAGGGTAAAACATAACAGTAACAGATGAAGTACTTTTCCCATTTAATTTTTTATATAGATTCTTTTTACCCGCCTGGAAATAGAGGTCAGCACCTCATAGGGAATTGTTGCGCAGTATTCAGCGAACTGTTCCAGGGTAGGCTTGGAATTGAAAATAATTACTTCCGACCCTTCCTGCACCTCCAGTTTATCTATGTCCACCATCAGCATGTCCATGCAGATATTTCCGACTATTGGACAAAGGGTACCGTGCACCGATACATAACCTCTTCCGTTTCCAATCATCCGGGGAATACCGTCGGCATAACCCACAGGCACGGTTGCAATCCTGGTATCTTTCTCCACCCTGTGGCGCCGGCTGTATCCCACAGAATCACCCGCCTTAACATGAGAGATCTGTGAAATGACGGTCTTAAAAACAACAGCATTGCGTAGCTGCTTTTTAACTGCGGGTTCTGCAGAAATCCCTACCATACCGATTCCGATCCGGACCATATCAAACTGATATTCTGTAAAAGAAGTGATTCCGGCAGAATTCAAAATATGCAGGATAGGCCGGTAACCAAGGGCTTTTATCATCACTTCAGTGTTGCGCGCGAAAGTTTCAATCTGGCTCAGGGCATATTCCCGCTCATCAGACATATCTGAAGTTGAAAGATGGCTGAAAATACTGGCTACCTTCAGATTCATTGAATTGAGTTTCTCGGCAAGCAATACCAACTCCTCACTTTTAAAACCCAAACGGTGCATGCCTGTTTCCAGTTTGATATGAATTGGGTACTGTTTGTCCACTCCAAGTTCATTCAGTGCGTTCCAGAAAAGATCCAACACCCTGAAACTGTAGATTTCCGGTTCCAGATTATATTCGATAATTGCGTTATAACTGTGCTGCTCGGGATTCATCACAATGATGGGGGTGGTGATTCCGTTCTTTCTAAGGTCCATGCCTTCATCTGCGTAAGCTACGCCCAGATAGTCTATGTGGTGATGCTGAAGGAATTCGGCAATTTCATAACCGCCCAAACCATAAGAGTATGCCTTCACCATAGCCATCATTTTGGTTTCGGGCTTAAGCAGTGCTTTATGGACATTGATATTATGAAGCAAAGCATTAAGATGAACTTCAAGTACGGTGTCGTGTTTCTGCAGCTCCAGAAGATTTTTGATTTTTTCAATCGCGAACTTCCTGGCACCTTTCAGAAGGATCAGTGAATCCTCAATATGATTAAGCGTCTGGCTTTCGGTAAGTTCTGCCGCATCCCTGTAAACAAAGGATCGGGCCTCAAACAGAGCCTGATATTGTGTAATTTCAGAGCCAATCAGATACACCCGGTCAAACTTCTGTTCATTCACAAGGGCAGCCACTTCGTGATAAAGTGTTTCGGGGCTTTCTTTTACATCCACGATATCGGTCAGGATCAGAACTTTTTTCTCTTTCTTATATTCCTTTATGAACTGGAATGCAATCTTCAGTGAATCAATGTCCAGGTTAAATGAATCGTTCACGACCAGATTACCCCTAACTCCGTGCACCGACTCCAGACGCATTTCTACAGCCTTAAGTCCTTTCAGTTTTTGAATGATGTCTTCATTGGGCAAACCAATTTCCTTAAGTACTGCTACCAGTGCAAGGACATTTTGGAGGGTGGCTTCATCTTTTTGGGAGAGACCAAATGTAAATTCCTCATCAAAATACGATACTGTAATCTCATGCGAGAATTGATCCCACCCGGAAACAACATTTAGAGCATTTTGGGCCCCAAAACCATAGGAAATCAGCTTACGGTCATTATACTGTTGCCATACCGCGTCATAAACTCCCGGATGATCACCGTCAAATATGATGACGTGAGAATTTTTAAACAGTTTCAGTTTTTCCAAAATTAGCTCCACTTCGGAAGTGAAATTTGCAGAGTGTGCGGTACCGATATGAGTAAGAACTCCGATTTGAGGTGAAAAAATGTCAGCCAGGACCGACATTTCACCAGGTTGTGAAATGCCTGCCTCAAAGATGCCAAATTCATTTTTGTGGCCGATTTGAAGTAA
The DNA here is from genome assembly GCA_023386965.1 of Bacteroidota bacterium. Classification (GTDB taxonomy): domain Bacteria; phylum Bacteroidota; class Bacteroidia; order Flavobacteriales; family Weeksellaceae; genus Marnyiella. Next base: position 19,140 of record JAEWIR010000003.1, read on the forward strand.
AGACAGCGGCAGGCCTATTTGTGAATTGAAACTTTTCGGGCTTTTTACAGTATCATATAGGTTGAATATACACTGATACAGCCATTCCTTTACTATGGTTTTACCGTTACTCCCCGTAATCCCCACCGTTTTTAGTGAAGGAAATGATGAAAGATGATACTTGGCCAGGTTCTGAAGAAAATGCACGGAATTTTCTACCAAAATCCAGGTGACTCCTTCCTGGTCACTTGTTTTATTTTCAGAGATAATGATTCTGATACCCCTTTCAATTACTTCGGGAATATATTTTTCACCACTGTTTTGGCTGGTGTTGATTGCTATGAATGCCCTGTCCTGCACAGCGAACAGATTCCGGCTGTCGAAGGAGATATATTTCACCACCGCTGATCCCTCACCCACAAGCGCACTGCCCGTAATCTCTGCAATTTGTGCTGCGGTGTAATTCATTCCGGCAATGTTTTATTTAGTACATGATCAGCAAAGACGCGGCGGCTTACAGCTTCATAACTTTCAGTTTCACCCAGTTCCACAAGATTCACACTATCAGTAATCCGCATTGAGTAATTGGCCAGGTTTCCGGTTCTTTTACATATGGCGTGAACCTTTGTTACATATTCGGCAGTAGCCATAAGATTTGGCATAGATCCAAAAGGGCGCCCCATAAAATCCATGTCCAGGCCGGCTATCACTACCCGTACACCATTGTTTGCCAACTGATTGGCAACTTCTACTATACCACTGTCAAAAAACTGCGCTTCATCAATTCCAACCACGTCGCAGGTAGATCCAAGAAGCAGGATTTCGTTGGAGCTTTCCACAGGAGTGCTCCGGATTTTGTTAAGGTTATGAGATACCACCTCGTCCACACCGTAGCGAATATCAATCTGGGGCTTAAAGATTTCAACGGTCTGGCCCGCCATTTCTGCACGTCGGAGACGGCGGATCAGCTCTTCGGTTTTACCGGAAAACATGGACCCGCAGATAACTTCCATCCAGCCGCTTTGTTTGGAATGATTTATTGTATTTTCTAAAAACATTTGTTATTTTAGCCGTATAAACAAGCTCAAAATTACGCAAAATTTAGCAAGATATTTACCATGCATAAATTTCAGGAAATTCAGGATCAGGCCTTCCGGGATGCCGCTTCCATCATCAGCAGACTGGGCAAAGTTTCAACTGCGGATGAGCTCGTAAATTCCGCTGATGATATCTCGGAACTCCGTGAACTGGTGACATTCCTGAAGCGGTTTGAATCTTATTCGGTGCGTATCAATGAAATGGCTGCGGAAAACCCTGTAAATCAATCAATAAGCACTGATTCAGTAGTTCCGGATCCCATTTTTGAAGGTAATCCGTACATTGCGGAGGAAGAAGTGATCTTCAACAATAACTTTAATCTGATTGATGAGTCTGAAATAGATCATCCTGAGATGGGAGGCGATGTACTGGAAGAGGAAGCGGCTTTTAATAACGAACTGAATCAAATTGACCAGATGAGTGACTCCGCACCGGAGTTGAATGATGAAATTGATTTAAATGATGCGGAACCGGTGTCAGAGACATCAGTAGATAGCAATGAAACTTGGGAAGCAGTGTCTGAAGAAAAATCAGTGCCTGAAGATCAGAACGTACAACCAGAAATCGGTTCTGAATCCGGGGAGATAGCTGTTGACCATTCGGATGAAGTAGATGCTGAAGAAACCGTGCCGGAAAGTACTGAAGTATCTGTCAATGATACACCCGAAACGGCGGAAGAAGTTGAGCCTAAAGTGGAGGAAAAAAAATCTGTGGAGTCCCGCAGAAACATAATCGATATTGAGCACGAACAGAAAATTCAGGAGCTGAACCAAGTAGCGGAGAAGCTTCAGGAACAGCACGAAGAAAAAAAATTCAAACTGTCCAATATTAAAGGTTTAAAGAAAATACAGTCACTTTTTGATGATGATCCTCTGGAAGAAGTGATGCGCGGCGAACAGACGCCGGCACCTGCCTCAGACAGCCTGCGTAAATCCAATATACCTACGGATTTCATGGAGGCCGGAAAGCCTAAGCCGGAGTTCAAACTGGACTTAAATGACAAAATTGCGTTTTCGAAAATGCTTTTTGGCGGAAGTCAGTCCCGGCTAAATGAAACCATCAGGGAACTTAACAGTTTTGCAACGCTGGAAGAAGCCCGCGAATATCTTAGTGATGCTTATTACGAGAACAACTGGGAGAAATCAGATGAGTATGCGCAACGGCTTTGGAGTCTGGTGGAAAGCAAATTTCTATAATTAACAATCCGAACATGACGAACGGAATTTCCGGTTTCCGGAATATCTTCTTTATTGGAATCGCTGGCGTAGGCATGAGCGCGGTAGCTCAATACATGCGCGGCATTGGTGCAAATGTTTCCGGTAGTGACCGTTACTTTAAAGAAGACGAATACAATAAGACCAGAGAACAGCTGGAACAGGAAGGCATCCTGTGTTTCGAGCAGGATGGTTCAGGAATTACGGATTCTACCGATTTGGTTGTAGTTTCTACCGCTATTGAAGATACTGTGCCTGAGGTAAGGAAAGCACGTGACCTGGGTATTCAGATCATTAAAAGAAGCGAACTGTTAGCGCTGATTGCCAAAAGCAGGAAAACCATAGCAGTTGCAGGAACCTCAGGTAAGTCTACTACCGCTGCTATGATCTATCAGATTTTCTCTGATGCGGGACTTTCGCCGGGAATTATTTCCGGTGCCGGTTTAACGAGCATCATCAGAGAGGGTAAGATTGGAAATGCTGCTGTAGGAAGCGGCGAGTGGCTTATAATTGAAGCTGACGAAAGCGATGGCTCAGTGGTTCTTTATGAACCGGAAATCGGTCTGTTACTCAATGTAGACCGCGATCATCAGGAAATCGATGAACTGATGGATCTCTTCACGATTTTTAAAAATAATTGTAAGAGCTTATTCATTGTAAATCAATCTAATACACTGGCTAGAAAACTGTCTGAAAGAGCTGCTGATGATTTTGGATTTGAAAATGAGGACGCAGGATGCAACGCCCAAAATTTCAGGCAGGAAGGCTTAAAATTATTTTTTACCGTAAAAGATCAGAACTTTGAAATGAATGCGCTGGGTCAGCATTCCGTGGAAAATGCTGCAGCGGCCGTCTCAGTAGCCCTGAAAGCAGGAATTTCGCTTGACCAGTGCGCTGCGGGATTGTCCGGATATGAAGGTATTTATCGCCGGCATCAGATTCTGGGTGAAAAGCAGGGGGTATGGGTAATTGACGATTATGCCCACAATCCGGCTAAATGTGCGGCCTCTATCCGGGCCTGTCAGCCATTGGCACATAAGGTGATCGCATGGTTTCAGCCCCACGGTTACGGCCCCACCAAGTTCTTGCGAAAGGATTTTGTTGATGAAATTTCCGGCGCATTGCGTCCTCAGGATGAAATCTGGATGAGTGAGATTTTCTATGCAGGTGGTACCGCGGTAAAGGACATTTCTGCAGCCGATCTTATAGATGATCTGGTGGCAAAAGGCAGTAATGCACATTTTGTGGCGAACAGGAATGATTTGCTGCCGGCACTCCGGCCCCGACTTCAGCCGGGAACAGTCCTCTTGCTCATGGGTGCCCGTGATCCCGGACTTGAAGAATTCACGAATAAACTTTTTAAAGACCTTTAATGTCCGGAATACTTTATTTTGTACCCACACCAATCGGGAATCTGGAAGATATGACCTTCCGCGCTGTACGGATACTGAAGGAAGTTGATTATATCCTTTGCGAGGATACGCGCACTTCCGGTATACTCCTGAAACACTATGAGATTTCAAAACCTCTGAAATCTTATCATTTGCATAATGAACACCATTCTACCCAAAAGGTGATTGATGATCTCCGGGACGGAATGAACATCGCTATCATCACCGATGCCGGAACACCCGGTATTTCTGACCCCGGCTATCTGTTGGCAAGGGCCGCGGCAGAGGTGGATTTGGAAATGCAGTGCCTGCCGGGACCCACGGCGTTTGTACCGGCCCTGGTAGTTTCGGGGTTACCCAACAATGAATTCCTGTTTGCGGGATTCCTGCCACAAAAGAAAGGCAGGCAAACCAAGCTTAAGCAACTGGCAGAAGAGAAAAAAACCATAATTTTGTACGAAAGTCCGCACAAGATCAATACAACTCTGGAGCAGATCCGGGAATTTTTTGGCGAGGACACCAAAGCGAGCCTGAGCAGGGAGATTTCCAAGAAGTTTGAAGAAACAAAGCGCGGAACCATAGCTGAACTTATTGAGTTCTCAAAAACAAAAACATTGAAAGGGGAGATTGTCCTCATCATCAACAACGTGATTTAATTAAATGAATATGGGATTATTAGAAGGAAAGGTGGCATTGATTACCGGTGGTTCGCGCGGAATCGGCAAAGGGATCGTAGAACGTTTTGCAGAACAGGGTGCAAAGGTAGCCTTTACCTATGCCGGATCTGTTGAAAAGGCTGCAGAACTTGAAAAGTCATTCAGTTCCACAACAAAAATAAAAGGTTTCCAAAGTGATGCATCCGATTTTGACGCGGCACAGAAACTTGTGGATGACGTTATCGCGGAATTTGGTAAAGTAGATATACTTATCAATAACGCCGGGATTACTAAGGACGGACTCTTACTTCGTATGAGTAAGGACGATTGGGATATCATCATGAAAACCAATCTGGATTCAGTTTTCAACCTTACCAAAGCAGTAATTAAGCCGATGATGAAGGCCAAAAACGGTTCCATCATCAATATGTCTTCCGTGGTAGGAATTCAGGGGAATGCAGGGCAGGCCAACTACGCAGCTTCTAAAGCGGGGGTAATTGGTTTTACAAAGTCTGTGGCACTGGAGTTGGGTTCACGCAACATAAGATGTAACGCCATCGCTCCCGGCTTCATTGAAACCGAAATGACAGCAGCGTTAGACCAGAAGGTAATTGAGGAATGGCGGAATGATGTTCCGCTGAAACGCGGAGGTATGCCTGAAGATGTAGCCAATGCCTGCGTATTCTTAGGCAGCGATATGTCCGCCTATATCACGGGTCAGGTTCTGAACGTGTGCGGAGGTCTGCTTACCTAGCACCTGAAGCATAACAGTTACTTAAAATAGCCCTTTTATCCACGATAAAAGGGTTTGCTGTTCCGGTGAAGAATGGTGTGGAATTTAAGGTTTATAAGCCGTCCTCATAAATTTGAATACCATTTCAGTACAAAAAGAAAAATCATAGAATGATACACGACAAAGATTATATCATGCGCATCGTAAAGCAGTTCTCAGAATTGCTTGCTACGATGATGTTGGGAAAGAATGAAGGCGAGTTAAAGGACGAGCAAACGCTGTTTGAAACCCAAATGAGGAATGTTTTTAAAATGGATTTTGACGAACTTTCTGCCAAAAGTACCGGGGAGATCACACAATGGGTTGAAGCTAAAGATAAAGCACATCAAACTGGCTATTATGAACTCCTGGGAAATCTGTTTTATTATAAGTTCAGCAGTCATCCGGAGCTCAGTTTTGCGCTTAAAGCACGGACATTTTATGAGAAGTGGCTTCAGGAGAGTCAGATATTCTCATTACCGGTAATGGCAAAATTAGCCGAACTAAAGAAATTTAGCGACTTCAATAATGAGGTCAACGATTAAAAACCGGTTTTAGAAGGAGATGGTATAAGTTCCGGTAGACGAAGTGTTGGCACGTTCAGCCTTTACATATCTTTTAACCCAGGATATAGAGGTGGATACCGCACAGGCGTCGGAAATTCCGCCGGATCGTCTGGCAAGGGTCACATTTCCTGCTTTATCCACAGTGTAAGAAATGTTGATCGTACCACTGGCAGTGCAGCTATGAGAAGGTTGTGCGCCCCCGCGTCCCATGGTCCCGGGAATAAAACCGATCAGGTTTCTGTCCACTCCAATTTTACTGTCACCATCACTGTCGCCACCCAAAGGGTCGCCTGCATTACCTGTGGTTCCCGCAGTACCCTGTGTACCCGCGTTAGATTTTCGTCCGCCAATGAGGTTACCTATTGCCGCAGTACCTTTACCGTCACCCGTTCCTGTTTTGGAATTGGAAACGGTAGCTTTGGAGGAGGCTGCTTTTGAATTGGAAGGTTTTGTAACCGCTTTTGCGGTCGTTTTGGAAACAGGTTTCGTTGCTTTCAAATTCCTGGCTGCAGTCACTTTTGTATTGTTTCCTGTAATCACCCTTTGTGGTTGTACTGGTTCTGGCTGTACTTCAGCCGCGGGTTGAGACTGTGAAACATCAGGCTGTACGGGCTGCATTTCCGGAGCGGTTTCTGCTGCCAGGCTTCCCTGCTGGAAAGCAGGATCTTCGCTGTCCTGCCCATTACGGTTGTCGCCAAAGTTGAGGAGCATTGTTGTCACCTCTTCCGGGGTCTCAGTAATCTTGGTAAACTTATAGAAATAGATGAGCAGAAAGCCCAGAATAGCCGTCAGTAAAGTAATTACCGCACTTTTTTGCCGGTTCCTCCGGTCGTGGTCCATATGTTTTGCTGCAAAATTCATTATTCTTCCTGGGTCGTGGCGATTGCCAGGTTATATTTGTGAGTCTCGGCGATCGACATTACAAAAACTACGTCGCGGTGGCGGCTGTTCTCATCCGCCCGGATGGTAAAGGCAGGATTACTTTCTTCCTTCAGTGCGTTCACCAGATAATCTTCCAGCTGTTCTCTGGGAATTTCCGCATCATTCACATAATATTTGCCGTCTGCTTTAATAGTCACCGTTGTAGCCTCCTGAACAGAAGGATTGGCGGCATCGGCTGTAGGAAGTTTAACGTCAATAGCACTTTGACTTATGGCGGAACTCGTAATCATGAAAAATATCAACAGCAGAAAAATAATATCTGTCATCGATGCCATGCTGAATTCTGCATTTACTCTGTTCTTCCTCTTTAATTCCATCAATAATTTGGATTGGATGTTTGGTAATAAGTTAAGTCTGTGTTACAGCGGTTTATTCAGTGCGTCCAGGAATTCATTTACATGGGTCTGAATCTTCAGTACAAGTCTGTCCACATTTGTTACCAGTATGTTGTAAAAGAAATAGGCCGGTATACCAACGAAAAGTCCAACGGCTGTGGTAGCCATGGCCGTATATATTCCGGATGCCAGGAGTTTGGGACTCACCGCACCTGTCACGTTTGAGATTTCAAAAAATGCCATTATCATACCCACAACGGTACCCAGAAAGCCAAGCATAGGTGCGGCCCCCGAAGCAGATGCCAGAATGTTAAGGTTTTTTTCCAGTCGGGAAACTTCCAACTGGCCCTGGTTCTGCATCGCATTGGATATATCGGAAATAGGACGTCCAATCCGGGCAAGACCCTTCTCAATCATCCGGGCCTCCGGTGAATCTATTGTCCTGCAGTAATCCATGGCGGTTTGTATTTTACCGTCCTGCACAAAGTCCTTGATGTTTTCCAGAAAGTTAGGGGTCTGTCTTGAGGCACGCTTGATGAAGAAATATCTTTCCAGGAAAATATAGAGCGCAAGGAGCCCAAGCAGGAAAATGGCAACCATAATGGAGTTTCCTATAATTCCTCCGCTGAACAGCACATCCCAAAGGGAAAAAACATGTGTTTCGGTGGTTGTGTTCACAATTTGTGTTGGTGTCTGCAAAAACATCTTATATTTTTTGGTTAAATGAATGAACGGTAAACACAGGCTAATATTGTAAGAGGCCCGCCTTTACAGTATTTTTAGGGTAAGTTAGCGATTGTTCTGAAAGTTGTTATTCATCTTCAACAATAATCTCGTCCTCTCTGAAGTTACATTTCAGTTTGAAGGGAACCGGTTCATCGGATCCGGTGTAGAAATCGGTAATTTCGCCCTGCCAGCAGAGCTGCAGTATTCCGTCGCCGTTTTTTTCAAAGGTAAGCTCATTGCTCAGCAAATAAGCTTCTTCATCATCATAAAGATCAATCTCGGTATATGTTGATTCGTCGGTATCGCTGATGTGGAATGTTTTTCCTTCTATTTCCCCGTTTTCCAGCGGGAAATCAATGACCTCCAGTGAGAGTTGGGGGAAATTGTACTGCAGGGAATCGTCGTCTACATGATCCAGGGATTCGTCGGTAATTACCTCTACCTCCAGCAAATGTTCGCTGTTACTGTAAACTGCCTTGCAGTATGTGTTTTTTATATGATACTTAAGCGTTTCCTCAGGGTGGTAAATTTTTAATATCCCTTTCATTGATGGTGAAGTAGTTAATGTGTTAATATTACTGTTTCACAAAGATAAAAAATTGCCTGAACCACAAATTTTTTTTTCAAAATATTTTAAACAGGGCATTGCGGAAATATTAAGTAAATTTAAGGCTGAAAAAAATCTGCGATGAGCCGACTGTCATTGAAATATCTGTTTGCGTTATGTCTTATATCTTTTGCATTTTCCTGCAAGAAAACAGACTCTCCCCTTACAAAGGTAACCCCATTGGAAATCGATTCCATTGCGGCGAATTATTATGAGCAATATCTTAAACTTTATCCACTGGAGGCTACAGCCCAGGGTGATTACCGGTATAATGACCAGTTGGCAATTGATATAGACAAGGATTATATTTCCGGTGAGATCGCATTTTACAATTCGGTTCAGAAGCAGATGGAAAAACTGAATTACCGAAACCTTTCTGATGAGGACAGGACGGTCTATGACGTTCTGGATTTTATCCTGAAATCCCGGATTGAACGCTATGCTTATAAGCCTGAATATATACCTTTTACACAGTTCAGCGGCTTACCGCTTGATTTTCCGTTGCTTGGCTCGGGACAGGGCAGCCAGCCATTCAAAACTGAAAAGGATTATGAGGATTGGCTGAAACGGGCAGCTAAATTCCCGCTTTGGATGAGCGCGGCTACCGAAAATTTCCGTGAAGGCATGGCCACAGGCATCGTACTGCCTAAAAAACTCGTGGTAAAAATGATTTCCCAGATGCGGGCAACGGAAATCACTACCACGGAATGGGAAAAGAACATATTTTACGGTCCTGTGCGCGGGTTTCCATCCAACTTCAGCAATGCGCAGAAAGAAAAGTTCAGCGCTGCCTATGTGGATATGATCAAAACCAAGATTATTCCGTCCTATACTGCAATGGGTGATTTTCTGGAGAAAGAATATCTGCCGAAAGCACGGGATACAGATGGGATAAACGCCTTGCCCAAGGGTAAGGATATTTACTCGTTTTACGCACGGAACTGGACTACCACCAGCATGTCGCCGGACGATATTTACAAGACGGGTCTGGCAGAAGTGGCGATGCTGCGCGCAGAAATGGAGAAAGTGAAACAGCAGGTTGGCTTCGCAGGAAATCTGGACCAGTTTATTGCCCATGTGAAAGAGGATCCGGCTGCGATGCCTTATAAAACGGAAAAGGAGATTATTGACGCTTTTAATGCTGTTCTTAAGAAAATCAATCCCAGGCTGAAGACCATGTTCAGCCATACTCCTAAAACACCGTTTGAAATCCGGCAGACGGAAAAATTCCGTGAAGCGACTGCAAGTGCCGAGTATGTTCCGGGCACGCCGGACGGTAAACGGCCGGGAATATTTTATATGCCTATTCCTGATGCCACCAGATTCAATGTTACCTCTGGAATGGAGTCACTTTTCCTGCATGAGGCCATTCCGGGGCACCATTATCAGATTTCCCTGCAGCAGGAAAATCAGGAATTGCCTAAGTTTATGCGGTTTGGCTGGCTGGGTGCCTATGGAGAAGGCTGGGCGCATTACTGTGAAACTCTGGGGCCTGAACTTGGACTATATACGGATCCTTACCAGAAAATGGGCTATCTGAGTGACCAGATGCTTCGTGCCGTAAGATTGGTAGTTGATACCGGTCTTCATACAGGCCGCATGAACAGGGAAGAGGCCATTCGCTATTTCCTGAGTAACATATCCTACGATGAGGTAGCAGCTACAGCAGAAATTGAAAGATATATGGCCATGCCGGGACAGGCGCTGAGCTATAAGATCGGCAGTCTAAAAATACGTGAACTCAGAACGAAATACGAAAAGGAGCTGGGTAAGAAGTTCAGTTTACCGAAATTTCACGATGAGATATTAAACCAGGGATCGCTGCCGCTGGATGTTCTGGAGCGTAAGATGAAGGTCTGGGCTTCTAAGCAGTAAATTCAGTTATAGATTTAACATCCGGGTGATGAAGTCACCTTCGCGTTTCCCGCGTGCCGGAGAATATTCGCGGCCGTAAAAGATGATCTGAAGATGAAGTTTATTCCAGAGCTCCTTTGGGAAAATTTTCTTGGCATCTCGCTCGGTTTCCACCACATTTTTTCCGCTGGTAAGCTTCCAAAGTGTCATTAATCTGTGGATGTGGGTATCTACAGGAAAAGCCGGGATACCGAATGCCTGGCTCATCACAACACTTGCGGTTTTGTGCCCTACGCCGGGCAGGGACTCCAGCTCCTCAAATGTTTGAGGGACTTCGCCGTCATGCCGCTCCACCAAAAGTTCGGCCATCCGTTTCAGGTTTTTGGCTTTCTGGTTGGCCAGACCAATCTCTCTTATCAGCTCTTTTATCTCAGAAACGTCCAGGTTCTGCATCTTCAAAGGAGTATCTGCCACGGCGAAAAGGGCAGGGGTGATTTCATTGACCTTTCGGTCTGTAGTTTGCGCCGATAATGCGACGGCTACCAACAACGTAAACGGATCCTTATGGTCCAGCGGAACCGGAACTGTTGGATACAGTTTTTCGAGTTCCGTGATCACAATGGCAGCCCTTTGCTTTTTCGTCATTTTAAAGTTAAATTTGGACAAAATTAGCTATTATGTTGAATGTGGGCGATCATTTACCGGAATTTACAGCGGTTAGTCAGGAGGGAAAGACGGTTTCCAGTTTGGCTTTCCGGGGCCACAAAACAGTCGTGTTTTTTTATCCTCAGGCCAACACTCCTACCTGTACAGTGGAAGCCTGCGATCTGAATGACCATCTTGATGAATTACAGCGTGCCGGCTATAAAGTGGTTGGCATATCTGCTGATTCAGTGACGAAGCAGAAGAATTTCCATACAAAGTATAATTTAGGATATGACCTTATTGCAGATGAAAAGCGGGAGATTATTGAGAAATTTGGAGTTTGGCAGGAAAAGAAAACCTTTGGCAAGACTTATTTCGGAATTGTACGAACCACTTTTATCTTTGATGAAAACGGGATCTGCATCCGCAGGATTGATAAGGTAAAGTCCAAGGAAGCTACACGGCAGATCCTGGAAGGAGTTTAGTTCCGCCGCTGCTGTTTGCGCACCTTCTTCTCCATTTTTTTTGTCATCTCTTTCTGTATCCTCTTTTGCTCCTCCGCGCGCAGCCGGGCTTCCTCCATCTGCTTATCCAGGGCACTGTAATGAGGATTGTTTGTACATTCCTTACCATAGAGTTCAAAATAAGGTCCTAAATCCTTTTCCCCGGACACGGCGCCGGTCACTTTATCCACATGCATGGTAAAATGTGTCCTGGCCAGCGGACATTCCGATGAGGTCTCTTTACCGGCATCTACAATAAAATAGCTGCCCAGGTCCTGATAATTGGCTGCGTAATCCTTGAATTCAAAATCGATCTGATAACCATGGGCAAGAGCAGAAAGTGCAGCTTCTTCACCGTTGTCAATACGGCCAATGAAGGCTTTTAAAGAGGCATCATCGGTTATGTATTTCATAACGCCGTCCTGAAGGTAGGCGATATAATAATATCCGGTCCCGTGAGGATTCAGTTTGAAACCTTTACCCTGGCTTTCAAATGGAAAGCTGTTTTCGGTTTTCAGGTTCCTCTCTTTTCCTTCCAAATGATAAATTACTGTCCACGAAGTAACCTTCCCTTCCGGAATTATCTTAAGGAGCAGATTTTCAGCGGTTGTAAAATGGATCTTCTTTTCCTGGGACTGGAAAGTTACTGCCGCAAAAAGAGAAGCCAAAGCGATAATTTTTTTCATAAAAAGGACATGACGTCATTTAAGAAACGGATAAGGCTTCAACTTATTGCCTGAACCGACTATATAAACTTATCGCCTCTTTTGAGATTTTTAATATCCTGAACGTACTGCTTGATCTGTTGGTCGTGGGCACGAGGGCAAATCAGCAGCGCTTTGTCGGTATCTACAATGATATAATCTTTCAGCCCGTCTATCACAACCGCTTTATTGCTGTTCTTAAGACGCACAACATTGCCTCTGGAATTATAACTCATGACATATTTCGAATTCACAGCATTTTTATGGCTGTCTTTATCTCCATTTTCATATACGGAGGTCCAGGTCCCAAGGTCACTCCAACCTAAATCGGCAGGGATTACATACACATTATCTGCACGCTCCAAAATTCCGTTGTCTATTGAGATCTTGGTCACTTTAGGATATATAAGTTCCACACAGGAGTTCTCGCGGTCAGAGTTGTATTCGCAGGTACTGAACTGTTCGCACATTTCAGGAAGGTAGTTCTGAAACGCTTTATATATACTTCTTACATTCCAGATAAAGATGCCGGAATTCCATAGGAAGTCACCGCTTTCCATAAAGGTTTTTGCGATTTCCAGGCTTGGCTTTTCTGTGAAGGTCTTTACCTTGGATATTTCGGTACCCTGGGTATCAATAAACTGGATATATCCATAGCCAGTATCAGGGCGTGTTGGCGTAATTCCAAGTGTGATGAGATAATCATTTTCCGATGCCAGTTCAAATGCAAAACTTACCTTCTCCAGAAATGTCTTTTCCTTTAAGATCAGATGATCCGCGGGCAGTACAATGATATTCGCTTCCGGTGATTTAGCTGCGATCTTACTGGCCATATAGATATTGCAGGCGGCGGTGTTTTTCATCATGGGCTCACCAACAATATTCTCAGCCGGGATTTCCGGAAGCTGGGACTGCGAGAGTTCTACATATTCCTTATTGGTGATCACATAAATGTTTTCGGGAGGCAACAGTTGGCTTATCCTGTCGAAGGTTTGCTGGATCATGGTCCGCCCTGTGCCCAGAATATCCTGAAACTGCTTTGGGAACTTCTGCGTGCTCATAGGCCAGAAACGGCTTCCTATGCCACCGGCCATAATTACGCAGTAATTATCTGATTTTAACATGCTTAGCTTATTTTTTCTACTCTGGCCAAGGGCTTGAAAATGTATTTCTTACCGCTTTCCAGTTCCACACAAATATAGTTTTTATTTCGCTTCTGCTCTATAACATATATCTTCTTTCGGTAGGAGAAGCGGTCATTAATGGCCAGATCATCAAGGTAGCATGTTTCATCTTTAACATCTTCAATGTGGAAATATCTTACCAGTTCCGGACTTGCTGTAAAGCTTGCCTTGGGAGAGCGTGAAAAGCGGAGGATAATGGGCTGCAAATCCTCAGGATAAACCCTGATACTGGAAATAAGCATGTCGCTGAATATCTTTTTCCATTCAGGACCATGCGCAGTGATCCTGCCGGCATAACGGTCGAAGGCAACCAGATGGGCCAGCTCATGAGTGAGCACAAAGAAAAAAAGGTGAGGCTGTAATGTTGAATTTACAGAAATCTGATGACTGCCGTCCGGCATTTTGCGGTAGTCACCCAGTTTGCTGGCACGACCCCGTGTGATTTTGATATGGATACGGTGATTTCCAAACCAATCTTTCAGACTTGGCAGCGAATCAGGTGGCAGATAATTTTCTAGGACGGAAACAGACATCAGGTACGCCTTTCGGCCTTAGTTGTTACAGGGTAATTGGTATACCGGCGTAGAAGTTAAGCAGTTTCAGGCTGAAAATATAATTGTATTTGGCCTGTGCTACAGATCCCTGGGCATTTGCATAATTATTCCTGTCTACGTTTACATCATAGATTGTGGCGCGGCCTGCGGCATAGCTTTTTTCCGTAAAATCCAGCGCCAGAGCCGTACTTTTTTCAGTTTCCAGAGCGGCAAGATAAGATTCATAACTGGACTCGGCATCAAACTGGGACCTCTGCACATTCTGAAGGACTTCCTGTCGCTGAACCTCCAGCGAATTTTGAGCGATTTGCTCATTGATGCGGCTTTGTTCCACCTGCAGTCTTGTTATTCCTTTATTGAAAATAGGGATGTTCGCCGAAATGCCGATTTGCTGTCCGAAGGTATCCTGATATTGCTGAAAGAAAGTCCTGTCTTTTACAAGACCCCCGAACTGGTCATACCTTTTCACCAGGGAATTGAAATAGGAGGATCCAATGCCTGCACTTGCCGAAACTGTTGGCCAGAAAGCAGTTTCTGTAATCTCGGTCTGTGCCTGTGCAGCTTTTATGCGGCTTTCTGCAGCTTTTATCTGCGGCTGGTTGCCGAACGCGGTCTCAATGATATCTGCGGCCGAATAAAGTGGTGCCTGTGGTTTCTGTTCTACATCTACCTCCGCCACATCAAAGTCTTTATAATCGGTTATACGAAGCAGCTGGGCCAGTGCAAAGAGGCTTCTGTCCGTATTTATTTCGGCATTTTTTAAATTCTGATTTTCCCTGGAAACCGCCGCCTCAGCTTCTGCGAGTACAGTTCTCGCTGTGGTCCCTACTTCAGTGGTGATTTTGGCGCGGTCCAGAAGCTTAGTGGCATTCTCAAGCGAGCTTTGGGCAATCTTTTCAACTTCCTTATTCAGCATAATCTGAAGGTACTGCTGGGCTACCTGAAGTGAGATGTCATTTTTTATACGCTCTACATCATACAC
>JAEWIR010000007.1 GCA_023386965.1 Bacteroidota bacterium
TCAATGGTGCCTTCCAGGTTGTATTTTGGGATGCCGATCCAGTCGCCCACCTTCAGGTTTTTGGATGTTGCAACATGGAGACTGGTCATAAAACCAAGAATCGTATCACGGAAAACGAGTACCAGAACGGCGGTTATTGCTCCCAGACTTCCCAGAATGGTCGTTCCCTGGATGCCGAAGATTACCGAAATCAACACCACAATGAAAATGAAAATACCTATCGTTTTTAGGGTTTCGGAAATGGCTTTCAGCGCGACGATCTTGTAATAATCCTTTTTGTAGAAAAAATAATTCTCTACAGCCTTCATTGCCCGCAGTCCCATTCTGGCTACCGCCACAATTGCAACTACGTTATACACCCTGTGCAGGACACTGAAGGTCTCCTTATGATAAACGCTGAAAAAGGCCGTGAAAAGGATGTTACCCAGCAGGAGTGCAATTATATTGGCTACAGAGCGTGTAATTCCCGAAGTATGCACTGCTTTCAGGAAAGGATACTTTTCTCCGTCACGGTAACTCGAGAAAATTGGAAGCAGAATCATTTTTATGAGAAGATCCAATGCAATTACGATCCCGAACAGCATCAGGAACTTTATGAGCACCTGCACTTCCCAATGATCAGAAATATTTTCCGCGATAAACCGGTGAATGGTCAGTACCAAATCGGCCAGTAATGTTTTGGTTTGCTGAATTTCCTCTTTCATTCAAGCAAATTTACTAAATATTAAACATCACAGTCACGAAAAGCAAATCACATTCAAATACTTGATTGAAAAAATCAATAACAATTTGATGGTATTCAAACCTGTTAATTAAGATATTGTTAATATTTTTTTATATTTGTTATTCAAATCACAATCATTAACTTTTAAAAATCATTCTATGAAAAAAACAATTTACCTTTTTCTGAGTATTATGCTGCTGTCACTGTACGGCTGTATTCGCAGTGACGACAATATTGTTGAAGTAACCAATCCCACTCCGGTAAGCACCAAAAAAGGCAGCGTGAGCGGCAAGGTGATGGCTAAGAACGGAATTAAGCCAATAGGCGGAGCTCTGGTATTCACCTTCGACAGTCAAAACAAAATTTACCGCACCTTCTCAAATGCAGCTGGCGATTTCACACTGGAGGCACCGGAAGGGCAGCGCACCATTCATATCCAGACGGGTGATGGGTCAAACTTCCGCTCCGAATTCACAATCAACGTACCGAAATCCGACAATGTTGTTGCCCCACTGAACGTAACCAAACTCAATCAGGTGGCCAATATGGCCTATGTGAAAGGCAGTTATGATGAAATTGAAGATATCGTGACGGGCCTTGGTTATCTGGTGACAGAAATTGATTATAACGACCTGAAGGTAATGAGCACACTATCGCAGTATGATGTTATTTTCCTGAACTGCGGCTCACGTGGTCAAAGTCATTCCGGTACTTCAACACCAAATAATGACACCGAAATCTACGACAACCTGGCAACTTTTGTAAGTAATGGTGGCAGCCTTTATGCCTCGGACTGGGACGTAGCATATCTGCTGGGTGGGAATAACAACACACCGGCCTGCAATACCGCCGGCGGTTTTATCCCGGATGCATTGATGTGTTCCACCAGTACAGGTTCGGCTACTACTTATACCAACTGTGCTGTGAGCAATGTGAACCTGGCAAACGCTTTAGGTTTCAATACGCTGGACATCCAGTACGATTTAGGTTCATGGCAGAAAGTCATCAGCTACGATGCAGCCTTCTGGGAAGTATTGGTACAGCGTAATAATGAAGCACTTATGCTTCGTACCAATAAATTCCACAGCACCGGCGCACCTGCCATGCCTGTCGGAAACTCGGCGAACAGTGGCTGGATTACCATTTGTCATGACGACAACGGAACGCCCGTTACGCTAACCATCAATCAAAATGCACTTCAGGCTCACCTGGGTCATGGTGATTCGGTTGGCTCATGTACAGGTGTTTCAACAAGCGGAAATATCTATTATACCACATTTCATAACCATGCAACGGGCAATATTGGAAATACTGCCCCCATCCTTCAGTATGTAATTTTAAATCTTTAAATAAAATTATCTTACTGCAAAACGGAGAGCGGCACTTAAATGGCTGCTCTCTTTTTATTCATCAATTATTATACAATATGGATTACGAACTTATATCCCTCATAAGTATTTTACTGCTTGTTCTTGGAATAGCAGGCACCATTCTGCCGGTTCTTCCGGGACTTTTACTAAGCCTGTGCGGTGTGCTAATTTATAAATTCGGGACAGGTTCAGATCTTTCTATGGCCTATATCTGGATATTTTCCCTCCTGACGGCAGCTTCCATAGTGCTGAATTACGTGATACCTGCCAAAACCAACCGAAAGTATGGCGGCACCCGTTGGGGAAGCATTGGTTCTGTAATCGGAACTTTTGTTGGTTTCTTCCTCCCCATCCCTTTTGGTTTTCTTATCGGTATGTTTGCCGGAGTCTTTATCGGTGAGTTACTCCACGATGCCGGCGACAGGAAAAAAGCCTTTAACTCTATGAAAGGTGCATTCATTGGCTTCATCATCGGTACCGGCTTTAACCTGATGGTTGGTGTGGCAATGTTTTTGGTTGTATTGTGGGACATCATTAACCCATAAATATTAACCAATGTACAACTTACTCCTCACCGGAATTATATCGCTTTCAATATTGGCATGTTCTGCACAGGAAAAACATCTTCAGGAAAAACAGCCACTTCCTGAAACAAAAAAGAGCAATGTCACAAGTCCTGCAAAGGATACAGTAAAGAATACCGATACCAATATCCCTAAAGAACCCAAACGGGTTGAAAATAAAGAAGCTGCAGCAAAAATTCAAAAAATGGAAGGTGTTCTGTATTTTAAAGAAGGAGAATCCATGTTTCTCAAAGATTATGATATGACTTTCACCTTCACAAAGATGCTGGAGGACAGCCGCTGTCCTAAGGAAGTAAACTGCGTCTGGGAAGGCGTAGCGACAGCAGAGATTGAACTGATGGGAACCTATACCCGTCCGGTTAAAGTGAAGCTGTCCACACAAAGTAATCCGCAGCGAGGTTATGATAACAAAGCATTCTTTAACGGTTACAGGTACACCCTGGTAGAGGCGAATCCCTACCCAACTGCAGGAGCAGGATTTGCGGCAAATTCCGGAAAATATGTCATAGGAATTAAAGTTGATAAAGTCGCACAGAATTCGGTAGAGCCCTCTGTAAGGTAATTACCATTGGATCTGGGGTTGGCCGTGGCGAGCAAGCCAAGCGTTAACCTGTGAAAAGGGCCGGCTGCCGTAAAATCCGCGGTAGACCGAAAATGGTGAAGGATGCGCCGACTTAATAATAAGATGTTTGGAGGAATCGATAAGTTCCTCCTTTTTTTGTGCGAAGGCACCCCATAAAACAAAAACAACTTTTTCTTTTTTGGCTGAAATCTCACTGATGATGAAGTCTGTAAATCTCTCCCAACCTAAATCCTTATGTGAGTTAGGTGAATGCGCTCTTACCGTCAGCGTGGCATTGAGCAGCAGTACACCCTGCGTGGCCCAGTCTTCCAGGTCTTTGCGGGTACGTTCAATTCCTAAATCACTCTGGAGCTCTGTAAATATATTCTTTAAAGACGGCGGCGCAGCAACACTTTCGGACACCGAAAAACAAAGACCGTTGGCCTGTCCGTCATTATGATAAGGATCCTGACCGAGAATAACGACCCTTAGCTCATTAAACGGAGTAAGTTCCAAGGCACGGAAAATCTGTTTTTTGGGCGGAAAGCATTTTGTATCTGCATATTCTGACTGTACATCCTTCCAGAGCTGTTCGAAGTAGGTTGAGTTTTTTATGGGTGCAAGTATTTCTTTCCAGTCCGCCATTTGCTTATAATTTGACTGCAAATTTGCAGATTTTATTTTGGTAGTTGCCAGGTTGTCCGAATTTTGTTGAAGTATGTAGTGCACATCCCCAATTGCAGGCCACAAATTTTTAGGGAATATTCTTTGATGTTAAGTTACGGGTTTAACGGTGAGTTTAGGTAATTCATATCGCCTGCGGCCAGCCTTACCTACAACTATTAACTTATATTTGCACTGTGCTGATACAACAAGAAGATTTAGACGAATTGGAATTCCCCGCGCTTTTAGCGGAAATTGCTCCATTTGCATACTCTCACAAAACGCAGGACCGGATTATGGAGCTGCGTCCAATGGCGATAGATGATGCTGAGCTTACGCTTAAGAAAACTGCAGAATTCCTCACCAGTTTTGAAAGTCATAACATCATTCCATTTAATGAATTTGAAGATATTGACGATGAGCTGAAACTTATGGTTATTGAAAACTTCCGGCTGGATGCGAAATCTTTTATCAAAATAAAGAATATTACGGCGCAGATTGGAAGGCTGCAAAAATTCTTACCCAATTTCGAGGAGACCTTTCCGCATCTGACGGCTGAAATCAGGAAACTTGAATTCCGCAAAGAAATCATTGACAGGATTGACAAGGTCTTTAACCGGTTCGGCGATGTAAAAAGCGACGCTTCTACCTTACTTAAAGAAATCCGGACCGAAATACAGCATTCAAGAAAAGCCATTCAGGAAAACTTTAACCGTGCTCTCACCACCTATGGGCAAAGTGACTTTCTGGATGAAATACGCGAGACGATTATTGAAGATCAGCGTGTATTGGCAGTAAAATCAGGCTTCAAGAAAAGAGTTCCGGGGCGGGTTTTGGGAATTTCGAAAACAGGTTCCATTACTTACATTCAGCCGGAAAGTGTGCTGAAGCATTATTTTAAGCAGCGGGAAAGTGAGGAGGAGGAAAAAAAAGAACTGGACCGCATTCTGCGGAGACTCACGGCTGAAACGGCAGAATTCCAGCCGCAACTCAGCGAATACCAAATGTATCTTTTTGATCTCGATCTTACTCGCGCAAAAGCAAAATTCGCTGAGCAGATTAACGGAATTCTCCCCAAAATAAACCGTCATCCTACCCTAAGACTCAGGGAGGCTTATCATCCGCTGCTGTTTTTAAGCAATAAAGCAGAAGGGAAAAAGATATTTCCCCAAACGCTGACTCTTACGGAGCACAACAGGATCCTTTGTATTTCCGGACCCAATGCCGGCGGAAAATCAATCACACTAAAGACGGTGGGTTTACTGCAGCTTATGATTCAGAGCGGTATCCTGGTCCCGGCGCATCCGAAGTCGGAGATGTTTTTCTTTGACAAAATAATGACGGATATCGGTGACAATCAGTCTATCGAAAATCACCTTTCCACCTATTCATCACGACTGAAGAAGATGTCGGGCATTATTAAGGAAGCCGACGCCAAAACACTGCTGCTCATCGACGAATTTGGAACCGGTTCGGACCCTGAATTGGGTGGTGCCCTGGCCGAGAGTTTTCTGGAATATTTTTACGGAAAGAAGAGCTTTGCCATCATCACCACCCACTATACCAACATTAAACTTGTTGTGGAACAGCTGCCGAATGCAGAAAATGCCGCCATGCTTTTCGATGAGAAGAGTCTGGAACCACTCTATAAACTGGAAGTAGGTCAGGCCGGCAGTTCATTTACTTTTGAGGTGGCCGAGAAAAATAAAATCCCACAGTTCATCCTGAGATCTGCCAAGAAGAAGGTTGAAAAGGATGTGGTGAACCTGGACAAAACCATTGTAAAACTGCAGCAGGAAAAATTTGAGGTAGAGAAACTTCGCACCAATCTTTCGGAACAGAAAGACTCGGTAACAGACAAACGTGACCACCTGCAAAAACTTAATGAGCAACTGCAGCAGAAACTCTTCAACTTCCAGAAACTGTACGAGGAAGAGCACCGCAAACTGCAGTTCGGAAATAAGATTGAAGGCTTTATTGATGCCTATATGAAGGGGAAATCCCGGAAAGATGTTGTTCGCGATTTTGTAAAGATTCTGGAGCAGGAGAAATTCAGAAAGCTGGGTACGGATAAGGATGAATCCAAAAAACTGCAGGTTGTAAAGCGCAAAATTACCCAACAGTTAAAAAAGGCCGATATCCAGGAAAAAATTGCGGAAGCCCACGAAAAGATTGTTGAAAGGAAAAAAGAAGAACGTGAATTATGGCTGAAACCCGGTCAGCGTGTTAGGATCACGGGCAGCACAAGTGTGGGAACTATTGAGAAAGTTTCCAAAAACAAAATAACCGTAAATTACGGCACGTTCAAAACGACAATCAGTGCGGATGAACTGGAAAGAATTTAGTCTGTGTCAAATGCTGAATTCCCTAATAATCCTTAGCTTAGCTTGACTTACAACTGAATAACATGAACGAAATAATCTGCCCCCACTGTAACAAAGCCTTTAAAATTGATGAAGCGGGATTTGCCGATATTGTGCGGCAGGTACGCGACCATCAGTTTGAACACGAACTGAAAACCCGCCTGGCGCTGGCCGACCGCGAGAAAGAAAGTGCCGTAAAACTGGCGGAGGCTCAGGTAAGGCAGGCGCTTCAGGAGAATCTGGCAAAAAAAGACCGCGAAATTTCTGAACTGAAAGCTCAGAGCGAAGTCGCTCTGGCCGAAAAGATTAATCAGAAAGAAGCTGAAATCCTGAAACTGAAATCCATCATCGATAATGTAGAGATTCAGAAACAACTGGCCGTTACTGAAGCTGTGCAGAAGATTGAAAAGGAACGCGATGCACTGGCTCATGAGGTGCGTACCAAGGATCTGGAGAAACAGAATCTGGAAGGATCCCTGAAACAGCATTTTGCCACCGAACTTCAGAATAAGGAAGCCATCATCAAATATAAAGATGATGAAATAGCCCGCATTCGTGATATGAAACTCAAACTGAGCACCAAAATGCTGGGCGAGTCCCTGGAGCAGCACTGCGAGATCGAATTCAACAAACTGCGCGCTACGGCTTTCCAGAAATCCTATTTCGAAAAAGACAATGACGCACGTTCCGGCAGTAAAGGTGACTACATTTACAAAGAGTTTGATGATGCAGGCAATGAAATCATTTCGATTATGTTCGAAATGAAAAATGAATGCGACGCAACAGCTACGAAAAAGAGGAATGAGGATTTCCTGAAAGAACTGGACAAAGACCGTAATGAGAAGAAGTGCGAATACGCTGTTCTTGTTTCATGCCTGGAGGCAGAAAGCGAGTACTATAATTCCGGTATCGTAGACGTTTCCCACCGCTACAGCAAGATGTACGTGGTAAGACCCCAATTCTTTATCCCCATCATCACCTTACTCCGCAATGCAGCCATGAACTCCCTTCAGTATAAGGCTGAACTCGCCCTGGTGAAAAGCCAGAACATCGATATTACGAACTTTGAGGAGAAAATGAACAAGTTCAAGGAAGGATTTGCGCGGAATTACGATCTGGCCAGCCGAAAGTTTAAGGATGCCATAGACGGCATTGACAAAACCATCCATCAGCTTCAGAAAACCAAGGAAGCACTGCTGTCTTCGGAAAATAACCTCAGACTGGCCAATCAGAAAACAGAGGACTTGACGATCAAGAAACTTACCCACAACAATCCCACTATGAAGGCTAAGTTTGATGAACTGAAAGAAAATCCAGGCGAAAATCCGGATCTATTCTGATCTAAGCTGATCAGTTAAGAATTGTCAGCTGCTTAATTCCCATTATTTATTTCGGTCATAATTTCCGAAAACAGATGTGCGGATTTGAGCCTATCCTGAAGGTTGAACATTGTAGAAACAACGATGAGTTCATCTACGCCAGTTTCTTCCAGGAACTGCCTGATTTCCCTTTTCACAGTTTCGCGGCTTCCCACAAAGGAGTATTTCAGCATTTGCTGCACCGCCGGATGATGGAACATCTCTTCCAGATCGTCCGTCATTGGTCCGGGCGGATAAAGCGGATCTCGGGCACCTGTAAGTATGCCAATAAACATTCGAATCAGCGACGTAAAGAGTTCCTGCGCTTCTTCATCCGTATCTGCGACATATACATTCACACCAGCAATGGTGTAAGGCTTTTCCAAAAACTCTGAGGGCTGGAATTCGTCACGGTAAATCCGCAGCGCACTGTGCAGATGTGTGGTTGCGAAATGGCTGGCAAAAGCATATGGCAAACCTTTTTGAGCCGCAAGATGCGCACTGTCGGTACTGGAGCCTAATATATAAACCGGAACGTCAGTCCCTTCGGCCATAGGCACGCGTACTTTAGCGGTTTTATTGTCCGCTGAAAAATACTGCTGGATCTTTGCCACCTCCCTTGGGAATGAATGTGCAGCCTGCATAAAATCCGAACGGATCTCACGGGCGGTTTCCTGGTCTGTACCGGGTGCACGGCCTAGTCCCAAATCAATCCGGCCCGGATATAGGTGTGCGAGTGTACTGAACTGTTCAGCAATGATAAGCGGGGCGTGATTCGGAAGCATAATTCCGCCGGAACCCACTCTAAGTTTCGTGGTGTTTTCGGCTACATAGCCAATAAGGACCGAGGTAGCGCTGCTGCCTACGGACTCGGAATTATGATGTTCTGCAAACCAGAATCGCTTATAGCCAAGTTCTTCGGCCTCTTTTGCCAGAACCAGAGAGTTGTTTAGAGTTTCCTTAAAACTTTGTCCCTGCGAAACGATCGCGAGTTCCAGGATTGAGTATGATATTGTTCGGTTATTCATATTTATTATTTTCGGTGTACTGAAATGGTTCTGCAAATTTACCAAAATTAACTTACTTTTGTATAGTGCTTTCAAAAGGTAAGCGCTATATCTATAATAGATGATTATGGCAAAGAGAGAATGCAGCAGTTGTCTGGACACTTTAGAACCGGTACGTGAGGCCCTGAATGTTATAAATGGTAAATGGAAACTGCCAATTATTATCTCTGTTTCAGTAGGTAATGAGAGGTTTAATGGCATACAGGAAAGCATCCCCGGCATCAGCGCCCGTGTATTGGCCAAGGAGCTGAAAGACCTGGAACGTCACCAGCTGATTAGCCGGACGGTTACAGAAGGCCAGCCCAGCAAAATTATTTACAGGACCGAACCTTATGCAGAAACGCTAAAGCCTGTCATTTATGCATTGAAAGACTGGGGAGTTAATCATAAGCACAAAATAGCTCAACCCCTGAATTCTAAGTCTTAGCTATGTTTAGTGGTAATCATACTGTGCTGCTGTAACATTCGGCACTATTGAAAAAAATTGGTAACTTTAGATACCGGCCAGCTGGGATAAAAAAGCTTTCGGAGAATCACTATTATTTCCAGTAGGCACCGCCCTGTTCAATAAAATTAATGTCTAAACCAAAGCCATGACTTATCCACTAATACCCATAGGACTCATCATCGTATTTATCATTTATGTGATTTATCTGGCTTTTGTCAAGAAAGATATGCAGATGCTAAGGTCTGTGCTGTACCCGGGATTATTCTTCATTACCGTTTGGGCTCTGATTTATTATTTCATGTTAAGGTAATGTGCCTAATTACTGCGCGACAGCGAGGTGATCAGATGGCTTTCTTTACAAACACCATATAAGCCATGTAGATAAGCGGCAAGGACATGATGCCGAGGAATCGGATATTGCCTAATGCCACTTCCGGCAGCAATCCAACAGCATAAACAAGTCCGAAGGCCGCTCCGCCCAGGTGAGCAGCATGACCGATATTGTCGTGTGGTTTTGGGTTCAGCATCATATAAACGGAATAGGCAAAATACAGGAAACCAAAAATATAACCCGGTATCGGTATTGGAATGAAGAAAAAGTATATTCCCAAATCCGGAATCATAGCTATGGATGCAAAGAGAATTCCTGAAACACCGCCACTCGCACCGATTGCCGAATACCAGGGTTGTGCTTTGTACAGATACAGTGAAAAAAGGTTGCCTAAAAGTATAGAGCCAAAGTAAACGATGAGAAATCCAATTTCGCCAAATGCCTGCACGACGATCGGACCAAAAAAGTACAGCGTCATCATATTAAAAAGCAGGTGCATCATGTCACCATGCAGGAATCCCGCGCTGATGAGACGGATGTACTCCCTGTTGTTGGTGATGGCTCCCACATTGAATTTATATTTATCGAACAGCGGCTGGTTGCTGAAGGCGATGAAACTTATGAGGGCCGTAGCCGCAATAATGATAATCAGTACTAAACTCATATTTTTTTTGTTGATGATGCGTTCAGACGCATCAGTTTAAATTACTCTTCGAAGAGATTTCCTATGGCCCCTTCCTCCGGGAAGTCTCCGTTGGCTACATCGTGGTCTATAAAGGCCACACTGTCCTCGTTCTGTTCCACTTCGTCAAATCCGGGATTCATTTCCTCCGGCTCTGGCAGGGTGATGTTGATGGTTTTCACCTTGCTTTTGGTAAGCTGGTTACCAATGGCTTTTATGCCTTTTACTGAGATAAAATCGTCGATAATAATGGTTTCGGGATCGCGCTGTTTGTCTTTTTCTTTAGCAAAAATAATCTCTGCCTGGGCCCTGTCCACCGTAATAATCTGTTCGATAAAAGTCTTGGGGTGCTCAGAGGGTACAAAATGCTGAACATTTGGGGTATGGTCCAGCAGAAAACGTTTGATGAAATAAATTCCTTTCTCGCCGTCAAAATAAATGCAGGTAATGGGCTGTTCCGGAATCCACTTCTCCAAAACCAGATATTCATCATCAAACCTGTTCATCAGGTCAAAGGAGACCAGTTTTGCCTCACCGTTACTGTTGATGGTAAGGATGCGGTCGTCGCCTTTGAAACTTCCCAGCAGGGTACCGCGCGCATCCACGTTCAGGCGGCGAACGGTTTCGTCAAACCAAATTTTCCTCGGTGCCAGAGTACTGTGACCTTCCTCCTTCAGGTCGATTTTCTTAATAGTATATTTTGTAACCAGATTTCCGCGTGAGGCCCGGCCTTTTATGGCCAGCTCGGAGAAATCAATGTCTATCCTGTTCTTGCGGACACGCGCATTGGGTTTGAGCAAAACCGTCACCAGTTCTGCCTCACCGTTCGGATTGGCCGAAAAGTAAAGGAATTCGGACCCTTTTTTCTCAGAAGCCAGGGGATAGTCAGTATTCCGCGTAATGCTTGTTACCGAAAAACGCTTCATATAATAAGGACCGTCGCGTCCCTCGCGGTAAATGGTATTGTACACCGTGCGGGTATCGCCTTTTTTCCAGATGCCTACGTGAACGATGTCCTTGCCGATGAAGGTTTTAGCTTCAACTTTTACAACTTTCATGGTCCCGTCGCGGCGGAAGGTGATGATATCATCAATATCCGAACAGTCGAAAAGGAACTGGTCCTTTTTCAGCGACGTTCCTATAAATCCTTCAGCAAAATTGGCGTAGAATTTCTCGTTGGCTACTGCAACTTTTGATGCGTCGATCGTGTCGAATATCCTGATTTCAGTCTTTCTTTCGCGGTCCTTGCCGTATTTCTTCTGGATGTTCAGGAAATAGTCTATGGCATACGGAATCAGATGTTCCAGATTGTATTTACATTTTTCAATCTTATCCTCGAGTGCTGCAATGGTTTCCTTGAATTTATCGAGGTCAAACCTTGAAATCCTTTTGATCCTGATCTCGGTAAGCCTTATAATATCCTCTTCAGTTACCGCCCTGAGCAGATGCCCGGTGTGCGGCTTGAGTCCTGTGTCAATGGTCGTAAGGACTTCGTCCCAGGATTTAACTTCCTCAATATCGTGATAGATGCGGTTTTCAATGAAAATACGTTCAAGCGACGCAAAATGCCAGCTTTCCTGAAGTTCATGAAGTTCAATTTCAAGCTCCTTTTTCAGCAGCGATACCGTGTGGTCGGTATTCATGCGCAGGATTTCGGAAACACTCAGGAACATGGGCTTGTCGCCCACGATCACACAGGCATTTGGAGAAATGGAAACCTGACAGTCGGTGAAGGCGTAGAGCGCATCAATGGTTTTATCCGGTGAAACATCATTGGCAAGGTGAATCAGGATTTCAACCTTATCCGAGGTATTGTCTTCAATCCTTTTAATCTTGATCTTACCCCTTTCAGTAGCCTTTACAATACTGTCGATAAGGTCTACCGTGTTTTTGGAGTACGGAAGTTCGGTAATGACCAGCAGGTTCTTTTCACGCTGAACGATTCTGGCCCTTGCGCGTACTTTACCGCCTCTTTCACCGTCGTTATATTCGGCCACATCCAGCAAACCACCGGTAATGAAATCCGGGAACACCTGAAACTTCTTCCCTTTCAGATGCGCTACCGATGCATTGATCAGTTCGTTAAAGTTATGCGGCAAGATTTTGGTTGAAAGCCCTACTCCAATCCCTTCCACGCCCTGTGCCAGCAGCAGCGGGAATTTTACGGGCAGGTCAATAGGCTCGTTGTTCCGGCCGTCATAAGATTTGGACCATTCGGTGGTCTTTGGGTTAAAAACTACCTCGAGCGCAAAGGGTGTTAGCCGCGCTTCAATATAACGGGCGGCAGCAGCAGAATCGCCGGTATAGACATTTCCCCAGTTACCCTGGGTATCGATGAGCAGTTCCTTTTGCCCAATCTGAACCATCGCATCAGTGATGGACGCATCACCGTGAGGGTGATACTTCATGGTGTTACCAACAATATTGGCCACCTTGTTGTACCGGCCGTCTTCCAGTTCACGCATGGAGTGCATGATCCGGCGCTGTACGGGTTTGAAGCCATCGTAGACGGACGGAATGGCCCGGTCCAGAATTACGTAAGAGGCGTAATCCAGGAACCAGTCCTTATACAGCCCTGATACTTTCCTTAAACTTTCCCCTTCATGGAGGTTTTCTTCAGTCATATATTGGTCCGCGCAAGCGCGAAATTAATTCTGTTTGTTATTAGATGCGGCAAATTAGACGTTCACCTCTTCCAGTTTTTCTTTCTTGTCGATTTCCGGATCTTCCACTACCAGGTTTTCCAGGATAAAGGTTTGGCGGTCAGGCGTGTTCTTCCCCATATAGAATTCCAGGATTTGTTCTATGGTCTGATCTTTACCTATTACCACGGGTTCCAGACGGATGTCCTTGCCAATGAAATGCTTAAATTCATCGGGGGAAATCTCACCCAAACCTTTAAAGCGTGTGATCTCCGGATTCTTGCCGAGCTCATTCAGCGCTTTTATCCTTTCGGCATCGGAATAGCAGTAACGCGTTTCTTTTTTGTTCCGCACCCTGAACAAAGGTGTGGAAAGGATGTATAAATGCCCGTTCCGGATCAGATCCGGGAAAAACTGCAGGAAAAAGGTGATCATGAGCAGCCGGATATGCATACCGTCCACATCGGCATCTGTGGCAATGATTACCTGGTTATAGCGCAAATCCTCCAATGAGTCTTCAATATTCAGCGCAGCCTGCAAAAGGTTGAACTCCTCATTTTCGTACACCACCCGCTTAGTAAGACCATAGGAATTCAGTGGTTTACCGCGCAGTGAGAAAACAGCCTGGGTTTCAACATCCCGTGACTTGGTAATAGAACCGGAGGCCGAATCTCCTTCGGTAATGAAAATCTGGGATTCTGCTTTCCTTTCTGCCTTCTGGTCATTATAATGCTGGCGGCAGTCACGCAGTTTTTTGTTATGAAGTGATACTTTCTTAGCTCTTTCGCGGGCCAGTTTCTGAATACCGGAAAGCTCTTTCCTCTCGCGTTCCGAAACCAGGATTTTCTTGTGAACAGCCTCGGCGGTTTCCGGATTTTTGTGCAGGTAATTATCCAGTTCCTTTTTAAGGAAATTATTCATGAAAGTCCGGATGGTTTCTTTTCCCGGCTCCATATCATTCGAGCCCAGTTTGGTCTTGGTCTGGGATTCAAAAACCGGCTCAATAACCTTTATGGAAACAGCCGCTATAATGGACTTGCGAATATCCGAGGCTTCGTAGGTCTTATTGAGATATTCGCGTATTGTTTTTACATAGGCCTCCTTAAATGCATTGAGGTGAGTACCGCCCTGCGTTGTATTCTGACCGTTTACGAAAGAAAAATAGGTTTCCGACTGCGATTTGTCTGAATGGGTAACCGCAATCTCAATATCTTCAGCCTTCAGATGTATGATAGGATACAGAATGTCGCCCTCCAGTTCTTCCTGAAGCAGATCCTTAAGACCGTTTTCCGAAAAAAAAGTTTCACCGTTGAAGATAATCTTGAGTCCCGGATTCAGGTATACATAGTTTCTGAGCATCCTTTCTATATACTCTTTCCTGAATTTGAAATGCGGGAAGATCTCATGATCCGGAATAAAAGTAATTTCCGTACCGTTACGGTCGGAAGTATCCGCCTCGTCGTGGTTGTGGGTAACTACCCCTTTGGAGAATTCGGCAACCTTCATCCGTCCCTCACGTACCGATTTAACTTTAAAGAAGTCGGAAAGAGCATTAACAGCCTTGGAACCCACACCATTCAGTCCCACAGACTTCTTGAAGGCTTTGCTGTCGTATTTACCACCGGTATTCATTTTGGAAACCGCGTCTACCACCTTCCCAAGCGGTATCCCGCGGCCAAAATCGCGGATCACAGCTTTACCTTCATCAATCTTGATTTCAATCCGCTTTCCGGATTTCATCACAAATTCATCTATGGAATTGTCAATGATTTCCTTCAGAAGGATATAGATTCCATCATCAGCAGATGATCCGTCACCAAGCTTTCCGATGTACATCCCGGGCCGCTGCCGAACGTGCTCCTGCCAGTCCAGCGTCCGGATATTGTCTTCGGTATAATTAAAGTTGTTGTTTTCGCTCATATAAAATGCTGCCGGTATTACATTGCAGCTTTAGCCCAAATTTCAGTAATTCACAAAAATACTGATATTTAAATTTTTATGCAAAAATTCAGCACCCTGATTAATGTCTTTTTAGCGCAGGTTCAAGGATTTAATAAAATAAAAAAGCGGGCTGTATAAACCCGCTTAAAATCCATTTACTGATAACCGGTCTTTAAAATCCGTCACCGTCCAGGAGATTACCCAATTTTCCGAGTACACTTCCTTCTTCACCTTTTTTTCCGGTTCCGAACTGTAGTATACGAGCAGCCAGTCGGGAAATGGGCAGGGTCTGTATCCAAACTGTTCCGGGACCGCGAAGTTGCGCAAAAAAGAGTCCTTCGCCGCCAAAAATGGAGTTCTTGATGCCACCCACAAACTGGATATCATAATCCACTTCTTTGGTAAAAGCAACGATACAGCCGGTGTCGATCTTGAGTATTTCGCCGGGCTGCAACTGTTTCTCAATTACGTGGCCGCCACTGTGCACAAAACTCATCCCGTCTCCCTCCAATTTCTGCATTATGAATCCTTCGCCACCGAAAAGCCCTGTACCCAGCTTTTTCTGAAATTCAATACCTACAGATACTCCTTTGGCAGCGCACAGGAAGCTGTCCTTCTGGCAGATTACCCTTCCACCCAGCCGCGAAAGATCCAACGCGATTATTTTTCCTGAATAAGGTGCTGCGAAAGACACCTGCCTTTTCTGACTGGATATATTTGTATAAGCTGTCATGAAGAGATTCTCACCGGTAAGCAAACGTTTGCCTGCCGAGAACAGTTTGCCCATAAGGCCTTTTTCATTACCGTCGCCAAACATGGTTTCCATCTGTATGCCGTCGGTCATCATCATAAAACTTCCCGGCTCGGAAATGACGCTTTCATTAGGATCCAGTTCAATCTCCACACACTGCATTTCTTCTCCATGTATCCTGTAATCGATTTCGTGGTTATTCATAGCTTTTTTAATTTTCGTATAAAATTACTAAAAATGGATATTATCTGAAATTTTGCTTAAAATTTGATCAAATCTCATTTTAGATTTAAAGTACAATAAAATTTCTTAAAAGTTTTTATACTGGTAATCAATCACTTAAACGACATTAGCAAAATTTTACACTACTTTGTATTGCATATTACTGAATAAATAACATATCTTTGTATTGTTAAGTTATATCAGTTTAGAATTATTAACCAAATCATAACCTCAACTAAATGAATACCGAGAACACGAAGGCGCAGATGCGCAAAGGAATTCTGGAATTCTGCATTTTGAGTCTGATCCATGAGCGCGAGATGTATGTTTCCGATCTCATAGATGAGCTAAAGAAAGGCAGACTGGATGTGGTGGAAGGAACGCTTTATCCGCTCCTCACCCGACTGAAAAACGGCGAATTTCTTTCCTACCGTTGGGAAGAATCTACCGGAGGGCCGCCAAGGAAGTATTATCAGATCACCGAAAAAGGAAACCTGTTTCTGGCTGAACTGTTGACTACCTGGCGCGAGCTGAATGAATCTGTAAACCAAATCACTAAAAACAATCCGACAAGCGGGACTGAAAATCCGTTTCAAGCAAATTCTTAAAACTATGAACAAGACACTCTCAATTGGACTCGCCGGTTTCTCATTTACGATTGAGGAACACGCCTATATAAAACTCAGCGATTATCTGGCAGCCCTAAGAAGTTCTTTGGAGCCTACAGAAGCTGATGAAGTGATGCACGACATCGAAATACGGATGGTCGAAATATTTAAGGAAACCCTTGGCAGACGCGAAGTCATAAATGACGCAGACGTTGAAAAGGTTATATTCCAGATTGGAAAACCTGAAGTAATTGAAGAGCAGGAGGAAGCCTATTATTCTGAAACGAATAATAAAAACAGCCGGAAGGCTTTTGCCAATCCAGGTGCGAAACAGCTGTTCCGTGATCCCGAAAGGCAAAAAATAGCAGGGGTTTGCGCCGGTCTGGCACACTACACTGGTATGGATATCAGTGCGATGCGTGCCATTTGGTTAGGTATAGCCATCCTGGGAATATTTACAGCAGCAATTTCCACCTCACTGATTATACTGATTTATATTATCTTCTGGATTGTCCTGCCTAAAGCCCAAACGGCGGCAGACTTCCTGAAGATGAAAGGCAAACCCATGAATTTTGACAACCTGAAAAGTGAATCCAATAAACTGGTACAGTTTGCCAATGAATCCACGCAGCGTGTAGGGGAAATTTATACCGAGAACAAACCCTATATTAATAATGCAGGAAACGGCATCTGGAACGTAATCCGTTATATACTTGGCGGTATATTCGGGCTCATCGGTCTGTCCATGCTGTTGGCCTCAATAAGTGTTTTCGGACTGGCAGGAACCAGTAATATCAATTTCTTTGATAATTTAGGATTTTATCTGCAGGACAGCAACCTGGGATTCCTGGCTATAGCCCTGGCATTCCTGACGGTGTTTATTCCGGCGCTGATCTTCTGCTACCTGGCCATTAAGCTGTTTTCGCCAAGAACTAAACTCAACAATACAGGTTATGTAATTGGCGGACTTGTACTGATCTGGATTGCTTTAGCCGCATTTACAGGAGCAAGTGCAATTAAATACAGCACGCAGTACAGCGGGAATAATGATGAAACAGAGAATGTAGCCATAAATACCACATCGGACTCCATAATGGTAGATGTGAAAAAAGTGGTGATTCCTCAAAATTTCAAATCGTATTGGGATGATATATATTCCGACGGAAAAACAATCTATAAACAGGACTATCCTGATATCCATGTACGCCGTGAAAATGTAGCCGCGCCATACCTGGAAGTGAAGAAGAGAGCAGACGGCTATAATCTGCCACTTAAGGTAAATATTCCCGTAGAAATCGTGAACAATAAGATACTGCTCCCTAACTACTATTCCTATCCCTACGAATACAGGTTCCGTGACTACCGGGTAGATTATGAACTGGTAGTTCCACAAAACATGAGCGTAATTGCACTGAATGATGAGCAGGGCTTTTCACTGAGTGATGACCGGGATGAAGATGACATGTACGGAAATCAGAACACGGGCGGTAACAGCATCGTAGTATCATCAAACAATGCCGATTCCATAATCGTAAACGGCAAAAAGGTATCCAAAGAAGAGGCAGATCTGATGATTAAAAAGCTGAAGATAGATACCGACAGCATTAAGGATATCAATATCTCCATTAATGGCCAAAAAAAGGAAGTATCGATCAAGACCAGGTAAGAAAGTGATTTGGCAACGGGCAGAGTTTCAAGGCTCCCAGTTCAGGTTTTATCTGCCCGTTCCTTATCAGTCTGATTATTGATTAAAAAATTAGCATCACCTTCTTTTTAATTATTAAAAATAAAATTGTAAATTCGTTCCACCAAAACCACAAAAATTATACCTATGGTACAGCTTGTTTTAGAAATCGTATTTAAGATTGTTTATTTAGTAAGCAGTTTGTTTTAGGAGAGTTAATATTTCAATATATTTGTAAAGTATAGCCTTGCTGGTTATACTTTTTTTGTTTTTAACAATACACTTCATGAAGAAAATTATTGGTGCGCTGGCACTGAAAATGCTGGGCTGGAAAGTGGTTTTACACGGCGATCCAAAAGTTTTGGAACGCTGTATCCTCGTTATTGCTCCCCATACCCACAACATGGAATATATCCTGGGTAACTTCGCATACTGGGCATTGGGCAAACCTCTTAAAATTATCATTAAAGATGAGCACACCAAAAGCTGGTACGGTGGGATCGTAAAGGCTTTGGGGGGTATAGGTATAGACCGCAGCCAGAGAAATGATCTCGTAAAGTTTGTAGGCAGACTGTTCGAAAAGGAAAATTTCAGTCTGGTAATAACACCCGAAGGGACGCGCAGCTGGGTACCGAAATGGCGGAAAGGTTTTTATTATATGGCAATGGAGGCAAAATTACCCATTGTATTGGGAGCAGGTGATTTTAAACGCAATACCGTTTATCTGGGGCATACCATACCATACGAAAAGCTTAAACTAATGAGTTATGAGGAGGTACTGCAGCACATCTCCGACTACTACAAGGAATACGACATAACGCCAAAGGTACCTGAAAACTGGAACCCAAATATCAGCTGATTTATTATGGAAGACAGCAAAAGAAATGAAATCCTGGACCGTCTGAACAACTGGGGTCGGGAAAATCTTGGAAAAACCCTCAATATACGGTTTACTGATGTTGATGATGAATCGCTAACTGCAGAAATGCCGGTAGAACCCCGTGTGCATCAGCCCTACGGCATCCTGCACGGCGGCGCCAGCGTGGCTCTGGCCGAAACACTTGGCTCATGTCTGTCAGTACTTCATGTAGATATGGAAAAATATGCGCCGGTTGGCACCAATATCAACTCCAACCATCTGCGTGCAATACGCACAGGCACCGTGACCGGAAAAGCCTCTTTCATACGCAAGGGGAATACAGTTCATGTTTCGCAGATTGAAATAAGGGATGCAAAAGGCCACCTTATCAATCATACTACCATGACAAATAATATCATTCCGCACAGCAAGCTTTCATAATGATCTTCCTCAAGTTCCCTTTCCAACCTGAAATTCTCACCGTACAGGGGCCGGAAAACGAATTTCCGGTAAAGCTTGTTTCATTTGACGAAACTGAGACGGTGCGGTTTGGCGGTAAACTGATGAGGTTATCAAATGATGAAATACTGAGCTCGACCTTTCCGCGGGTTACAGGTGGACCGGATCCTTATTTTCGTTCTGAAAGTAAAGAAGAATACCTGGAAAGGGTGGCGAAAGTAATTCAATTTGTTAGAAAGAATGAAATTCCTAAACTGGTACTCTCCCGGCAGAAATATTTACCGTACAGCAAGCTTTCGGGCAGCGGGGAAATTGACTTTGGCAGAAGCTATCTGAATCTGTGCGGATCTTATCCTAATGCTTTTGTTTATCTTTTTAATAAGGGGCAGCACTGCTGGATGGGCGCATTTTCTGAACTTTTAGGCCGATTTAACAAAAAAACATCGGTTTTTGAAACCATGAGCCTGGCCGGTACACTTCCTCTGGAGGAAGACTGGACAGATAAGGAAACAGAAGAACAGAGGCCAGTAACACTGTACATTGCTGAAACGGTTCAGAAATACAGTTCTGAGATATGGATTTCTGAAACATACGATCATCATTCCGGAAACATCAAGCACCTGCGGACAGACTTTAAAGCCAAGGTAAAAAAAGATGACCTGGAAGCGCTGATAGCTGAACTTCATCCTACGCCTGCGGTCTGCGGAATTCCGAAAGATTTCTGCCAAAAAGCAATCGCTGCATTCGAACAGAATCCAAGGTCTTTCTATTCGGGATATATCAGGGTGGAAACAGAAAGTGAAATTCAGTATTTTGTAAATCTTCGGTGCGCGCGCTTCACAGCTTCGGGTGTCCACCTGTACGCAGGCGGAGGAATTAATGCGAAAAGTAATCCCGAAAAAGAATGGCAGGAAACTGAACTGAAAGCCGGCGCAGTTTTAAATAACCTTGCAGTTACGGACGCGACCTGAGTTTGCTCCAGGTATGCAGCACAAATACCAAAAGAAGCCCTACAATTCCTGCAGAAAGGGAAAAAACGTATTTAAGATTCTCATCATTCATCAAACCGATATTCCAGTCCACTGCATAAAGGTTAAAGCCTATGAACAGGATAAATAGAACAAGGAATATCTTATAATATAGCTGCATGATTATTAATTAAAAATGAACGTAAGTTTGAAATAGCTGTGCAAAGTTAGCGGTAAATAATTTAATGGAAATGGCCAAAAGGATAATTCCGAAAACTTTTTCAACCACCTTCAGGGTTCCGGTACCTAACTTTCTTTCGATCCAGTTTGCGGATTTTAAAACAACATACACAAAAATTGTATTCAGTACAATCCCGAAAATAATATTGATATCGTGATACTCGGCCTTCAAGGACAGCGTAGTCGTAAGAGTTCCGGCACCGGCAATCAGGGGGAAAGCAATAGGCACAATAGATGCCGAAGTAGCCTCGGTATTACGCTGTATCTGTACACCCAGGATCATCTCCAGAGCAATTATAAAAATGACAAAGGCACCCGCTATCGCAAAAGAATTCACGTCAACACCAATAAAATTAAGGATCTTATTACCTACGAAAAGGAAAACAATCATCAGCAGACCCGCTACAATGGCAGCTTTCTCTGATTCAATCTTACCGAATTTCTTCTTCAGACTTACAATGATCGGGATGGATCCGATGATATCGATTACCGCAAACAGAACCATCGAACAGGTTAAAATCTCTTTCCAGGAAAAGTGTTCAAACATTACAGACGCTTTTAATAATTTCGCAAAAATATGAAATATTTTTGTTTATTTGTTAATTTGCGCATATAAATTCCGGGTTTCTTCCAGAAGCTCGCGGATGTGCTCGGGGGTATGAACCGGTGCGAATTTTTCCATTTGGATTTTCTGCTGCAAAATACGGTAGTTTTCGGCCACATTCTGCCCGAAGGACTGCTCCAGGATCACCTTGAAATCACCTGTGGATTCCGCTCCGTAATCGGTGCGGAAAGCAGCATCCATTTCTGCCAGTGTTTCAAAAAATTTGCTGTACTGAGCATTGTCCGCCAGCTGCTGCAGGTAAGGAATATATATGTCCGTATCCAAAGCCTCCTTTGCTTTTAGTGCGCGCTCTGTTTCGGCTATCGTACCTAAATCTTTCAGCTGTTTGCCCGTGTTGGCCATTGCATTTGCCCGGCGATATCTCCGAAACCACAGCAGTCCTAAAACAGCGGCCAGCATAAGACCAAGGTTGATCCACACTGTTTTCCAGTTCAGAGTTTTTCTTTCATTTACACGCAGATTAGTGGTTTTTAAAACGGGACTGTCTACCGTTTCCAGAACAGTATTCGTATAATCATTCACCTTTTCAATAGGAGTACGCGCTGCCAGAATTTCGTTGTGGGTAAGTGCCTCCAGCTTCACTTCCCGGCTGCCCAGGTCTACATATTTGCCCGTTGCAGGATTAAAGAAAGAGAATGCATCGGTTAAGACAGTGAGTGGCCCGGGCTTTTGCGGAATTACAAGATAATGTGCCGTAACCTCACCACTTACGCCGGACGTGGAAGCTTTCGTATTTGTTACCACTTTTGGAGCATAAAAACGGTAATTTGCCGATTCTTTGATCCCCGGAAAAGTCATATTGTCAAAATTTCCTTCACCGCGTATAGTGAGTGACACTTCCATGGGCTTTTCAACTTCCGCTTTTTCAACCGAATGTGACAACTGCATCTCAAAATTCCCTACTGCATCTTTAAATCCCGCAGGGGCTGTCGAGGGTAAACTTTTCACCTTCAGCCTGGATTTATTCGACAATATTTTTGAGCTTCCGGAGGACACCCGTGCACTTACCGGACCGATGTTCAACCTACCCGGCTCCGACGGATAAATAAGAAAAACAGCCAATACCTGACTGGAAATATTTCCTGCGGGTTCGATTTCTGATGTTGCAGAACTGATCTTGCGTACCGTCAGTTGGTTATTGTCAGCTAATTTTATGTCGCGCACCTTCCGGAAACTGTTGAGGTTACGGGAATAGGCACGCAGGACAGCAACAGTAGGCTGGTTTTTGTAAACTTCATCCTGCTCCAGCTCCATATTCAGGTAGATTTCATTGAAGTTTCTGTCTGCTATAACTTTTTTTTCGGATTCGCTGACGAAGATATCAAAAGGTTCGGTATGGTAAAGTTTATCATTGACAACTACTGAGGCCGATCCGATCTTGAGTTTTCCCGTTTTCTTAGGTTTAAGCACGTACTGATAGAGGGTCCTGTTCACTCTAAAGCCGGATTTGGAGTCTATGAAAGTATTCTGTTCGGAACCGCTGGCTACCACTTCAAATCTGGAAGTATCGAACATACGCAGGGGAGTTTGCTGAATCATATCCTTGCCCGCAATTTCCAGCAGAATGTTTACCACAATGGGGTCGTCTTCCCGAAAGTCGCGGGTATTCCTGTCTGTGGTAACCACCAGGTTAACCTGCGCAAAGGAAAATGCCGCAAAAAAAATAAAAAGTATGGGATAAAATCTATTCATTACCAATCCTTCTCGTTGCTCTCCGGCATCGAGTACGAATCCTTGTTCAGAATCTTTTTCGCTGTTTCCCGTTCTTTATCTGAAACCCGGTTCAGGATGGCTTCCTGCATGCCTTTGGGCAAAGCTCCGTTATTGTTTTGTTTACTGGGGTTGGGATTGCTTCCGCTGTTATCCTTCCCTTCACTCTCCGGGCCGCTGCCGGATCCCTGCTGTCCGTCTTTCTTCTGGTCACCCTGTCCGGACTGATCCTGCTGTTGCCGACCCTCTCCGCCACCGCCCTTACCCTGGTTCTGCTTATTTTCCTGGTCTTTCAGTTTGGCGATTTCGTAGTTTTTGCGTGTCTGCTCGTTCCGTGGTTCCTGTTTCAGGGCCTGTTTGTAAAAATCGGCAGCCTGATCAGGTTTATTTAGCTGCATATAGGCATTTCCCAGATTATGCAGCGCTGAGGCTTTATCTTCCAAATTTTGTGAAAGTTCGCTAGCTTTCTGGTATTCTGCTATAGCTTCCTCATATTTTTTACTGCGGTAGAGTGCATTGCCGAGATTATAATGAGCGGTATAACTGTCCTTTTCAGCTTTTATCGCTTCCATAAATGACGACGCAGCAGCATCGAACTTATTATTTTCGTAGAAACGGTTACCTTCGTGTACCAAAGATTTATAGCTTTTCTGAGCGGACACCCATGTGCCGCAGAAAATTACCGTAAACATCGTGATAATGAAGCTCCTAAAATGCATTGTACAAAAATATCCCTTTATCTGTTAATAAAAAGCCACACTTGCGTTAAAGTTAGGTTAAAAGGGGATTCACAGGGCTTTTCAACAAAATTCAGGACTAAATATTGAGATCCCGTTTAGGATTAAGAAGATAAATTAGCAGGAACAGCAGAATACTGGCTGCCAGAAAATACTGATAATAAAGAACGGAATTCTGCGACCGCACCATCGTGCCGGAACCCGAGCCACTTCTCGACAGCGCATCAATGATCTGACCCGATGACTCCACCAGGTTATTACCGTCTATAAAGGTTCCGCCGGATCCCGACGCCATCTTCTCCAGGGCGCGCGTTTGACGTTGCGACAGGACCGTCTGCCCTGTACGGTCTGTTTTGTAACCCATCAGCTGTCCAAAGATATATTCAGGCACCGGTGCGCCTTGTTCGGTACCTACGCCCACAGATATAACAGATATACCTTCATTTTTTGCCAACCTGACAGCCTTGTCCTCATTTCCCTCGTTATCTTCCCCGTCGCTAATCAGAACCACTTTTCGGGACCCTTTTGGAACATTCTTAAATTTGCGCGCAGTTTCCTGCATTGCTTTAAGAAAATCAGTACCCTGGATCTTCATCATGCTGGTTTCAATTCCGCCAATATATGTTTCTGCTGCTGTATAATCTGTAGTCAAGGGCATAATGGAGGTGGCTTCACCTGCAAAAACCACGATTCCTACACGGTCATTGGTCATTTTTTCCATCGTCCGGATCATAATATTACGGGCCAGTACCAGGCGGTTTGGCAAAACATCTTCGGCATTCATCGAATTGGAAACATCCAGCACAAACATGACATTGTTCATATTCTGGTTGGTTTCAACCTCCTCGCTCCCACCACGTACATCGAGCACCGCCAAAAGCAGGAAAGCTACTGCGGGAATATATAAGACGGCGAAATATTTTCTGAATATGGAGGCCGACTCAAAAAGACGGCCGTGAAATCTGGAATCGGCAAAATTTTGCCTTGCGCGCGCCATCCACTTGCGGAAGCGGAAAAGCAACAGCAGCAGCACCGGAAGCAGCAGCAACCACAACAAGTACCTGTAATCTCCTACACTAAGCTCTTTCCAATCCATTATCTTAATTAAACTGTTTGTAAAGCCACCATCTGAATAGCGCATCTGCCAGTAAAACTCCCAATGCAAACCAAAGCAGGTAAATGTAAAATTCTGTATAATTATAGAGCTTTGCGGCTTTGTTTTCCGATTTTTCCAGCCGGTTTATTTCTTCATAAACATCAGCAAGTGATTCTGTGGAAGTGGCGCGAAAATATTTACCGCCTGTTGCAGCAGAAATTTCGCGCAACATAGCCTCATCAATGCGGACTTCCGTTTCCGTAAAAACCAAATCGCCGAAAATATCAGTGCCTGTGGGCATCAGCGCATATCCGTTCGTCCCGATTCCCACCGCATACACTTTGATTCCGGCACCTTGTGCCAATTGCGCGGCCAGCAGCGGATTCATTGCGTTAGGTATGGTGTTCACTCCATCCGTCATCAGGATAATGACTTTGCTTTTTGCACGGCTGTCTTTCAGGTGGTTTACGGCTACGGAAAGCCCCTCACCGATGGCTGTTCCGGGTTCCAGCTCAAGCGGATTCAGAACCGAAAGTTCATCAATAACGACCTGATGGTCACTGGTAACAGGGACCTTAGTAAATGCTTCACCTGAATAAGTTACCAAACCCAGCCGGTCATTGGGCCGCTTGCCCACAAACTGAATGGCGATCTTTTGAAGTGCTGTAAGACGGTCGGGCTCCAAATCCCGCGCCAGCATACTTAAGGAAACATCCACAGAAAGCATGATATCAATGCCCTTGGTCTCGTCCCGGTCCTGTGAAACGGTAAAAGTTCGCGGCCTGGCCATAGCAATGATAAGCGCCGACAGTACCAAATATTTAGTGACCTTCAGCAGGAAAAAAATAAACCTGGGTCCGCCACTCTGCGGCATAGGCAAAGTGGTAGGCACGGAAATTCCCTGATTTGGTCTTTTGCGGATATCACGGATCAGCAATGGAATGAAAAGAAGAAACAGCAGTAAACAATAGGGGCTGTAAAATTCAAAATTAAAAAAATCCATCTTCATATCCGTCAATTATAAACCAGACCTTAGCTGTTCAGTTTCAAGATCATGGGAGGATCTCTTTACAAATTCACGGATGTCGA
Organism: Bacteroidota bacterium; assembly: GCA_023386965.1. GTDB lineage: Bacteria > Bacteroidota > Bacteroidia > Flavobacteriales > Weeksellaceae > Marnyiella. The sequence continues at coordinate 25,784 of JAEWIR010000007.1, forward strand.
TGAAGTCCTTTTCCATCATCTCCCGGTCGGGAAAGGTTTTTGCAAACTTTACCAGATCACCCCTCAAAAAAACATTTTCAACAATTACCTCGTTCTCGGGAGAGATACTGTTGCTGCGTTTCATTACCTCGATCAGGTCGTCTGTAAGCAGGACATCTGCCGGAATGGCGTACTGTCTGCTAATGAAGTTTCGTGTAATATCTATGAGTTCCACATAATAGGACCTGTAGTCGCCGCGTTCGATAAACTTCTTTTTCCTAAGTTCGTCCAGTTCACGTATGGTTCTGTTAGTCATGACCTTAGGCGAAGTCTTCCGGGCGGCAAGATATCTACGGACCAAAATAACAGCTAAGATTACTGCTATAAGCGCAAGGATCCCAATGATATACCACTTGTACATACCCCAGTAATCAACAACATCCAGAGTTACTTCCTTGTTTTTGCGGATGTCATTGATCTCATCGCCTTTCTGCGCAGTATTGACCACCTTTACCTCATAGGGTACGGTCTTCTGCACGCTTCCACCGATATTAAATTCAAGTGCAGGAATGATGTAGGTTCCCTCCTCAAAAACCGCAAACTGAATGATCCGTTCGTACCTTTCAGCAGAAACCGCAACAGAATCCGAAATCTCTTCGAAATGGAAGGGCAGCAACTCATTCTCGGGTGCAGAATTCACCACTTTCCCCTGTAATCCTGAGATGTAAACCGTATAGGTCCCAACTTCACCAAGCGCAAGCGTTTCTTTGTCAACCTTTGATCCCAGGGTCTGCGAGTGCACGGTAAACCCAAGTAAAATAATCACAAAGAAAATCGTCTTTTTTAATATCATATTCAGCAATGAATCTACTATTTTTTCCGAAAATACTGATAAAGGTGTTTGGAATAATCCTCACCCGTATTCATGCTGATGAAGCCTGCTGAGGCGTTTTCAAAATCCTCCTTCACCACACGCTGTTTCTGTTGCTGCGCTTCAGCAAACTCATACCGCCATCTTTTGCTCGATGTATTCCCCCAAACCTGTTGTCCGGTTTCGCTGTCCCGAAAAAGGGCATATCCTACATCGGGTATCTCCTTATCTTTATCATCATAAATGCGGATACCAAGCATCTGATGTTTTCGGGCCGCAATTTTCAGCGTGCGGGAATCATACTCATCGTTGAAGTCCGAAAACAGGAAAACAAGCGATTTTCTTTTGAATATGCCCAGCATATACTGCAAAGCGGTATTCAGGTCAGAGGCTGCCGGCACATAATCCGCGGTCAGGATATTGGAGATGATAGCTAAAATATGCTTTCTCCCTTTTTGAGGCGGGATTACTTTATATACCTTATCAGCAAACAGAATCAGCCCGACCTTGTCATTATTGCCGGCGGCCGAGAAACCGAGACTGGCTGCAATCTCAGCTACAAATTCCTTCTTCAGCTGGGTTTTGGTTCCATAGTTCATAGACGCCGAAATATCGACAAGCAGCATCATGGTAAGCTCCCTCTCCTCTTCCATAACCTTCACGAAAGGTTCCCGGAAGCGTGCAGTCTTGTTCCAGTCTATCCGGCGGATCTCATCGCCGAACTGATAGGGTCTCACCTCGGAAAAAGTCATCCCCTGACCTTTAAAGGCGCTGTGATACTGACCCATAAGTGTGGCTTCGGACTTCTTTCGGGTCCGGATCTCAATCTGCTTTACTTTCCGTATGATATCTCTTATCTGCACGCCTTCGGACAATTTGGAGATTATGGAGCCTGGATACGTGCCAGGATGCGGTCCACCACCTCATCGGAAGTTACCTCTTCAGCCTCGGCCTCAAAACTGAGACCTATTCTGTGACGAAGGATGTCCTTGGCAACATCCTTCACATCTTCAGGAATTACAAAGGCACGGTTTTTCAGGAAAGCCATGGCACGGGATGCAATGGCAAGGTTAATGGATGCACGCGGCGAGGCACCGAAGCTGATGAAATTCTTAAGCTCAGCCAAGCCGTACTTCTCCGGATACCGCGTGGCAAAAACCATATCAAGGATGTATTTTTCAATCTTTTCGTCAAGGTAAATCTGGTTGATCAGTATTTTGGCCTCAACGATATTGTTCAGACTAATTACCGGCCGGATTTGGGGCTGATGCGATGTTGCCACCATCTTCATGATTTGTCTCTCGTCCTCCAACGAAGGATAATCAATGCGGCATTTCAGCATAAAACGGTCACTTTGTGCTTCGGGAAGGATATAAGTTCCCTCCTGATCAATTGGATTTTGGGTAGCCAGTACCAGGAACGGCTTCGGTAACGCCATGGTTTCGTCGCCTATGGTTACCTGTTTTTCCTGCATTGCTTCCAGCAAAGCCGACTGTACCTTAGACGGAGCACGGTTGATCTCATCTGCTAAAACAAAATTGGCAAATATAGGTCCGCGCTTTATGGAGAAATCATTCTCTTTTATATTGTAAATCTGCGTACCGATGACATCGGCAGGCAAAAGGTCAGGCGTAAACTGGATACGGGAAAAGTCACCCTGTACAGCATCGGCCAGCGTTTTTATCGCCAAAGTTTTAGCCAGGCCGGGAACACCCTCCAACAGAACATGTCCATTGCCAAGGAGTCCGATCAACAATCTGTCAATCATATACTCCTGACCGATGATGGCCTTGTTGATTTCCTGTTTTAAAAGTGAAAAAAAGTAGTTCTGCTCCCTAACTTTTTCGGTTAACTGCTTTATGTCTTCTGCCTGATGTAATTCTGACATATTGTTTTTCGTATTTGACGGTAAATTTCTGATAATTTCACCACACCAATCAACACAATCGGTGCCAGCTACAAGTTAAAGTTTGTTAATCTTTGAACTGAGGCCATTAACAGCAACTGTTTTATGTAAATAGAGACCTTGACATTACATATCTCTATTGTAACATCATTGCAATTGCGTTTTCAGTTTAATACACTATTTTTGACAATTAAAGTTATTCGCAGATGAACTATCACTTTCAGGCCCACCGCCAGGTACGGAGTAACCTGCTTGAAATCCTGCAGGAAACCTCAATCCAGGATCTCACCCTGATTCCGGATGGATTCAACAATAATATCTACTGGAATATAGCCCATACAGTAGCTACCCAGCAGTTGCTGTGCTACTATCTGAGCGGAAATCCCTTCCGGATTGATAAATACTGGATCGAGAATTACAAGAAAGGAACTTTGCCCAATATGGACGTGCAGCAGTCTGAGGTGGAGGACCTGGCTTTCCTGCTTACAGAAACTTCCAGGATTTTGATGAAGGATTATGATGCCGATTTTTTTTCAGAGTATACACCCTATACCACCAGTTTTGGTCTGGACCTGAAAAACATTCAGGACGCGATTATATTTAACAATATGCACGAAAGTCTCCACTTCGGATATGTAATGGCACAAAAGCGCGCCATCTTAGGAGAAAAATTTTAATTATGACAGACAGGAAAGACGATTTTATATTTGGCCTGCGGCCGGTTATTGAAGCCATTGAAGCAGGTAAGACCATCGATAAGATTTTTATGCAGAATGCCCTTCAGGGCGAAATTTATCACGAACTGAAGCAACTGCTGGCAAAGCACAAAATAAGGCCCAACTACGTACCGGTAGAAAAGCTGAACCGTTTTACAAGAAAGAACCACCAGGGAGTGGTGGCATTTATTTCAGATGTTCCTTTTGAAACCATACAGGATGTCCTGCCACAACTGTTTGAAGAGGGCAAGACACCCTTTCTGCTGATATTGGACCGCCTGACCGATGTAAGAAATTTTGGTGCAATTTGCCGCACGGCGGAATGCACAGGGGTGGACGCCATTATTTTACCTGAAAAAGGTGCAGCGCCGATTAACTCGGATGCTATAAAAACTTCAGCAGGTGCCATTTACAATATTAAGATCTGTAAAGAAAAGAACCTGGCTCATACCGTCGATTTCCTGCAGCAATCAGGCGTCATGGTCTATGCAGCTACAGAAAAAGCATCAAAATTGGTGTACGATGCAGACTTTTCTGTGCCTTGTGCCGTTGTTATGGGTAACGAGGAAACAGGAATTTCCAAGGAAGTCCTGCATCATTCAGATGAAAAAATAAAACTGCCAATTGAAGGTAAGACCCAGTCTCTGAACGTATCCGTAGCCTGCGGTGCTATTTTGTATGAGGCAGTGAGACAGAAAATAAACTCCGGCATTTAAACCCGCAATTTACCCTGCACGCCCGGAACTATATTATAAGAAATGAGAAAACATATTAAAGCACTCTCAGTTTTGGCGTTATTTGCGGCCTGCACACTGGGTACCGCACAGATAAGGTCTGGTGAGGATCCGACAAAAATAAAAAGTAAAGGATTTTCAAAAACGGCTAATCCTTTTACGCATTATCTTTATAAAAACGGTTTCCGCGATTACACGGTTACGAAAATTGAAACAAAGACCGAAACCGAAACCAAAAGCTATAACGAACTGCGCTTCCACAGTGTTAATTCACAGAATTACACCAAGATCTTAATGTTCAACGGATTTGGACCCTGGCACCGTGCCATGGAAACCACTGACAATAACTATACTTTGGTTTGGCGAGACGTAAAGCTTTTGCCGGGTTCCGCGGAAAAATTCACCGTTTTCACCAATGGTGTACGCAGCTTCAGGTATATGTATGCGGCAGTTAATGTATTTGATTCCGAAAACAGGGACTGCCTGGCCGAAGGTCACCCAATGCGTGAAAAACTGATTAAGCATTTTTCAGAAAAGATCTGGAACCTGGGTGACAGCAAGGCTTTTGACGAAGCCTGGAGCCAATACCTACTCGCACAAAAAGACAATTAAATACTATCAATTATATGAAAAACATCGTAACCCTTGCGTTGATATCTGCAGCGCTGGTTGCCTGTAAAAAGGAAAGCAAGACCATCACTAAAATAGACCCAACAACCGGGGACACTGTCCGCATTGAGGTTAATGCAGAGGATTCTGCAAAAGTAGCAAAAGAGATGGCGGCTATGGCCGCGATAAAAGACTCAGCAGGTGTCTATAAGCAGACTCTGAAGCTGGAGCAGGGAAAAACCTATCCCTTCATCACCCAGCAAAAAGATGTTGCCACCACTACCCTGCCCGATGGGAAGTCGCAAAGTATGACGCGTGAAAATACGGATGAAATTAACTTCACTGTAAACAGTTTGAAAGATAAGGTGTATGACCTCACCATCAATTTTGTTTCCAAAAAGACCTCGCAGTCAGCCGAAGGTAAGACACAGTCTGTAGATACCAAAGCAGCGGCCCCGAAAGATGAAGCACTGAAAAACAGATGGGTGATCGACAAGGCCATGACTGGCAATAAACTCAACATGAAAATTGAAGAAAGCGGGAAGATCTTATCAATCACCGGCTTCGAACCTATCTACGCAAAATTCTCCACCACAGTAAACGGGCTTACAAAGGATGCCAATGAGAGAAAGGCCATCCTGGAACAGCTAAAAGCTTCGTTCAATGAAGAAGTACTGCGGGATCAGTTTTCGAAAAACATCTTCATCATGCCAAAAAAAGGCGCGAAAATAGGAGAAAAATGGACGGTTTCAGAAAATGCATCACCAGACGGTAAAGTGAAGATTGCTTCCCACTACACATTGAAAAGTGTGAAAGACGGTGTGGCTGAAATTACAGTTTCGGGAGGAATACCAAAGCAGCAGCAGAAGGAAACTCAAGGCGGAATCACCCAGACTCTGAGCTCCGAACTGTCACAGAACGGAACCTACCGCTTCGACGTGAACTCCGGTTGGATACTGGGTCAGAACATCAATGTGAAGACTGCCCAAAGCCAGACCTTTAGCGACGGTAAAAAGTCCGAGACCATGAAAAACACGACCAATTCCAACGTAATTGTAAATCCGGGTAAATAAGAGTTCATGAAATTCATTCTTTTAACGATACTAAGCACCATTATTATCTTTTTTGTGTGGAACATCATGAAAAAGATTTTTTTCACCAAATTTTACGGTAACCTGCCGCACCGACCCGACGCTCAAACCTCAAAAAGTAGCAAAGTTGAGCAGAAAGTAAAGTGGGATGCCGAAACTGTTGATTATGAAGAGGTGAAGGATAAGGAATCAAACAACTGATTTATTTGATATTTAGAGATAATGGCCAAGAATAAGAACCTCATTTACATTGCAGGCTGCCTGTTACTTTTCATCGTACTGGGTTTTCTGTACGCTAACCCCGTAATATCAGGCAAACAACTTTTCCAGCACGATATTGTGCAGTATAAAGGTGGCGCAAAGGAACTGCTGGACCACCGCGACCAGCATGGCGAGGAAACCTACTGGAGCGACAGTATGTTCGGCGGGATGCCCACCTACCAGATGGGTTCGCAGTTCCGCGGAGATCTCATCAAGCAGGTAGATAATATCCTGATGTTCCTGCCCAAGCCGGTTAATTATCTCTTCCTTCTTTTTTCAGGGTTTTTCCTTCTGGGGATGGTTACCGTCCGCAACTGGAAATACGCCCTGCTTGGTTCGATGTTCTTTGGCCTTTCCACCTATTTTTACATCATCATTGCGGCCGGCCACAACGGAAAGGTGCACACCATCGCGTATTTTGCGCCATTGCTGGCCGGAATCCTACTCGTCTACATCCGGAGGAAATACATTTTAGGCTTTATTGTTACTGCGCTCTTTATGGGACTTCAGATGGCTGCCAATCATCCGCAGATGACGTATTACCTGTTTATCGCTTTAGGCTTCCTCTTTCTTTCCGAACTTATCCGTGCAGCACTGGGAAAAACCGACTGGAAACATTTCGGGATTTCCACCGGCGTCCTGGCGCTCGCATTCGCACTGGGCGTGGGAATGAACTCACAGCGGATCATGGCGAATGCCGAATACGTAACAGAAACCGTGAGGGGAAAACAGATCCTGACCAATGAAACGCATACGGCCGATAAGTCCGGGATGGACAAAGAAAGCATGCTGATGTGGAGCTACGGCAAACTGGAAACCTTTAACCTTTTCATACCAAGGCTTATGGGCGGCGGAAGCAACGAAAAAGAAGGCGAAAAAATGATGGGCGACATCCAGCAACTTGTGCAGGAAAATGCCCGCTCGCAGGCCGAAGTAGATAATATTGTTAAAGGTTTGGCCAGTGCCACCTACTGGGGCGAGCAACCCGGTACTTCCGGCCCGGCCTATCAGGGTGCTATCGTAATTTTCCTGGCCATCCTTGGATTCTTCTTTGCATGCAAAAAATACCGTTACTGGATACTGGGCGCTTCCGTGCTTACCATTATGCTGGCGTGGGGCCGTAACTTTATGATCC
>JAEWIR010000042.1 GCA_023386965.1 Bacteroidota bacterium
ACCGCTACGGTCCCCAGTCCATTTCATAGTTTATTTTAATTTAGGTTGATAATCAAAGTTAGATATTCTGACAAAATAAATAAGTATTCACTACTTTTGATTTTTATAACAGAAACGATGCATCAAAAAATACGCCGAGTATGTACGGCACTTCCCGTGTTACTTATTTTGGCCTGCAACAGTACCGAATCTACTGATGAAACTGTGCAGTCTGTCCCAAAAAAATCCTCTATAGAAACGGAAGTCTCGGTGAAGCATCTGGACTCCGCAGACGTATTGGTAACGCACCATAAAGTTTGGGTAAATAACAGCATGGCCCGCGAAATCATCAGCATGGATACCATTCCATCATTAGGGGATACCCTGGTAACCGTAGAGCAAAACGGAAGTTCGGCACAGCACACCACCAAAAAAGATTACGAATTCTATATCACTGTTCAATAGCCATGAAGAAGAGCAAGCAGATCACCCTACTTTTTGTAAGCGGAATTTTAGCCAGCTGCACACCTGCTTCTGAGGAAAAATCCTGGGACGGCGAGAAAAAAGTGTATATGCGATCCGATTCTACAGCGGGCTACAGTCCGGCACATGGTTTTATGACAGGACTGTTACTGTACCATGTATTCCGTCCATATGGCTATGCAGGTGCCAATGGATTTCAGCGAGGCTATTATAACGGGGCATTAGCCCCAAATTCAAACATTGGCAGAAATGCCTATAAAGGAAATGTAGTACGCGGTGGAATGGGCAATTCCGACAAAAGCGCTTCGTCATGACATGAACCGAATATTAACTACTCCACGTAATAACTGGCAGCAGCGACTGGAAGAACTTGGCTTCGGTTTCCATTCCCTGGAAGATGCCTATTGGGACGAAAGCGCCTATTATGAATTCAGCCGCGCTGAGACAGATAATCTGGAAAAGGCAACTGGGGAATTGTGGGAGATGTATCTGGAAGCGGTGGAACATGTAATTTCAAAAAACCTTTTCTTTAAATTCCAGATACCGGAATGGTTCCGAAAACCCATTACAGACAGCTGGGAGAATGATGCACCATCCATTTACGGCAGGTTTGACCTGGGCTACGATGGCAATCAGATCAAACTTCTGGAATTTAATGCAGATACACCCACCTCACTTTTCGAAGGATCAGTAGTCCAGTGGTACTGGCTCAAGGATAAATTTCCGGAAAATGACCAGTTTAACTCCATTCATGAGAAACTTGTTGAATACTGGAAATATCTGAGACCTTATCTGAGCTGCGATTTTGTACATTTTGCGTCGCTAAACAATATTGAGGATGTTACCACCGTGGAATATATGCGTGACTGCGCCTCTCAGGCTGGCCTTGAAACTCAGTTTATTTCGGTACAGGACATAGGTTGGGCCGAAGAGATAAAGGAATTTATTGATGAAAACCGCGAGGTAATGCAGGTGATCTTCAAACTGTATCCTTATGAATGGATTTTGGCTGAAGAATTCGGTAAACATGTCGCAGCCAACCTCCACAAAACGCAGTGGATAGAACCGGCGTGGAAAATGCTGGCTTCCTCCAAAGCCATGCTTCCGGTGCTTTGGGAACTCTTTCCTAACCATCCCTACCTTCTTGAAAGTTATTTTGAACCCCGGCATCTCGTAAGCTATGCCAAAAAACCACTTTATTCGCGGGAGGGCGCCAATATCTCACTGTTTCGGAATTACCGTCCTGTTGAAGAAAACAGCGGCAATTATGGCAAAGAAGGTTATATTTATCAGCAACTTTTTGACTTGCCAAATTTTAACGGGAACTTTCCGGTGATCGGCAGCTGGATTGTTGGACAGGAACCGGCAGGTATTGGAGTGCGCGAGAGCGTGAATTTAATTACCAATAACCAGAGCCGCTTTGTACCGCACCTGATTTCACAGTAACAGGACATTTAACCTATGCAACCCTAAGGTACCGCGGATATTATTTTCCGTACTTATTGCGGAACCCAATCATCTGCAATGCGGTTACGGCCGCTTCAACACCCTTATTACCTAATGTGCCGCCACTTCTGGCGATGGATTGCTCCCTGGTATCATCAGTTAAAACACAGAAAATTGTGGGTGTGTCTGTAAGAATATTACAGTCTTTTATTCCGTGCGCAACGGCCTGGCACACATAGTCGAAATGGGAGGTTTCGCCGCGGATTACACAACCGATGGCAATAACCGCATCAAACTGCTTTTCTTTGCAAAGCTGCATGGATGCATAGCTTAACTCGAATGCACCGGGAACGCTGAAAGTAAGGATGTTTTCGCGCTTTACACCTTCCGCAATAAGGACTTCCAGAGCACCATCGCGAAGGTTGTGAGTTACAAAATCATTCCATTCTGAAACAACAATGCCAATTCGGAAAGAATCAGCATTTTGTATTTGTAATGGTTTGTAATCCGAAAGATTAACTGTTGCCATTTTTAGAAGTATTTTACCATTTCAATATATGCGTCAGACATACCGTTGTCATAATCCTTAAACTTCTCATCAACAGAAGTGAAATATTTTTTCGCCAAATCTTTCTTGTTAAGACCAAGCGCCACTATTCCGGCTTTTCTGGTAAAATAATATTGGGTATAAGGATCATCTGAAGCATTCATGGCCTTTTCCAGCAGTGAAAGGGTTTCGTCATTTCTGTTAAGGTTGGATTTGGCATCTGCCATAGCCCCGTATTTCAATGCCATCAGCACCTCATTATCCGATGAGAACTTATCAAGCAGATCGTATGCTTCCTGATATTTACCCTCTTTAAATTTAAGAAGTCCTGCATTGTAGGCAGAAAGTTTACCCACCGAGGTGTTTGAATATTCTTTTGCAGTACCCAAAAATCCGGGATTTGCGGCAGATTTACCTCCCAATGCATTAACGTTATCTCCTTCTGCCAGATTTTTCTGCGCGGCAAGATAACTTTTGGTAGCTTCTTCGTTCTTGGGCGCCACCACAAATTGCTGGTACGCAAAGAAGGTAAGTACGGCAGCTACCATTGAAACAAACAAAATAACCAGCAGTTTGGAGTTTTTCTCCAGGAAACGTTCGGTATGTAAAGCTTCCTTGTCCAGATCCTTGAAGAATTCAACTGTTTCCTTTCCTTCCGGAGTTTTTTCGTTTTGTTTATGTTTTGCCATAATTTCTGTAAAATTGAAGTGCAAATTTAGTGGTTTCAGAATGATTAACAAAATTTTTGTGACAATGCTTCCGAAACTTTTAATACTCAAGAATTTTATGAATTTCTGCCTCAAACCGGGCAAGTCTTTCTTCGCCCTGCAACCCTTTAAGGCCTATGAGAAAACTGAACTGAACCACTTTGCCGCCCTGCTTCTGTACCAGGCGGGCTGCTGCTTCAGTTGTGCCTCCTGTGGCCAGGAGATCATCATGAATAAGGACCCGCATCCCGGATTGCAACTGTCCTTCGCGCATTTCAATCTCGGCAGAACCATATTCCAGATCATATTTTTCGGCCACAAATGGTGGCGGAAGTTTACCTTTTTTACGGATGAGTATAAACGGTACGCCAATAGCGACAGCTATCGCGATTCCAAACAGGTATCCCCTGCTTTCAATACCACACACAGCATCTACTTTTCCACAGCTGAATTCCGCGAGATTCGCAATAACATCAGTATAGAGCCGGTGATCCAGAAAAATGGGAGTGATATCCCGAAACAGAATGCCCTGCTGCGGAAAATCGGGCACCGTTTCAATGGTATTTAATAGTCTGGGAACTAAATCTGACATATCAATTGATTTTATAGCTGGAAATTTTCCATTCACCATTTACATTCTTCAAGCCGAATGTCACATTTAATGAAGAGGTACTGCCATTTTTATCAGTTACATCGTAGCTTGCTGAAACCGAGGCTGAATTGGGATTGGAAGCGGAGGTGGTGATATCTTTCACATTCACACTCTTCACGCTGCCAAAACCGGTAGTTGGATTTGAAAATTTCTCATAGGTACCCCAGGCAGGATTGTTTGATGTTTCATAACCCGACCGTAGGTTTTGAGTGCTGATGCCGTTGAGGAACCGCTGTACTGTGGTCTTGGGATCTCCGGACGCCACAGGCGTATTTCCCGGAGCAGGTTCGGCCAGCGGATCGGTAAGTGAAGGATCAGTTAATTCGGCGTCGCCAGGATCCGCAGGCACAGCAACCTGAGGCTGCAGCAAGGCATTTGGATTCACCTTTACGCCTACATTTGTCATCTTCAGCGTTCTGGAGCTGGTTTTCACACTTACTGTAATATCGATGGAATTATTTTGAAGTTTCTCGGCCGGTAGTTTATCAAACCGGAGTGTAAATCCATAGAATTTATTGTCCTGCATTAAATTTTTCGAGGTATAAACCTTATTCCCGCCACTGAATACTTCCATTACCGTTTCGAGTGCGGCACCGCTGAATTCGATGTTCTTTCCATTTCCATCTACCAGCCTTGGCACTACCACAAGGGCTTTTGGTCCAAGTATACTGTCGGACTGGGTGGGTCGGGTGGTTATCCGCAGGGCGCTGGCACTGATATCGTTGGCATCCGATTCCTTAGCCGTTACATCTTCAAAAATATTCATCTCACCTAATGATGGCGGACCGGTACTGGTCCAGTCAATACCATTTTCCCTGGCCACCTCGTCGGCCATACGGAAGATGTCCGGAACCTTCTTGCCTTCCAGGAGTTTTGAAAGCTGCACAAGTTCGTGTGTTTCGCCTTCCGCATCGACAGCAAAAGTCTTCAGAATATACAAGGCTTCATTAAATTTATATTGCTGAAGGGTATTGAGGCTGGAAGCCATATCGTTGATGCTGGACTGGAAGGTTTTAAGATTGGTGGAATCTACAGCATCCTTCTTGCAGCTAATTAATAACAGGAAAACCGCACACAGCAGCAGGGTTAATTTTCTCATACAAAGGTCATTTCATACAAATTTAACTTTTTTTGCCCATACTTCACCTCTTAATTTAGCTGGCCGCTGTTAGGCACCTCGTTAAGTCCCTGGCCACTGAAGCTGCTGAAGACCGGCTGCATATTTGGAAAACCGGTTTCCTCCCAATAACGTTCATTATAGAAACTTTTGGCAGGATCCAAACGCACTTTGGTGGGCTGCGGTTTGTCTGTAAAGCCAATTTCCTGCGGGATGAAGGTGGCATACTTAACCATCTGATGGAAATCCGGTTCGGACTTATGCTTAAGTTTAAAATCAAGCTGCTCGGTGTACGAAGTAAAGTCGCGCAGATTTAGGGAACCCTCTGTAAAACTTACGGTGCTGTTATAAATAAAATCATAGAAGCTGTATCCAAATATGGTGAACGGCTTATCCTGAAGCCCTGCTGAATTAAACTGCATCATTGTATACCCGTTATTACTTATCTCTTTATATCTACTTTTAGGGTTGGTTTTCTGTTCCTGCATTTTGCCAACACGCTCCAGTTCCGGAAGCTTCAGAAAACCGGTATATACCAAAGAAGCGACTTTCTTCCGGTCTTCTTTTTCATTTTTCCTGGTGAATGAACGGTATTGCTCAATATACAGGTCCTTAACCTTTTTGGTATTACTGTCGTAAACATACGTTGCTATTCCATCCGCATAAACATTAAATTCTTTGTTCACTGTCAGGTAAACATTGAAGGGTCCGCGAACCGTCATGTATTTCGCCTTCCTGTTACTTACAACAACGGGCGCAATTTCAGTTATCCTGTCCTTCAACTTCAGCGTTCCACTATCCAGATCCTTTGCAGATACGGTCGCGATTTTATAAGAGTCATGTATCAGGATATAGGTTTCCTGCGTAGGCAATAATGCTTCGCGCTGTACTATGCCTTCAATATCAGATGTTGTAAAGAGTTCACCTTTTGCTGAAAAAAAGCTGACATTAGCTAGTGGCTCGCCTGAAGTAGCGGAAACCAGTTTCAGCGTTTGTGCAGAAACTAAAAAGGATGCGGCGAAAGCAAGTATCAGGGAGACAAATTTTGTTTTCATAGTCTAATTTATTTTCATCTAAAAGACTGTTTAAAAAGCAACTTCAAATGCTGAATACTTAAACGGTCAGGATTTGGGTTTAAAGCTGTAAAAGATAATAAAAATCCCCGAAAACATAAGTTAACGGGGATTGATATGTTGAAGTTTCCTTTAGAACGGATATTCGTAAATCTTGGATTCGTGCAGATAAGGGTTACCTTCAGGAATAAGTTTGAGTTTAGACAGGGTGTGGAGAACCACAAACATAAACAGTCCAACTACAAACAGTACCGCGCCAATGGTAAGGATCCAAAGTTCCGGAGTTCTCCAGTATGGTCCAATCGTACCGGGCATTACCATGTTGAAGTAGTCCCAGGCATGACCAAACAGTACAATGAATGCCATTGTAGTCACTACTTTATAGCTTCTCTTAATACTTGAACTCACCATTACCAACAGAGGAATCAGGAAGTTCGGGATCAGCATCGGCAAGAAAATTTCCTTATAATGCTCGAACCTGCCAAAGAAGTAGTTAACCTCCTCCGGTACGTTAGCATACCAGTAAAGCATGAACTGTGCAAACCATGTATATGTCCAAAGCATACTTGATGCGAACAGGAATACTCCCAGGTCATGCAGGTGGTTATCATTAAACTGCGGAAGGAAACCGGTTTTCTTTAGATAAACACTCAGGATAATGATCACTGCGATTCCACTGGACAGACAGGATACCATAGAGTACCAGATATACATGGTGGAGTACCAGTGTGGGTCAATAGACATTAACCAGTCCCACGCCCACGCTGCGGATGCGAAACCGAAAAATACGATATAACCGACAGCCCATCTGTAAAGGTACTGATAGTCTCTCAGAGACTTGGTCTCATCCACTTTTCTGGACATCTGTCTTAGTTTCCAGGCCAGGAATGAAGCGCCAACCACATACAGTATCGTACGAAACGCATACCAGGGAATGTTGAGGAACTTTTTCTTTTCGAACAGGATTACGTCAAACTGATCAGAGTTAGGATCTGTAAGTTCAGGATCCATCCAGTGAAACAGATGACCGTTGTGTGTAATATTAAGAAGCATGATGATGATCAGAATGGCACCACCGTAAGGGATGTAACCACCTATAGCCTCCATAACACGTGTAATGATTATTGGCCATCCGGCGTGCGCCACATGCTGAATACTGTAGAAGAACATTACCGCACAGCTAACTCCGAAAAAGAACACCGCAATAAAGTGTATTGAAGCAAGCGGCTGGTTGTGGATCTGATGTTTTGCATGCTTAAGATGACCATCATGATCTTTGGCGGGTGTCATTACTTCGCTGGAGTGCGACGGAGCTTTCTCTCCGGAGCTCATAGCAGCCTCCATCATATGTTCTATCCTGGTATCATCCATACCATGGTTCATAAAATATCCCGCGGTAAAAAGAACCAAACCGGCAACGAGGAGTATAATAGAAACTAATTTTAATTTAGGCGAAAAACTATACATTTTAATTCTTTTTATTATTGTGTTGCGGTAGAATCTGTTGTTGCTGCGGCAGCGGAGGCTGTAGTAGCCGGAGACATACCACCTTTAAAAGCATTCATAACGTACATGGCCACTCTCCAGCGGTCGCCTGCGTTAAGCTGGCCTGCGTAGGATCCCATAGCGTTTCTTCCGTGCATAATTACATAATGAACCGAACCGACGGAAATCTCGCGGTCTGCATATTTAGGTACGCCACTGTAGGCACCGCTCTGTACGATGGGTCCCTGTCCGTCACCGGCAGTACCATGACATGCCGCACAGGTACGGTCATAAAGTACTTTACCTCGTTCAAGGTCTTTCTTCTGACCTGCAGCTTTAAGTGGGGAAGCTGTAAGACCTTTTGACTCTGCATAACCGGCATTGTACTGGTCCGGCGTCATTGCTGCGGCAGAATTAGATTCTGCAATTCCGTCTTTATTCTGCATTACTGTGCCGTCTACCGGAATCATTCCTGTAGCACCGCCGTTCTTAACGAAAGCAGGAATTTCATTTTCATGGTCAGAATAAGCATCCTCCGCTTTCATAAGCGGGTCGTAGGCTACCGGGAAATACATATCCGGAAAATAAACCAATGGCGGATTATCCTTGGGACCACAGGAATTAAGCATCACCGTAGTAATTGCCAAAGCTGCAGTTATTTTGAATATATTCTGTTTCATTTTACGCATCTTTTACAGTTATTTCCTCAGCTCCTGTGTCAATCAGGATCTGTTTCACAGTCTCTACATCATCTGTAAGGAACTCCATCATAAACTTATCATCCGTCGTACGGGGATCCGGATTCTGAGGCGGTGCCAGGGGATACATCTTATTCCTGATCAGGAAAGTAAGCGACATCATATGTGCAGCACAGAATACTGTAAGTTCAAACATCGGTACAACAAACGCCGGCATATTTTCCCACCAGGTGAAGGAAGGTTTTCCGCCGATATTCATAGGCCAGTCATGATTCATAGCGTACCATGAAATAAGGATGGCAACAGTAACACCGTAAACAGCATACATGAATGCAGCATCGGAAATACGGGTTTTCTTTAAACCAAGTGCTTTGTCCAGTCCGTGTACAGGAAATGGGGTGTAAACTTCATTGATGGCAATTCCTTTGTCTCTGAAAGTCCTAACGCCATCCATCAGTTCATCATCGTCGGCATACAGGCCGTAAATTATTTTAGTGGTGCTCATCTCCTTCTTTTGCTTTATAGGTTTCACCTGAAATTTTCAGAATAGATTTCAATTCAGCCTGTGCGATTACAGGGAATGTACGTGCATACAGCAGGAAGAGTACGGAAAAGAATCCGATGGTTCCCAGGAATACACCAACGTCTATGATGGACGGCTTAAACATGGTCCAGCTGCTTGGCAGATAATCGCGTGACAGGTTGATAACGATAATGTCGAAACGTTCGAACCACATACCGATGTTAATGATAAGGGCAATGATGAATGTTGCGATGATATTCGTTCTCACTTTCTTGAACCAGAACAATGCAGGCACAACAAGGTTACAGATAATCAGTGACCAGAATGCCCACCAGTACGGTCCTGTTGCGGCACCCGGAGTCAGGTATGCAAAATCCTCATAACGGCTTCCGGAATACCATGCGATGAAATATTCACATGCATAAGCTACGGTTACCATACCACCCGTTACAATGATAACGATGTTCATGATCTCGATATGGTACATTGTGATATAATCCTCCAGATCACATACTTTTCTGGCAACTAACAAAAGGGTCTGTACCATTGCAAATCCTGAGAAAATCGCACCGGCTACGAAGTAAGGAGGATAAATGGTGGAGTGCCATCCTTTGATTACCGACGTAGCAAAGTCAAAGGATACCGTGGTGTGTACCGAGAATACAAGTGGCGTTGCCAGACCAGCAAGAACAAGTGAAAGTTCTTCAAATCTTTGCCAGTGTTTGGCTTTACCACCCCAGCCGAAGGCCAGGAAGGTATATATCTTCTTCGTCCACGGCGTTTTTGCACGGTCTCTGATCATTGCAAAATCCGGGATAAGACCCATGAACCAGAATACGGTAGATACAGAGAAATAAGTGGAGATTGCAAATACGTCCCAGAACAGAGGAGAGTTAAAGTTCGTCCAAAGCGATCCGTATTGGTTAGGAATCGGGAATACCCAGTATCCTACCCAAACTCTACCCATGTGGATTACAGGGAAAATAGCCGCCTGAACAACCGCGAAGATGGTCATCGCCTCGGCAGAACGGTTAACGGACATTCTCCATCTCTGTCTGAACAGTAAAAGTACAGCGGAGATAAGTGTTCCTGCGTGACCAATACCTACCCACCATACGAAGTTGGTAATATCCCAACCCCAGTTGATGGTTCTGTTAAGGCCCCACGCACCGATACCTGTTCCGATGGTATAGGCAATACAGCCGAAGCCGTAAATGAAAAGGGCAAGAGCTGCGTAGAAAGAAATCCACCACAGTTTACCGGCTCTTTCCTCGATGGGTCTGGCGATATCTTCGGTGATATCGTGATAGGTTTTGTGACCAATAATTAAAGGTTCCCGGATCGGGGCTTCGTAATGTGACATTTGTTACCTTATTATTATTTATACTTTATTATCTTCTCTTCTGTTTCTAACTTTGGTATGATAAAACACGTTAGGCTTCGTACCGATTTCCTCCAGAAGCGTATATCTTCTGTTGCTGCTGTACAGTTTCCTAACTTCTGATTTTTTATCATTCATGTCACCAAACTTCATAGCACCGGTTCCGCACGCCTGCGAGCAAGCTGTCTGGAATTCCCCGTCTGCCACTCTTCTCCCTTCTTTCTTGGCTTCAAGAATAGTGTTCTGAGTCATCTGGATACACATAGAGCATTTTTCCATTACCCCTCTGGTCCTTACAACGACATCCGGGTTCAGAACCATTCTACCTAGATCGTTGTTCTGATTAAAGTCGAATTTATCGTTCAGGTTATAGGTAAACCAGTTGAATCTTCTTACTTTATACGGACAGTTGTTCGCACAGTATCTTGTACCGATACATCTGTTGTACGCCATTTGGTTCTGACCCTGCTTACCGTGAGAAGTTGCAGCCACCGGACAAACAGTTTCACACGGTGCGTGATTACAGTGCTGACACATCACCGGCTGGAAGATAACGTCCGGATTCTTAGCCGGCTCTATCAGGATATCATATACCTGAGGAACATTAAGGCCTCTTTCAACCTGCTCCTTGGTATGGATTTTTTCTTTTGCTGAATAATAGCGGTCAATTCTTAACCAGTACATATCACGCGACATTCTGATCTCCTCTTTACCTACAACAGGAACGTTATTCTCTGCCTGGCACGCAATGATACATGCACCACAGCCTGTACATGCGTTCAGGTCTACAGAAAGGTTAAAGTGAGGACCGTCTGTATCGTCATGCTCATCCCACAAAGTAATTTTGCCGGCAGGAGCAGATTCAGTAAGTGTGTGGTACTCCAAAGGCTTATTCCATCCTTTCAGCTTATCGTCAAAAGGAATATTTATAAAATCTTCCAAAGATACTTCTCTTGCGATTTCATAACGTCCCATTAAGGTATTCTGAAGCTGCATCCCTGCAAACTCGTGCATACCGCTAACTTTTTCAATCTTAACGTTTGAAAGGGTCAGGTTGGCACCGTCGAACAGAGGATATGCGTTCACACCTGTCTCGGCGATCTTACCTGAATTACTTTTACCGTAACCCAAAGCAAGTCCGAAAGAACCGTCAGCCTGTCCCGGCTGAACGAATACCGGCACATCTTTCAGAGTCACACCATTTACCGTAAGGTTAACTCTGGAACCATCCAGCTGCATTCTGGCATTCAGGTCGTTTTCCAGTCCAAGTTTCTTGGCATCGTCCGGAGAAACGGTCAGGTAATTATCCCAGGCAAGTCTGGTAATAGGGTCCGGTAGCTCCTGCAACCATGGATTGTTGGCCTGGGTACCGTCGCCCATTGATGTTTTGGTGTAAAGAACAAGTTCGTAATCCGAAGGCTTCATGTTGGCCAGCTCTGTTGCTGCCTGAGCCGCATTTCCACCTGCGTACGACAGGGATGCGCCTGCATTGGAAGTAGCGGCAAAGCCATTATAAAGTGCCTTGTTAAAGCTTGTCCCGCCCAACATTGTGGCGGCATTTGCCTTCAGGTACTCGTAATAGTTGTTGTTTGTATTGTTTTTTCCGTTAATCCAAACCAGTAAAGATTCTTCAATCTGTCTGGATTTATAGATTTTCTGGATGGTAGGCTGAATAAGTGCATAAATCCCGGTTTGAGGCGTTAGGTCACCCCAGCTTTCCAGCCAGTTAGCTACAGGAATTACTGCGTGTGCAGCTTTATACATTTCATTCTTCTTGTCAGCAACCGCGATTACAGCATTTACTTTACCCAGACCAGCCTTGAAAGCCTGTCCTTTGTTGGAAGAATATATTGGATTTACATTGTTGGTGATAAGAACGCCTACCTGTCCGGCATTCATCCAGCTCAGGAACTCCTGGTATCTTGCACCATCAAACTCCTTCATCAGGTTGGCTTTCCCTGTGAAAGCAGTAGAGCCAATCTTTTGGTTAATAAGGTGTGCCAGTACCTGGGCAGCTTTGGAGCCGTCAGCAAATACAACAGCGTTGCTTCCTTTAGCCTGCAGTTCCTTAACGATTTTCGCTGCGGCAGGGTTATTAACGCCTCCGCCGTTCAGTCCGTTGTAAACCGCCAGTAAAGTCTGGTTAACTTCACTTGGCTTCATTGGAATCCTTTCATCTGAATTCGCTCCGGAAAGCGACATATTGGATTCTACCTGAATATGTTTCAGCATATTAGCGCCCGGTCTTCTGGCCGCGGCATAGGTAGTTTCCAGACCTCCGCCGTTGTAATCTCCAAGGAAATCCGCCTGGAAAGATACCACAAGCTGAGTGGCTGAAAGGTCATAAACAGGAAGTGCTCTCTGTCCGAAAACCTCCTGGGCAGCATCAAGAGATGCAGCGTACGGATAAGCATCATATGTTACGAGCTCGGCCGTTGGATATTTTGTCTTAAATTCTGAGAAAAGTTTCTTGAACGTTGGTGAAGGGAAAGAATGCGATAAAACAACAATTCTCTTGCCTGCACCCTGTGCCTGAGTAAGAGCGTTCAGAACGTAGTCATCCACTTTGTCAAAAGTGTCGTCCTTACCGTTCAGCTTAGGCTGCTTTACTTTATCATTGTCATAAAGAGAAAGGATACTTGCCTGAGTTCTGGCACTGGTAATACCCATTGCTCCGGCAGCAGGATTAGGTTCAATCTTAATAGGACGTCCTTCTCTGGTCTTTACAAGAACACTTGCAACATCAAAACCGTCAAAATAAGTAGAGGCATAGTAGTTAGGTACACCGGGTACTATACTGTGCGGCTTCACTACATAAGGGATTGATTTTATAACCGGTGCTTCACAGGCAGCCAAAGTAACCGCCGCGGTAGAGAAACCTAAAAGCTTCAGGAAATCCCTTCTGGAGGTACCGCTGTCACTTTTCAGTAACTGGTCATCTCCAAGAATCTCATCAACAGGAATTTCATTCTGAAACTCTTTCTGAGCCAGCTTACCGTTTAAAGCCGGGTCTTTAAGTTCGTGAATACTTCTGAATTGTATTTTATTTGAAGCCATTGATACTTCTAATTTTTAGTTATTAATAATGACATTTACCGCACTCCAGACCACCGATCGCGTCCACAGTAATCTTTCCTTCTTTCTTAGGATACTGCTTCTTAAGCTTATCATGCAGACTCTGGAAATACTCTTTGTTGTAAGAGTTGCCCATATCCACTTCAGTTGTTCTGTGACAGTCTATACACCAACCCATCGTAAAGTCATTGGCCATCTGTACAACGTTCATCGTATCAACAGCACCGTGACATGCTTTACAAACAACATCGATCTTATTATCCGGATTTTTCTTGTTGTGTGAGCTTATGATTGCCTGCTCGCCGGCCACGACGTGCTGTGCGTGGTTAAAGTACACGAAATCCGGCATGTTGTGGATTCTTACCCATTCCACAGGTTGTGTCTTGCCGGTATACTGCTGTGTCGCAGGATCCCAACCGGTAGCAGCGTATATCTTCTGGATCTCCGCGTCATAGAATGCCTTATCCTTACCAGGCTCCATATAAGATCCGTTGTATTCAGAGATATTACGGTGGCAGTTCATACATACGTTCATTGAAGGAATTTCTGAAACTTTACCGTATTTTGCAGATGAGTGACAAAGCTGACAGTCAATTTTGTTTTCACCGGCGTGAATTTTATGAGAGAAGTAGATAGGCTGTTCCGGCTTGTAACCTTTGTAAACACCGATCCACATTAACCAGTTCCAGATTCCGTAGAATGCAAACAGCGCAAGTAAACCAAGAAGGGCTTTACCTACATAACTGTACTTTTCATAAAGTTCGCCAAAAGAAACTCCTCTGGAACTATTCAGACCCGCAAGTTCTTCAGTTTGCTGAAGTTTCACCAACTGTCTGAGTTTTAGCAGAAGCCAAACCAGCAAACCACAGATGGCTATCAGCGAAACAATAATTATTGTAGAATTGGTTTTCTGTGCCTGAGCAACATCAAGCATTGCAGCGGAATTCTGATCGGAAGCAGCACCATCACCGGCAGCGGCGGCTGCAGGAGCCGGCGCAGGTGGATTGGTGGTATATTCCAGAATGTCATTTATATCCTGATCACTAAGATTAGGAAAAGGAAGCATTTCAGTCTTGTTGAATTTTTCGTAGACCTCATTTGCATATTTGTCGCCGGAAGCACGCAGGGAAGCATTATCCTTTATCCATTTATGAAGCCAGTCTGTATCCAGATTCTGCTCGGTCTTTAACCTGTCCACTACTCCGCCCAATGCGGGGCCTACCATTTGCTTATCCAAAGCGTGACAGGCGGTACAGTTTGCCTTGAAGAGCTCTTCACCCTTTTTGGCATCGCCCTGCGCATAAACAGAAGCACCGGTCGAAAGCAACAGCATTATTGCCATCAACCCTTTTTTGTAATGCTTTTTCCAACTAATCATTGATAATAAACTTGTGTTAGTACTAATTTCTAGATTTCAGAGAACATAATCAGTGGCGCAAAAATAAGACAATTAACAGGAATTTAACAGGTGAACGCTGACCCTATTTTGGTTTTCAACTAATTTGTAACTGTTCTAAATAAGGAAGTTTGGAATAATTTTTATTTGTTATAAATTTGCTTAAAATAATACTGAATGAAGAACCTTCTTAAGATTTGCAGCCTTTTGCTGTGCCTGACAGGATATAACGCTGGTGCGCAAGAGGTTGTAAAGGTAGACACTATAAACGGCACCAGGCTGCAGGTCTCCATGGACGCGAAAGTCCAGAACGCACTGGAGGATATGGAAGATAATTGCGACCGCAATACCAGATCAACATCTAACTCCGGCACTCCTAAACCTGCAAGGGTACTCGTGCCAAGCCGTGAACTCACCAATGCCGAAATCTGCCGCAGAAATCCGCGGATTCTGGGATATAAAATCCAGATTGCTGTAGTAAAAAGCAATGCAGAGGCAAACGAGGTGAAAGCGGCCTTCCGCAGAAGATTTCCAAATATGAAGGTGGAAACAGATGCTTCCCTAAGACCTAACTATAAGATCCTGGCAGGAAGCTATTTCACCAAACAAAGTGCTTCCGGTGACCTTGCCAGGATCAGGCAAACTTTCAACACGGCTGTAGCTGTACAGTACAGGGTTTTCTGTGTGGAAGCCAAGTAACTTAAGACAGATAATATTCACCGGCCTGAGGCCGGTTTTTTTATTTGTAGTAAGCCTCAAGAAAGTAGAAGAATTCCTGCATTCTCAAAGCATTATTGAAGGCAAGAAAGGCAAAAAGAAGAATCAGCGCAGATAAAGCACCAATGAATCCTGCCCGTTTTTCGCGGAAACTATGGAGCAGCCAACCGAGGATCAGCGGCACGGCAAAAATAAAGTGGCCTCCATAGATGTAGGACGTGTGCAGGCCAAACTTAAGCACAATATGGATGACCACATCCACCAAAAAACTGAGCATAAGAATCTGAACCAGACTGTTGCGGAAGTTGCGCACACAGCCCAAAATAAACAGGGTAAAGAGAAGCCCGCAGAATACATATGGAAGGGAGCCGCTATAGACGTCCATGAACAGGGCTTTATATTCAAAACCTTTGGCATTGTGATAATCGCGCATCACAAATCCCGGAAAAAGTATATTTCCACCCCAAAACCAGGAAACCACCATATCCCATAAGGGGGTAACCTTTGGATCAGAAAATTTATCGTATTGCGCTGCCGTTTTTGTAAAGATCCTTTCAACATCGAAATTGAGGCGGCTCAAATACAGAATAACAAATACGCCTACCGCTATCAGGCTTCTCACGAAAGCATTCATAATATTTCGCCAGCTTCGGAACAGTCCCTTTTCAAAAAGGACGGGCACGAAAACCTTTGCAGCATTCGTAATCGTAAGTCCACCTATGGAAACGGTCGCCAGCGCCAGGGCAGCAGTCGGGATTTTGCTACCATTCCGGATTTTGAAAGCTGCGTAGTAATTAAAGAGAATCAGCAAAAACAGTGTGTAGGTGTAGGTTTCCGGCGTGAATGAGAGTAAAATGCTTGTGCTGAACAGAGAGAAGAAAACCACTAAAAACACACACAGATAAACCGGGAGGCCGATGATGACTCTTAAATACTTATAAATCTGAATCATACTCAAACTGACCGTCAAGGCGCTGCACCAGGCTAAAAATAACCTGAAATCGGCATTGTACTGCCCGCCTGAAAATTTCCGGCCTGCCTGCCGGATGACATCAAAAAAATAATTGGCCAGCGGATGCCGCTCAAAACCACCACCTGTCATGACAATCGCGCGGTTGTCAAAACTGAAGTAAGCATCCCACGGAATACGGTTATCAAAAATAATCCGGTAATTAACCGCTATTATGGACCCCAATACGCCATAGGCAGTGAGGAAAGCAAAAAAAAGCACCACTTCCGGAGTAGTGCTGGGGAAAACAAGTTTAAGAAAAGCTACAAGCTTATTTCTGAATTTCACAGCTGCTAATTTTTTGCGAAAATACATCAAAATCACGAGCTGCAGGACAACATTGAGCAGCCGGATACATCATCGTACCCTAGGGGCCGCTTCACTGAAAATTCGGGATAAATTTCCTGATAGGGATTCCGAAGTGCATTAAGCAGTTTATCAAGCATATCGGATTTACCCGCCTTAACCTCTTCGATACATTCATAAAGAAGATAGTTACGCAGAATAAATTTGGGATTGGTTTTGGCCATCATCATCCTGGATTCAGCAATGGAAAGCGTATTGCGGCTTCTTCTTGAACTGTAAGACTTAAAAAATCGGTCAAGAGAAGTAAGTAACTCCCCGGACGCGGGGGAATAGGACACTTTTGTGAAGAAACCATTTACAGACACCGACTCATCCCACTTTTCCAGTTCCGAAAAAAACAGCGTATAATCCATCTGCAGGTCTGTCATCAAGGTTTGCCATTCCGTAAAAAATTCATCATCACCCTCCGCAAGCTGGTCAAAGCCAAATTTAGAAGCCATCATGCGGTCATGCTCCTGCCAAAATCTGTCACTGTAATCATTAAGTGTCTGCTCTAAAAATCCCGCATCCTCTACCAGCGGGAAAAGCGCGTTTGCCAGTTGCCAGAGGTTCCACTGTGAGATTTGTGCCTGTTTACCGAAAGCATACCGCCGGCCGGGAAGATCGGTGGTATTTGGTGTGAAATTAAGGTCGAAACTGTCCAGCATTGAAAAGGGTCCGTAGTCTATGGTAAGACCGAGCACCGACATATTATCCGTATTCATTACACCATGAACAAAACCGACACGAAACCATTCCGACATCAGCAGCGCTGTTTTTGAACATACGGATGAAAAGAAATCGCGGTATTTCTGACTTCCTTCGGATTTGATTTCGGGGAAGTAACTGTCTACCGTAAAATCAGCCAGCTTTCTCAACAAGGCAATGTCTTTCTGAGCGGACAGCAATTCAAAATGGCCAAAGCGAAGGAAACTTTCGGCAGTTCGTATCACTACCGCACCGGCTTCAGGTGCCGGATTTCCGTCATACATCATATCGCGCACCACCTGCTCTCCTGTAAGCACCAAACTTAGAGACCTCGTAGTTGGCACACCAAGATGCCACATGGCCTCGCTCATCAGATATTCGCGCACAGAAGACCTCAGCACCGCACGCCCGTCTGCCGACCTGGAATAAGGTGTTGCACCTGCTCCCTTCCACTGCAGTTCCGTCGTTTTTCCCTGGGGGTTTTTGATTTCACCTGCATAAATAGCCCGACCGTCACCCAACTGTCCTGCCCAGTTACCGAACTGGTGCCCGGCATAGGCAGTAGCGAAAGTCCGCACGTTTTCCGGCAAATCAGTGGCCGCTAAAAAGGAAAGATCCTTACAATCAAACGTGCCCAGACCTATCTGTTCAGAAAGTTCATGGTTAAAAAGTAGCAGTTTGGGACGCTCAAAACCTACCGGCCTCACGGTGGAGAAAAGGACGTTTGGCGTTTGCCGCTGCTGAAGGCTTCCGGAATGATCGCCGGGAAAAATATCGAGATACTTCTGTGTAATTTTTTGAATGTTCATCGGGTAAAGTTACAGAAAGCTCAGATAGCAAAAAAAACTCCCCCTTGCAGTGAAGGGAGAGTTTTATGTAGAATCTACTTGTTAAAATCTATTTCATCGCCGGAATTAAGGGCTTCATTTACATTATCTTCTTTACGACCCGGAGATTTGCTGTTGTTTCTTACCGGTTCCTCAATGGTCGGATTCTTAAGGTCTTCCAGCGTAGGTAATGGGCCTTCATCGCCATAACCACCGCCCAGACCCTGCAGGTTTTGGCACCCGTCGGTCCAGTCGGAAGGCTTCACAAATTTATCCTCCGGTGTTACCCCTAAAGATTTATCGGCCCAGACTTTCTTCATGAATATGGCCCAGATCGGAAGTGCCATCTTTGCACCCTGGCCTTCACCCGTACTGCGGAAGTGCGTAGCACGGTCTTCCCAACCTACCCACACACCTGTGGCCAGGTTTGGCGTGATCCCCATAAACCAACCATCGGAGTTATTGTTTGTTGTTCCCGTTTTACCTGCAATTTCAACGGCCTTACTGATGCCTCTGCGGCCAAGCTCACCCGAAGCGGTACCGAACTGCGCTACACCTTTCATCAGTTCAATCATGGTATAGGCATATTTCTCGTTCATTACCTCACGTTCCACAGGTTCAACCTCCTTGATTACGCGGCCGTTGGCATCTTCAATCCGCCAGATCATCTCCGGTTTCATATAGTTACCATAATTGGCAAATGTACTGTAGGCACCCAACATTTCGTAGATGGTAATATCCGATGATCCCAGGGCGATAGCATACTCATTGGGAATATCCTCTGTAACACCAAGGTCTCTGGCGGTCTGGATCACCTTTTTAGGGCTGGTCATTTCAATCAGCCGTACCGCCACCGGGTTTTTGGAATGTGCCAGTGCGTCCTTAAGTGCCAGCATACCCCCGGAACCTTCCACCGTCCAGCTACCCTTACGGTAGGTGGCGTTGGAAACCTGTGAACATGGTGTCATCCCCAGATTCATGATTGCTGTAGCGTAAACAAAGGGCTTAAATGTAGAACCTACCTGTCTTTTACCCTGTTTGATATGGTCGTACTGGAAGTGCTGCCAGTTGATACCTCCTACCCAGGCCTTGATTTCACCGGTGCCCGGCACCATGGACATCAGCCCTGCCTGTGCAATCTGTTTGTGGTATCTGATGGAGTCCCACGGAGACATTTCCACTTCCTCTTCGCCGTTCCAGGTAAATCTGGACATGCGGGTGGGCGTATTGAAATCAATCAGGATGGAATCCTCAGAAACATTAGCAGCTTTAAGCTGTTTGTAACGTCCCGTCCGCTTCACTGCCGACATCATGATGTCGTTAATCTGTTTTTTGTCAATATAATAAAACGGTGCATCCTTACGTCCGCGCTGTTCCCGGTCAAAACTTGCCTGAAGTTCCGTCATATGTTCTTTGATGGCTTCCTCAGCATATTTCTGCATTTTGGAGTCCAGGGTAATGTAAATTTTAAGACCGTCCTTAAACAGGTTTAATGTTTTGCCGGTTTTCTTTTCGTAATCTTTCAGATAGGTTTCAATTTCCTTTCTGAGATGAAATTTATAGTAAGCAGAATATCCTTCGTCAATAGATTTAACCGGTTGATAATCCAGGACCACAGGCTGGCTAACCGCCTTATCATAAGTATCCTGATCCAGATATCCTGTTTTCAGCATTTGGCTTAAAACTACATCCCGGCGCTCCCTGGCACGTTCCGGATTTCTCTTTGGATTATTCTTCACCGGATTTTCCAGCATGGCTACAAACATTGCGGCTTCCGGCAGTGTAAGTTGCTTCGTACTCTTATTAAAATATATCCGTGAAGCCATCTCGATTCCATTAGCATTGTAGAGGAAATCGAATTTATTCAGGTAAAGCTGTATGATTTCTTCCTTGGTATATCTCTTTTCAAGACTTACCGCCACGACCCATTCCTTAAGTTTTTGAAAACCTCTTTTGATTTTGTTGGATGCCGGATCCGGCGTAAAAAGAAGTTTAGCCAGCTGCTGGGTAATGGTAGAACCACCACCGCGCTCGCCTCCATAAATCACGGCCCGCGCCACAGCCTGAAGGTCAATACCTGAGTGCTCCTTGAAGCGCTCATCCTCTTTGGCCTGCAAGGCATACACCAGGAAAGGGGGCAGGTCTGCGAATGTAACCGGCTGTGTTTTTTCTTTTTCGAATTTACCCAGCAGCACATCGTCTGCCGAATAAATTTCAGACGCTACGTAGATATCAGGATTATCAAGCTCCTGCACTTCCGGCATTTCGCCCAGGAATCCCTGCGATACAGCAAAAAAGAGTGCGGCAATACCCAATACTACTGCCACCAGGCCCGTCCAGATAAACTTTACCCACTTTTTCCATCCTCTGTTCCTTCCTTTTTTTGGAGGTAAAGGAAAAGTCTTGCGGGTAGTGCCGTCCGTATTTTTTTTAACGTCCATAGCTAATAATTATGGTTTTGTGTTCTCTATCTTTACACCTATGTCTTCAATCCCTTTCAGGGTATCATTTCTCATCGCCTGAATGATGCCAATGCTGTAGGTTCCGTCCTGCGGAAAACGGTAATTAGTGCGGTAGGGAAAATGAATTTCCTTGATCTCACCAAAACCTTTGCCCAACCATTCTCCGTCCGGCTTAGCCATCGTATATTCTACCGTATCAGTTTCTGCCTTCTTAGTTTTAAGATTGGAAACTTTTACAATAAAACGGATATTGCTGTAAGGATAAGTGTTATTGTTCCTTACTACAAAGATAATGTTTTTGGGATTCTGAGCCTGGTCGATATCAAAGTCAAAGCGCTGTTCCGCATCCTTGATCCAACTGCTGTTCAGGCTGTTGGTCTTGATATCGGATCCGTCAGAAGTGCAGCTCAGCAGCAACAAGGAGGCAAGCAGCATAAATACTTTAGGCATTCGTATCACGTTTTGGTGGACCTTTTTTGTGAAATTTCTTCTTGTTTGGATTGGGTGTACCGGGCTCTCTTGCCGGCTTGCCTTCCGGACGGGCATTCTGCTGCTTTGGCTTCTGCTCACCTTTCGGTTTCCGGGGTTTATTTTCTGATCCGGAACGGCTTTCTGCGTTTGTCCGGTTGTCCGGTTTTCTGTTATCCGGCTTACGTCCCCGGTTTTTATTCCGGTTTTTGCCTTCAAAACGGTCCACACTGTTCTCCTGAATAAGATCGGTATTCTTTGCAAAGACCTCGGGTGCCACAGCTTTCAGATCTTCCAAAGGCCTGGCTTTTTCCCCTTTTTTATTTAGAGCTATCATTGCCTTTACATCTGCAATGTCAAGATCATACCATGCAGCTGAATGGTCCATGTAGGCAAACCACATCTTCTTCTTGAACACGTCGATCTTGATACAGAAGGCTTTACCTTTCTCCGTATCCAGGGTGGTGCTTGTAGAAGGGAAATGATGGAGCGCGTCCAGATAACTGTCCAGCTCATAGTTGAGACAGCATTTTAGCTTTCCGCACTGTCCTGCCAGTTTCTGCGGATTTATGCTCAGCTGCTGATAGCGTGCGGCATTTGTATTCACCGAACGGAAGTCGGTAAGCCATGTGGAGCAGCACAGCTCCCTGCCGCAGGACCCGATTCCTCCTATTTTTGCAGCTTCCTGTCGGAAACCGATCTGCTTCATATCGATTTTGGTACGGAAGGCGGCGGCAAATTCCTTTATTAACTGGCGAAAGTCCACGCGGTTTTCTGCCGTATAATAAAAAGTGACCTTACCGTTATCTCCCTGAAATTCGACATCGGTAATCTTCATATCCAGCCGCAGATGCTGAGCGATCTTACGCGCCTGAACTTTGGTCTGTTCTTCCCGTGCCCTGGCTTCCTGCCAGGTTTCCACGTCCTTCTGATTGGCAAGCCTGTAAATCTTCAGGGCACCTTCTTCAGAAGCATTTTTCTTCTTCATCTGCACCTTTACCAGCTCTCCGGTAAGGCTTACTACTCCCACATCATGTCCGGGACTCGATTCTACTGTAACGATGCTTCCAATGTGAAGCGGCAAACTGTTTATGTTCTTATAAAAACATTTTCTGTCATTTTTAAATCTGACTTCAACCATATCGCACTTACTGGAAGTGGGATTGTTAATGTTTGAAAGCCAGTCAAAAACACTTAATTTATAGCTATTACCACAGGTATCAACACTTTCACAGCCGTTCGCGGATTTTGTTCCGCAGTTATGAGCAGAATCTCCGGATGTCTTACATCCACAACTCATATTTATCTGTTTTAAAATTTGTTCAATCTGCAAATTTAGAATAATTTTTATATCGTGGCTTATCAGGCCGGTTTAATTTGACAGACCTGCCTCCGAATCCTTCGAACCGCATCCACAAACACCTGTTCGAAGCATAGCGTAAATTTTAGCGAGTCCCTATAAATATTAAGAAATATTAACACAGAAATAAAATTAATTATATATTTGAACAACATATACGAATCATTGATTATGAAAAAAGTTTTAATCTCTACAGCTTTACTGGCAGGAGTTTTAACGTATGCAGGAGCTTTCAGGGTTTCACTGCAGGGCGTTAAGCAGCTCGCCATGGCGCACACCAGCGCGCATGCAGGAGATGCAAGTGTTGCATTCTTCAATCCTGCAGGTATGTCGTTTATTCCGGCCAAACTTAGCGTCGCAGCAGGAGGTTTCGGTGCAATAACCAACGTAACTTATCAGAATCCTACCACGCTTCAGTCCTTTGAAACAGACAACCCAATCGGGACGCCTCTTTATGCAGCTGTGGCCTATAAGGTACTGGACAATGTTTCTGTGGGTTTCAGTTTTACTACACCCTATGGAAGTACTATTCAGTGGCCTAATGACTGGGAGGGAAATGAAATTGTACAGAAACTGGCGTTGAAGGCCATGTATTTCCAGCCAATGGTTTCTGTGAAACTGGCTCCCTGGGCATCTGTAGGAGCGAGTTATATTTACGCTACCGGCTCCGTGGACTGGGACAAAGGACTGACCCTGTACAACGGATCACTTAATATTAAAGACGAGAAAGCCAAAGGTCACGGATTTGGACTGGGCTTTTATTTCCAGCCCGATGAGAAATGGGACGTTTCCGTGGCTTACCGTTCCCCTGTAAACATGAAGGCAGACAATGGGGTAGCTACTTTTAGTGTAAGTCCGGCACTCTACCCACTTATTGGAATCAACGCTGCAGGTCAGGATAATTTCACAGCTACTTTACCTCTTGTGGAGGAATATACAATTGGTGCTACCTTTAAGGTAACACCAAAATGGAAACTTTCTGCCGACATGAATTATGTAGGTTGGGAGAAATACGACAGGCTAACACTCGATTTCGCAAACGCACCTATCGGTAACCAGGCAGACCCAACAGTACTTACCAATATCAAGGATTTCCATAATACCAGGAATTTCCGTGTAGGTACGGAATACATGTTCACCTCCAAGATTGCCGGCAGACTGGGATGGTACTATGACGAATCGCCTTACGAAGACGGTAATTTCATTCCTGAAACCCCATCATTTGATGCTCATGCAATCACCGGCGGTGTGGGTCTGAAGTTTGGCAGCCTGGGTGTAGACCTGGCAGCGGCCAAAACCTTTCCAAAAAGCAGGGTCTTCAATAACCAGAATATAAACTTCGCAGGTCAGGCCAAGGCAAACTCATTCTATTTCGGCCTTGGAGTAAATTATAACATTAATTAAGAACAGGTTATGAAAAAAATAATAATACCATCACTGGCGGCCGCTCTCCTGCTGTTCACCTACAGCTGCGATACCGATTTCGAAAATGATGTAAATGACGTGGTTATAACAAGCGGAAGTGCAGATTTCAGCAAATACGTGGCTTTGGGTAATTCCCTGACTGCAGGGTACCGCGACAATGCACTGTATCTGGACGGTCAGAATGAATCCTACCCCTCCATCATCGCCGCCCAGATGAAACTTGCCGGCGGCGGCGAGTTTCGCCAACCTTTAATGCCGAACAATACGGGCGGCTTCACCAATCTTTTTAATTCAACTACCGGAGCCTTCGGGGGCAAATATGTACTTGTGGCAGCTAACGGTTCCCTCAGCCCTACTCCAACTGCGCCCGGCGCAGCCCTGGATATTATTACAGCGGGCGGTCCGTACCAAAATATGGGCGTTCCCGGAGCGAAATCCTTTCATCTTGCAGTTCCCGGCTATGGAAATGCAGCGGGATTAAGCGCAGGTCTGTCTAATCCTTACTTCGTAAGGTTTGCCTCCTCCGCAACGACCTCTGTACTGCAGGATGCTGTGGCACAGGCCCCAACCTTCTTTTCCCTGTGGATAGGAAACAA
The DNA here is from genome assembly GCA_023386965.1 of Bacteroidota bacterium. GTDB lineage: Bacteria > Bacteroidota > Bacteroidia > Flavobacteriales > Weeksellaceae > Marnyiella. Next base: position 24,480 of record JAEWIR010000042.1, read on the forward strand.
TGACGTGTTGTCTTACGCTACAAGTGGAGGTATGGGTACAGATCAAACGGGCAATACCAACCCTTCCACATATGGATCTAATGACATTACCGATCCGGGAGTTTTTGCTTCATTTATTAATTCCTATGTTAATGCCCTTACAGCGGTTGGTGCCAAAGGCGTCATCGCAAATATCCCTAATGTAACTACCATTCCTTATTTTACCAGAGTTCCCGCCAAACCACTTGTGGGCCTTAGCGCGACTCAGGTGGCACAACTCAATGGGGGATATGCACAGTATAATGCAGGGCTGCTTCAGGCAAAAAATGGTGGAGCGATCACTGATGCAGAGTATCAAAGTAGACTGATCAGCTTTTCCGCTACAGGTGCAAACGGTGCGATAATTACGGATAAAGACCTTACAAACCTGACTGGTCTGGGTATTCCTTCCATCAGGCAAACCACATCTGAAGATCTGATTCTGCTGACAGCATCTACCGTTCTCAATCCCACAGTGGGCGGTGGAACTTCGATACCGCTGGAAGACAGATATGTACTTACAAAAAAAGAAACGGCCAAAGCCATAGCTGCAACAACTGCCTATAATGCAGCTCTGAAAACCATAGCAGACTCCAAGGGACTTGCCTTCGTGGATGCCAATGCTAAAATGGCCCAGCTGGCACAACAGTCTGGCATCACTTTTAACAATGTTAAGTATACGGCCACATTTGTAACCGGCGGAACCTTCTCCCTGGACGGGGTTCACCTTACCGGCAGAGGTGCAGCACTTATTGGTAATGAATTCATTAAGTCCATTAACAATAAATTTGGATCTAACCTTCCACTGGCAAACGTAAATGCTTTTTCAGGAGTGACCTTCCCTTAAGAGAAGCTTGCAGAAATTAATAAACCACCCGAACTGAATCGGGTGGTTTATTTTTTTTAAATTTGTACCCTAAAAAAGTAAAAATGGCTCAACAATTAAGCTATCTGTTTTCTACCAGAACCAGCAAGGAATTAGCGGCAAACATCGCCAAACATTATGGACAGGAAATGGGTAAGATCAATTTCCAGGACTTTAGCGACGGTGAATTTGAACCTGTCCTGGATCAGTCTGTACGTGGTGGCAGGGTATTCCTGATTGGCTCTACCTTTCCTCCAGCGGATAATTTACTGGAGCTGCTGCTAATGATCGATGCTGCCAAAAGAGCTTCGGCAAAGAATATCACCGTTGTAATTCCTTATTACGGCTTGGCCAGACAGGACCGAAAAGACAAACCGAGAGCTCCAATCGGTGCCAAACTTGTGGCTAACCTACTAACGGCAGCCGGAGCTACCAGAATCATGACCATGGATCTCCATGCAGACCAAATCCAGGGCTTCTTTGAAATTCCGGTGGACCACCTGTACGCTTCCACAATATTTATTGATTATATTCAGTCACTTAAGCTGGATAATCTGACCATCGCTTCACCGGACATGGGAGGTGCCAAAAGAGCTAAAAATTATGCGGGACATCTGGGTGCAGAAGTCGTAATTGCCTATAAAGAAAGGAAAAAAGCAAACGTAATAGAAGAGATGTTCCTGATTGGTGATGTAACCGACCGTAACGTCATTCTTATTGATGATATGATTGATACTGCCGGAACCCTTTGCAAAGCCGCGGATATTTTGATGGCCAACGGTGCCAAATCGGTACGTGCGATGGCCACTCATGCGGTATTATCCGGTAAGGCTTATGAAAACATTGAGAACTCAAAGATGTCTGAGGTTATTGTGACGGACTCAATTCCGATCAAAACCGAACTTTCATCCAAAATAAAGGTGCTGTCCTGCGCTTCCTTATTTGCAGATGTGATGAAGATGGTACATGAACACAAATCCATCAGTGACAAGTTTATTATCTAAAACTACACACTCATTAACTTATTTGAATCCTCCAGGTTTTGGGGGATTTTTTTTGTAGAATAAAATGTCTATCTTTGCACCCTAAATTTTTTAACATCTTACAATGAAATCAATTACAATTCAAGGCGCAAAAAGAGAAAGCGTGGGCAAGAAGTCTACAAAAGCTTTACGTGATGCTGAATTAGTTCCTTGTGTTGTTTATGGAGGTGCCGAACCTTTGAACTTCTCTACAGATGAGAAGTCTTTCAAGAAATTGGTATATACTCCGGAAGCACACACGGTAGAACTGGTTATTGACGGCGAAACAATCCCGGCAGTACTTCAGGACATTCAGTTTCACCCAATTACCGACAAAATCCTTCACGTAGATTTCTACCAGCTGTCCGAGGACAAGCCTGTAGTTATGGAAGTTCCTGTGAAAATTACAGGACGTTCCAAAGGAGTTATGGCAGGTGGTGTGCTTCGCCAGTCTTTCAGAAAACTGAGAGTGAAAGCATTGCCGGCTAATCTTCCGGATGAAATTGAAGTAGACATTACTCCATTGAAAATCGGTGGTAAAGTATATGTAGGAGATATCAAATCTGAATCATTCACATTTATGCACCCGGATAATGCGGTTGTTGCCGCTGTGAAGATGTCCAGAACTGCTATGAAAGGTGGTGCTGCTGCAGACGATGATGATGAAGAAGAAACTGCAGAAGGTGATGTTCCGGCAACTGAGCAGGAAAACGCTGAGTAAGCAGATCGCTTTTATAAATATTAAACCTGCCCTTTCCGGCAGGTTTTTTTGTTTTTAGACCATACATCAAACTCCTACTTACCTTCGTAAAGCAGGTTGTTCTTATTTTGAGTAAATTTGAAGGCTTTAAAGCTCAATTATGATTAACCTACCAAAAATACGTGCCCAATTTCCGGTACTGAACCGGGAAATACACGGAAAACCCCTCATATATCTGGACAATGCAGCCACATCTCAAAAACCGTTATCGGTGATTGAGGTGGAAAGTAATTATTACAAAGAACTGAATGCCAATGTACACCGTGGCATTCACACCTTGAGCCAACTGGCTACGGACGAGATGGAAAGCTCCAGGAAAAAGGTTCAGAAGTTCATCAATGCCAAGCATGATTACGAGGTAATTTTCACGAAAGGAACGACCGAAAGTATAAACCTTATTACCTATGCCCTGTCCAATTCGGGCAAATTATCTAAAGATGACGAGATCATTATCACTCATCTGGAACACCACTCCAATATTGTACCCTGGCAGATGCTGTGCCAGCGAACCGGTGCCAAACTGAAGGTGATTCCAATTAATGAAGAGGGTATATTAAACCTGGATTTCTTAAGGGAGAACTTAAGCGACAGAACAAAGATCGTATCCTTTAACTACGTTTCCAATGCGCTTGGTATTGTTAATCCTGTGCAGGAAATGATTTCACTTATACGTCAGAATTCCGGGGCCTGGATCGTTGTGGACGGTGCCCAGGCCGTCCCACATTTCAAAGTGGACGTTCAGGCCTTGGACTGCGATTTCTTCGCTTTTTCCGGACATAAGATGTACGCACCTACCGGAACCGGCGTGCTATACGGTAAAGAGGCAGTTCTGGAATCACTGGAACCCTTTCATGGCGGTGGCGAAATGATTGCCACCTGCTCATTTGAAAAGACCACATATGCCGCATTACCGTTTAAATTTGAAGCCGGGACACCCAATATTGCGGGTAATATAGCCCTGGGAGCAGCGGTGGATTTTATTGAAGGCATAGGACATGAAACATTGCAGCAACATGAAAATAACCTGCTGAAATATGCTCAAAACAGATTGCTGGAGATAGAAAACCTCACTGTTTACGGTGAAAAAGCACACCGCACCGGCGTGGTGTCCTTTAATCTCCAAAATGCCGGTATCAGTTCGGATGTAGGAATGATCCTGGACAAATTGGGTATTGCCGTACGTACAGGACATCACTGCACGCAGCCCATTATGGACTTCTTTAATATAGCGGGCACGGTTCGTGCGAGTTTTGCTGTTTATAACACAACTGAAGAAGTGGATGCCTTGGTTGAAGGCGTACAAAAGGCGCAGCGAATGCTGTCATAGAATGGGAGTAAGGTTATTAAAAAATAAAAGTTTCAGCTGAGGAAAAATTGGATACTTTTGTAAAAAATAAACCATGAAAAAAACAATTCTGGCAATCGCTTTTTGCCTGTCCATCATCAACTTAAACGCTCAGGAAATTGAGGCTCCACGCAGGAATGATATCGTGGCAGACCCTTTCCTGCTTATTGCGGTACCGTTGGTGAATGTATCCTATGAAAGACTGTTGAATGAAAATTCAGGTTTGGGCGTAAACGCGATGTTTACATTACAAAATGATTCTGACAGTTTTTCCCAGATCTCTCCTTATTACAGGATGTACTTCGGAAGAAAATTCGCTCAGGGCTTTTTCCTTGAGGGTTTTGTGCCCATTACCACTACAAGGGAATACGACATGATCTATTTCAATGATGAATTCGGCGGTTATTACACTGAAGGTGATGAAAAAAACACGACGACCGTTGGACTGGGCTTTGGCGTGGGCGGCAAGTGGGTCATCAAAAACGGTTTGGTTATTGAAGCCAGCGGAGGTATTGGACGTCGGTTTGGCGGCAACCTGGACGATTCCTGGGACGGCGGAGACGGTGTAACCGGCAAAGTTATGGGAGGCATCGGATACCGTTTCTAAGAAGAAATAATGTTTTAAATTGAAAGCTTTAGTTTTGTACTGAAGCTTTTTTATGTTTACAGACGAATATTTTATGAGAGTTGCACTTCAGGAAGCTGAGGCTGCTCTTGAAAAGGAAGAGGTGCCGGTAGGCTGCATCATTGTATCCAATGGCCGTATCATAGCCCGCGCACACAACCTGACCGAAGTATTAAATGATGTGACAGCTCATGCCGAAATGCAGGCCATAACATCCGCAGCCAATTACCTTGGCGGAAAATATCTCCTTAACTGCACACTTTATGTTACTTTGGAACCTTGCGTAATGTGCTGTGGTGCGCTCACTTGGTCGCAAATTTCCAAAGTGGTTATAGGCGCACGCGACCCACAGCGCGGCTTCATCAACAAAAACCTCAGTCTTCATCCCAAAACAGAGGTCGTGACCGGAGTACTGGAGTCCGAATGTGCTGCAATTGTCCGGGATTTCTTTAAAAGCAGACGTTAAGCCAAGCCTTATAGGTCCTTACCCAAATAATACAGGCCTTTCAGCGTATGCAGACGGTCGGCGACATGTATCTTATCTGTTAAAGGCTTATAGACATGGGAAACGCCGCCGGTAGCAATAACAAAACACTCATCCTGTACCTCAGCGTTAATGCGTTCAATGAAGCCTTCAACCATACCCAGGTAGCCATAAACCATACCACTTTGCATGCAGGTCACCGTGTCCAGTCCAAGTACACTTTTAGGTTTTGTCAGTTCGATTTCGGGAAGCTGAGCGGTATCGTGGATCAGTGAGTTCAGGGAGGTAATGATGCCGGGAGCAATGATGACCCCAATGGTTTCACCGTGTTCGTTAAGACAGCTGGCCGTGAGTGCGGTACCGAAATCAAAAATAATTTTCTTTTTTCCGGGGTAAATATAGTGAGCAGCCACCAGATTGGCATAGATGTCCGTCCCCATCTGCTCGGATTTGGGCTGCACCGGCGAAGCTGTTTTGCGGTCCACCAGGATAGGCTGTCGGTTATGCATTTTTTGGATGGCCCTTGTGATATCATAAGTGAGTTGCGGCACTACGGAACCAATGATGATTCTATCAATATCGGCTGCCTCAATTTTATGCGCCTGATACATCATCATGAACTGCATCTGCAGCTCATCACTTGTTCTGTAGGGCTTTGTATTGATGATCCAGGAAATATCACAATTGTCGCCATCAAACAGTCCGAAACGTATATTCGTATTGCCGATGTTTATTACAATAGATTTCATCGTAAGAGCTGGCGTAACTTATTTAACCTCTACGAAATTGTCTTCGGGATTGATATCGGCCAGACGCTGTGAAAAGTCAATTCCAAGTGCTGCTATCTGAGCTTTGGAGTAAGGAACCGTAAATGTATATTCTTTCTGGGTCCATGGCCAGTACCTGAGCGTTGTAAAGCTGCCGTAGATATCTTTTGATTTCCAGGTATGCGTCATATTAAGCGGAATCTGATAATTGACTACCTTATTATCTTTGGTCAATACTGAAAAATCTATCGGCATGGGAACGCCACCTTTATTCTCCAAAGTAACTGTAGTGCTGTTTCCGTCGTGCTTCACCTCTTTCACCGCGTAATCGATTGTCTTGGTTGTATTGATCCAGTAATGCTGGAACCATTTCAAATCCATTCCCGAAACCTTTTGGGCAATATGCATAAAATCGCGGTCTGTCGGATGTTTCAGTTTCCATTTGTTATAAAACTCTTTCATCACAGCGTTCAGTTTATCCTCTCCCATAATATAGCCCAGCTGCACAAGGAAAAGTTCACCCTTTACATATGTTGCGAACGAATAAGCGGTACCGTTTTCATGATGGTCGCCCAGCCAAACGGCCGGCTCCTCTATACCTCTTTTAACAAAATTCCGGTAATTGTTAAGACTGCCAAGGAAAGGATTAGGCTCGGGTTTTTCGGGTGGAAAAAGCTGATGCATAATCCTGCTGTCATAATAGCTGGTAAAGCCTTCATCCATCCACGGTCTCACGCTTTCATTATAGGCCAGTATCTGCTGGTTCCAGGAGTGTCCGCCCTCATGCACCATCAGACCAACCAGATCTTCCAAAGTCCTGGCTTCGCCTAACATCATAGTTACCATGCCGTATTCCATACCGCCGTCGCCTCCCTGAACAAAGGAATAGCTGGGGTATGTGTAACGTCCCACGGAGCTGTTCATCAGCTGGAAGAATTTTTCCACATAGGGTTTGGAGTCTTCCCAGAGTTTTGTTTTTTCAGACTTCTGGTATACATAATATATTTTAGGACCATCCAGCACAGTGAAGGTTTCAACAGTATAATCCCTGTCGGCGGCCCAGGCAAAATCAAGCATATTTTTAGCATTCCAGCGCCACGTTGCTTTATTATCTGCCCCGGCTTTCACTGATGCGCTTGGCGAATAACCCTTTACTTCAGTGGGGTTCAGCAGTGTACCTCCGGCGCCAATAACGTAATCACGGTCTATTTTAATATTGACGTCAAAGTCGGCGAAAGGAGCGTGGAATTCCCTGCCGATATAATCAAAAGTGGCCCATCCGTCGTAATCATACTCTGCAAGTTTAGGATACCACTGCGTCATAGTCATATCAATTCCTTCGCGGTTGTTGCGGCCGGCACGGCGGATTTGCATAGGTATTACTGCATCCCACTCCATCGTAAATACTGTCGTTGAATTGGGTTTAACAGGCGTATCCAGGGTCACTTTCATTATTGTTTCCTGAACTTCGAACTTCAGGTTTTTACCGTTCTGACGAATCCAGTGTATGTTTTGAGCTCCTTCCTCATTTTTAGGTATGGAAGCAAGTGTTGAAACACCACCTTTCTGCAGTCTGGAATCGCCGTTCTTGCCTAAACTCTGGGTCCGTTGGTCCATCATTGAACCGGGTTTGAAGGCATTCCAGTAAAGATGAAAATATACCTCCTTCAGTTCGTCCGGTGAATTATTCGTGTAAGTGATGGTTTGTCTGCCATTGTAGGTGAAATTGGCTGCATCAACATCGATATCCATTGCATATTTTGCAAACTGCTGATAATACGGACCTTGCTGACCGGTAATTAATGTTCCAATAAAAAGTACTACTACTAAAAGAACTCTGCTCATCTATTTCTGAATTTAAAATGGGAAGATAAGAAAATTTATTGTTTGGGCGTTTGAAGGTAAGCCGCGTTATCTTTCCAGCGGGTTGCTCATTCTCTCCAGCATTTCTTTTGAGCGGTTCTCCATTTCTCTCCTGCGGTTGGGGTCTGCCTGAGCGGCACCACGGTTGCCGCCGGCACGTGAGCCGCTCCGCATCATAAATGATATAGGGTCTGCCCTGAATTTCTGCATCTGCTTTTCGAAATCGGCACGCTTAAGTTGAACGATGTTTCCGCGGCTAAAAAACATTGCAGGTGCTGCGATTTTCTTTACTTCTTTCAGGTTGAATTCATAATGACCGTCAGCATCCTCAGCTTTTACAATCAGGCCGGGAAGGCCAGAGAATTTATAGGGTCCTTCCTGCAAGGGAATATCCTGGGTAAACCAGGCACTCCATTTTCTCCCTGCAAATTCAGTCTCTGCTTTCTGAGTTTTATAGCTGCCTATAACCGCGGTTTCAGGAAGTATTTTCCAGTTCATTTTCCTGTCTTCCTCATACTGATACTGATCCCTGCCAATTCTTCCCGTATACAGCATTTTTTGCTCACTCAGATCCTTTTCAATCCGGTAACCTATATCGCTGCGCAGGCCGGCCATTTCCGCTGAACTGAAGTTTCTGGTTTCCCGCATTCGCTGCATCAGAGAATCGCGTTTATAACTATTTTCACCGTAGAAGACGGATCTTATGCCGCTTACATCCAGAAAGGCAAGTTCTTTCTGCGTTGCTGATAAATCCGAAGCGTTAGACTTCATCATTACTTCGTATATGAATCGGGTGTCCTGTGCATTTGAAATAGCGCTAAATAATAGGCAGACAAGCAGTATCGTAATTTTCTTCATAATAAAAATTGTAGCGGTTGGATTAAACAAAATGGGAATGGTTAAGGACGCCTGCATCTATTTCGCTGATAGACAAATATACCGCGGCGAATTTGATATTCATTATATTATTAGTAATTTTGCAATCTAAAATCAGTCTAAATAAAAACAATGATAAAAGTTAGCGATCACGCAAAAGAAAAGGCTGTACAACTCATGACAGAGGAGGGCTTTAAGCCTTTTGAAGACTTTATCCGCGTTGGTGTGAAAAGCGGCGGCTGCTCAGGTCTGGAATATGTTTTAAAGTTTGACAGCACCAAAACCGAAGCCGACCAGGTTTTTGAAGATAATGGGATAAAAATCATTATAGATAAGAAATCAATCCTTTATCTGGCGGGTACCACACTGGAATATTCCGGGGGCCTGAACGGGAAAGGATTTGTGTTTAATAATCCCAATGCAAACCGAACTTGCGGCTGCGGGGAATCTTTCAGTTTATAATTTTACGCACAGCGCAGCGATTCTGCGCGGTGCGGGAATAAGGAAAAAATGGCAAAATATACAGAAGACGATTTAAGAGAAGACCTGAAAACCAAGGAATACGAAGCTGGTTTTTATACAGATATAGAGTACGAATATTTCCCGACAGGACTTAATGAGGAAATTGTGCGGATGATCTCGGCCAAAAAAAATGAGCCGGAATGGATGACGGAATGGCGCCTTGAGTCTTTCCGGATCTGGCAGAAAATGACAGAGCCTACCTGGGCAAACATTAAATATGAACAGCCCGATTTCCAGGCTATTAAATATTACGCAGCACCTAAAGTAAAGCCTGAACTGGCCAGCCTGGACGAGGTTGATCCGGAACTGCTGAAAACTTTTGCCAAACTGGGCATCAACATTGAAGAGCAGAAAAGGCTCTCAGGTGTAGCTGTGGATATCGTGATGGACTCCGTTTCTGTGAAGACTACTTTCCAGGAAACACTGAAGGAGAAAGGGATTATTTTCTGTTCCATCTCAGAAGCCATTCAGAATCACGGTGAACTGGTGAGACAGTATCTTGGAAAAGTGGTTCCCAGAGGCGATAACTTCTATGCCGCGCTCAATTCCGCGGTTTTCTCGGACGGCAGTTTCTGCTACATCCCAAAAGGCGTAAAATGTCCGATGGAACTTTCCACTTACTTCCGTATTAACCAGGCCGGTACCGGACAGTTTGAAAGAACGCTGGTAATTGCTGACGAGGGAAGCTACGTAAGCTATCTGGAAGGATGTACCGCTCCCGCACGCGACGAAAATCAACTTCACGCGGCTGTTGTGGAACTACTGGCACTGGATGGTGCAGAAATAAAATATTCCACCGTACAGAACTGGTTCCCGGGTGACGAAAGCGGTAAAGGCGGAGTATATAACTTCGTAACCAAACGTGGGCTTTGCGAACGGAATGCAAAAATTTCCTGGACTCAGGTTGAAACAGGCTCGGCGGTTACATGGAAATATCCCAGCTGTATCCTGAAGGGCGACAACTCTGTGGGCGAATTCTACTCCATCGCAGTGACCAACAACCACCAGTATGCGGATACCGGTACCAAAATGATCCATATCGGGAAAAATTCCAGATCGACAATTATCTCGAAGGGAATTTCAGCCGGGAAATCAAACAACTCCTACCGAGGCTTGGTGAAGGTAATGCCGTCTGCCAAAGGCGCAAGAAACTTCTCGCAATGCGACTCCCTGCTTATGGGAAATGAGTGCGGCGCGCATACATTCCCTTATATTGAAATCAAGGACCCCACAGCACAACTGGAGCATGAGGCTACAACTTCAAAAATCGGTGAAGACCAGATATTTTACTGTAACCAGCGCGGTATTGATACCGAGCGCGCGATTGCTCTTATTGTAAACGGTTTCAGTAAGGAAGTTCTGAATAAGCTCCCAATGGAATTTGCCATTGAAGCCCAAAAACTTCTGGAAATCTCTCTGGAAGGATCCGTAGGTTAATCTAATTTTAAGAAACAGCAAAACAGGACCCTGCAAAGGGCCGCCTGTCATTCAATATAACTATTATGCTAAGAATCAATAATTTACAAGCCCAAATAGAAGACGGGACGCAAATACTTAAGGGTGTGAATCTGCAAATTAATCCGGGCGAGGTTCATGTAATTATGGGGCCTAACGGCGCGGGAAAGTCAACACTTTCATCAGTAATTGCAGGAAAAGAAGACTACGAAGTAACTGCAGGCGAAATCGTTTTTGAAGGTGAAAATATCGTAGAGGATGCTCCTGAAGTAAGAGCACACAAAGGTATTTTCCTTTCATTCCAGTATCCTGTAGAGATACCGGGTGTTACAGTGACCAACTTTATGAAGGCGGCACTTAATGAAACCCGCAAGGCCAACGGACTGGAAGATATGCCTGCCAAAGAAATGCTGGCCCTGATCCGTGAAAAATCTGAAAAATTAGGAATTAAGAAGGATTTTCTGTCCCGATCTCTGAACGAAGGATTCTCCGGTGGTGAAAAGAAACGTAATGAAATTTTCCAGATGATGATGCTGAACCCAAAACTGGCAATTCTGGATGAGACCGATTCCGGTCTTGATATTGACGCACTGCGCGTTGTAGCAGACGGCGTGAACGCTTTCAGAAATACCGACAATGCCGTTCTGATTATAACTCACTATCAGAGACTTCTGAACTATATCGAACCTGATTTTGTACACGTCCTGGCCAATGGAAAAATCATCAAAACGGGCGATAAAAATTTGGCGCTGGAGCTGGAAGCTAAAGGATATGACTGGCTTTTGAACTAATTTGAAATAAAAAAATCATAATGGCTTTATACGAGCAAATCATAGATACACATTCCCAGTTCCTGCAAAGCCTGCAGCATTCGTTTTTGGATGACAGCCGGACTGCGGCACTGGCACGTTTTGCCATGGAGGGTTTCCCTACCAAAAAGGACGAGGAATATAAATATACAAACCTGAAAGAGGTAATCGAAAAGGAGTATAATTTCTTTCCGAAACCGGCGCACACCATCAGCCGTGAGCAGATTGATGAACTGCATCTGGGCGAGGAAAATTTTGACTGGATCGTATTCATCAACGGCCAGCTTCATAAGGAATTCTCCAAAATATCAATTGAAAACGCTGAATTCCTGTCTTTTAACTATGCGCTAAACGACCCGGAATACAGAGAGGTTTTCGATAAATATTTCAATACCGCAGCTTCTCAGGAACTGGCGCTTACCAACCTTAACCAGGCTTACTGCAAACACGGATTTTTCCTGAAGGTTCCGAAAAATGTGGTCATCGAGAAGCCTATTCATGTATTCTACATCTCACAAAATCAGGATACGAACACCTTTTACAATACCCGTAACCTTCTGATTGCGGAAGAAGGTTCAAAAGTTGAAGTTATAGAAAGTCACCATAATTTCGATGATACTTTTGTCTTCACCAATACCGTAACCGAGATCTTCACCTATCAGAATGCAAAAGCCGATTGGCACAAGGTTCAGAACGACAGCCCAAACACTTACCTGATAGACCATACTTATGCAAAACAGGAGCGTGACAGCCTAACCACCGTGAACACTTTTTCTTTTGGCGGCAAACTGGTACGTAATAACCTGGACTTCATCCATAACGGAGAAAATATCAACTCTTTTATGAATGGCATCACCATTATAGGTGAGAATCAGCTGGTAGATCATCACACAGCGGTACATCACAGAACTCCTAACTGCGAGAGTTACCAGAATTATAAGGGAATTTTTGGAGATAAAGCGCACGGTGTATTTAACGGGAAGATTTTTGTTGATAAAATCGCTCAGAAAACCAACGCCTATCAGCAAAACAATAATGTCCTTTTGGGCGAAGGTGCCTCCATTGACACCAAACCTCAGCTGGAAATTTTTGCGGATGATGTTAAATGCTCTCATGGCTGTACTGTTGGTCAGCTGAATGACGATGCCATGTTCTACCTGCAGGCACGCGGAATTTCCAAAAGCAAGGCGCGCGCACTGCTTCTTTACGCTTTTGCTAACGACGCCATGCAGAATATCGATATTGAACCACTTAAAATTAAGATTTCCAAACTCCTGGCCGAGAAGCTGGAAGTGGAAATGGAGTTCTAACCATTATCTCAAATAACCAAAAAAACCGTCAACTTTCTAAAGCTGGCGGTTTTTTTTAGTGGTGTACGGCAAAGTTTACTTTGTAATAAAAGGCTTAATTGCTTTTTTGGTACGCAGTTTATCAGTAGCCTGTTCACCAATATTATAGGAAAAGCCAATCCCCAAGGTTTGCTTGCGCTGGAGTTTTTGTATCTGATCGTGATCATAGGCCAGTTCCAGACTTACGAGTGTGGAGATAAATCTGTTCAGTTTAATGTTCAAAACTCCATTATAGGCAATATCCACCCTTTCCGGATGACTTACATAATTGCTGAAAAAATTAAGCTGATTATCCAGATTTACGTCTTTTATTATTTTTAGACGGTACAGGATATTCATCATGGCACCAAGTTCACTGCGAACGCTCTGTCCGTCCCTTTCCAAACCATAACGACCTGCCTTCTGCAGCAGCGGATCGGTTACGAAGGTGAACTTTCCGTTGGCAGGTCTCAGGATAACCTGAAAATTCTCACTTGGATTGTAGGAGAAACCAATACCGGCATTTACATAACCGGGAGCCATAAATCTGGAAATACGGTCGGCAAATGTAGGATCCGGAACTTCGCTGTAATTGAAGCCGGGAGCGAATTGGGTAATCAACTGGAAACCGGTAGATAAATAGTAATGCTTTCCAAGATCATAACCGTAATTGCTCATGAAATTGATGAGATCTTCGGTTTTGCGGCTGGTCTGTCCTTCGGCTGCATTCCAGCCAAAGCCAAGCTGCATGATATTTTCCAGATAATGCTTTTTGTTCTTATAACTCAGGTTATAATTCATCTTGCCTATTGCGCCTATACTGTTATTACCACCTGAATTCCAGTTGGAAAATGAAGCCTGGTTGAAGACCAGGTTGTTTTGCCCGTAGAAGTACCATTTTCGCTCTGCCGAAAGGTTATTAAGTGCAAAGGGTGTGATTGGGACTTCTTCCAGGACCTGAGGAATGATAATCTCGTCCCGTACGATGATGGTATCGCGGAATTTGGGCTCAAGATCCACAACTACAGGATTAGCCAGACTGTCCAGGTTGGGCAGCGTACTTTTCCACCGTCCGTACTGTATGGAATCAACCACACTCCTGGAATCTCTCTCTGTCTGTCCAAATACGGAGGTGTACACAAGCAGCGGTAACAATAAAAATATCCTTTTCATAATTCCATTCATTATCTGCGCAAAAATAAGCCTTCTTTATGATATGCGTTCGTTCTAATAATTATACGTACATTTTGGCCTGTAAATGAGCGCTTAGGGCCAACTTAACAGCCAAATTTACCATGATCCGGTTTTGGCGTCTGTTTTGAAAACTTTCTGTATGTTCAAAAACCATATTTCTGCCGCAACCTTACTTTATCCCGCCGGCATGCTGATGCTTATGTGGCTGGGTTTCCTGCTGCAGAATTTAGGTTTGTTCCAGAACTGCTGGGGCGCAATCATCCCGCTTGTCCCTTCCGGGCTCAAAGGTGTTTTAATTTCCCCTTTGCTGCATGGCAGCATGGACCACCTGCTCAGTAATTCGATTCCGATAGTTATCCTTTTAGGACTGCTTTTTCATTTCTATCCTACACTTGGAAGAAAAATTCTGTTTGGCGGCTGGCTTTTCACCGGGCTGCTGGTTTGGCTCCTGCCCCCAATCGACATTTTTACAGGAAACTATATGTATACCTGTACCATCGGTGCCAGCGGTGTGGTTTACGTGCTGGCGTTTTTCCTGTTTTTCAGCGGTGTATTCCGCTGGAATATGAAACTTCTTACCGTTTCTATGGTTGTAGCGCTGTATTACGGCAGCCTGGTTTGGGGCGTACTGCCTGAAGAACTGTTCTCAGGAAGTGAAGTGCCAAGCAATATTTCCTGGCAAAGCCACCTGGCCGGTGCTACTGTGGGAACCGTGATGGCATTTGCGTTTAAAAAAGCTGGAGAGAAAAAAAAGAAATTCATCTGGGAGTTCCCGAACTTTTACAGCGAAGTTGATGATAAGCTGTGGCAGGAATACCGTGAGCGTCATCCCGAAGACTTTGAAGACATGCCCCAAAAGAAGCGGGATGAAGTCTGGGAACGCCTGGAGGAACTTCGTAACAGCAGAAAATAATTCTTTACCTTTGGGTAAATAACGTCTAATATGTTCACGGACGAACATCTGTATTCCATTGCTTTGCGCAAATGCAGTAATATAGGAGATATTAACTTCTATAAGCTTGTTAATGCCGTGGGGTCTGCCCGGGAAGTGTGGAGTTTTCCAAAGCGGGAACTGGCTAAGATTTTGGGTATCGGTAATAAAACACTGCACGAAATTGGCTCCGGCGAAGCATTACAGTTTGCAGAAAAGGAACTGAAATTCTGTGAAAGTAACGGCATACAGATTAAACTGAGGCACCGGGAAGAATTACCCGCTCTGCTTAACGAGTGTGAGGATGCGCCGGCAATACTTTATCAGAAGGGAAATCCACCACATTACCGCCAGTCGTTTTCGATGGTAGGAACGAGAAATATGACGACTTACGGCAAAGGGTTTGTGCATGATTTCTTCCAGCACATCAGGAAATCCGGAATCATCTCTGTAAGTGGTTTGGCTCTGGGTGTGGATACGGAGGTGCATGAGCAGTCACTTAAGGAACAGATTCCTACAGTCGCTGTTCTGGCCCATGGTTTTCACACCATCTATCCTTCCAAAAACCGTAAACTGGCAGAGCGGATTTTAGAACATAATGGAGTACTGTTTTCAGAATTTAATTCGTCACAGAAACCCGACCGGGAAAACTTCATTCAGAGAAACCGCATCGTTGCCGGCCTGTCCGAAGCGACAATTGTGGTAGAAACAGCTTTTGGTGGCGGCTCAGTGAGTACGGTCGGCTTTGCGAACACTTATAACCGGGAGGTCTATGCGCTTCCCGGAAAAATAACCGATAAGTACAGTCAGGGTTGCAATATGGTCATTGCACAAAACAAAGCCCGGATAATTGGTACGGTAACAGATTTGGTGGAAGAATTGGGTCTTGATGACCGCTCCGGTCTTATGGAGCCACTGTTTCCGAAATCTGAACTGCGGCGACAAATGACTGAAGATCAAAAGATCATCTATAATATCATAGTGGAAAACCCCTATATCTCCCTGGATGAGATTGCAGAAAAAACCTCCTCGGCATCGCATAAGATTTTAAGCCAACTCCTTGAACTTGAACTTAGCGGGCTAATTAAGGCGCTTTCAGGGAGACAATACACCGCAAATCCCTGATATTGGATTTCTCAAAACCACATCCTTTTTACCACCCTCTTTAATTTTCATCAACAAACATTAAGTTATTATGAATTTAATAAATTAATGGTGGATTAATGTTTAATTTTTAGTAAAACCTAAATTAGTAACTGAATGTTTTGGAAAAAAATTTAAATTTGTTGAAATCATCAAGCCTCATTTATGGAACACTATAATGTAGATCAAAAAATTCAGGACTTTATTGCCAAAATTGAGGCAAAAAATCCTAACGAGCCAGAATTTCTTCAGGCTGTAAAAGAAGTTGCGGTAACTGTAATTCCGTTTATTGCCAGCAGACCTCAGTATAACGGAATGAAACTTCTGGAAAGAATGGCTGAGCCCGAGCGTACCATAATTTTCCGTGTTCCCTGGGTTGATGATCAGGGCGAGATCCATGTAAACCGTGGTTTCAGAATTCAGATGAATTCAGCCATCGGACCTTACAAAGGGGGCATCAGGTTCCATCCTACCGTAAACCTTTCTGTGCTTAAGTTCCTTGCGTTCGAACAGACTTTCAAGAACTCACTTACCACTCTGCCTATGGGTGGCGGTAAAGGCGGTTCCGATTTTGATCCACAGGGGAAATCAGACATGGAAATCATGCGTTTCTGCCAGGCTTTTATGACAGAAATGTGCAAACATATCGGCCCGGAGACAGATGTACCTGCCGGAGATATAGGCGTAGGCGCCAGAGAGATTGGTTACCTTTTCGGTCAGTACAAGAAAATCAGAAATGAGTTTACCGGTGTTCTTACAGGTAAAGGGCTTGCTTATGGAGGATCTCTTATCCGCCCGGAAGCCACAGGCTACGGAGTCGTATATTTTGCAGAGCAGATGCTTAAGACCATTGACCAGGATTTTAAAGGCAAGACGGTAACCGTTTCAGGTTTTGGTAATGTAGCCTGGGGTGTTATTAAGAAAGTGGAAGAATTAGGCGGTACCTGTGTTACCATTTCTGGTCCGGACGGCTACATCTATGATAAGGACGGAATTACAGGCGATAAGATTGACTATCTGCTGGAATTACGCGCATCAGGTAATAACCGTGCTGAAGATTACGTGAAGAAATTCCCGGGCGCCGAATTCCATGCCGGCAAACGTCCATGGGAAGTGAAGTGTGATGTTGCCATTCCGGCCGCAACACAAAATGAACTTGATCTGGATGATGCAAAAATTTTGGTAGAAAACGGCGTAGTTTGCGTTACCGAAGCTGCCAACATGCCTAGTACTCTTGAGGCTATAAATCACTTCCTGGAGCACAAGGTTCTTTTCTCGCCTGGTAAGGCTTCCAACGCTGGAGGTGTAGCTACATCAGGATTGGAAATGACTCAAAATTCAATCCGCCTGAACTGGAGTTCTGAAGAGGTAGATACCCGTCTGAAGGAGATTATGATTGGAATCCACAAAGCTTGCCGCGATTATGGTAAGGAAGAAGACGGCTATGTGAACTATGTCAAAGGAGCTAATATTGCTGGTTTTGTGAAAGTGGCCGAGGCCATGCTTGCACAGGGCGTTGTATAATCATTCTTATAAATCCTGTCCCGGGACAATGGGAAAAAAGTAAAATGAAAGGATAAAGAGCACTGTTTTTCAGTGCTCTTTGTTTTTTAGGCATTCCGATTAGAGTAAGAAATAGGGATTCCCAGACGAATAAATGATGATGCTAAATAAGGGTCGGATATTGCGGAACAAATCCTTTCCAGCAACTTTAAAAAGGTTCAGGTAATTAAAAAAACCAGCAGGCTATCGGAAAAGCCATGCAATGGCGATCATGAGGTGGCTAAGTTTTCGAACTCTTTGCCCTCAGAAACAGCAGCCCTCCTATTATAATAAATCCACCTGCAAACTGTAATCCTGTAAGACTTTCGCCATCCAACACACCCCAGATTACAGCCACAATAGGCATTAGCAGGGTTACTGTAGATGCGAACAGGGGCGTGGAGATACTGAGTAACCGGTAATTCAGCATCATCGCCAGGCCGGTACCGAAAATGGAAAGCAAGCTTACATAGCCAAGACCTATAAATTCCCCTTTTGTACCTTCAAAATCATTGAAGAAGCCCGTAAATGCAAGGGTAATAAGTGAAGGCAGAAACAGGACAAAGAAAAACACAAAGGCTGAAAGGATCTTTGCGGGCACATCACTTAACTTCGATTTTACCGTGGTGATACTAACTGCATATAGCAGCGTCGCCAGCAGGAGCCACAGAATCGGTATGATTTTCAGACTGTCGCCGTCTGTACCGCTCAGCATCAGCAGGCAGGCACCTGAGAAACTGATCGCCACACCAATCATCTGCCTGCCGGTAGTCTTGAATTTCCAGAAGAGAGCACCTACCAGTATCACAAATATCGGCATCATAGAATTTACAATTCCGGCTATGCTGCTGCTCACTTCGGTTTCGGCCAGCGGAAAAAGAAACATGGGAACGAAGTTACCAGCGATAGCAGCGACAATAAGCCATTTCAGCCTCTTTCGCGGGAATTTGCCTATATTAAGAATAGCCACCGGCGCCAGCAGAATTCCCGCAATCAATACACGGAGCGCCCCTACCTGGAAGGGTCCGTAATGTTCAAGAGATTTTTTAATCAGGATAAAGGACGAGCCCCAGATGATGGTAAGCAGGATCAGAAGGACCCACTTTTCTTTTTCAGAATTCATAGTTTCTTTTCAGGATGTTCAGGTAATGTAATTTGGGAATCATTCTGGCTCCCAGGCTTTCCAGATGTTCAGAGTGGATTTGGCAGTCTATAAGTTCTAAAGTATCGAGGTATTTATTAACAAAATGGATAAATCCTGCCTTTGAAGCATTGCTGACGTGCGAGAACATACTTTCACCGCAGAAAACATTTCCTACCTGTATGCCGTATAATCCACCCACTAAATTACCGCTTTGCCACACTTCTATGCTTTTGGCCATTCCTTCGCGGTGCAGCTGCGTGAAAGTCTCAATTAGGTCTTCGTTTAGCCAGGTACCGTCCTGCCCGGGACGTTCGATCTGCATACAGTTTTCCAGAACTTTACGGAAGCACTGGTTTTCCGTAAATGTAAAGACCTCATCCCGAAATATCTTTCTCATGGACTTTGAGACTTTAAGTTCATCAGGGTAAAGCACAAAACGCGGGTCCGGACACCACCACAGAATCTCCTCCCCCGGATTATACCATGGGAATATGCCGTTTTCATAAGCGAGTTTAATCCTTTCGGCCGACAGGTCACCGCCAAACGCCAACAGTCCGTCGCGTGGATGGTAATGCGCGGGATCGGGGAAAGCGATGTTATGTTTGTCTAGTTGATACATGCTGAAAAATAAATCCCACTTCAAAAAGCAGGATTTAAATAATTTCTATAGCAGATTAGAATGGCAAATCGTCATCCTCCTCTTCAAACACATTTTTTGAAGACTGTGGTGCGGCCTGTGTACCCGGTGTTGCCTGTGTAGGTTCATTAGTAAAGCTGTCGGCTATTTTTTCAAGTCTCCAACCCACGATTGAATTGAAATATTTCACTTCATTTTGCGGAGAAGTCCACTCGCGGCCCCGGATATTAATGCTTACCTTCACTTTTTCACCTTCCGTACAGCTGTTCAGAAGGTCTACTTTATCCTGTACGAATTCAATATTAATTGGCTGCGGATACTGCTCTTCGGTAAGAAGCACCATTTCCCTTTTCTGAAAACCGCTGGCAAATGTCTGAACGTCAGTTATTTTTTTTATTGTTCCCTGTAATTCCATATCGTAAATATTAATACTGTAAAAATAGACAATAGAAAGTAATAAAGAAATGATCTGTCTGAAATGTGGATAAAAATATTTTTCAAAAATAAATTTGCATGATATGACAAAACCTTCTATATTTGCACTCACAAAAAGAAAAGAAGATCTTTTAACCAGCGGATGTGGTGTAATTGGTAGCCACGCCAGACTTAGGATCTGGTGCCGTGAGGCGTGGGGGTTCGAGTCCCTTCATCCGCACCAAATTTCTAAAAGCAATTTTAGAAATTTTTTTATGCGAAAATAGCTCAGCTGGTAGAGCACGACCTTGCCAAGGTCGGGGTCGCGGGTTCGAATCCCGTTTTTCGCTCAACATCTACCAGGCCCTGGTGGTGGAATTGGTAGACACGCAGGACTTAAAATCCTGTGTCCGCAAGGACGTACGGGTTCAAGTCCCGTCCGGGGTACTTAAAAATTGCTGTTAATCTCTGATTAGCAGCTTTTTTGCTTTTAAAATGCACCTATCACAATATATCTGAAGCCTTTGCTGTGCTGATTCTCTGGAAAAATGTGTTAAGTAAATTGAATTTTCGCTTACCGTTTTAAAAATGAAGTATTGGCAAATCTGCCTGTAAGGTCCAAATTTCAGGTTAATTCTCCCCTATAGGAAATTCTACTATCGCGATATTCTCGCCCATAAATAGAGTAATATCGGGGTATAAAAGTTAGACATTTATAGCACGAACACTACGAACGTTTACAAACACTCCCACAAAGGAAACTTAAAAGGTTCATAATCCAGTTACGTGGCGTACAAGACAGATCCTTCTTCCTGTACAGACTCACCACACTTTTTGCCTAATCCCCCAGGTTTTGTTCCTGATCTTACCAACCCTAATAAAACAGCAGTAATGCGCAAAAAAAGCCTCACATTGCTGTGAAGCTTTTTACAAGTGTGGGTCCTGAGGGATTCGAACCCCCGACCCTCTGGGTGTAAACCAGATGCTCTGAACCAACTGAGCTAAGAACCCTTGTTTTTGGTGTTGCAAATATACAAGCTTTTTTTATTTCTGCAAATTTTTTTGCAAAAAATCTCCCACTACAAAGTTGCTGCCGCCGATAAAAATCATTTCTCCCGGTCTAACATTTTGTAAGGCAGCAATATATCCGTCCTGGACATTCTGAAATATTTTGTAATAAATTTTTGCACTTTCCAGCATATCCTGATATTCCAATGGATTTCGTCCCCTTTCAATTTCTGGTTTAACAAAATAATAAGTGGCATTTGGGGGCAAAATCCTCAATACCTCATCAATCTTCTTGTCATTAACAAATCCCAGCACAATATGTTTATGGCTTTCCATACTGTTTAACTGATTGAATACCTCGGTAAGTCCCGCCTGATTATGCGCGGTATCGCAAACGGTAAGCGGATTCTGAGAAAAAATAAACCACCTGCCTGTAAAACCCGTATTTCTCTGAACATTCATCATTCCTGTTTCCAGATGCTCAGGTTCGATATGAAAACCTATCTTACGGAGTTCTTCCACCAAAGCAACAGTTACCTTGATATTTTTCTTCTGATAGTTACCGGACAGGTCGGAAGCCAGGTTGGTAGATACCAGAGTCGCATCAATGAGCGGGGCACCCATTTCCATAGCTTTCTGCTCCACGATCGCCTTTACTACCGGGTTTTCATCTCCACAAATAACCGGTGTCTGCTTCTTGATGATACCGGCTTTTTCCCTTGCGATGGCTTCCACACTATCACCCAGGATGTTCTGATGATCCAAAGCCACATTCGTTATGGCGCAAACTTCTGGCTTTATAATATTGGTGGAATCCAAGCGTCCGCCCAGACCGACTTCAATGATTGCCACATCCACATTGTTCTGATAAAAGTATTCGAATGCCATCACCGTCGTAAACTCAAAAAAAGACGGACGGATATCCGGTGGCAGCGTTTTCAGTTTATGAATAAATTCATATACAAATTCACGCGAACAGTTTCTGCCGTTTATTTTTATCCTTTCGGTAAAATCAATAAGGTGCGGAGAGTTGTAAAGACCTGTTGTATATCCAGCCTCCTGCAGAACGGAAGCCAGCAGATTGCTTGTTGACCCTTTCCCGTTAGTCCCGCCAATATGTACCGTTCTTATCTTATCCTGCGGATTTCCGAAAAACTCACATAGCTTTGTTATATTTTCCAGACCCGGCTTGTAAGCCTTTTTACCTTCGATCTGATAATTCGGGGCCTGTACAAAAAGCCATTCTACAGCCTGCTGATATTCTTCATTTGTCATTTGGCAAATTTCAAAAAGATTCCGGTGAAAAGCCAAATTTGAGACCGAAATTGTAACAATTTTGCTGATATGCCGTCTAATCGAACTAAATTAGGGAATGAAAAAAATACTTTTTTTGGCTTTGGGCTGTGCTTTCGTAGGATTAAGCGCCCAAAAAAAGTGGACCTTACAGGAAGCGGTCGCATATGCGGTTGAGAATAACCTCCAGGTCATCAGTTCGCAAAACAACCAAAGGTTGCAGCAAAATTCCCTCAGCATTGCCAAAAGGGAGTACCTGCCGTCTGTTGCGGGTAACGTAAACAATAATTTTTCCTTCGGTCAGGGCCGCGATTTTTTCGGAAATACCCAGCGCAATGATAATTTTACCAACAGTGCCAATGTAGGTGCAGATATGCTGCTCTTCAATCACGGACGTATTGAAAAAAACATCCGTCGGACGGAGTTTGAGCTGGAAGCCGCAGTGT
>JAEWIR010000047.1 GCA_023386965.1 Bacteroidota bacterium
AGAGGATAGAAGTTAGAAGCTAGAAGTTAGATGGGAGAGGTTAGATATCAGATTAGGCGAAAGAAATCTGTGCAGCTTACAGCCTATTGCTTACAGCTTACAGCTTGCAGCTGATGGCTGACTGCTGATAGCTGACTGCTGATGGCTGACTGCTGGCTGCAGACTGCTGACACCAGTATAGTTAGAAGTTAGAAGTTAAATGGGAGAGGTTAGGTATCAGATTAGGCGAAAGAAATCTGTACTGCTTACAGCTTACAGCCTACAGCTGATGGCTGATGGCTGACCACAGTATAGTTAGAAGTTAGATGGGAGAGGTTAGATATCAGATTAGGCGAAAGAAATCTGTGCACCTTACAGCCTACAGCTGACTGCTGATAGCTGACCGCTTACCCCGTATAGTTAGAAGTTAGAAGACAGAGGTTAGATATGAGAATAGGCGAAATAAATCTGTACTGCTTATTGCTTACAGCTTACTGCCAAAAGCTGATGGCTGACTGCTGACTGCTGACAAGCATAGCGCAGAAACCAATCACCAAAAAACCACTCCTTGTGCGGAGTGGCTCGATTAGTTTGTAACAGTATATTATACCTGAATAACGCCTAAGTTGAATTTCTCAGTAATGGGCGCGTGATCGGCTGCCTCAATACCCATTGAAATCCACTTGCGTGTCTCGGTAGGATCAATGATGGCATCTGTCCAAAGTCTGGCTGCGGCATAAGTAGGTTCTGTCTGCTTCTTATATCGCTTTGAGATGGTATCCAGAATCTCCTGATGTTCCTCCTCCGTTATCTCTTTACCCTGCTTTTTAAGTGTCGATTCCTGGATTTGGGCCAATACTTTAGCTGCCTGTGATCCACCCATCACCGCCAGGTCTGCCCATGGCCATGCCACAATCAGTCTGGGGTCATATGCTTTGCCACACATTGCATAATTTCCCGCTCCATAGGAATTTCCTGTGATTACTGTGAACTTGGGAACTACAGAATTGGCAACGGCATTAACCATCTTGGCACCGTCTTTAATTATTCCCCCATGCTCAGATTTGGATCCTACCATAAATCCTGTTACGTCCTGAAGGAAAATTAACGGAATCTTACGCTGGTTACAGTTTGCGATAAAACGCGTAGCTTTATCTGCAGAATCTGAATAGATAACTCCACCAAACTGCATTTCACCTTTGCCGCTCTTAACCAGTTTACGTTGGTTAGCCACGATTCCTACGCTCCAGCCATCTACTCTTGCTGTTGCACAGATGATGGTTTTACCATAATCAGGTTTATATTCTTCAAATTCAGAATTGTCCACCAGACACTTTATAATATCAGCAGTGTCATACTGATCCGTTCTGGAAACAGGCATAATTCCGAAAATATTCTCAATTTTCTCCTTGGGAGGAGCACTGTCAATTCGGTTGAATCCTGCTTTTTCATAAGATCCAACAGATTTCATAATACTTTTAATACGGTTTAGCGCATCCGCATCATCCTTAGCTTTATAATCGGTCACACCTGAAATTTCGCAGTGGGTTGTTGCACCGCCAAGTGTCTCATTGTCTATATTTTCGCCAATTGCCGCCTTTACAAGATAGCTGCCGGCAAGAAATATAGAGCCGCTTTTGTCTACTATCATGGCCTCATCACTCATAATCGGCAGATAAGCACCACCCGCAACACAGCTTCCCATCACTGCCGAAATTTGGATGATTCCCATAGCGCTCATCTTAGCATTGTTCCGGAAAATACGCCCGAAATGCTCCTTATCCGGAAATATTTCATCCTGCATGGGCAAATAAACTCCTGCAGAATCAACAAGATAAATGATTGGTAAACGGTTTTCGATGGAGATTTCCTGAGCGCGTAAATTCTTCTTGGCCGTAATCGGGAACCAGGCACCAGCCTTTACAGAAGCATCATTGGCTACTACCAGACACTGTTTGCCGGAAACGTATCCCATAACCACAACTACGCCGCCACTGGGGCAGCCGCCGTGCTCTTCATACATTTCAAATCCTGCAAAGCCTCCAATCTCTATAGATTCTCTGTCTTTA
Source organism: Bacteroidota bacterium (assembly GCA_023386965.1). GTDB lineage: Bacteria > Bacteroidota > Bacteroidia > Flavobacteriales > Weeksellaceae > Marnyiella. Next base: position 2,049 of record JAEWIR010000047.1, read on the forward strand.
TCCAGAAGATAATCAATCCGCTCACGGGCAGTCATTTTACCCTCCTGTCTCATTTTCTCCAGACGTTTTTCGCCACCTCCTTTCTTGATTTCAGAAAACTGACGGTTTATTTCGGAGAGTTTAAGTTTGTTTTGATCTTCGCGTTTATTAAATTCTAAGTCCATATAAATTTTTCGGTGCCTAAAGATAACCATTTTCACCTAAAACTGTCCGGTATGCAGCGTTAGCAATAATGATCTGATGTTGAGTGAGATATGTTAAAAATATTTAACATAATAGATTTAAATTAGTAACAATAATTGCACAATTTTTGCGTTTGAAATAATAACTGCAATCCTGCAAAGGGTACAGTTACAATCCCTAGTTTATTTTTTTAATAGTTTATTAATTGAGGACCCCGGAAGTTTAATTACTTCCGGGGTTTTCAATGGAGATTCACATTACATTTCACCGTCATTGGCGTGTGAATAAAATTTAGGCATCTGCCAGTGGTACTTTACCGCCAGCGTTCTGATCGCAACAATTAGCAGTATTGTAAGGATTTGAATATAAGTGAAGGACATGGAGGTGAAATGAAGCATAAGCAGAAAAGTGCCGCCGCCCACAATGCATGCAGTGGCATAGATTTCCTTTCGGAATATGAGCGGAATCCTGTTAAGCAAGGTGTCCCGGATTATTCCCCCGAAGCAACCTGTAATGGTGCCCAATGTCACGCATATTACAGGATGAAGTTCCGCATCCAGCCCTTTCTGAATACCAATTATAGTAAAAAGACCCAGGCCCAGACTGTCAAACAGGAAAAGGGTTACCTGAAATTTCTTGTCGAAGTATTTTACGACAAAAGCCAGGACAGCTGCCAGGAAAATGACAGAGCAGATAAAAATATCGTGCATCCAGAACACCGGTACGTCCAGCAGAAGGTCCCGAACCGTACCACCACCTACTGAAGTGACGAAGGCGATTATAAGGACGCCGAAAGGATCAAACCTTCTCTGCATAGCCGCAAACGCGCCCGACATTGCAAATGCAATGGTTCCGATTATTTCAATGGCAAAGTTAAAGTTGTGGTGAATGTCCAAGGCTGTAACAGATATTAGTTAGATGCGTACAGCCGGCGGAACCAGGAGTTTATAATCGCCGCGAAAAGTAATGATTTCCCTTACGATACTGCTGCTGATAAAGGATTTTCCGGAGGAAGTGAGGAGGAAGATTGTTTCAATCTTGCGGTCCCTTGTAAGTTCCCTGTTGGTCTGCGCAATAGCTTTTTCAAACTCAAAATCGGCAGGATTTCTAAGGCCGCGTAAGATGAAGCTTACGTTTTTGCTTTTGCAGTAATCAATGGTTAGACCTTCAAAATGATCAACTTCCACATTGGGAAATTCGCTGAATGTCCTTTTTATGAAATCCATTCTCTGCTCCAGCGAGAACATATATTTTTTTTGGGAGTTCTGACCGATGGCGATAATGATTTTGTCAAACAGGGGAGCTGCACGCTCTACAATATCATAATGCCCCAAAGTTATAGGGTCGAACGAACCCGGAAATACTGCTGTTCTCATATTAATTAAGTTTTTTATTGAGGGCTTTCTGCACTTCATTACCGCAGAGCTGCTGAATGGAGATTCCATAGATCTTTGCCTGCTGCGGCAGTATGGAGGCCGGTGAAAATCCGGGGTTGGTATTCATTTCCAACATATAAGGTGTGCCGTCCATTATAATAAATTCGCTGCGTGAGAAACCACTCATACCTAAGGATTCATAGGCTTTTATGGCAATTTCTTCTACTTTCAGACGTGTTTCTGCATCCAGGCGCGCCGGCGTGATTTCTTCTGAGGCTCCTTCGTATTTAGCTTCATAATCAAAGAATTCCTTTTGAGGAACGATTTCGGTTATACCCAAAACAATTGTTTTCCCTTCGAAATCTACCACCCCCACAGACACCTCCATGCCATCCAGGGCACTTTCAATCAGGATTTCATCATCCTGCTCAAAAGCCATTTCAAACGCCCGGTTAAAATCTGAAATATCTTTCACCTTGGAAATTCCCAGGGAGGAACCGCTTTGATTTGGTTTTACGAAACAGGGTAATCCCAGCTGCGCCGCAATGAAATCACTGTCAATTTTCTCGCCTTTTCTTAAATAGATACTTTTGGCAGAAGGAATTCCGTATTTACCCAGCACCGCCAGTGTGTCTTTTTTGTTGAAGGTAAGGGCACTCTGGTAAAAACTGCAGCCGGTATACCGCTGGCCTATAATGTCCCAGTAGGCCTGAAGCTCACCGTTCTCGCCAGGTCTCCCGTGAATGATGTTGAAACAGACATCAAATTTCACTTTATAACCACTGTCCAGGTCCACGCTGAAGTCAGATTTATTAATTTCCACCTTCACATCGTGATCATCTACAAAATACCACTCATCTTTAAGGATCACTACCCTGTATACATTATAAAGTTCCCGGTCCAGCGACTCGTAAATAAGTTGCCCGCTTTTAAGGGAAACCACATATTCATCAGAATAACCGCCCATTACAACGGCCACATTTTTCTTGTCCATAATAAATCACACAGTGAGGAGGCAAATTTACAGAAATTGTTTATTTATAATCCGACAGCAGGCTAATTTAGTGACCTATTGTGTAGTAAAGGTACGCAGGTGCAGCTGATTGCAGTAAAACATTCTAAAATTATTATTTATATTTGCCGCTACATTTAAAGTAAAAACCATGCTGAAATCACTTTTCCATTGGAAAGTTCTGGTAAACCTTGTGCTGGCCGCAGTAATCTTCACCGGCCTGGTATGGCTGACCTTTCGCTGGTTGGAGCTCCATACCAATCACGGTAAGGAAATACCGGTACCCAATGTGATGAACAAATCTGTTCATGAAGCTATCAAGATACTGGATGACCAGGGATTGGAATATAAGGTGGACAGCGGTACATTTGATCCGAAGTACAAACCGTTTCAGGTACTTAATATGTTTCCCAAGCCGGGTTCCCGTGTGAAGAACGGCCGAATTATAGAAGTTCGTGTGAACCCACGTACATGGGGCAAAGTGACTATTCCTGATATTCTGGACCGTTACAAAGGTCTGGCATTCCGCCGTCTGGCACAGGTAGGTCTTAAGGTAGGTGATACTATATTTGAGCCAAGTATACAGCGAGATGCCGTGATCCGCATGCTCCATAACGGTGTTGTAATTAAACCGGGCAGCCAGCTGCCGAGATTTTCCACAATTGACCTGGTTATCGGTGCAGGTCCCAAGAGAAATATTGCAATCCCTAACCTCGTGGGGCTTACAGTGGCTCAGGCCAAAGCCATTGTTGCCAATAATCTTTTTGAAATAGGTCTTGTTGAATACGAGGACGGTAAAGGTGATGATACTGATATTGTATATTATCAGGATCCTGCAGGTGGTGACCTTCGGGACCAGGGCATGCAGGTTGACCTTTGGGCTAGTAAAAAATCGCCTGCTGAAATGAGCGGAAAGATTTCCCAGCTCAATTCCATGTACAAGGTAAAGATTGATACTACGCTTCCGCCGGTAAGATATGAGGAAGTTCCTGTCTATCAGGAGCCTTCTTTTGAAGCCCCACGCAAGCAACCCGTGGAACAGAAACCTGTAACTCCAACTGCGCCCGTAAATACTCCTGCGGAGAACAACTCAAAAAAACCTTCCAATAACTCCGGGACTGCGGTACCTAAGACAGAGCCTGCCGGCGGAAAGCAACCCGCCACGAACCCTGCAACCAAGCCTGCCGAAAAGCCAAAAGTTAAGAAAGTGGTTGAGTAATATTAATTACGGGGATTCAGCATTCTGCGAAGCCTGCATTAAACTTATATGTTAGAGGATAGCGAAGAATTATTTGAAGAGGACTTGCCGGAATCCGAAGCGGATAGCGGCGAAAACAGTGGGTTGTTTGAACATCTGAGCTTAAAGGTAGACAGAGGTCAGGAACCTTTGCGGATAGACAAGTACCTGCTTAATTACCGTCAGAATTCTTCTAGAAATAAGATTTCCCAAACCTGCCGGGCTGGCAATGTGGTTGTAAATGGCAGTGTGGTAAAGCAAAACTACAGGGTGAAACCCGGAGATGAAATCTCTGTACTGCTGGCGCGTCCGCCACGGGTAAATGTGGTTGTCCCGCAGGATATTCCAATCAATATTATTTACGAAGATGACGACCTGGTTGTTGTGGATAAGGAAGCCGGTATGGTAGTTCATCCGGGCCACGGTAATTGGGACGGAACTCTGGTTAATGCACTTGCTTTCCACTTTGAAAAAAACGGCGTAAAATCAGATCTGGACCGCGTAGGTCTCGTTCACAGGATTGATAAAGATACCTCCGGCCTGCTGGTGGTGGCTAAGAACGAATATGCACTGAGCTTTCTGGCCAAACAGTTTTTCGATCGCATAACAAAAAGGCTGTACTGGGCATTTGTGTGGGGTAATATGGAAAATGATGAAGGTACCATTACCGGGCATATAGGCAGGCATCCAAGGAACCGCATGCAGATGACGGTTTATGAAGACGGGAGCCAGGGCAAACATGCAGTTTCCCATTACAGGGTGCTGGAGAGGTTCCGGTACATGACCTGGATAGAATGCAAACTGGAAACAGGGCGTACCCATCAGATACGGGCACATTTCAAACACATTGGTCATACCCTGTTTAATGATGAACGTTACGAGGGTCACATCCCTTTGCGCGGCCAAAACCTGCCCAAATACCGGCAGTTTATCAATAATGTATTCGAAATCCTGCCGAGGCATGCACTTCACGCACATACTTTAGGCTTCATTCATCCCGTTTCAAAAAAGGAAATGTACTTTGAAAGTCCGATGCCAGCGGATATGGATGCCGCGGTAAAAAAATGGAGAAATTATTTAGAAAAATAAAAATATCCCAATAAATTTTCTATATTTGTTCAACTGAAATCTTGATTTGTTATGAGAAAACTATATGCTGTTGTTTGTTTCGCCCTATTCTCTGGCGCGTACCAGGCACAGGAAACATTACCATATTATCAGCAATATCTGTTAGACGGTGATTTTCTTTTTAATCCGGCCCAATATGGTAAAACGGATGATGTGCACGTAAATGCAAACTATCAAAAACAGTATTCGTCTTTCAGTGAGTCACCTAATGTGCAGTCTGTAGGATTGCATGCCAATATTTTCGACAGAGTGGGTGCCGGTCTTTCTGTTTTCAGAGACCAGAACGGGCCTATCAGCGCAGGTGGTATTACTTTGGGAGCCTCTTATTTTATTCCTATCAGTGATGAAGGGACCAGGAAGGATCAGTTCTCTTTCGGTACAAGTGTAACGGCGTATAATATGAATTTTGATTATACGAAGCTTAATACAGACAGCCCTAATGACCCATTGCTTTCCGGAGAAAACAGCATCTTTATGATGTATGCCAATTTCGGTCTTGCAGCAACCTATAAAAACATCTTTGCAGGTGCATCTGTAAATGATATCGCATTAAGCAACGATGAAGCTATCGTAAATAACTACGAACCTTCTCCTATCAAGATTTTCCTTAATCTTGGATACGACTGGGAAATTACAGACGGAATAATCATTACTCCTTCTGCCCTGATGAAACTTGATACCAATTCATCCCTGATGCTGGACGGGAACCTTATGGGAACTGTAGCAACAGATTTCAACAGATTTTCTGCCGGAGCAAGTTTCAGATATGTACAGAACAGATTTGACAACCAGACTTTAAGTATTGCACCTGTTGTGAAGGTAAACCTGAACAAGATTATGATTGGTGCTACCTATAACATCGGTCTTTCTGATATTGCCGAATACGGTGGTAACAGTTTTATGATCGGGCTGGGTTATAACTTCGATAACTTCATTAACGTAAGAGGTTACAGATATTAATAAACTACGATTACAATATTTTGGAGCTCCGGTAAAACGGAGCTTTTTTTTATGATCTACCTCCACATTCCATTCTGCAAACAGAAATGCAGTTACTGTAACTTTCATTTTTCCACTTCGTTCCGTGGTAAAGAGGAGATGCTGCGGGCTATCAAAAAGGAACTGTTCCTCCGGAAAGACGAACTGGATAACAAAGTCCTGAAGTCGCTTTATTTTGGTGGCGGTACACCTTCAGTACTGACCGGGGATGAGATCAAAAGCTTAATTGATGAAGTGTTGAGCTATTATTCCTTTGCGGAGGATATAGAAATTACTCTTGAAGCTAATCCCGATGATCTTGACGCTAATTTTGTTAAAGAGCTGGCCTCCACCCTGGTTAACCGTTTATCTATAGGTACCCAAAGTTTTTTCGATGACGACCTGAAACTCATGAACCGCGCTCATAATGCCTCAGAAGCTGACGCCTCCATAAAACGTGCGCAGGATTTTGGTTTTGAAAATCTAAGTATTGACCTGATATACGGTTCGCCCACGTCCAGTCTGACCATGTGGAAGGAGAATCTTAACCGTGCGTTGTCCCTTCAGGTTCCACATATTTCGTCTTACGCACTCACCGTGGAACCGAAAACGACACTGGAAAACTGGGTGCGAACCCAAAAAATCACGGCACCGGCTGAAGAGGAACAAAATGAAGAGTTCCACTATATGTGCAGTTTCCTTAAAGAGAACGGTTTTGAACATTATGAAATTTCCAATTTCGCCAAACCCGGTTTTCATTCGCGGCACAATGCTGCTTACTGGAAGTATGAACCCTATTTGGGTATAGGTCCTTCGGCCCACTCTTATGATGGCCTGAGCAGGCGTAGTTGGAATGTGGCCAATAATGCACTTTATATAAAATACCTTGAGGCAGGAGTATTGCCTGCCGAAGCTGAATACCTTCAGGAAAAGGACCGCTTCAACGAAATGCTTATGATTGGATTGCGGACAGTTTGGGGTGTAGATTTGCACAGACTTAACCGAAGTTTCAGCCCTGAAATCCTTCACGGTTTTAATAAGGATGTTGCGGATAAAATTTCCGGGGGAATCCTGCGGATTGAGCAAGACCGGCTCTTTATTCCGGAGGAGCATTGGTTTATGGCCGACGGTATTGCTTCGGATCTTTTCGTACTTTAATTATCAGGCGTGGGCAAACCAGATGACCGGCACGTTTAAAAAATCGTTATTTTTGCAGTTAAATTTCCATTATCCTTGAAAAAGCAGAAAGAGGACTATTCCCACCTTCAGGCCAGTCAGCCTATTGGCATTTTCGATTCCGGCGTTGGCGGGCTTACGGTTGCCCGGGAAATAAAGCGGATGCTTCCGCAGGAAAACCTCATCTATTTCGGCGATACCAAGCATCTGCCTTACGGTGACAAATCTCGGGATGCCATTATAGGATATTCAACAAAGATCACGAACTTCCTGCTGGAAAAGAACTGTAAAGCCATTGTAGTGGCCTGTAATACTGCTACTGCCAATGCGCTGAACCAGGTTTTGGAAATTGTGGACCGAAGAGTTCCTGTAATCGACGTAATCCATCCTGTGGCCGAAAAAGTTGCTTATGAAATCCATAATAATGTAGGTGTTATTGCAACCAAAGCTACCGTAAGCTCGGGACTTTACCGCAAGAGTATCCGCAAGCATAACAAATTCATCAAAGTAGATGAACTGGCAACCCCACTTCTGGTTCCAGCCATTGAAGAGGGATTCAGGAACCATCCTATCACCAATGCGATTATTTATAATTATCTGAGTAACAGTAAGTTAAAAAATATTGAAACGCTTATTCTGGGCTGTACGCATTATCCGCTGCTTATGACTGAGATTAAACAGTTCTACGGCAACCGGGTGCGCGTTATCGATTCGCCAAGTATCGTGGCTACCCAGCTAAAACATATTCTGGACAAGCACCGTTTGCTGAACAGGGACAACAACCATCCAAGCTATGAATTCTTTGTATCAGATCTTACGAAGAATTTCGAAAAAATCTCAAAGAAAATCTTTGGAAATTCAATCCAGCTTGAACTGAAGGTACTTTAAATAAAAGCAGGGAAATGTCAGTCATTTCCCCGCTTTGCTTATCGGTAACGCCGTTTATTTCTTACGCAGGTCCAGATCCTCAAAATCAAAGCTGAAATCTGTGATGTCCGAAATCGGTTTCAGTGTAGCACTTTGTGCCTTGCCGTTCTCATCAAGGCTGAAATTGATGAAAGCATCAGCATCATAGCTGCGGTCGTCCCACTTAATGATCATCACATTTGGCGTATACGGGATAAGTTCACCTTTCAGTCGCGGCGAATTCTGGCAATTGACCCTGAATGTCTTGCCGTCGTGCGTGATATTTACATCGCCAAACCATTTGTCATTATAGGTGCCGGTGATCTGTTCCGGCTTGATCTGCTGATTTTTCAGTTTGGCAAACGCAGCAGATTTCGCAAACACTTCTTTCTTGCCTTTTTCGATGTCCGCATTGTATTTCGCCATACGGTCTCCATACGTTTTCAGCCAGTTCTGGTCCGGCATGCCAAGGTAAGAATCCTTAACTGTATTTGTAATGGTGCTGAAGGCGGCACCACTTTGCTGGTTCGTGAGGACTACGATGCCAAGTTTCATATCCGGAATCAGTGTAAACTGCGTTACCGTTCCAATCAGTCCACCGGTATGATAGACCTGCTTGTGTCCTTTCACATCGGTGAGGAACCAACCCAGGCCATAGCCCGCAAAATTGGAATCATAGGTGTTCTTGAGTGCTACAGGGGTAGAGATCTGAAGATTCCACAGTTGCTGGATCTGCTTGTCTGACACCAGTTTTTTACCGTCTTTGGTGGTGAAGCCGTTCATCAGGAAATCGGCCCACGTCATCATATCTGTTATATTGCTGATGATACCGCCGGCAGCATCGGCGGTCTCGTTCCAGTCATGCGGAACCGTCACGGCTTTACCGTTTAACGGGGCGTGAGCGTCTATGATGTTGGTAACACCGGCCTTTTTAGCACGGTTATATGATCCGTAGCTGGCGTTCATGCCCACGGGTTTCAGGATTCTCTGTTCTACGAATTCTGCCCAGGATAAACCCGATATACGCGTAATTACCTCGCCGGCCACAATAAACATGATATTGTTATAGTCCAGCGTGGAGCGGAAGCGGTTTTCCGGTTTCAAATACCTTACATTATGAACAATATCCTTTACGGTAAGGCTGCCGCCTTCCGGAAAAAACATAAGGTCGCCCTGGCCAAGCCCCAATCCGGTTCTGTGCGTCACAAGGTCCTTAACTGTAACCTCATGGGTAAGATAAGGATCATACATCTGGAATTCCGGGATGTATTTGGTCACCTTATCGTCCCAGTTCAGTTTGCCTTCATCTGCCAGTATGGCGAGTGCCGTTCCGGTAAAACCTTTGGAGTTGGAAGCGATACCAACGAGTGTGTTCGCATCCATTTTATTTTTGGCAGTGAGTGAATTCACACCGAAACCTTTGGCGTAAACTTTTTTGCCGTCTTTTATGATTCCGACAGACATTCCCGGGACATCGAAAGTCTTCAGGGTATTTTGAATGAGTTCATCCAGTTTTTTTTCTTCCACCTGCCCAAAGGAGAGTAGGGAAAGAAGGATAAGCAGAAAGGAAAAGTTCTTCTTCATTGATAATAATTTTCTCAAAGATAACTGAATTCATTAACTTTGAGAAACAGCATAAACACAACGAATGGTTAAAGCCGGTAATAAAGTAGGTACAGAATGTTTTCAACAGAGAATTTTACAGATTCTCCTGCTTCTGGCGTTCTCTTCGGTTTATGCTCAGCTGGAAAAGCATGAACTTCCGCTGTGGCAAAAAGAGAATGCCGGCGTAAAGGAAATAAGGATTTTTCGGGATGGTGAGCAGGTAGCTTTAAAGCAGTTGCGATCTGACGGTAAAACTGCGTTTAAGATGGTCAGAAATGTAAATTCCAAAACAGAGCATTCGGTACATTTTTATACGGAAGAGGGAGGGACGTACCGGACCGTTATGGCTAACTCCAGGTCGGGCTTTCTTGTGTTTAGAGAACAAAAACTGGGCAAGACCAGGAAATATTTCGGTAATCAAACCTTAGATTATAGCAGTTTGGATTTGGACAGGAATAATTTTCTGTCTCAGGTTCGCAAAATTCGGGACAGTATTTCTTTGCTGTCTCATACAAAGGTCCGCCACCTGCTGGACGAAACTCCACATTTAATACAAACTTATCACTTTGATGACAGCGGAAAAAAAGTTAAATCGTATAACTTTCATAACGGAAAACTAATTGGATTATCAGCTAATACTGGCGAAGCAGAAGATACAGAGAACTATACTAAGCCTGACGGAACACCGTCGGGAATCAGTATAGAGCGCAAAGAGGATTTGGTGGTCAGTATAAGGACAGACAGAGCAGAAGATTTTTTTGGCTATAATAATGACAGGATGTTAGTTCAGCACACCACTTATGAACGTGGGAAGCTGCGATACACTACTAACAACCGTTATGATGCGGGGAAATTGATACACCGCAAGTTTGAAGATCTGCACCGGAAAAAAGTGGTTGAATATTCATTTACTTATGACGGTAGCGGAAAACTGAAATCTATAGTACAAAATGACGGTAAGAAAACAATGACCTATAATTACGAGTATAGTTATTATACAGAGTCTCGCTAAAAATGAAAAAAATATTTTTTTATCTCTGATACTGATTGCTGCCTTAAGTTTTTTCTATTTTAAAGATGCAATATTGCTTGTGAAGGAAGAAAACTACGCCATCGTAAATGAAACGAATAGGAAAATCCCTGCAACTTTTTACTCGAAGAATGTTTTTGTGTATGTAGGCGGAAAAGCGGAGAACGTTTATGAAATATTAATCTTCTTTGACGAAGAACAGAAATTGAACCCCATCGTAATTATCCCGAAATACAAATTAATTGGAGTTGTTGAGGGTGGCAGGAGAGGGTTTATTAAATTTGGAAGTAATGTCCTTCAATTATCAGATGATACAAACAAGTTCATCATGTTAAACGATGCTACTTTGTTTGATGAACCTCCGATAAAGAATATACGCTTTGAGCAAGGTATTATCCTTTTTAATAGCTTTAATGGTTTGAAAAAGTATGGACCATCCTTAATTATGAAAAAATTGTAGAAGAGTAATCTCAATATCATCATTTGAAAACCAAACTTCACACCCGCATATTCAGTAACTACTATTAGCATTTTTTAACCTTTCTGAATTCTGCCGGTTTTGCCCGAAAACCCTAACTTTGTAAGAAAGTAAAATGATCAATGGAAAGTAAGAAAGAATTTTTTCTGGAATGTTATAAGCTGGGTATTATTAAGTTTGGACGCTTCACCCTCAAAAGCGGTATAGAAAGTCCTTTTTATGTGGATTTAAGGCCGCTGGCTTCCGATCCTAAAATCCTGAAACACCTGGCAAATTATCTTCTGGACATGCTTCCGCTTGATAATTTCGACCTTATTTGTGGCGTTCCTTATGCCGCTCTTCCAATGGCGACGGCCATGTCTCTGGAAAGTTATATTCCGCTGATCATCAAACGTAAGGAAGCCAAGGATTACGGTACCAAAAAAATGATTGAGGGTATCTTTACCAAAGGTCAGAACTGCCTTTTGGTGGAGGATGTTATTACCAGTGGTAAATCTCTGCTGGAAACCATCCCTGAAATTGAAAACGAAGGTATTTCGGTGTCTGATATCGTAGTTGTACTGGACAGACAGCAGGGTGGTAAGGAGCTTCTTGAGTCTAAAGGTTACCGCGTTCATACGCTGTTCACCATTTCCGAAGTCTGCGGCATGCTGCAGGAAGAAGGTCACCTGAGCAGTGATGAAGTACTTAGGATAAGTGATTTCCTGAAGGGTAATGAAGTAAGGTTTGAAGAGAAGAAAAGACTTTCCTATGCCCAGAAACTGGATGTGGCAGAACATTCCGTGGCAAAAAGGCTTCTTGAGATTGCCATTGCAAAGCAAAGCAACCTGATAGCCTCCGCAGATGTAATGACCACAGCCGAACTGCTGGATCTGGCTGATAAGGTGGGTCCGCATATTGTGGCCCTCAAAACTCACATTGACATCATTACGGATTTTGACCCCGACAATACAATTCTCCCCCTGAAAGACCTGGCTGCCAAACATAATTTTATGCTGATGGAAGACCGTAAGTTTGCGGATATCGGAAATACTCAGGAACTGCAGTTCTCCTACGGCATCTATAAGATATCGAACTGGGCCGATTTTGTGACTTCACAGGTTATCGGCGGCTATGATTCACTTGATTGTTTCCGCAATGTTGGGGTTGTAGCCATACTCGGGATGTCGTCCAAAGGCACACTTACCGACGCCGGCTATCAGGCAGAAGCCCTGAAGGTGGCAATGTCGCATCCCAATGTAATTGGCGGTGTTTCCCAGAAACAGATTCCGGAAGAACTTCTTCTCTTTACACCCGGCGTAAGTATGGCTGAGACAGGTGATGGAAAAGGTCAGCAGTATAATACCCCGGAGAAGGTGTTTGCAGATCTGCACACCGACTTTATTATTGTGGGGCGCGGTATTTACAAAGCTGATAATCCCGAAGCCGCAGCACTGAACTATAAAATTGCCGGCTGGAATGCCTATACCGCAAGTCTGTAAAGGTTATTCTGAAAAAGTATAAGGCTGTGGATTTAATTCCGCAGCTTTTTATTTATTTCGCAGGGTCAGTAAATTCAAGATAAACCTGGTTATGCAGCTTACGGTCAGAATAGATTACCAGAGGGATGTCATGGGTCATTACGCGGTTCCAGTACAAACTTCCCGCAAACCGGCTTTCAAGAACCTGTGCAGGTTTACCCTCGTGAGCAATGTTGATTTGGTGAGGATACCAAAGATTCCGGTGGAGTTTCAGTGTGTTTTTCTCTTCATCTGTCAGTACGTTCACTTCGCCAAAGAGTTTTGCCACATACGCATTGTAAGGATTAAGGTAAGTTTCCTCCGGACTGTCATTCTGAATCAGCCTCCCGTCCTGCATAACAATGATTCTGTCCAGCCAGGGCATTACTTCCTGTATCTCATGGGTGGAGATCAGGAGCGACAGGTTGTTTTCTTTGACGAATGTGAAAAGCCGCTCCCTTAATTCAATCTTACGGGAAAAATCCAGGTTGCTGAACGGTTCATCCAGCAAAAGGAGTTTTGGAAGTACCGAAAGTGCCCTGGCAATAGCCACCCGCTGTTGCTGACCACCGCTCAGGAATTGGGGTTTTACATCAGCGAAATCTTCCATACCCACTACCCGGAGTAGTTCCTGGACCCTGGCTTTTTTCTCGCCTAAATTAATATTGGATATGAACTTGCCCACATTCTCAGACACCGTGGAGTAGGGCATCAGGTCGTAGGTTTGCGCAACGAACTTCATGTCTTTTTCGCCCGGCACCAGGTTTCCTTTTGGACCCATCAGGCTTACTCCGTTGAAAATAATTTGCCCTTCCTCCCAAACCAGTAAACCATAGATTAAATTCAGGAGTGTGGATTTTCCGCAGCCGCTTTCACCCGCCAGTGCAATGATCTGGCCCTGGTCTATGTTGAGGTTCAGATTGTTGAACAGTTTTCGGTTAGGAGTATGGGAAAAATGGAGATTTTTGACTTGCAGCAGCATGACGGCAAAATTATGTTTTTTCGCGGTTAATTTTTATTTTCTTAGTTTAGCGTAAATGTAACTAATAAAAGATTAATATATGACTTCCAAGTTTCTATCTCCTCTTTTCGCAGCCCTGATACTGGGTACAGCAGCAGTTTCCTGCGGTAAGGATAAACCTGTTACCAGCGAAACCTCTGAAGTGGCCACCACCCGGGACGGGCAGGTGTATGTAATTGATACCATGAACAGCCGTATTGAATGGAAGGGCTTCAAGGTTCTCAAATCTGAAAATACGAGTCATTTCGGCACGATCAAGTTTGAAACTGGCGATGTAACAGTTAAGGATGGACAGCTGGAAAGCGGGAAATTTGTGGCCGACATGACTACGTTGGAAAATGTGGATCTTAAAAGTGATGCTGAACAGAAGGCTAAACTGGAGGGCCATCTGAAGTCCGGCGATTTTTTTGAGGTGGAGAAGTTTCCCACAGCTTCATACGAGATTACAAAAGTGTCCCCCCTGTCCGAAGGCGATTATAACACCTTGCTCGAAGGTAACCTAACCATTAAAGGTATTACCAAACCGGTGAAATTCAACGCGAATGTAGCTGTGAACCAGGGCGAAGTTTCAATTGCCACGGAACCTACAGACATCATGCGCGAAGATTTCGGTGTAAAGTTTCAGGTGCCGGTACAGAACGGTCTTATTAAGAATGAAGTAAATGTTCAGATCCGCATCAAGGCGATGGAACAGAAATAAGAACTTCATCATTGTTTACAGGCAGGGCGCGATAATCGTGCCCTGCTTTTTTACTTTGTCCTGAATGTTGTAAATTTGCGCCACTAAGAAAAATGACGAAAATGTTTGATGACATTGACCAGCTGCTGCACGAGGTAAACTCATTCACCTCATCCGGAAAGGAAGAAACGGAACAGTTCCGGCTTCGCTTTAACGGTAAGAAGGGAATCCTGAACGATCTGTTCGAGAAGTTTAAGGAAGTACCCAATGACCGTAAGAAGGAGTACGGCCAGCGGATAAATGCGCTCAAGCAAGCTGTGGCTGCAAAACTGGAAGCCCTGAAAAATGAGGGGGAGGCAGTTACTGCTTCTGAAAAGGAAGATCTTACCCGTCCCGGATATCCGTTCGAAATGGGTACAAGACACCCCATCAGTATTGTAAAGAACAGGATCAATGACATCTTTCGTTCCATAGGCTTCGCCGTTGCCGAGGGACCCGAGATTGAAGACGACTGGCACAATTTCTCAGCACTTAATATGCCCGAGTATCACCCTGCCAGGGATATGCAGGATACCTTTTTTATTGAGCAGAATCCGGATGTGCTGTTGCGTACGCATACCTCTTCTGTGCAGATCCGCCATATGGAGAATAATGAACCTCCCATCAGGATACTTGCACCGGGACGCGTGTTCCGTAATGAAGCTGTTTCTGCACGATCACACTGTATTTTTCATCAGGTTGAAGGTTTGTACATCGACGAAAACGTAAGTTTTGCCGATATGAAACAGACCATTCAGTATTTTACTACAGAACTTTTCGGAAAATCAAAAATCCGTATGAGACCGTCCTATTTTCCGTTTACGGAACCAAGTGCGGAGGTTGATGTGTATTGGGGTCTGAACAGTGAAACCGACTACCGTATTACTAAAGGTACCGGCTGGCTGGAAATTATGGGTTGCGGGATGGTAGATCCTGCCGTACTGTCCAATGTGAATATAGACCCTGAAAAATATTCTGGTTATGCTTTCGGTATGGGTATAGAAAGGATTGTCATGCTGCTTTATCAGATTGGCGATATCCGTCTATTCTTCGAGAATGACAAACGTATGCTGGATCAGTTCAGATCAATATAAACAGAAAAAGGCCGTAAAGCCACTTTTTTTATTTAATGAATTTCATCGGATATTTTACGTTCCGGTAACCGTCCAGGTCAGCTTTCAGTGATCCTACGGCGAGTTCAGCTTTTATAGAAATCGGGATATGGTTGGCATCATTGCTCACCCAAAGTGTGACCCCCTCCTTAGCTTTGAATACGCGCCCGCTTTTTACCAGCGGAACGATTTTTAAACAGTTGATCCGGCCATATTTTGTGTTGATAAATTCCGTTCCGGTTACACGAATTTGAAATGGGAACATCTCATCATCAATCCAGATATTCATATTCTTTACCGTACCCACGCGCAATTCTGAAGGGTCCAAAGTCCGCAGATGATAAAACGCGGACAGCATGTCCTGAACTCCGGCAACGGATTTTATTGTTCTGGAGCCATTGGCAGGTGTCTTTTTATCAGTCAGTACCAACGTTTGATTGGCATGGTTGAAAGTGGTTTGCAGATGCTGGCTGTAACCGCCCTCTTTTACATTCCTTACGTAAAAACTTGGCAAGCCTGTATTGTAGTTAATGTAGCTTTCGTAAAGGTCTTCTACTTTAAACACTGCTCTTACCGCACCAGTGGTACGTCCTACACCTTTCACATACATATGCGGCTGCCCCCGGTATGTCGTTTTCTGTGTGGTAAGCGTAGCATTTCCGGCTGTAAGCAAACCGTAATGAATACGGTAGGTCAGCATTTCACCGGAATTTATATTGTCAAGTTTTTGTGGGAAAATATAGAGGAACATTAAGGCAGCAAGAACGCTGAGTAATTTTTTCATACGTAAGTTTTTACAAAATCTTTGCCACAAAGATAAGTGCTTTGTGATTGACTTTTGTCAGCTAAATCAGGGTCTTAATATGGCAGCGCTTCACCGGAGCTTCATAAATTTTTTAGTATTTTTGCAAAGTTTTACTTCAAAAAAATAAAAAGATTCAATCAATGATTACAACTGATTTGCTGATTATCGGAGCCGGACCTACAGGACTTTTTGCGGTGTTCGAAGCTGGTTTGCTAAAGATAAAGTGCCACATTATTGATGCACTGCCACAGGCCGGCGGTCAGCTACAGGAGTTGTATCCAAAGAAACCAATATTTGATATACCCGGTTATCCCACCATCAATGCCGGCGAACTGGTAGATAACCTGATGGAACAGATCAAGCAGTTCCAGCCGGGTTTTACACTCGCTGAGACGGCCGAAACACTCACCAAAATTGATGATGACTGGTTTGAAGTGGTAACCAATAAAGGCACCGTGCACCGTGCGAGAGCTGTGGCAATTGCCGGAGGTTTGGGCACCTTTTCGCCCCGTAAGCCTGAACATCTGGAAAATCTGGCCAAATTTGAAGAAAACGGTGTGGAATATTTCGTTAAAGAGCCTGAACATTTCCGCAATAAGAAGGTAGTTATTGCCGGTGGGGGCGATTCCGCGCTGGACTGGAGTATTTTCCTGAGCAACGTCGCAAGTGAAGTAACGCTGATTCACAGACGTAATGAATTCCGTGGCGCCCTGGATTCTGTAGAGAAAGTACAGGCTCTGAAAGATGCCGGCAAACTGAAACTGATTACTCCGGCCGAAGTGACCGCATTACACGGAGATACCCACTTACAGTCCATTACTTTTGAGGCGGGCGGCGAAACACGTGAAATAGAAACCGATTTCTTTATTCCTCTTTTCGGACTTACGCCTAAGCTGGGCGACCTGGCCAACTGGGGGCTGGAGATTGAGAAAAATGCTATAAAAGTTAATAACGCGCTGGATTATCAGACCAATATCGAAGGGGTTTATGCAGTAGGGGACATCAATACCTATCCCGGTAAACTTAAACTCATCCTTTGTGGTTTCCACGAAGCCACTCTGATGTGTCAAAGTGTTTATAACCGTATGAATCCGGGTAAGAAATTCGTCCTCAAATACACAACGGTTAGTGGTGTAGACGGTTTCGACGGCAGCCGTAAGGAAGCAGAGAAGGCGGTGGTGAAGAAAATAGATTAAGTTTTACGATAAGTAACTGCGAATACCGGTATGTCTGATATCAACATAAAAATTACTGACCGCGAGGGAATCACGCACGAGATTGCGGCACCAACCGATATGTCCATGAACCTGATGGAGGTTATAAGGGCTTATGAACTTGCTGAGGAAGGCACCATAGGTGTGTGTGGGGGCATGGCGATGTGCGCCTCCTGTCAGGTATACGTACTGAATAACGCGGACAAGCTTCCTGAAATGGGTGATGAAGAAGATGCCATGCTGGGCGAAGCCTTCCATGTGCAGGACAACTCGCGATTGGGTTGCCAGATCCATATCAGTGAGGAAATAGAAGGTTTGGAAGTAGAAATAGCACCTTACCCATAAACCGTAAGAAATACAGTTTACAGCGCGCGGATCTTTCCGGGCGCTTTTTGATTATAAAACTAAAAAATAATAGTCTGTCAAGATATTCCACTTTTATATAAATGCACTAAAGCCCATGTATTTTACATATTTATGCAGTTCTTAGCCCTAAGGATATTCGGAATAGTAAAATAATATCTTTA
>JAEWIR010000032.1 GCA_023386965.1 Bacteroidota bacterium
GTTCTGCAAGGACTGCTGATGTTAAGAAATATCCGGCTAATGACCTTGGACTTTACGGTATGTTTGGTAACGTAGCCGAATGGACTGCCGATGTGTATCGTCCGATTATCGATTCCGATTATAACGACTTCAATTACTACAGAGGTAATGCGCCACAAAGAATCCTTAGAAATGGTGACGGAACCTATGCACGTGTAGACGACGGAAGTATACAGTATGACACGCTTGCTGACGGCAGACTTCTCTATAAAAACCTTCCGGGTCAATACCAGAGAGAAACCATCGCAGACTACAGTAATTTCAGGGATGGCGACAGACAGTCTTCACTGAACTTCAGAGCCGGTGATGAAGACAGTGCAGCAAATGCAAATTTCAACATGTATAATGCACCGCGTAAGAATTTCTTCGTGGACGGTAGCGGAAGAGTTGTAGTACAAAAGGACAACGCATCCAGAACTTCAGCCATCACCAACGAAATCAGAGTTGTAAAAGGTGGTTCATGGCAGGATACAGCTTACTGGCTGGATCCGGGACAGAGAAGATTCAAGAGCCAGAGCGGCGGTTATGGATGGATCGGATTCCGTGTAGCACAGGATGCTCGTGGAGCACAGAACAACAGATCAAGAAGATAACATTAGTTGAAATAAATAATAATAAATCCTTCCCTCATACGGAAGGATTTATTTATTTTTGACCCCATGAATCCCGAACTTTTCTATCCCCGGCTCCAGCAGTGTAACAAGGTATCCATTGACTCCAGAACCGTAGGGGCTGGTGATATTTTTTTTGCATTCTCCGGTGAGAATTTTGATGCAGCCGTGAAAGCTTCAGAAGCTATCGACAACGGTGCGCTTGCTGTGATCGTAGAAAATAAGGATTTTGATGATTCTTCGCGGAATATCTTCTATGTTCCCAATACTCTTCAGTTTATGCAGGACCTGGCACGCATGCACAGAAAGAAACTCACCATTCCTGTGATTGCACTAACGGGAAGCAACGGAAAGACAACCACGAAGGAACTTATGGCAACTGCACTTTCCGGCAAGTTCCGTGTGCTGTATACTTTCGGTAATCTTAATAACCATATTGGCGTTCCTCTGACGCTGATGTCCGTAAAACCGGAGCATGAGATCGCGGTCGTAGAAATGGGTGCCAATCATCAGAAAGAGATCGAATTACTCTGCTCCATTGCTCAGCCGGATTATGGATATATCACCAACTTCGGAAAAGCGCATCTGGAGGGTTTTGGGGGATTTGAAGGTGTTATTGCCGGTAAATCTGAGTTGTATAATTATCTGAAAGCAAATGGTAAAACGGTGATCGTTAATGCCGATGATCCTTTGCAGGTTGAAAAGACCCAGGCCTACCAGCCCGCGCTTAGCTTCGGTACAGATAATGCCGATTATATATTCACACCTTTGTGTAAAGGCAATTTTGTGGGTCTCTGTTTCGGAGATACCAAAATAATGAGCCAGCTCACCGGAATTTTTAATTTCAGCAACCTTAGTGCAGCCGTGACGTTAGGACTTCATTTTGGCGTTCCGGCGAAAAGAATAAAATCGGCAATCGAAGATTATGAACCCACCAACATGCGCTCGCAGGTGATGGCAAAAGACGGCCGAACCATGGTGCTCGATACTTACAATGCCAATCCAAGCTCAATGGCGGGTTCACTGCAGAATTTCAAATCGTTTGAAGGCTCAAAAACAATTATCATCGGCGATATGCGTGAACTTGGTGCTGAGAGTCTGGCTGAGCATACCTCAATACTCAATATGGCCTTACAAATGGAATTCGACCAAATCATTACAGTGGGAGAGCAGTTTGAAGCGGTTGCCAAATCGCCTCTGTCATTTCGAACAACAGCAGAACTTACCGATTATCTGAAAGACAATCCGGTTACATCGAAAAATATTCTGTTAAAGGCCTCCAGAGGAATTGGTCTGGAAAAGGTGCTTGATGTTCTTTAGAGATTTTTCTCCCAAACTTCGTTCAGGATCATCCTAATATTGTGGAAGGTGGCAGGGAAAACTTCCTGTCTTATCCGGTGGTCGCTTTTCCAGTCGACAGCAGTAATACCTTCTTCCAGCTGGGGTTTTGCATTTCCGGTACCTACATAACTCATCTTGAACCAATAAGTAGTCTTCAGTACACGGTCACCATTTCTCTCGGTATAGATGTGGAAGGTGTTGTTGATGAAGGATTCGAGTATCAGTTCACTTAAACCGGTCTCTTCTTCCACTTCACGCAGTGCAGCCTGCTCCAGGGATTCACCTTTTTCCAGTTTACCTTTTGGCAGGTCCCATTTGCTGAGTCTTTTAATGAACAGGATCTCTTTGTTGGCATTGGTCACGATTCCGCCGGCTGCCTCAATTACATGAAACATGTGCGTAAAATCTTCCCAAAGTTCCTCTATATTTTCTCCGTAGACATTTATTTCGGGGCAGGAAGTATTCTGCAGGAGGTCAACGGCGATTTCCAAAGTTGCAAAGCCCTCGTAACGCAGGTTTTTTTCAATATCCTCGGGATATTTACTTATTGTTAATTTTTTTTCGTTAACAAAAACTTTATACATTTGTAAGACTTTAATCTTACAAAAATAGAAAAATGAATTTAGAAGGACGAAAAATATTACTTAATAAACCGGTGTCGGAAATCGTTGATTTGCTTAAGGATCCTGAGAATTATAAGCAGTTGATGCCGGAGGGCCTTCAGAAATTTGATGCCATTGCAGACGGGTTTAAATTCTCGCTGAAAGGCATGCCCGAAATCGCGCTTAAATTGGGTGAGGTGAGTGAACAAAAGGCGGTTTTGCGGTCGGCAAGTTCCAGTATGGATTTTGAACTTACTACTAAAATGAATGCTGTTTCCGATACACAAACGGAGGTACAAATGTTTTTTGAAGGCAAGTTCAATCCGTTTATCAAGATGATGGTCGAAAAGCCGCTTCAGAATTTTATGAATGCACTTACGGACAAGATTGAGACGATGTACGCTTAAACAACATCTGATTTTTTGTCAATAAAAAAAACAATCCCCGGGCGAAAGCCCGGGGATCGTTATATTAGGACTGGAAGTAATTACTTCACCTCCTCAAAATCAGCATCCTGAACATCATCAGCACCTGCGTTTCCTGCTGGGTTACCCTGCGCCTGCTCGGCTCCCGGCTGTCCCTGCTGTCCCGCAGCATACATTTCCTCTGAAGCGGCCATCCAGGCAGCATCCAAAGCTTCTGTTTTTGTTTTGATGCTTTCCATGTCTTTAGCGTCAAAGGCTGTTTTCAGTTCCGCTGCCGCAGATTCCACAGCTGCTTTTTTGTCAGCAGATAGCTTGTCACCAAATTCCTTCAGTTGCTTCTCGGTCTGGAAAATAAGTCCGTCGGCTTTGTTCAGCACTTCCACCTCTTCTTTTTTCTTCGCGTCAGAGGAAGCATTTTCTTCAGCTTCACGCTTCATTCTGGCGATTTCCTCCTCGGAAAGACCTGAACTTGCCTGAATCTTGATGGACTGCTCTTTACCGGTTCCTTTATCTTTCGCAGAAACGTGCAGGATACCGTTGGCATCAATATCAAACGTTACTTCAATCTGAGGAACACCTCTTGGTGCCGGTGGAATGTCTGTAAGGTCAAATCTTCCGATTTCCTTGTTATCGTTGAACATCGGTCTTTCACCCTGACCCACTCTGATGGATACTGCAGGCTGGTTATCACTCGCCGTGGAGAAAGTCTCAGATTTTTTGGTAGGAATAGTTGTGTTGGCTTCAATAAGCTTTGTAAACACAGAACCCATAGTTTCAATACCTAAGGAAAGTGGAGTTACATCCAGAAGAAGTACATCTTTTACATCACCTGTAAGTACACCACCCTGGATAGCTGCTCCAATAGCCACAACTTCATCCGGGTTTACTCCTTTAGACGGCTTCTTGCCGAAGAATTTCTCAACTTCTTCCTGAATGATAGGGATTCTTGTAGAACCACCTACCAGGATTACCTCGTCGATGTCCGAGATGGAAAGTCCCGCGTCAGAAAGGGCCTTTTTACATGGCTCCATAGAACGTCTTACAAGGTCAGCGGAAAGTTGTTCAAATTTAGCTTTGGTCAGTGTCTTTACCATGTGCTTAGGACCTGTAGCCGTAGCAGTGATGTATGGAAGGTTGATTTCTGTCTGTGTGGAAGAGGAAAGTTCGATCTTCGCTTTCTCAGCAGCTTCTTTAAGTCTCTGCAAAGCAATTGCGTCAGACTTAAGGTCTACACCTTCTTCCGCCTTAAACTCGTCGGCCATCCAGTTGATGATCACATCATCGAAATCATCACCACCCAGGTGAGTATCTCCGTTTGTAGAAAGTACTTCGAATACACCGTCTCCAAGGTCAAGGATGGAAACGTCAAAAGTACCGCCACCTAAATCGTATACTGCGATTTTCTGGTCTTTGTGAGACTTGTCCATACCGTAGGCAAGTGCAGCGGCAGTTGGCTCGTTGATGATTCTTTCAACAGTCAGACCTGCGATTTCGCCAGCCTCCTTGGTAGCCTGTCTCTGGGCATCGTTAAAGTAAGCAGGAACGGTAATTACCGCACGGGTAACTTCCTGACCCAGATAATCTTCTGCAGTTTTCTTCATTTTCTGAAGAATCATTGCTGAAATTTCCTGTGGTGTATATTCTCTGTCGTCTATCTTTACTTTTACAGTGTCGTTAGGTCCGGATACCACTTTATATGGTACTCTGCTGATTTCGCTGGCATCGTCCTTGAAATGTGTTCCAATAAATCTCTTGATGGAATATACCGTTTTCTCCGGGTTGGTTACAGCCTGTCTTTTAGCGGGATCTCCCACTTTTCTTTCGCCGTCCTCAGTAAAAGCCACGATAGAAGGGGTGGTTCTTTTACCTTCAGCATTAGGGATAACCACTGCATCCTTACCTTCCATTACTGCAACGCAGGAGTTGGTAGTACCCAAATCGATTCCGATTATTTTACTCATAGTATCTATTTTTATTTTTTACAATTTGAGGTCAATTTCTCTAAATCTGTACCAAGAAAAAAATTGTGACAAATTGACATTGGCAGCGGCAGTTTTGCCAAACAACAATTTTTTTTCGGAACTGCTTAGCAAAAAAAACAAAAAGCACTTCCCGGGGGCAGTGCTTTTAACAATAGTAACAGTAATGCGGTTATTATCTGTAAATGCAGTCCGAACCATCTTTATGCGTCAGCCGTCCTGCCTTGCCGTCTTCCAGCAGTTCCCAGGTATAAGTGCTATTGCCAAAAAAAGGATCACCATTCGGATTGGTCCCACGTGCGGAAAGTTTTTCTTCTTTTTCCTGATCCCTTTTAATTTTCACAGCCACCATGTCTCCTTCGGCAAAATAAATGGCTGTAAGCGTACTTCCATCTTCACATTTAAGGAGCTGGGCTTCCTGCTCGAGTGAACTTTCGGCATTCTCTGTTTTATTGTTTCCAGGATTTGAGCAGGCAGTGAAAAGGGAGGTCGCCAGGGTTAGGACGAGGAAGCAGTTCTTCATATTATTTTTTGTTTAATATATACGGAGCGGATTATTTTTTGAGTGTCATAATGTATTCCACCATTTTCTTTGCATTCTCACGGCTCATGCCGGCATGCGGAGTCATCGGAATTTCGCCCCAGTTGCCTTTTCCACCCTCAATAATCTTGGTGGCCAGCATTTCAAGATCACCTTCAGTGTATTTATCGGCAACTTCCTGATAGGAGGGACCTACAAGACGTGCGTCTTCTTTGTGACACGTCAGGCAGTCCGCACCTTCAATAAGGGCCAGTCCGGGGTGTTTACCTGCGGCGGCGGAATCAACAGTCTTCACCACCGGTTCTTCCAGCATTACATTACTTTCTGCATCAGTATTAACCGGTTGTTTACTGCAGGCTGTTATTGCGAGCGCTGCAATTATTGTGACATACTTTTTCATTATGTATATTTTTTATCAAATTTATTTAATAACTCCTGTTTTATGAGGTCAAATTTGGAGATAAATGTCATACAAAGTATATGACTGTAATCATATTCTTAATCGGGCAGATGTGGCTACATTTGGGTATAAATAATTCAAATATGAAAACTATTCACTCAATTGCTGCTGCGTTTCTGGCCCTCGGACTGGTATCCTGCGGTGGCGACAAGAAAACCGATTCAGTACCTACAGCCTCTACCGAAACAACTGCTACCGCAGAAAATTCAGGCACCAACGCTTATGATCCCAAAAGAGGGATTGGTAAACATGAGAATGTAGATGTAAGTACTTTTGACCCGGCTATGGCCGCAGAAGGCCGTAAACTTGCCGAGGTGAAGTGTACGTCATGTCATAAACCCACAGAGGAGAAACTGGTAGGCCCCGGCTGGAAAGGGGTTACCCAAAGACAGACTCCGGAATGGATCATGAACTTCATCTCTAATCCGGATCCGATGATCGATGTGGACCCGGAACTTCAGAAGCAACTGGAACTTTGTCTGGTAAGGATGCCGAACCAGGGCTTAAACGATACGGAAGCCCGCCAGATTCTGGAGTATATGCGCGAAATTGACGGCGCCAAATAATTCATAAGGAAACCCCCTCAACTATCAATAATGAAAAGTCTTAAATTTTTTGGACTCGGATCCGTAATGGCTTTACTTCTGCTTTCAGGATGTAAACCCAAAGGAACAGAAACCGCTGTAACAGGCGATGCTGCCGAGAGAGTGTATGTGGCACCAGGCAAATATGATGAGTTTTACAACTTTGTAAGCGGTGGATTCAACGGACAGGTAAATGTATACGGTCTGCCCAGCGGAAGACTGCTGAAAGTGCTGCCCGTTTTTTCTCAAAACCCTGAAAACGGTTATGGTTACAGTGAAGAAACCAAACCCATGCTGGAGACCTCACATGGATTTATTCCCTGGGACGACCAGCACCATTTGTCGCTGTCGCAAACCAATGGCGAAGTGGACGGCCGCTGGCTTTTTGCTAACGCCAATAACACACCGCGTGTAGCAAGGCTGGACCTCAAAACATTCAAAACCGTAGAAATCCTGGAGATCCCCAATTCCGCCGGTAATCACTCCTCACCATTCCTTACGGAGAATACTGAATATGTGGTGGCAGGAACCCGTTTCGCCGTGCCAATGGACGATCAGAGCGGTGATGTTCCTATTGAATCGTTCAAATCCAATTTTAAAGGTGTGCTTTCCTTTATAGGAATCGACAAGCAAAGTGGTGAAATGGACCTTTCTTTCCAGATTGAAGCGCCGGGTATCAATTTTGACCTTTCGCATGCCGGCAAGAAAAAGTCCGGCGACTGGTTCTTCTTCTCCTGTTATAACTCTGAAAAAGCCAATACGCTTCTGGAGGTTAACGCATCGCAGAATGACAAGGATTTCATTATGGCGGTGAACTGGAAAAAGGCCGCCGAATTGGTGAAAGCAGGCAAAGGTCGGAAAGTGATGACCGATTATGCCCACAATAAATTTGATGAAAGTACCCACACTGCCACTTCTACGATGAAGAAGGAAGTAATTGTACTGTCGGTGGAGGATATGAAGGACGCCATGTTCATGATTCCCTGCCCGAAATCGCCCCATGGCTGTGATGTAGATCCTACCGGTGAATATATTGTAGGTTCCGGTAAACTGGCCGCACTTATACCAGTATTTAGTTTTGACAAGATGATTAAAGCTATTGCAGATAAGAACTTCGCAGGTGAGTTTGACGGTGTAAAAGTCATTAAGTACGAAGCTGCGCTGCACGGTGAAGTTCAGAAACCTGGTTTGGGACCACTGCATACCGAATTTGACGGAAAAGGAAACGCCTACACATCCATGTTTGTATCGTCTGAAGTTGTGAAATGGAATATCAAGGACCTTAAGGTACTGGACAGACAGCCTACTTTCTATTCCGTGGGTCACCTGATGATCCCTGGCGGAGACTCGGCCAAACCTTTCGGAAAGTACCTGGTGGCTTACAACAAGATCACGAAGGACCGCTACCTGCCTACGGGTCCGGAACTGGCACAGTCAGCACAGTTGTATGACATCAGTGGCGACAAAATGAAACTGCTGCTGGACTACCCAACATTTGGAGAGCCGCATTATGCACAGGCCCTGCCGGGAGATATGCTTAAGGATCAGGTGAAATTCTTCAGGATTGAAGACAACAAACACCCTTACGCCACAAAAGGCGAGGCCGAAAGTAAAGTGGTAAGGGAAGGTAATAAAATCCATGTTTATATGACTTCCATCCGTTCTCACTTTGCCCCGGACAATATTGAAGGTGTAAGAGTAGGAGATGAAGTTTACTTCCACGTCACCAATCTGGAGCAGGACTGGGACATCCCGCACGGTTTTGCCATCAAGGGTGCCGAGAACGCCGAGCTTCTTATTATGCCGGGTGAGACCTGTACCCTAAAATGGACGCCTAAGAAGCCAGGCATGTACCCAATGTACTGTACCGACTTCTGCAGCGCGCTGCACCAGGAAATGCAGGGCTATGTCCGGGTATCGCCGGCCGGAAGCAATAC
Source organism: Bacteroidota bacterium (assembly GCA_023386965.1). Lineage (GTDB taxonomy): Bacteria > Bacteroidota > Bacteroidia > Flavobacteriales > Weeksellaceae > Marnyiella. Next base: position 8,520 of record JAEWIR010000032.1, read on the forward strand.
ACCGCTCATCTATTCCCTGAACAACAAGAAAGACAATGCACAAAGCCCCGTGAAAGCCGGAGAAACCAAATAATGTTAAATAAGAGGGCAGAGGTTTCTGCCCTTTTTAATTTACCTGAAATGAAAAATAATTCATTGAAAAAGATAACGAGGATTGCTTTGGTCTTTTGCGGCTGCGCACTAATCGTCTCTCTCTTCGTGCCGCTGTGGTCTATTTATCTTACAGCTCCACAATATCCCGAAGGTCTGGCCATGTATCTCTGGCCCAACAAAATTACCGGTGAATACGAGATCATAAACGGTCTGAACCATTATATCGGTATGAAAACAATCCAGCCGGAGGATTTCTGGGAATTTAAGGTATTGCCCTATGCGCTGGGATTCTTTGCCCTGCTTTGTTTTGTGGCCGCTTTTCTAAACCGTAAATTATGGCTTTATATCGCCCTGGTCCTCTTCCTCATCTTTGGCGTGGCTTTTATGGTAGATTTCTGGCTTTGGGAATACGATTACGGACATGATCTGGACCCCACGGCGCCCATCGTTGTACCCGGAATGTCTTATCAGCCTCCTTTGCTCGGCTATAAGCAACTTCTGAACTTCGGCGCCTATTCTTACCCGAACGTTGGCGGCGGAATTATGTTTGGCGTTGCTCTAATTTTGGCTATCTTAGCCTGGGTAGAGTACCGGAAGACCCCAACAACCTGATCTTTTTTGTTCAGTTTAACCTAAAAAATAAAAAAAATGAAATTCAGCAAAACACTATTTATTGCAGCCTCAGTGCTGGCTATCATGTCCTGCCAAAAAAGTGGTCCCAAAGATATTGCTGTGGGAAAAGACCAGTGCGATAACTGCCGGATGACGATCACCGACGTGAAGTACGCTGCCCAGTTGATTACTGATAAGGGGCGTGCCTATAAATTTGATGACCTGAGCTGCATGACCATGTATGAAAGTTCGAATCCGGATAAAGCCACGAATGCAAAAACCTATGTGGTGGATTTTCCCAGCGGAGAGTTCCTGGAAAAATCACGAGCTACTTTTGTTAAAGGCGGCAGCATAAAATCCCCGATGGGCGGTAATACTCAGGCTTTTCGTGATAAAGCGGCAGCTCAAAAGGCAGCGGCAGCCACTGGTGCAAGTTTAACTAAATAATCCGTACATGCTTAGGCTGATATTTCTTCTTCTACCTGTATTTATCTTTTCAAAAACCCTGCGGGTGGGGAAAGGTGAGCGGTATCCTACTATCAGGAAGGCTGTGGCCGCTTCCGCAAGCGGGGACAGTATTTTGGTGGGCCCGGGAACCTACCGCGAGGGAAATATCAGCATCACGCATCCGCTATCGCTCATCGGCCATGGGCGGCCTGTTCTGGACGGAGAGATGAAGTATGAAATCTTGTCCTTCCGGGCAAATCATATTTTGCTGAAAGGTTTCAAAATCATCAACTCGGGTGAAGACGAAATCAAGAACATAGGCGCCGTGCGGCTTTACGACAGTCAGTACTCCACCATCGAGGACAATATTTTCGAAAATAATTATTTCGGAATTTATATCCAGCGTGGTTACAGATGTCTGATCCGGAACAACCGGATAACGTCTGCACGTGCCAGTTCGGAGGAACGCAGCGGCGATGGGATTCATGCGTGGGTGAGTGAAGAAATATGGATTAAAAACAATTATATTCAGGGTCATAAGGACGGTATTTACCTGGAAAAAGTAATTGACTCTTACATTTACCGCAACAATTCGGTTCGGAATTTAAGGTATGGCCTCCACTTCATGTCGTCCAATGACTGCGTGTATGTAGGAAATACCTTTGATAAGAATAATGCCGGCGTAGCCGTGATGTACAGCAATAATGTTGGGATGGTGGGCAATAAGTTTATCAACAACTGGGGCGATTCCAACTACGGTTTGCTGCTGAAGGACATTAGTTTCAGCAAAATCAAAAGCAACCGCTTCCAGAATAATACGACGGCCATCTTCCTGGACGGTGCCACCAAAATTGACCTGTTCCGAAATACCTTTGAGGACAATGGCTGGGGCATGAAAATCAACTCCAACTGTATGGAAAACCGTGTGGTCAATAATAACTTCATCAACAACACTTTTGATGTAAGTACCAGCGGATCCATGACGATGAACGACTTCCGCCGCAATTACTGGGACAAATATGAAGGTTATGATTTGGACAAAGATAAAATCGGGGATGTCCCCTTTCATCCGCTGAGCCTCTACTCGGTTCTGGTGGAAAATAACCCTTCCATCATGCTGCTGTTCAAAACCTTTTTTGTGGATTTGCTGGACAGGACCGAAAAGGTGATTCCCAGCCTGACTCCGGAAAATTTTGTGGATGAGCAGCCTTTGATGAGAAAAGTGCAAAACTGATGCAGCTGTTCCTTTTGGATTTAACTGAAAGATATGATAGAGATACAAAACCTCACTAAAAAATTCAACAGATTTACCGCACTCGAAAACCTGAATTTATCATTTACCAACGGTAAATCAATTGCGCTTATTGGGCCTAACGGCTGCGGGAAAACTACCCTTATAAAATGCATCCTGGGACTTAATGTTATTGAAACCGGTGACATAATGGTTGGGGGTAAAAGTGTGAAGGAAGACTTTCGATACAGAAAAGACATTGGCTATATGCCGCAGATCGGAAGGTATCCGGAGAACATGACCATCAACCAGACCATCAGTATGATCCGTGATACCAGGACTATTCAGGAATCAGAGTTGGACACAGAACTTCTGGAAGCCTTCGAGCTCAGCAAAATATCTGACAAGAAGATGGGAAACCTCTCCGGAGGGACCACCCAGAAAGTGAGTGCTGTGCTGGCGTTTATGTTCGATCCTAAAATCATCATCCTGGACGAGCCTACTGCGGGACTGGACCCTCTGGCTTCTGAGATTCTCAAAAACAAGATCATCAAAGAAAGGAAGAGGGGTAAACTCATCATTATCACTTCCCACCTGCTTAGTGAACTGGATGATATCGTGAGCGAAATTGTATTTATGAATGAGGGTAGGGTAATTGTACAGCAGTCCGTGGAAGATCTGATGACTGAGCATAAATCGGAACGGATATCAGAGTCCATCATCAGCATCCTAAAAGAAATGAAAAAATGAACAAGATCGCACGCTTCATCCTTTTTGATATCCTAAAGAACAAAACCGTTATCTTTTACACGGTCCTGCTTTTCATTATTTCCTGGTCTGTGCTGGGATTGGAAAACAACTACACAAAAGCTACTCTAAGCCTGCTGAACGTGGTACTTCTGGTTGTACCCCTTGTAAGCATTATTTTTTCAACAATTTATGTGTACAACAGCAGTCAGTTTATCGAACTGCTCCTCAGTCAGCCCGTTTCGCGGGTGAAGGTTTGGTCCAACATCTTTCTGGGCCTTTCCACTGCGCTGGTGCTGGCCTTCCTGCTGGGCTGTGGGATTCCGATCCTGCTGTACTCCAGCATACAGACCGGCTTTTCATTAATTCTCATAGGAATATTACTTTCTGTGATCTTCACCTCGTTTGCCATGCTGGCAGCAATTGGCAGTCGGGACCGTGCCAAGGGTATCGGAATATCCATCTTTATATGGATGTTTTTCAGCATTATTTACGACGGTATCCTGCTGATTATGATGTTTCAGTTTGCCGATTATCCTATTGAGGGCATCATGGCCACACTGGCCGGACTTAATCCTGTAGGATTATCACGTATTTTCGTTCTACTTCAGCTTAATATTTCAGCCATGCTGGGATATTCCGGTGCGGTTTTCCAGCAGGTTTTCGGCTCCGGAGGCGGTATGGGCATTTCAATGCTTGTTCTCCTGATCTGGGCCACAATACCTTTTGTATTATCACTCATAAAGTTCAACAGGAAAGACCTCTAGTCGATGAGGTGAAAGCATGATAAAGATCACGTGCTCAGCAGGATGATTATGACTCCGGTCATGTGAACAGCAAGAGAATTCACCGTAAATTTATGTAAAATTTAAGGTGATGATAAAAAGTATTGCATTAGGGTTGCTCGCATTTGCAGTGATTTCCTGCGTAAAAAATGAGTCCGCAGCAACGAAAACTGAAATTTCCGGCAGTGAAATCACTGGCGCCGGGCAGGACGCCGTAAAGGATGATGTTTCCAGTCCGAATATTGTCCAGTTGGCTGCCGGAAATCCCGACTTGTCCACGCTGGTTACAGCCGTAAAGGCTGCAGGTCTTACAACTTCTCTGAGTAACGCAGGACCCTTCACTGTTTTTGCGCCATTAAACTCGGCTTTTGATAAACTGCCCGCCGGAACGGTGGAAGGGCTGCTGAAACCGGAGCAGGCAGATGACCTTTCGGATGTATTGGGCTATCATACCTACGTGGGTGTAATTAAAGAAGAATATATGAGTGACGGACAAACCCTGGGAATGGTGAACGGAAAAAGCATAAAAATAACAATGGTGGACGGTAAACCGGTGATTAACGGCAAAGCGCGCATTGTGGGGGCGGTGCCGGCCTCCAACGGTATTGTATATGCCGTGGATGAGGTTTTACTGCCTGAATAGATTTTTCATAGTGTATATTTAATGTTGTGGCAGCTTTCATATTTCTGAAAGCTGCTTTATCATTACAAGGAATTGCTAAGCTTCCTGTCTTTTTTTCATTGACAGGAAAATAATGAAAAGTGCAACAAATATCAGCACAGAAAAGGCCAGCAGAAAATGGTTGGCGTAGGGCACTGCTATATACTTTATTGAAAACACACCCATCATTCCCAGCATCAGTTCGTTAAGGAAAATGCCTGCCAGGAACAGTTTCAGGCCTCTGATCAGACTTTTAGAAATGTTGAAATAATTAGTGGCCAGTACCTGGCTGAGCAGGTAAGTGGCGATACACATGAGCAGTACCAGATGAAGATAGGCAATAACGACATTCCTGAAACCGAAAGCAAACTGGCTTATTGCCGGTACATTAGAAGCCAGCTGAAGCAGGATTTTAACCGCGAAGGCGAATCCTGCAAAGATCAGCACAAAACGCTGCACTGCAGACCATTTCAGGATGAGGTGTGTCCAGCTGCGCCTCACAATGCGGAAGAGCATAACTGCGCCATACGTCTGCGCCAGTGAAGCCAATATGATAAGTGCAAATACGGGCATGGAAAGTTTAAGCCACAGCACTGATAGGCCAAAGCCTATAAGGCATCCGAAAAACATGAGCCAAAAGATCAGTTTATTCTCCTTTTCGCTAATGAGTGAGCCCGCCTCTTTCAAAGAATACAGCAAAAGACCTATGCAGGCGAAAATGAAAAATCCGTTGTACTGAAAGTGCAGGAAGAAGTATTCGGAAGCCAGATAGAGGTCCTGGGTGATGTTGCCGGAACTTTTCATATACGCCAGATTGAAAACCCCTGCCGAAGAAATTACAGCAAAGAAGAGTCCGCCCAAAAACCATTTCTTCGATGCCTCCCTCAGGTTTTTTACATCTATAACAAAGAAGAAAGTAAATGCAAATGACGTGAGCAGTGCCACGGTAGAGGCTGCTATGGAACCCCAAAAATAGCCGCCGTAAATAAAGGTGGCAATCATGGCATAGGAAGCGATTATGTTGATGATAATCAGAATATTGTATTTGCGTAGAGGTATTTGAGGCTGTACTTTGGAGAGATAGATGACCATCAGCACATACAGTACATTGGTGATCCATCCGTAAAAAGCGAAATGAGAATGTGCCTCCTGCAAATGTTTCTGGTCCAGGAAGGGTAGGGAAAAGAGGATTTTATAGCGCATTATGACGCCCAGAAGTGCTACCAGTACAAAGTTGAAAACCGAAAACTTAAGCCAGAGTGTGCGGGACATCAGAAGTAGATTTTATGGTTGATGAGTTCAATTTTGTTTTCCCTTTCCATTCTTTTTACGGTGCGGATGACGGTTTCAATGGCCAGCCCCGTAGAATTTGCCAGCTCCTTGCGTGTGACATCGATGATTGTTTTCTCGTGCTCTTCAATGCCGCAGCTCTTCTTATGGATTCTGAGGAAAGCGGTAATGCGTTCGCAGGGATTCTGGTGCACGATTGATTTCAGTTTGATGGTTTTGTCATAAGCTTTTTTGGCAACTTCTTTCAGGAATTCAAACTGATAATCCGGATTCTCATCCAGAAATTTCCGGAAGAGTTCCTGGCTGAAAATATAGACAAGTGCAGTATCGCTGGCTATATTGGCGGTAGCGGGATATCTCTCGTTCAGCAGGAAGGGCGGTTCGCCCATGAACTGGTGGTCTGTCACCTTGGTAATCAGGAATTCCTTGCCTTCGCAGTCTGTATTATAAATCTTAACCTCGCCCTCCAGCAGGTAGAATAGGGAAGAAGCCCGTTCATTTTCCCGGAAAAGGACATCCTTTTTTTTATAGATATGCTTCGGAATCTTATTTTTCTGGAGGATTTCTTTAGTGAACATAGGCAAAGCTTTTAGCCCAAATCTACAAAAATAATGTGACTAAACAGGATGAATTTGTCTGATATAATAGTAAGGATTTGTCTTAACCGGTATTTCTTCTCACAACATAGACAATTCTTTTTTTCGCGGACAAAATGATGCACTTAAAAAAAAAAGAATTATACAGTCTGCATTAAAAATTTATTTTATTTGATAAGTTGATTAGTAAATCTGATAATTTGCATATATTTGATAATAACTCAAATACAGCATTATGATAAAAAAACTACTTTCTTCTTTCTTCATTACCTGCTTACTTCACCCTGCATTGGGTCAGTTTAACTGGCTGCATATGAATACGGTATATCCTGCCACGGCGGCTAATGCAACGATCAATTACAGTATTGCGGATCAGCAGGTGGTCTGGGCCTGTCACTGGAACGACCAGGGTAAAGTGGCTTTTACCAAAACTACGGATGGTGGGGCTACCTGGCAGGCGGTTCCGAATCTGCATAATTATAGTGACCAGTTTTTTGCCGTCTCAGATTTACACGCCGTGTCTGAAGATTTAGCTTATATGGGTACCAGGTACCAGTTAAACACCGGCAAGGGCCGCCTGTACAAAACCCAGAACGGCGGACAGTCCTGGACTGTGATTAAGGAATTTCAAACAATTCTTACCTACGTTCATTTTTGGGATGCAAATACGGGAATTGTGGTCTGCTATCCGGATAATAATCCCAACGGTTCTAAAAAGATAGAAATTTTCCGTACAGCTGATGGTGGTGCTACCTGGGTTGCCAAAGGCGGTGCGCTTCTTACTGCATCTAAACCTAACCAAATCCCCCGCTATATCCACGATGACCTGGGAGATTCGTTTTGGTTTGGCAGCAGTGAGGGCGAGATGATCAGAACCAATGACAGGGGCGTTACCTGGACCGTTACGCAGACTCTGTACGATTCTACCCATTATGAATTCGGAGCCAAAAGTTTAGGTCATTTTCAGATTACGGGGGCAAATTCGGCAATTTATACCAATTATAACGACGGCAAACTGTACAAAACTACGGATGGCTTTGCCACCGAACAATATGTTGGAAATCCCGGTTTTGGGCAGCAGACTTATCTTGAAAAAATACCGAATACAGACATTCTTCTGGCTACCGGCGCTTCCTACGGACCCAACAGCTCGCGTGGTTCCAGGTACAGCACCGATGGCGGCGTAACCTGGCACCTCATCAGTAATGTAGGCAGGGCTTTCCCGAGATCCGCTGGTCTAAATATGACGATTGCTCATGGTTGGGACGGTACCGGCGGAAATGATGATTACTGGCGAATCGTAAAACTTGGCGGAGGACTCCCTACCTCACCCGGAACCCCTGGAACCCCTGGAACGCCGGGAGCGCCAGGAACACCCGGACAACCCGGCACAGGCCCGGCCCAGCCTCCTACAACTCCGGAGGAGTTTCACTTTGGAATTTATCCTGTTCCCACGCTGGATTACCTGTATTTTAATTCCGAACGTGACCCCATAGATTTTACTGTTTGGGATTCGGCGGGCCGACTGATACTGACAGGAAACACTGTGGAAGGAAAGCTGGATGTTTCCTATTTTCAGAAGGGTGTTTACCACATCAAGGTGAGGCACGAAGGTCAGGACTATATTAAGAAATTCATTAAAAGATAAAAACGAAGTGTAAGCAGAAAAGTTTAAGCTCAAATCATAATCTGTTTTTTGGAAGAGATTTTTTTTGTGTCACAATGCCGTTTACTTTGGGTCGGTTCCTTTCACACCGTCCTGTATTGCTTCCATTAAAATTTCACTATTGATATCCTGAAGTTTTTTGAATTTAATGCAGTATCCGGTTACGGTGGCCTTGCCAATGGTGCCTGAGTAGGTGCCGGGCAGGTATTTTTTATCCTTCAAACCCATAATATAGACTGAAATCCCGGTAGAATTGGTGCTGAGACCAATCTGAAAGAATTCTTTCTCTTTCCCGTCTGCATACTTTATCGTTTGCGAGCCATATCCAATCTGAGCATTGGCGACAACTTTTCTGTTTTCGTCCCTGCCGTCAAAAAAGCACAGTTTTGCGTCAGGCATTAGCTTTTGAATTTCTGCGTGCAGCATTTCCACGTCGCGGCGTTTCAATTCCGGCTGGCTTTCTATGAAATCCTTAATCTGTGTATTCAAATCTATCGGAAATAATTTAGATTTCTTGTTGCAGGTAATTACTTCTCTTACCATTTTACTCTGTCTGGGATTTTGAAAAAAATCTTTCGGCATTTCCGTAAAGGACAGCATCTATCTGTCCCCGGGAAAGAATATCCAGGGCTTTCACACTGGCCACGCATTTCTCAATGTCACCATTGTCCGACCCAAACATCAGGCGGTCTCCAAGTCCCGCATCGATCAGTCTTTTCATTATGTAACGGAAGTCTTCAGTTAGAAACAGATCCGGATTTGAAACAGCCGATATATCCGCATAAACGTTGCGGTAATAAGTCATGATGGCGATGGTGTCATCCATAAAAGGAGCGCCGGCGTGCATGATCCAGACTTTCAGGTTGGGGAAATCCTGCAGCATAGGTTCCAGCAGCATAGGATTACCGAGTCTTACCTTGAAGTGAGGGCTTCCATGATTGGGACCGGCCAGACCGGAATGGATGCCGACGGGAAGGCCATATTTCTGTGCCAGGACATAGTAGGGGTAGAGCTTTTTGTCTGATGGCGAAATTCCGTAATACTGACTTAATACCTCGCCTATAAAGTGAATCCTGTTTTCCCTGATCTGCTGCTCCACCCAACCGGGATCCGGAAAATCCTGACCGCTTTCATAGCACTTCTGGAGACTGTAGGGCACTTTGCCATTTGGGCAAGGAAGCATCAATCCTTTTAAGATCCGGATGCTGTCGTTACTTTTATAAATTTGCTGTGCAGCCCAGGAAGTGCTGACTGCCGCCATATAAACTCCGGCCTTCTGTAACTTTGACGTCTGCATCTTCATGTCTCTGTCGCCATGAATATGGGTGTCAAATACTTTCTGGGCCTTCAATTGCGCTATATTAAGCAGTACGAAAGCACTTAAACAGGTGATTTTCATAACCTTTATATTTACGTAAAGTTACGAAATGACTTTATTTATAAACAATAATTGATAAATGCCTGCCGTGTATTTGCAAAGAAAGGAATCCTTTTTAATAATTGCTTTGTAAATCTAATAATGAAAACCCGATGACCGCTGTGCTGGCTAAAGTGAAAATTATAATTCTGTGCAGTTTCATCTGCCCCCGGCGAATCCTGGATTTTTTGTCCCGAGAGAAAAATTTTAAGACTTAAGCGGAAAATGTGAAACTACCCTTAGCCATAGTTTTATCTTTTAAATACATATTTTAGATAGTCATTTATTCCGTCATTATTAGAATCGTAATCATCGGCAACATATACTACCAAATTATTTGAGGTAAGTTCCATGATTTTCGATTCTGCATTGTCAATGATCAGTTTGTTTTCAGTTTTTAAATAAGTATAATTTTTTATTTGATGAGTATGAATACATTCCTGTCCGATAGAATTGTAATCATTCACATTGTATTTGCCATTTTGTTGAAATTCAAATGTGCTTTTTCGTTTACAGGGATCCGGAATATATTCATTAATAGGAGTTAAATTGTCTGCGCCGGAAATGGTAACTGTTCTGTCCATTTTCCATATACCGATTAGAGGATTCGTTTCTTTTACTGTAACATCATTATCATCAGAACGGCAAGAAATAAATGCCAAAAAAAGGAGGGGTAGAATTGTTATTTTCATTGTTATTATGAAATTATAAATAATAGTTTTTAAAATTAATATCCGCCCGGCTTTGTCACCGTTTGTACAGGGAGTCCCAAGGCTCCGATCCGGAATTCCGTCGAAGGCAGCAGTTGATAATACAGCGTACGAATGCAGCGATGGTTTCTGACTGGCAATTAAATTTATTAGCCAGAGAAGCGAAACATAATTTGACTGCCATCCTCGTTCTGCTACATATGATCTCCATTCTGTTCTTTCTCAAAATAAAGTTCCGGTAATACAATTTTTACCTCGTGTTCTATTCCTTCTTTCAACCAGTAGACAATGAAGTTCACTTTTACACTTTTCAGTATATAATTCATCTCTTTTAAACTTTCAATTTGTCTTAAAAAGTATTGTGAAAATTTCAAAACTGATAAGCCGTTGGAGTTCAAACATTCATCATCCTTTAAAGTCAAAATATCTCCGCTCATGAGTTGGGAAACTAAGCGTTGTCTGCTAATAAAGTAGTCTAGCCAAATATCTTTGTAGGTTAAATGCATCACCAACTCTTTTGGTGGTAAATAAATTTCACTATCCTCAATTCTCTCTAAATTCTTTACTGACAGATTATCAAGAAATGTTGAGTTGAAGTGTACTGTCAAATTCTGTTTTGCTCTTGTCATGGCTACATATAGCTGCCTCCTGGCTTCGTCTGTGTCCGAATGAAAGTTTTCAAGCATCAGAAAAACATTGTCAAACTCTTTCCCTTTTGCTTTATGAATGGTTGAAACGAAAATTGTCTCGCTGTTTTCAGTGAAAAAATCCTCCAGATTAGACTCGCGAATGAAGACTTCCAAATCAGATTTGTATTTCCTTTTTGGATTGGTGATTTCAAAATCTTTAATGATATTAATGCATATTTCCAACTTTGTACTGGTGCGAAACCTGTTTATTAATTCCCGTTTAGCATTTTCCCACACATCGTCGCTGATAATGAAAACATCATCACCCAAATTAAGTTTACTTAAAAAAAACCTTACCTCCGATAAATTATACAAACTGAAGCCGTCGTTGGTCTGAATCAGTTTAGCCTGCATTTTATTTTTTAACAGTAATCCGGTGATCTGGAGTGCTTCTTCGTTTGTCCTGGTTAGGACACATGTAGTTCCTGTAAGGTCTGTAGTAAGGATATCATGGACAAGCGGCGTGATGAGATTTCTGCTTTGATAACGAACCAATTTAATTCTTCCGTTATCGTTTTGTTTTGCGATGATGGGAGTGACCTTCAACCGATGATGAATGTTCTTTACAAACTGGTTTGTGAACTCCACAAGATTGCTTTTGCTTCTGTAATTCTCAACCAGTTCATGCTTGACTGCTTTATTCACCTGAATAAACTGTTCAAGATATTTGGAATTTGCCCCTCTGAACTCATAAATATTCTGGTCGTCATCCCCAACTGCAATTACCCGCATTTCTTCGTTCTGCTCCATCAGCGTTTTAATAAGGCTGAACTCATCTTCGTCCATGTCCTGTGCTTCGTCTATCACCAAAACGGTTTTTGTAACCCGGCTCGGCTCAACTTCCCGGCTCCTGATTTTATCAATCGTTCTTTTCAAAATCATGTCTGATTTTTCCAGACTTCCAACCTTTCCCAATAAGTCAAAACAATAGGAATGAAAGGTTTTTATTTCAATGTAGTTGGCTGCGTTGCCAATGAGTTTAAGTAAACGCTTCTTAAATTCTGTTGCCGCTGCTCTTGAAAAAGTTAACATGAGTAACTGCTCATGTTTTACATCTTCCATCAACAGCAATGATGCAAGCTTGTGAACCAACACCCTTGTCTTTCCGCTTCCGGGTCCAGCCGCAACAGCAATATATTTTGATTCATTGTCATTTATGATATTCAACTGTGTTGGTGAAAGTTCACCGAAAAGTTGTTTAAATTTCCCTGGAGTCATCTTGAGTTTGAGATCGTCCAGTTTACTTCCGGGAAAATATTTATTAAGGAACGAGCTGTAATTTAACTGAAAGTAATCTTCAACGAACTGTAAAGCGGCTTTGTAATCGGAAATCATCTTCTTCGCATATTCTCCAACAATATGAATTTGCTGAACCTTGTTTTCATAAAACTGATTCAGCTTCCGATAATCTTCCTTAGTGTATTTTTTATAATTGTCCTGCTCAATCCGTTCTATGGTTAGCCGGTTATAAACAACAAGGAATCCACCTTCTATTTTGATGGCCTCAATCCTTGACAGGTAAAAAAGTGTATCCTCAATATCAGTAATTTCAATGCTTAGTTTAAAGAGAGTTTGATGGTTTTCATAAGCGTTCTTTAATTCGTGAACTGAGAATTCAACCAGTACATCTTCCCGTTCGTTTTCAACTTCGGTTTCTTTCGAATTACTTTTTTCATAAAGATATTCTACAATGAACTTCGCCAATTCGTGACGCTTCTCCAGTTTTTCCTTTAGCCATTCCTTTGGTTGAAGTGAAAGAATGCTGATATGGTTTTTTGAGGATCGCAAATTCTGTCGCTTTATCCAATTTTTGATTGCCCAAAAATTGATAACTGTTTTAATCTTATTTGGAGATACATCATTACAGCCTTCTTGTTCGGCCTCCTCATTCAACTCTTTAATGTGAAATGTTTTTTCCTGTTCCTCAAAAACTGGCAGGAGAAAATTTTCAATTTTTCCGAATGATTGCACAATACTGAGAGAACGGTTAATGTTTTCACCCTTCTTGATGTAGGCTGTCAAATCTTTTGCATCAGCCAGAATCTTTTCTTCACGAAGTAGATTGACAATGTTGATTACTTCTTCTTTCAAAATTCCCAGATGATCGCTGATGTAATCAATTCTTGATTCAGCAGGATCTTCACTTGACTGCATCCTGCCTTTGCTTGAAAAAAGTTTTTTGATGATACGGATACCTTTTTCTTTCTGCTTTTCCTCAAACTTCTCCGAGGCGTTGATTTTGTCAATTGCTTCCTGTGCATTCTTTGAAAGTATACTGTTGGCAAAAATTCTTGGCATATTCTGACCGCGCTTCAAATATCCTGCTTCTTCCAGGGCTGCAATGGCGGTTGTTACTCGGGTTTCAATCTCAACTACATTATCATCCCAACCTGCTTTTCTTGCAATCTCTAAGGCAGAGTTTGAAACTTTTGACCGGAATCTGGTAATGTCTTTTATCGCTTTCCATATTTGCTGTATCTCTTTGATTGAAAGTTTAGTTTGATTCAGCAGAATAAAGTGTTTACTTAAGTCTTCTTCGTTAAACAGGACGAAGCAGTCAGCAACAATACTTTCATCTCTGCCGGCTCTCCCGGCCTCCTGGATGTAGTTTTCGAGTGAATCGGAAATTTCATAATGAATCACCATACCCACGTCTTTTTTATCGACTCCCATTCCAAAAGCCGAAGTTGCCACCATAATTGGGGTTTCACCGCTGATGAATGAATCTTGATTTTCGGACTTTTCCTGCTTGTCCATCTTTCCATGGTAGGGTTTGGCATTAAAGCCGTCCCTGGTTAATCGTTCCGCCAGCAGATAGGCCTTTCTGGTTCTTGAAACATAAATAATTGTGGGACAGTTTTTCTGCTCAATCAGATCTCTTGCTGCCTGATATTTTTCTTCATCGTTTCCCTTTTCAAAAACTTTATACTGAAGATTTGTCCTTGATGCTGTTGAAGTATAGAGTTCAAGGTCAAGAGATAGCTTTTCCCTGAAGTAATCGCGAATATCTTCAATCACTTTCTGCTTTGCAGTGGCGGTAAAACATGAAACAGGAATTCCATCCTCAAGGTTTTTCTTCTCCTGAAGTTGCCTGATGAAATCACCGATATACAGGTAGTCAACTCTAAAATCCTGACCCCATGCAGAGAAGCAGTGTGCTTCGTCAATAACAAAACGGACAATCTTCCTGCCTAAAATCAATTTTTCAATTGTCTTAGACCGAAGTGATTCCGGTGAGATGTAAAGAATAGTTGCCGTGCCATCTTCTACCCGTTCAAAAGATTTGGCTCTTTCAATAGGGTCAAGTAATCCGTTTATCGTCACAGCTTCTGTAATCCCAATTCTTTCAAGATTATCAACCTGGTCTTTCATCAGCGATTGCAGAGGTGATATCACAACCGTCAGGCCCTTAGCAGCCTCACCGCTCATTAAGGCCGGAACCTGGAAGGTTATGGATTTACCTCCGCCGGTGGGAAAAACTGCAAGTATTGATTTATTGTCAACGGCTGCTTTAACTGCTTTCTCCTGTAAGGGCTCGTCTCCGTATTTTCTAAACGTATCAAAGCCAAAAAATCTTTTCAAACCTTTATGTATGTCTAAAGCATTGTTGCAATACTCGCAACCACTGACACAAGGTTTATTACGCAGGAAGAACATGATCCTTTCCACTTCAGCATAATTTTTCAGGACCCAGGGCGGCGTGATTGAATGGATTTTTTTATGCTCAATGAAAGAGCTTACCAGCGATAAGCAGTAGGCAAGTTCAATTGGGTGTTCTGAAATTAATCTGGACAGGTCAGCCTGTTCACAAATTTCATTTTGAAATTTTTGACGAATGAGTTTTTCCAGGTCTAAGGTGTCACTTGTGTATCCGACGAAATGAAAAAAGGAATGGAATTCCCTTTTGTCATTCAGCAGTAAATAGAAAATTTGCTTTAGGGTTACATCAGTCTGTTTGAACGCTGCAACTTCATCATTGAACAGATCTTTGGCCTTGATGGAATCATTCAGTGGATTGTTAATGTCTTCCGATTGCAGTTTGTCGTCTTTTAATAAGGCATGATAGGGTTTTGTGGGAAACAGTAGGGGAGAAAGAAACAAAGTATCAATGATATTTGCTGAATTTACCCCTGCATCAGTGGGTACCTTACCGATATACTTTATATCATGATTAAAAATGTTGTGTCCGCAGATGAAGTGTGTTCCGTTCAGAAACGCTGTGAATTCAGGTACCGAAGTTTTGTGAAAAGAACTTCCATCATCCTTGACGCTTCCAATGTCAAGAATCTTTCGGCTTTTGGGCTCGATTTCGGTATCAATGAATGCAATTGAGTTCACGCTCATTTAATTCAAATTCTGCTTGTTCGGAGAAAACGTGTTGCTAATGCAGCGGTGATTTCCCGACCTGCGGCCTGTAAGGCCGTGGGCTTGATTTATAATTCATTTAAAGATACTCAAATTCTAAATTACAGAATAGGAAGTAAAAAGCCACAAAAAAAGCAGTCCTTCTAAAAAACTGCTTTGTTACCTTAAATTCTAAAAACGACAACTCCATAGACTGCCAAAAAAACTACCGAAGGTGAGCCTGTGCAGAGCGCAGCGAAGGATTTGACGGGCTTCCACTTCTTGCTTTTCAAGCAAGACGACCCGAGGCGCAGCCGAACGGAGCGAAGCTAAAGCTTAGTTGTTATCAGAAGTGCCTTTATTCAATATATTTTTTTGCTAGTTCTTCCATATAACTTCTATCAGACTTAAAACCCTTGTTTATTGAATCTTTTTTGATTTGCTCTTCAGATACTCCAGTTTTTTTAACCAAAAAATCCATTAAATCGTCATATGGAATCATAAACAAATTTTTATTAGTTATAACAACATAATTATTTATTGAGTCATCAATTAATTTTATTAATGAACCATTCTCACTTGCGTCATTGTCTAAAGTATTTTGGAAATCATTTAACATATTTTCAATATTATAACACCATTTTAATTTTTTACTCTGTTCCGTTATTGTTTGAAGAACGTCTATTGAACTTTCAATACCACGAATTGTTGCATAATAATTATTAAAGATAAAATCTTTTCTAAAATTCCATCTTCGTGATAATTTATCATAATCATATTCGTCAAAAATCCTTTTTCTTCTCCTTACTTCTTGTTTGAAATCATTAAGTTTTGTGTAAAATTTATCAATTTTTTTTAAAATATCTTTTTCGGTTTCTTCCGAAAAATATGAATCATAATAGCCTTTTGAAGATTCGTTTTGTGAATACATATTTATATAAAATAATAAAAAAAATACGATAACGATTCTATTCATAACATTGTTTTTTTTTATTGAATGTTTGATTGGCATTTCAAATAACGTTTGGGCATTTCTGTAATCGGGACTTTTTATTACCAGCCCTTGTAAATATAACAAAAGAACAATTACTGGAAATCTTTATGATGTAAACTTCAAACCTGCTAATAGAAATACTCTATTTTCTACAGTGCTCGTTATTTTGTTATGTAAATTATTTTTGGTGATTCATAATCTTCAATAAAACATTTTTTATTTTGTTTGTATCGAAAATCAATGTTGTCAAAAAATAAATTGAACCTAAATTTTGTGTTTCTTTCGGATAAAATTTTTCCTACCAGATAAAGTTCGGTCAATTTTATATTATATTCAAATCTCTCATTTGATTTTATTTTTATTAGTTTTTCATTGCATTTTGGGCAATTTACATCAACGAAAGTATTTTTAGCATTTACAAATTCATTTAAATTAGAATCAAATCTTTCAGTATTTTGAGCTTGAATTCTCATCATATCAAAATTTTTCGGAATCTTTAATTTGTGAGATTCTAAATTTGTGAATTGAAGTTTTAAAATTCCAGTATTAATTAAACCTGTTGTATCAATTTGAAATTTTACTTTACAAATTCTTAAATCATTTTCTTGACTAAAAAATAAGGTTATTTGAAAGATGAAAAGAATGATAAAAATTGCTTTCATTTATTTAGTGAAGGATTTTTTTAGCATTGTAGATAACGGTTTTAGGCTTGGCGATGTGGCGGATTTTTAGCACAAAAGTTCAATCGAAGAACGAATGTTGAACCTTGCACAAATGTTTCATAGAAGCAATTCAGCCGCCATATTGCCAATACGATGTTGTGCGATCGCCCTTTTATTTATAAAGAGTTTATGAAATTCTTAATGTTGTCCCAAGTCCAAACTTTAGTATTTACTCCATTTAAAGTAGTATTATCATTGGAATACGCCCAGATTCCTAATATTTTTTTTCCCTCCTCTTTTGCACACTGTATTTCCCATTTCTGTCCGCTCGATGAAAGAGAGTTTTTACTTACCAAAACAATTATTCCATCAGAACGTCTGATTCTAGTTCTAACTTTTTCTTTCCAATCACTATCATATGCTTCTTTGACAGACATATCTATATATTCAAAAGGTGACCAAGTTAATAAAGATTGCCCTTTTAAGAAATCTCGTTGTCGTTCATCTTCTATTGCAAAAGCAATAAATACTACTTTTTTGTTCGCCATTGTAAATGTTATTTTAGTTTAAATTCTTTTCTCTTTTACTAATCTCCAATAATGATAACCAAGAGCTGTTAACTTACAAGACTTTGAGTTCATTGCTGCAAAATACATATGTTCCTCACCCACAGGAACGACTAAACCAACACTCTCTAACTTCTGCAAATCTTTGAATTTCTTTACATTTTGTTCATTTGCATATGGTTCAATTATTTTGTGTTCTATACTTGAATTATTAGTTACCTCAAAGGAAGGATCTAAATCAACTTGATGAGTTGCTGAGGGAAAATATTCGGTTAAGCTTCTGAGGATTTCAATTGGAACTTGAGATATTACAGTTCTTAATGAAGTAAATCTGGTTATGTTCGTTTTGAATACAGGTCTTTGATCCCAAGGTCCCAATGCTTGATCAATATATGCATAGATACTTCCAGGAGTAATATGACCTCTTAAGTCAGAAGCACCACCTTGTAAAGCATCAAGAAGTAAATTTGTAAATACTCCATGTCCGTTAATTTCCATTGCAGCTTCATCGTCTTTACTTGCGGTAAGAATAGAAACCCCCTCTGCAATATGTGTGGATTTATTTCCAGCAGCTTTTGGTGAACCAAACGCACCTGAATGACAACAATCGAGAATTATAACTCTATTTTTTGCTTTACTATCATTTGCTATTGTTAATATTTCATCCATAGAAACACCTTCATCATTTGCTTGAAAATCTGGTGTAACAATATATCCACCGATGTCATCTAAATATCCATGACCTGAAAAATAGAAAAGTGCTGTATCAGCATCACCACTAAATAAATCACGAATATGTCCTTTTAAACTCGGCTTTTGTTGGAACATCCGTAATAAGTCTTACATCAAAGTTTGGTGAACCATTACCATTTGTTTCAATAATACCACCAAAAGCTGAAGCATCATTAATACAACCTCTTAAAGGTGCAGTAGGATAATTATTTATTCCGATTACTAATGCTTTTCTCATATATTATAGATGTTTATATTTCTGTTATGTAAAATGATTCCGTTTTCAATCCAATTATCAAGTATAGAATAGCTATATTCACTTTCAATTACCCATAATTTTTCTTCGCCTCTGTCAGTAGGTACTTTTTTTATAAATGGATAAAGCAATAAATATTCAGTTCCTTTAAATGCTTTAGCTGGATACCTATCTTTCGATACAGGGATTATGGCACATTTATTTGTATTTCCATCAACATAACCAAGTTCCCAAGGCATCCATTTTGACATTGCAGCATTCGTAGATATTGCAAGTAAAAGTGTTTTTGATGCTTTCAGTCTTGTCTGAACTAATTTCGCTGTTGATTTTGTTACATGACCTCTATCAAGATGCGGGTCTACAATCCAATCTACATAAACCTTAAATCCAAAATCTGTTAATTCTTGATATAATCCTTGAACTTCGTCTTTATCTAAAAAGCTGTGTGATAAAAAAATATCAAATTTGGTATTCTCAGGTACTTTCTTTTCACTAAAAGTTCTTTGCTCACTTTCGAACAGCCTTTTATTTTTTGTTGCAATATTTTTTAAATATTCACTATTGTATAAAGCCATAGTTTAGAATTGGTTGTTAGTTCTTTTAGGGTGTCGCACTACTTACTTATATGTATCACGTTATGATACATATCCAAACAATTTTGTGGGGATATGTATCACAAATGTGATACTTATCTGTTTCTCAAATATAGTGCAATTTGTTCACAGGTCATCAAATGGACTTTTAAACTGCTGCAAGCTTTTTGTACTTATATGAAAGTACAGTTGGTTCAACCTCAGACTTCCTGGTTTACAGTTAAACCGTTTTAAATCGTCCATATTATCTGGTGTTCTCAGGTTGCACTTTTTGCTTTAAGTAAGTTTATGGTTCCCCAAAAAACGCCGTGCTCGCGCCAATCCAGATGGCGTCTTTTTTATTGAAATCTACATTTACCATATCGGCTTTGGTCATGCGCACCAGGTGCTCCATAAGTTGGGGGCGGTCTTCGCCTTCATGCCAGATGTAAAGGAGGCGGATTTCAGCCCTCGCAAAATCGCCATTGATGTCTTTAAATAGAGGTGCATAATTTACCTTTCGCTGTAATATGTAATTCTGTGGGTCGGTGATATCACAGATGATTTCCGGTGTGGGGTTTAGGTTCACGCCGGCGCCGGCAAAGGAAAATAACGGCTTCAGTACAAAGTCTGCCAGATTTTCGGTCCCCGGGAAATCATTCAGGAAGTAACTTTTGGGTGCGTATTGGTGCTTAAGTTTGGGCAGGAGGAACTTGGAGATCTTAAAGAACCAGTTGGGGTGGGTAATCCACTCAACATCTACCTCATCAAGGAAGTCAAACTCGGTAACCAAATCTTCCATGCGGTCCAGTTCGTCAAAGATCACGCGGTTATAAATACGCTTGATGCGTATAAGCTTGCCGTCTTTTTCGTAAAAGAGCTCGCGGCCTATTTTCTTTACCTCGGTCAGGCAAACGGGCCTGATGCCCAGTTTCTTTTCGGTGATGTAAAAATCGATACTGGTTTTCTGCTTATGCGGGTAGATTTCCAACAGGATCACGTTCTCAGGATTTTCATCGCCTATAAGAAGTTTGCCGAGCTCACGGTAATATTCCTCGTCGGACAACTTCGGTTTTAGTTCATTCAGAAAGGGGTACACTTCACAGAGCGTGTTCTGCAGTTCACGCTGGAAACCGTACAGCGTGGGGAAGGCCTGAAGTTCGATGAGCTGTGGTTCCATCTCGCCCTGCTCATTTTGGCAGATTCCAAAGTCAATGGTGAAAAAATGTGGCTGAGCGGTATCATTCGGTACATTGTAGTTTGCCGGAACAGCTTTGGCGAGCTCATCTGCCGGAATGTCCCTGATCTGGCTGATGATACTGTCGCACGCCAACTGCAGTTTAGTCTGGAAGTCCCGCGTGAGGAAAACCGGGCTTTCTGATACACGGAAGGGAGGTTTCAGGCCGCCTTTTTCTGTAAGACTTTCTATGACCTGCCTGTATTTTTCATCGTTGAATTCCCTGTTGAACTGTTCTCGGTATTTCGTAATCATCCTTTATGTTTTTGGTATTTAAATATAAGGATTTTTAGCTTTCAGCATAAAAAAACCGGCAATAGAGCCGGTCATTATCAGTGGGTTTATGCAGGGGTGAGGTCGCGGATGATTTCCTTTGCCGCATGTTCCAGAAAACGCGGCAGGATGTGGGCCTGGGTGAGCAGGATCTTATCGGGATCATTCATGCGGTCCATGGTTTCCAGGTATTTTTCCATGCCGTAACTTTCAATCATGGCTTCACGGTTTTGGGCGATTTCCAGACTTTTAATCATGCCGTCAGGATTTGCTTCAGGATGAAACTGCGTTCCGAAAATCTCATCAGAAAATCGGATGGCCATTACGGCACGTTCCAGGTGGATGTGCGGCCTTACTTTTTCCAGAGCCACGATCTTCATACCCAATTCTTCCATTTTGCGGAGGTTGGGTTCTATAAACTGATACGCCCGGCTGTCCACCCCATAGAAAGGTTCCGGCAGACCTTTCAGCAGGAAATCCTCTTCGCCTAGATGATTTTTATGAATCGGCATAACGCCAAAGGAGTAGGATTTACGCTTACAGATATTGCCCAGCTTCCAGTGGATGGCGGCCAGCTGGAAAGAGTGGCAGATCAGGAACAGGAATTTTCGGTTTTCAGATCTTTTATTGTGTTCCCAGACTTCAGTAAGGAAATCCGCATAGGGTTGTTCCCAGGCATGTCCCTGGCGGTGGGGATCGCCCGGACCTCCGGAAGATATAAACACATCGAAATCCTGTACACGCGGCATTTCGTTCTTATAGCGCACATCAAAAACTTCAATCACCACCTCTTCATCTGAATTCTGCTTGAAGGTTTGGGCAATCTCCGTGATATTCCGCATTCCCTGGTTTGCGTGGTTGTTGTTCATGTCCAGCAGAGCCAGTCTTATCTTTTTCATAGGGTATCCTTCTTTTGGACCTGCAAAATTACTCTTATATAATTAATTGATGCTCATTGTGATGCGTAATCCCGTACTCCGTTTCGGCAATCATATAATCCACCACGGCTTTCAGGCATCCTGTTTCCTCATACACCTTGAGCTGCCGGTCGGCGCCGGTGCCGTTTTTCATAATTTCCCAGGCATATTCCACCTCCTGGCGGCAGCCAAGTTCATCTACCACATCGTCAATGAACTCCAGTAATTCCTTTAGTAAATCCACATACGGAACACTGGTTTCCTTGCCAAAATCAATAAGGTGTGCATGGATACCTTCCTTGGAAGCACGCCACTTGTTTTCAGTGAGCAGCAGCCGGCGGTAACTTCGGAAACTCATGTTCTGCTGGTGCAGTTTATAAATCTTGGCCACCAGGCACTGCATAATGGCCGCCAGACAAACGGTTTCCTCTATGCGCATCGGCATATCGCAAATCCTGAATTCAATGGTAGGGTAGAAGGGATGGACACGCAGATCCCACCAGATTTTCTTGGCATTGTCTATGGTTCCGGTCTTAATCATCAGGTTAATGTAAGCGTCAAATTCGGCCACACAACTGAAATAGCTGGGGATTCCGGTACGCGGGAATTTTACAAAAACCTGCTGCCGGTACGATTTGAAGCCTGTGTTACTGCCTGTCCAGAAGGGTGAATTTGTGGAAAGCGCGTACACGTGCGGCAGGAAATAACGCATGACATTTTGGATGCGGATGCCTTCTTCACGGTCGGGGATGCCGATGTGCACGTGCAGTCCGAAGATGAGGTTGGACCGCGCCACATCACCTAAATCGCTCACGATTTTATCGTAGCGTTCCGCTTTGGTAATGGGGTTGTCTTCCCATCGGGAAAAGGGATGGGTGCCGCCACCGGCAACGCGCAGATTGTTTTCATGAGCCACCTTGATCAGCCTTTTCCGTAAGTCGGTAAGTTCGGCCTTTACTTCCTGGATATTGTTGCAGATGCCGGTTTCCATTTCCACCACGCTTTCGTGCATCTCGTGTTTCAGATGCTCTTCCAGCGTAGCTTTTCCGCCCTCAATGATCTTGGAGACGTGCGATACCAGGTCGCGGGTCTCAGCGTCAATGATTTGGTATTCCTCTTCGACGCCAATTGTAAATTTATGCATGATTTGTGTTTTTTTTGTGATGCTTTTGGCTGACTTAACGAAGGTCGGTATCAGCCGGATTATTTTTTCCTGAGCCCATCTTTAACAAAATTTCCCCAGGCTATATTGGTTCTGCCCGGCAAATATTCGTTTGCCTTTTCAATGGCCAGTTTTGCGGCATGTTCCACGATCCAGGCGAAGTTTTCCTCACCTACTGAATTGCGGTCGGCATCGGGAGCCGGATTACAGAAGTCGATGGCGTAAGGGATTCCGTCGCGAACTGCGAACTCCACCGTGTTGAAATCATAGCCCAGGGCTTTGTTCATCTTTAGCGTAAGGTCAGTTATGGTTTGCAGAAGTTTCTTGCGCTCGGCACCCTGGGTCTTGTGTTCCGTTGCATAGCGGAGATGCTGAGGGTTTCGGGGTTCATAAGGCATAATGTGCACATATTTCTGTCCCAGACAGTACACACGGTAGTAATCATCAAAAACGATCTCTTCCTGAACCATCATTACAAGCTCACCCGTCTCGCTAAGTTTTTGCCAAAGGTCTTCCCTGTCGGTGCAGCGGTATACGTTTCGCCAGCCACCACCGTCATGCGGTTTCATATAGCAGGGGAAACCTACATAATCAAAGATGTAATCCCAGTCCAGCGGAAATTTCATATTCCTGAAAGAGGTTTCCGAGGTTTCTGACGGCCGGGAGCTGGAAGGCAGCAGCACAGTCTTAGGCAGCGGTACACCAATTTTGGACATTAAGGCATTGTTAAAGAATTTCTCATCAGCACTCCACCAGAATGGATTGTTGATGACATAAGTCCCGCATACGGCAGCATTCTTCAGGTATGCGCGGTAAAAAGGCACATCCTGCGAGATCCGGTCAATAATCACGGCATAACCATAATCGGCGCCCTGTTCAAGTTTGTCTATCATCACTGGTTCGGCTATAACATCGCCATTGCCCAGTTCGTTTACCTTATTGATGAATTCCCATGGAAAGGTGTCTTCCATCCCGAATAATATTCCTACTTTTTTTGCCATAATATTGTGATTAAGTTGATAGTTAATGCTGCATAAGTTTTTTGAGAGTTTGAGAGTTTGAGAGTTTGAATCGAAATGAGTTGATTTTTTTCTTCTACACATTTCAGCCGTTTATTTCCTGTATTTGAATCCCTTAATATCACTGGTTTTTAAATATTCTATAAAGTTTCGGATCTTTACACTTAATTTCTCATATCTGTATATAAGGTCAGTAAGCTCCTCTTCAGTAATGAATCCCTGATCATATGCCCTGTAAAGTTGTGATCTGGTTTCCCCGGCTGAACCTTTGCTGATGAATAGCGCCTGTTTAAATTCTGCATTGCCTTCACGTTCAAATCCTTCAGCAATATTATCCGTCACTGAACCGCTTGCTGCTTTCATTTGACTTTTTAATCTGTAATCCGACTTAAAAGCATCGCGGTCAGCAATTCTGCATACCTCCCTGCTGAGTTCCCGCGCGGTCTGCCATATCTCAAGATCTTCAAACCTGCTTATCGTTGCCATCTGTATTATCTCTTAGTGAAAGAAAACCTTCGTGTTATACTTTTCAAACAAATTCAAACAATTCAAACAATTCAATCAGTTCAAACCATCAAACTTCCTCCAGCCTGTTTTCAGCCGAAAAACCTTCCCACAAACGTAGGGAAGACCATGCGCCAAAGCGGCCAGTCGTGCGAAATCCACTTTTGCTCGTCGTACCAGTGATCAATCTGTTTCTCACTGAGTATAGCGGACATTTCCCGTGTCTGTTCCAGACAGATGTCCTGGTCCGAGGTGCTTAAAACTATGTGCATATGTCTGTATTTCCAGGCTTCATCATAAGGTACAAACTCACGCGGACAGTTGAAGTAGACCAGGTTACTGTTGTAACCGTCCATAAAATTCCGGATGGTAAAAGCGCCGCTAAGGCAGAACAGATGCGAAACGAGATCCGGACGCCGGAAGGCCAGGTTTGCCGCATGATAGCCGCCAAAACTCGCACCTGCCAGCGCCACCCTTGCGGTCTGATGTGACCTTTGGATAAACGGAATGAATTCAAGGCTCATAAACTGGACCCACAGGTCATAGATGTGGATCCTGTCCTGAGGGCTGAGGTTTTTATCATAGAGGCTTTCGGAGTCCAGGGTTTCAATATTGTAGAGTTTTACCTTGCCGCTGCTCACCAGAAAATCGATGCTTTCATTCAGCTTAAAGTCATGATTCTGGGTGTATGAGCCGCGGGATGTGGGAAACATAAGAATGGGATAACCATAATGTCCTGTCACTTCTACCTTCAGGCTCATGCCCAGGATATGAGAGTAGTAATCTGTATGTTCGGTGCTGGTCATATCATTTGTTTTAAGCAGATGGCTAACGGATTCTGTAACTTATGAGCATCATTATTATGAAGTCGGTTTGTCTTTTGGCGGTATAACCGAGAGGTACTGGCTGGTCACTTTCTCAGCGGTTTCATCCAGACACTTCCTCACCAGTTGGTCGTCGTTGGACCTGTATACAATTCCGATATGGTTTTCAATAGGGAGAAACTTGTACACGGCATCGCACATAAATTCGGCATACTCCGGATTTCTTTTATTTGTAAGTGCCACCAGGAGACCAGCGGCAAAAGCGGTAGGTTTCTGAATTTGATAAGGTATGTTTTTAAGCAGATGATCCTCCATACGGGCCCATTCACGCCAGATGTTGATGCTTGTGGACGCTTCCACCAGATCCGGAATGTGCGCACCGCCCACACGTGACGAAGTTTCCAGAAAGTACCATTTGCCGTCAGCTTTACCTTTTATAAACTCACTGTGTGTAGCACCGTTCATAAGTCCAAATCCTAAAAGCAGTATTCTGTTCAGTGCTTCCAGTTCTTTAAAGTCCTTTGTTGTGTGGTTCAGTGTCTGCGAACGGAATACACCACCATCATGAGCAACCTGCATAGGTGGCGAGAGGTATTTGGAAGCGGATGTGAAAAGCACTTTGCCCTGATAGGTAAGGCTGTCTACATGATAGACATCGCCGGGTTTAAAACTTTCCAGCAGAAACAAATATCTTTCTTCCCCCAGACTATTGACGGTTTCCCATAAATGGTCACAGTCACTTATTTTCTTGATTCCGGTAGCTGAAGCTTCCGAGCGGGGCTTCAGTACCCACGGGCCCGCCACTTTGGCAACGAAACCGTTTATTTCGTCATCATTGAAAATAGCGGTGAATTCCGGTACACTGATATTATTGTGCAGAGCGCGCTGCCGCATGGCCAATTTGTCGCGGAAATAGCGGTGCGTGGTTTGACCCATGCCCGGAATGCGGAAATTTTCCCGTATAAGTGCTGCTTTCTCTACATCATAATCATCCAAGGCCACCACGGCATCCACTTTTGTACTCCGCATCAGATGTGAGAAACCCTGCACAAGATGGTCCAGATTCCAGACTGAATAGCTTTCTTCCTTCATGTAAAAAGATTCAGTAATCGCATGCCAGGGCCAGGCCCTGTCTTTCAGATGTTCTGAGGTAATCAGAATAACCTTATTGCCCAGCAGATGGAGCTCGTCCATGAAATCGAACCCCTTGAAATAACAGGAAATGCAGACAATCGTTTTTGTTTCCATGTGCAGTGTTTTACTGAAATGACTGAAATAAACGAAATAAAACAACCGTTTATATTTTAAATCACCATCTTTTTACCTGAAAACATGCTGATTTATAAATATATCAATAATACTGCTTTTTTTTAAATTATGGATGCAGTTAACTTATATTTTCCATAAAGTTAATGAGCAGCTGTACGCCATAACCCGTGGCGGCTTTTTCTTTAGCATATGGAACAGACCCGAAAGCAACCCCTGCAATATCCAGGTGTGCCCAACTTGGGTGGCCACCGGTGAACTGTTCCAGAAATTTGGCGGCTACAATACAGTCACCTACGGGTTTCAGCGATATGTTCTTGAAATCGGCAACATCTGACTGAAAATCGTCTAACCAGACGTCCCACATTGGCATGTTCCAGAGGCGTTGATTGGTACGGTCACCCGCCTCTTGAAGGCGAGCTCCCAGTGAAAGGTCATTTGTAAATAGAGCGCCGCAGGTTCCGCCAAACATCCGTACCGAACTGCCGGTAAGAGTAGCCAGGTCGATCATGATATCGGTTTTGTAATTTTCCGCCAGATATGAAAGTCCGTCGGCAAGGGTCATGCGGCCTTCGGCATCGGTGTTGATGACTTCAATGGTCTTACCGTTATAAGCGCGTACCACGTCACTTGGAACATAGGCGCTGGCCGAAACGGCATTGTCGGTTACCGGAAGCACAGCGATAATATTTACAGGTAAATTTCTCTCGGCTGCCGTGATCAAGGCACCAATAACTGCAGTAGCACCGCCCATATCGGATTTCATATAATGGAGATTGTCGGATGATTTGATGGAAATACCGCCGGTATCGAAAAGGACGCATTTGCCTACCAGTCCAATTGTTTTTGCATCCGTTACGCCACAATTATATTGAAGAATGGTAAATGCACAATCCTGGGCACTGCCCTGGTTTACAGACAGAAATGCACCCAAGCCCAGTTTCTCACATTCTTCCCGGTTAAAGACCGTTTTCTTCAGTCCATATTTCTCAGATATTATAGAGAGAAACTGTGTTAAGTGATGCACCTTTTTATGGTTCTGAGGTTTGTTCAGCCATTCCCGGCAGGCAAATTCGCCTTCGCATAAAGCCTTAACTTCCACTTGAACAGTATCAGGCAGGTAGGTGTCTGCATCGCAAATTAACTGGAAGCGTTCAGCAAGAAACGGATGCTGGCTATTGAAGGGATATTCATAGGTGCCCAGGAAGAGGCCGGTAATCACAGTTTTAATATTATCATTCGATTGGTTGAGGTAGGTGAGTTGTGTAGGCTCAGATTTTATTTTGTTCCGGAAACTCCACGAAAACCGGGCTGCGGTTTCCTGCACTTCATAGTCCTTAGGGTCATTGCCAAGACCTATGAAGAAGGTCACTTTATTATCACTGACCGTAGTGAAAGTTTCCTCTTTCTTAGCTGAAAACTGGTCACCGGTGGATTTTTGATAAGGTTTACCGTGTTCTTTCCACTGCTGTTCGGTTACGAAAATAAAGTGTTGCCTGATGTTTATTTGGTCAGCGTCCTGTTTTTTAATAGTAATATTCATGAATGATAGATAGTTATAAATTTTCCGTGTCTGTATTCGCAGCTGATGCCGCTTTTTCGGCAAATTCTTTTGGATCGTCACCGGAATCAAAGAAAAGCCATTCCACGGCCCGCGGAAATTCCTGCGACCAGTAAAATTCCTGATGTGCACCTTCCGGGTTGAAGCTCATCCTGAATTCAAACTGGACGGAGTACTGATTCTCCGACCATTCCATGCGCTTTTCAAATTCCTTCATCCGCTCCGCCATCTCCCCACCTTCCTTCAGCCCTCCATACATGTAGATCCTGGTTTTGTAGGGCGATTTAAAGTTCATCATCGGGAAATCATAATCGGGGTTTACCCAAAGCGAGGGAGAGAAAATCATCAGTTTGGAATAAACTTCCGGATAGAGAAATCCACCATATATGCTGATAAGGCCACCCAGCGAGCTGCCGCCAATTCCCGTGAATTCGCGCTCCGGTTGGGTACGGTACATTTTGTCTATATAAGGTTTAAGGGTGTCGGCGAGAAAACGTATGTATTTTTTACCTTCCGCATCTTCAGCAAGTGCATGGGGCTCCAGGATGTACTCGTTGATGCGGTCCTGACGGCCGTTTTCAATGGCAATGATGATGACTTCGCCGCGGCCGTATTCTGCCAGAAGAGATAATTTCCTGTCTATTTCCCAGTTTCCGAATTCAGACCCTTCGTGGAACAGGTTCTGTGCGTCCTGAAGATAAAGAACAGGGTAGCGGCGGTTGCTTTTATAATAATTATAGGGAAGCAATGCCCAAATCTTGCGGGTTTTCTGTAGTTGGGGTATGGCAAATTCATCACTGATAAGTTCAATAACAGGAAAATATTCTTTTTTGAAAGGAGCCCAGTTTTCACGCCATTTCTCAACAAAGTCTTCTGTTTCTTCAGCTTTTTGGATCTTTCGGTTATGCGTGATATTGCCGTAATGGTCAATTTCTACATTTTCCCAGCCGCCTTTTGTAAATTTATATTCGATGTTCTCCGGCAGAAGGTGGTCCGGAATGACTATGGTGTATTTGCCATCTGCCAGGAGTTCCAGCTGAAAGTCCCCGTCACGGGGATCCCAGTTGTTGAAGTTGCCGGTAATATAGACAGGCCGGCTGTCTTTTTCGGCGGAAATAAGGTTGAATTTCATCAGCTGCTGTTACAGTTTCAAAAGTAAAGATAAAAAACCGTTGCAGAAGATGATGCTGTTTGTTAGCACATCTCAGTTTTGCAGCAAAACCTGGAAATTTTAATGTATTTTTGAAAGAAATACTTCAAACCGGTTTACGGCCTTTCAGCAACCCTAGTACTACCATTATGCAGAATGTATATCCCTACTCACGGTTCACCGCGCATGACATTTACCTTTTTCGTGAAGGCAAGCATTACCGGTTATATGATAAGTTCGGTTCCCATGAAACTGATCAGGACGGCAAGTCCGGAACTTATTTTTCGGTTTGGGCACCACATGCTGAGGAAGTTTCCGTAATTGCGGATTTTAATTCGTGGAATCCGGAACTGCATAAACTGTTTCCCAGGTGGGACGGCTCCGGTATTTGGGAAGGATTCATCCCGGGCATTAAATGGGGTATAAAGTACAAATATGCCATTCGGACCAAAACCGGTGCATTGCTGGAAAAGAGTGATCCTTATGCGCTTAGTTTCGAACAGAATGTGCAGGCAGCCTCACTGGTATCAACCACCTGGTACGAATGGAATGACGCTGAATGGATGTCACAAAGGTTTAAAAACAACTGTCTGGACGCGCCGATTTCTGTTTATGAAATGCATTTGGGTTCATGGATGCGCGGTACAGACGATCCCGGGCGTTTCCTGAGCTACCGTGAAATAGCAGAAAGGCTGGTTCCATATAGTACTGAGATGGGTTTTACCCATGTGGAACTGATGCCCGTGATGGAGCATCCGTATGAACCCAGCTGGGGGTATCAGATTACAGGTTTTTTTGCTGCCAATTCGCGTTTTGGGGCACCTCAGGACCTTATGTTCCTGATCGATGAGCTTCATAAAAACAATATTGGGGTGATCCTGGACTGGGTACCGTCCCATTTTCCCGGCGATGCCAACGGACTCCACCTGTTCGACGGCACTTATCTGTACGAGCACGAAGATCCGCGCCAGGGTTTCCACCCGCAATGGAATTCACATCTGTTTAATTACGGCCGTCCCGAAGTGAAATCTTTCCTCATTTCCAATGCCATGTTCTGGCTGGACAGATACCATGCAGACGGTCTTCGGGTAGATGCGGTAACCTCGATGCTTCATCTGGATTACGCACGCGAACCGGGTGAATGGATTCCCAATATGTTCGGGGGAAATGTGAACCTTGAGGCCAAAGCCTTCCTGCAGGAGTTTAATACAGCTGTTTACCGGGATTTTCCGGACGTGTTTACAATTGCCGAGGAAAGCTCGGATTTTCCCCTGCTTACAACGCCTGTTCATGACGGAGGTGTTGGTTTTGGTATGAAATGGATGATGGGCTGGATGCACGACACCCTGAAATACTTTAAGGAAGGCCCCATTAACCGTAAATTTGAACACAATAAAATTACTTTCTCGTCGGCTTACGTTTTCAAGGCCAATTATATGATGCCCCTGTCGCATGATGAGGTGGTTCATGGCAAGGCGAGCATGATTTATAAAATGCCGGGTGATGAATGGCAGAAATTTGCCAACCTTCGGGCACTCTACACCTATATGTTCACGCATCCCGGGGCCAAACTGCTGTTTATGGGAAATGAGTTCGCACAGACCGCCGAATGGAAGTTTAACGCTTCACTGGACTGGCATTTGCTAGAGCATAATTATCACAAAGGAATGCAACAGCTGGTGAAAGACCTCAATCTGCTTTATCGTGCTGAACCCGCGCTGCATAAGAACCAGTTCGCTCCTTCCTGTTTTGAATGGGTGGAAGCTAATGACGGTGCCAACAGTGTTTTTGTTTATCTGCGCAAAGGTCAGCGGGATGAAGAGGTGCTGATGACCGTGTTAAATCTGACGCCCAGGGTGATGGATTATAAAATTGGCGTGAATGAGGGTACCTCCTGGGAAATTGTGATGAATACCGATGACCCGAAATATGGCGGCAGCGGCGCGCCTGCGCTGGTATTGGACGAAGAGGATGATGAGTGGATGTACCGGCCCAATGCCATCGTATTAAGTTTGCCCCCGCTGGCGGCGGTAATACTTCGCCAACAACAAAAACCATCAGAGGTGCGTCGGCGGCGCGCTTTAAGTAAATCTGACAAGAAAATTAATACTTCAGAAAAAATGACAGCACCTAAGAAAGATAAAAAGCCGGGTTTGTTTGCCGGTTCCGAAAGTACAGCCGACAGTGAAAAGAAAATCGATGCGAAGACCATTGAACTTCAGCAGGCTAAGAAACCTGCCCGTCAGGCAAAATCAACTGCTGCAAAAACAATAAAAAAACCGGTAAAGAAGAGTATGGCTAAGAAGCCGGGCTCTGCGGTGATTTCATCCAGCTCAGTTCTGGGCGATAAGACAGAACAGAAAATCGATTCAAAGACGCTTGAAGATAACCGCACTTCCAGCTCGCCGCAGGTTTCTTCTGAAAAAGAAAAAAATAAGCCCGCAAAGCCTGCCAATTCGGGTAATTCCGGCAAGAAAAAGGAATGAATTGCAACAGTCCGGCGTAATCCGGCAACTTAATTAAACACGAAAAAGATTATATGGATGTTTATCATCTCTCCATGGAATGTTTTCCCATAGCCAAAGTGGGCGGACTGGCGGATGTGGTGGGCGCACTGCCCAAATACCAGAACAAATTGCCCGGTATTACTGCAAGCGTGGTAATGCCCTGGTACAATAAACCTTACGTGCACGACGGTCACTTTACTGCTGTATTTGACGGTCACATCTATCAGGGTCCCAACCAGCTGCGAATTCATGTACTTAAGGAAGAAGGCGATAGGCTTGGTTTTGGTTTGTATCTGATACAGATCCCCGGGTTGCTGGACCGTGACAATCCCTACGGGTACCATGATGAAAGCTATCAGTTCCTGGCCTTTCAGCAGGCGGTGCTTCATTGGTTAACTACAGCCAAAATCCGACCGGACGTACTGCACTGTCATGACTATCATACCGGCCTTGTTCCATTCATGATTGAAAACTGCCCCGAATTTTATTTCCTGAAGGGGGTAAAAACGATTGGCACTATACACAACGGTGAGTATCAGGGGCAAATGAAGTGGGAAATGCTTGATTACTTCCCCTGGATAGACAGCAGTACCGATCTGCGCATCCTGGACTGGGATGGATTAATCAATCCGCTGGCGACCATGATTAAATGTTGCCATGCCTTCAATGCTGTTTCAAACGGATATCTCGGTGAACTCTACCAAAATTTTAGAGGTCTGGAAAGTCTCGTTCAGCAGGAACAACAAAAAGCCTATGGAATCATCAACGGAATTGATACCGAAGTCTGGAATCCCGCCACGGATGAGTATTTGGATAAAAATTACAGCACTGCCAACGCTGTTTCTGGCAAATGGGAAAACAAAAAGAAACTCTGTGCGGAGTACGGTTTAAATCCTGATTTACCTCTGATTGGCTTCATTGGCCGCTTTGCCGGCGAAAAGGGAGCAGATTTGCTTCCGGATATCATTGTCCAGAGTATTCAGGAAACCTACGGAGCTCTAAACATCATGGTTCTGGGTTCGGGTGAAGATCATACCGAAATGAGACTTAGTGATTTGGCTGTTCACTTCTCTAATTTTGCGCTGGATCTCGGATACAAAGAATATCTGTCTCACAAAATATATGCTTCGGCCGATTTCCTGTTAATGCCGTCCCGGGTTGAACCCTGTGGCCTGAATCAGATGTACGCCATGCGCTACGGGACTGTTCCTGTGGTAAGATATACCGGAGGCCTTCGGGACACGGTTCAGGATATCACTACCGGCGGTGCCGGTCTTAATTTTGGGGAGGCAACTGCCGGGGCCGCAGTGCATGCCATAAAGCGTGCGGTTCACATGTATCACGACAAAGAACTGATGCGGCATTTAATAAGTTCCAATATGAATTTCGATTTCTCCTGGGACAAGTCTGCGGAAAATTATGTAGATTTATACAGAAAATAGGTTCTCTTGAACCGGCATGAAAAGCTGAGTTAAAGCAGCTGAAAAAACAGATAAATATGAAAGCAAATGTAATATCAATCGTGTTGGGAGGAGGTCGCGGTACCCGCCTGTTTCCACTTACGGATTCCCGGTCAAAACCTGCAGTTCCTATTGCGGGTAAATACAGGTTGGTTGATATTCCGATCTCCAACTGCCTCAATTCCGGTTATAATAAGATTCTCGTCCTTACACAGTTTAATTCGGCGTCCCTCAATTCTCACATCAAGAATTCTTATCATTTTGATATTTTCAGCAAAGGCTTTGTTGATATTCTGGCTGCAGAACAGAATGTAGGCAACGAGAACTGGTATCAGGGCACAGCCGATGCGGTACGCCAGTCCATGAAGCACCTTAGCAAGTATGATTATGATTATATACTTGTACTGTCGGGTGATCAGCTTTACCAGATGAATTTTCGCCACATGATCGATTTCCACTGCGAAAATGATGCTGATATTACCATAGCCACCATTCCTGTGAACGCGAAGGATGCGACAGGATTCGGGATCCTTAAATCCGATGACAGCGGTAACATCACCTCTTTTATTGAGAAGCCTTCGCCGGAAATGTTGGTCGACTGGAAATCTGAGGTGTCCGAAAAAAGCCACAGTGAAGGCAAGGATTACCTGGCGTCTATGGGTATTTATGTTTTCAGCAAAAATGTTCTGCGTACCCTGTTTGAGGAGAATTCCGGCGATGATTTCGGTAAAGACATTATTCCGGCTTCCATTGGAAGGCTCAAGATGATGAGTTATCAGTATGAAGGTTACTGGACTGATATCGGAACCATTCAGAGCTTCTATGAAGCTAATATTGACCTTTGTCAGGATTTCCCGAAATTTAACCTGTTCAGTACCTCACCGATTTTTACCCGGGCACGCATGCTTCCGCCATCAAAAATTATGGGTTCCTATGTAAGCAAAGCCGTCTTTGGTGACGGCTGTATCGTAATGGCTGATAAGATTGAAAATTCAATCGTCGGCAACCGTACCCGTATTGACAAAGGAAGCACAGTGGTCAATTCCTATATTATGGGTACTGATTACTATCAGCCTACAGATGAGATTGTAAAAAATGATCAGCAGGGCCGGCCTAACCTGGGTATTGGGAAATATTGCTATATAGAGCGCGCTATTATTGATAAGAACTGCGCAATTGGCGATAACGTCCGCATTATCGGCGGGCATCATGTGCCAGACGGCGATTTTGAGACCCATTCCATCAAGGAGGGAATAGTAGTGCTGAAAAAAGGTGCTGTGATACCCGCCGGGACCCATATTCCATAAATCTTTTTTTCCGGAAGATTCACCTCCCGGTTCATAACCGGAAGGTAGGTCAGCATGTCTTTTTGCCTGAAAAATTACCTATTTTTGCGCATGCGAATTATCAAATTTGGTCTCCTTGTTATCGTTCTGATTCTGGGTATCTATGCCGCCGTGATGTATTACTTTGTTGAAGAAAGTAACAGCTTCAAGGTAGAGAAAGAAATTAATTATCCTGTCGAGAAGGTTTTTCCGCAGTTTAACCGTCTGCAGAATTTTACGCGCTGGAATGATTACTTTTCCTCGTCCCGGACCATGAGAATTGAATACTACCGGCCTTATGAGGGCAAGGATGCTGCGATAAGTTTCAAAGATGAAGCAAATGACAGGAGTGGTGAGCTGTTCATCAGGTATCACAACCCGGAACGCACCCTGCGCATGCAGGTTTTTGAGGGCAAAGAAAGCAATCCCACACTTATCGACATAAAATTCATCAGATCAGGGCCGCAAAAAACACGCATCATCTGGAACATCCATACGCCCAAACAGAAACTGTTCACGCGGATCACCAACCTGTGGACAGAAGATGAATTCACAGAAAATCTGAACAGAAGCATGGCCAACCTCAATGGTTTGCTGAGCAACAAGGTGGAGAAGGATGAGCTGATCAGCAGTATAAAATATGACAGCCTGATGGTGGAACAGCAGGAGGGCCAGCTTTTACTGGGAATTAATGTTTCGTCCTCCGGCAGCAAAGATGCGCTTTTCCGCAATATTGTGCTCAACCACAACAAAATATATAATTTTGTGCTGAATGACCTGGATAAACGTGACGATGAGTTTGGATATGCGGTTCTGATTACCGACGCCGATAATTTCAAAGACAAGGACATCTCTTATTTCCTGGGCATTCCACTTTCAAAAAGAGTAGGCATCTCGGACAACAGCTTTTCTTTCAGAACCCTTAACGAAACCTTGTCTTATGTAATTTATTACGAAGGTTCTTACAGCGGACGCGTGCGTGCCATACAAAAGCTGCTTCAGAACGCAAAAACAGAAAATGTCCGTCACGGAGATCTTCAGCAGGTGTTTTTGGAGATTCCCGAAACGGAAAATAACGTACGGATGAAGCTGATTTTACCAGTATTCAGGTAGCAAACGAAGGTATACCGCCACGATAGATAAATTTGATTGAAAGCGGTTTACAACTCGCTTTTTTTTATTAAATTTGACGTTTATATTTTACTATAAACACTAACACAGATTTACTGTCATAATGGATAAATTTTCATTCCTGAACGCTGCTCATTCGCAGTTAATTGAAGACCTGTACCAACAATATTTAAAATATCCCGATTCTGTAGAACCCTCCTGGAAATCCTTTTTTCAGGGCTTTGATTTCGCGCTTGAGAACTATGCGGATGAAGAAGCAGGTATGGAGCAGGCAGCGCCGGCAAGTGCAGCAGCAGTTTCCGGCGGAATTACCGGTACAGAAATCCCCGAAGACATCAAAAAGGAGTTTAAGGTCCTGAATCTGATTGAAGCTTACAGGCACCGTGGACATCTCTTTACCAATACCAATCCGGTACGCGAAAGAAGACATTATGAGCCAACTCTCGATATTGAAAACTTCGGACTTACACAGGCAGATCTGAACGTAAAATTCAATTCGGCTGCCGAGACAGGACTCAGCGGCGCGGCTACACTGCAGCAGATCATAGACCATCTGCGGAAAATATACTGCGAATCGATCGGTGTGGAGTATATGCACATCAATAATGAGGAGGAGAAGAAGTTTATCCGCGAATGGCTTCAGGTGAATGAAAATCATGCGCAGCTTACTGCGGAAGAGAAAACCGAGATCCTTCACAAACTTAACCAGGCTGTAGCTTTTGAGAATTACCTTCATACCAAATTTGTAGGTCAGAAAAGATTCTCACTGGAAGGGGGTGAGTCACTGATCCCGGCGCTGGACCAGCTCATCAGCCGGTCTTCCCAGTTAGGTGTGGACGAAGTGGTACTTGGTATGGCACACCGTGGCCGTCTGAATGTACTGACGAATATATTCGGTAAGTCTTACAAGCAGATTTTCTCCGAGTTCGAAGGTAAAGAATTTGAGGAAGATGTATTCTCCGGTGACGTGAAGTATCACCTCGGATCATCCAAAAAAGTGAAGACTGCTTCCGGCGAGGAAGTTTCCATCAACCTTACACCCAACCCTTCTCACCTGGAAACGGTTGCGGCTTTGGTTGAAGGCATCTGCCGCGCCAAAGTAGACGATAAATACAAAGATTACAAAAAAGTTCTGCCCATCGTTATCCATGGCGACGGTGCTATTGCCGGACAGGGAATCGTTTATGAGATTGCCCAGATGATGACGCTGGAAGGATACAAAACCGGCGGAACGGTTCACATAGTGGTGAACAACCAGGTTTCCTTTACCACAAACTATCTGGATGCACGTTCATCTACCTACTGTACAGATATTGCCAAAGTAACCGAATCTCCGGTAATGCACATCAATGCGGACGATGTGGAAGCCGTAGTTCATGCGATGCGCTTTGCGGCTGACTTCCGTGCGCAGTTTGGAAAAGATGTGTACATAGACCTGTTGGGTTACAGAAAATATGGTCATAACGAAGGCGATGAACCCCGTTTTACACAGCCTAACCTGTATAAATCCATTTCCAAGCATCCTAATCCAAGGGAAATCTATAAGGCTGAACTTAAAAAGGAAAATATCGTTTCCGATGAGGTGCTGAAGAAAATGGAAACTGAATTCAAGGCACTACTTGATGAGGATTTTGATGCATCCAAGGAAATTGAAAGAAATACCATGGACATCTTTATGGAAGACGACTGGAAATCCTTCCCGCTTTGTCCGAGAGGCGGAATGCAGAATTCGGTGGATACGACTTATGACCTGGGTCAGCTGAAGGAACTGGCGGTTAAAATGTCAACACTTCCGTCCGACAAGAAATTCATCAACAAAATTACCCGTCTTTACGAAACACGTAAGAAGATGATTGAAGCCAACTCCCTGGACTGGGCGCTGGGTGAGTGGCTTGCCTATGCCACGCTTCTTACAGAAGGTAATAACGTACGGATCTCCGGTGAGGATGTGGAAAGAGGTACCTTCTCCCACCGTCACGCCGTAGTGAAAACGGAAGATACTGAGGAAGAATTTATCCCGCTGAAACATATTTCTGACAGCAGATTTGACGTATTTAACTCACACCTTTCCGAGTACGCTGTTTTAGGTTTTGATTACGGTTATGCCATGGCCTCTCCAAATACACTGACGATTTGGGAAGCCCAGTTTGGTGACTTCGTTAATGGTGCGCAGATTATTGTGGACCAATATCTGGCTGCCGCCGAGGAAAAATGGAAAATCCAGAATGGTCTTGTGATGCTTCTGCCACACGGATCCGAAGGTCAGGGTGCCGAGCACTCTTCGGCGCGTTTGGAGCGTTTTCTTACCCTTTGTGCCAATGAAAATATGATCGTAGCCAACTGTACGACACCTGCCAATTATTTCCACCTGCTTAGGAGACAGCTGAAATTCAATTTCCGTAAACCTCTGGTAGTAATGACGCCAAAGTCGCTGCTCAGACATCCACGCGTTGTGTCGCCACTGGAAGATCTTGCACAGGGAGGTTTCCAGCCCGTTCTGGATGATGCCCAGGCCGACGCTTCAAAAGTGGAAAAACTGGTGCTTTGTACGGGTAAGCTTTATTATGAACTTCTGGCCAAGAAAGAAGAATTGGCCTGTGAGAATATAGCACTTGTAAGACTGGAGCAGCTTTATCCGCTGCAACAGGATAAGGTGGAAGAAATCCTGGCAAAATACAGTAACCGCAAACAACTGATCTGGGCTCAGGAAGAGCCCGAAAACATGGGTGCCTGGACGTATATTTTAAGGAATTTCCGCGAACAGGGAATTGAGGTTATTGCGCCGGTTCCAAGCGGTACACCAGCACCGGGAAGTCACAAAATGTTCGAAAGAAATCAAAATACAATTATAAACAGGGTTTTTGACCGTAAGGACGAACCTGCAAAGAGACCGGTAACTGCCTAATCGATTTAAAATTTAACAAAAATATCAACGATGTCAATATTAGAAATGAAAGTTCCCTCCCCGGGAGAATCCATCACCGAAGTTGAAATTGCAACCTGGTTGGTTCAGGACGGTGATTATGTAGAAAAAGACCAGCCTATTGCAGAAGTAGATTCCGATAAAGCTACATTGGAACTTCCTGCAGAACAGAGCGGTATTATTACGCTGAAAGCTGAGGAGGGGGAAGTAGTTCAGGTTGGGCAGGTTGTCTGCCTTATTGATGTGGATGCTGCCAAGCCTTCATCTGACGCGCCGGCTGCTGCAGATAAGACTGCGGAAAATGCTGAAGCACCAAAGGCTGAACAGAAAACCGTTGAAAAACCTGAAATTGTACAGGAAGCCAAGAAAGAGGAGAAACCTGCTGCTGCATCTTACGCTACAGGAAGCCCGTCTCCGGCAGCAAGGAAAATTCTGGATGAGAAGGGAATCTCTTCCTCACAGGTTTCAGGTACAGGAAAAGACGGCAGGATCACCAAACAGGATGCAGAAACTGCTGCCGTTCCTGCAATGGGATCGGCCTCATCAACCGGTGGAAGCCGTGCGGCCAGCAGAACCAAACTTTCTATGCTCAGAAGAAAGCTGGCAGGAAGACTTGTTTCCGTAAAGAATGAAACAGCCATGCTTACTACCTTCAATGAGGTGGATATGTCTGAAATCTTCAGAATCAGAAAACAATACAAGGACGAATTCAGCCAGAAACACGGCGTAGGTCTGGGCTTTATGTCTTTCTTCACGAAGGCGGTTACCCGAGCTTTGCAGATGTATCCTGATGTGAATGCTTCAATAGACGGTGATTTCAAGACCAACTATGAATTCTGCGATATTTCAATAGCGGTTTCCGGTCCGAAAGGTCTTATGGTTCCGGTACTGAGAAATGCGGAGAACATGACCTTCAGAGGTGTTGAAGCCAACATCAAATCATTGGCCGATAAAGTAAGAGAAGGTGGCATCAGTGTAGACGAAATGACCGGCGGTACTTTTACCATTACCAACGGTGGAGTATTCGGTTCCATGCTAAGTACACCCATCATCAATCCTCCCCAGTCTGCGATTCTGGGAATGCATAATATTATCCAGCGTCCGGTAGCTGTAGACGGGCAGGTGGTTATCCGTCCGATGATGTATGTAGCCATGTCCTATGACCACAGAATCATTGACGGCAGGGAGTCAGTAGGATTCCTTGTAGCGGTGAAGGAGGGTATAGATAATCCGGTGGAGATCCTGATGAACGGAGACGAAAGAAAGGCTCTGGAACTTTAAGATATCAGTAAAAACCATTAAATATCAAATCCCGCTACCTAAAGGCGGGATTTTTGTAATATATACTGAAAGTATTGATCATGTACTCAAAAATTACTTCTGAAATAAAGGTGACCGTACTGCCTGAATATGATGCGAAGAACAGTTTCCCTTCGGATAACCGTTTTGTTTTCCGATATAATATCACCATTGAAAATCTGAGTCCGCACCCCGTAAAACTCCTCAAAAGACAATGGCTTATTTATGATGTGGGCTTTGGTTTCACCGAGGTTAACGGAGACGGCGTGATTGGACTGACTCCGGAGATTGGAGTAGGTGAAGAGTTTAAATATTTCTCAAACGTCATGATTCGTTCGGGCGTAGGAAATATGACCGGAAGATATTACTGCATCAATACGGAAACGGGGGAAGCCCTTGAAATTGATATTCCGAAATTTAATCTGATGGCGCAGGTACTCAGTAACTAACCAGGTGGTTACAGAACTTTGATGCTTTTTTTCATCACCTCATGA
The DNA here is from genome assembly GCA_023386965.1 of Bacteroidota bacterium. Classification (GTDB taxonomy): domain Bacteria; phylum Bacteroidota; class Bacteroidia; order Flavobacteriales; family Weeksellaceae; genus Marnyiella. The sequence continues at coordinate 48,642 of JAEWIR010000032.1, forward strand.
ATTTCATCATTGCGCGTCACCATCAGCTTATTGAATGCAAGCAGCGACAGTTTCGCGCATACTTCAGCATCATCGCCGGCGCGGTGATGGTTAAATGAAAGCTGATGCTGCTCGGCTAAACTTTTCAGACCGTAACGCGGCAGATTTTTCCAGGATTTTTTTGCTAGCGAAATACTGCACAGGTAATTCAGTTTAGGTTTAAAGAAACCATAGTAATCCAGGCAACTCCGTAGAACTCCCGCATCAAACGAGGCATTGTGCGCAATCATGAGATTACCGTACATCAGATTTTCGGCCTCGTGCCAGATTTCCTCAAAGGTGGGGGCGTCCTGAACATCCTCCGGCGTAATTCCATGTACATCAATATTACGGGGGTGAAACCACGGAAAGCTTGGCGGTTTTATAAGCCAGGTCTGCGTTCTTACAATTTCACCATTTTCTACCACGCTTATGCCCATCTCACAGGCCGAATTCCTCTCATGAGTTGCCGTTTCAAAATCAATGGCGCAAAAATCTATCATGTACGGGTTTTTGTTGTTATTTTTTTTGCTGAAGAATACGTTTAATTTCAGCCTGATATAGGGGCGACCGGTCCAGATCATCATGATGTCCTTCTTCAATTTCAATAAATTTTTTCAACAGGTCAGGCTGTGCAGAGTTCAGGACGTTGAAAAGTTTTTTCCCGGAACTCAGAGGAACAATATTGTCCTTAGTGCCGTGGAAATGATAAAGTGGTGAAGATATCTGCTTTATATATTTATTGGACAGGAAATGATAAGTCATCTTTGGCGATACCCTGTCTGTTACCTTTCCGGGGAGCCAGCGTTTCACTACATCCTGCAAATTGTAAAAAGCGGCTTCCAGGATCACTGATGCCGGTTGGTTATCCGCAGCCATCTTAACGGCGAAAGCTCCGCCAAGGCTGCGGCCATAAACCAGCGTATTTTCTTCACCATAAAGGTTTCTAGCATAGTCATACACAAACTGTGCATCCGAATAAAGGATCTTTTCGCTGCGCCTGCCTCTACTTTTGCCGTAACCCCGATAATCCATAACCACAACATCATATCCATAATCTGTAAGTTCCTTGGCAATACCTCCCCAGCGGGCCAGGTTGTCAGCATTACCATGGTAATATACTATAACTCCCACAGGGTCTCCGCTTCTGAAATGAAGGGCATTTATAAGTCCTCCAAATGGTGTATCCCAAAAAAGTTCCTCAAAAGTTACATCAAAACTGTAGGCATGATCCCTTGGCAATGTTGAAGGTAGAAAAACGATTTTTTCCTGGAAATATTGAAGGAGCCTGGTCATTGTTATTTCTTGTTCACTCTTGTGATCATAATTTTATCAACCCGCTGGCCATCCTTGTCAATGATCTCCAGTTCGAGGTCTTCGATCCTGATCCGGTCGCCTACATTTGCAGTTCCATTGTTGGCATTCAGGAACAAACCTACCATTGTAGTATAATTGTCACGGTTGTCGAATTCAAAATCAAGGTCAAAATATTTCAGGAATTCCACGATGGGATACTGCCCATCGGCCAGCCATGAGTTTTCATCCCTTTCAGTAATCCGGTAATCAAAATTATCAATGGTTACCGTATCGCCCACCAGTGCATCCAACACATCACCCAAGGTAACCATACCTACTGTATTACCATATTCGTCAATGACAATTCCATAATGATTTTGCTCTTTTCTGAATATTTCCAGCACTTTATAGGCATAGTAGTTTTCATTCAGGAATACTGGCTGTTTAAGATAGTGCTCCAGACTGAAGGTTTCCGGATCATCTATCGGAAACAGGTCCCTCAGAAGTACAATACCGATAATATCATCGATATCATTGTCTCTCGTAACAGGATAAGCTGCATGTTTGTCCTCACGTATGGCTGCTAAAATCTTCTCCAGGCTGTCATCCACATTAAAGAAGGTCATCGCCGTACGGTGGGTAAGCAAAGTATTGATTTTTCTGTCGCCAAGTTCAAACACCCTCTCCACAATGTTATGTTCAATCTGCTCAATTTCCCCTTCCTGGGCACTTTCTTTTACGATTGATTTTATTTCCTCTTCCGTGATAATACTGTCCGAATTGCTCCGGATTCCCAAAAGATTAAGGATAAGGTTGTTGGATGCGCTTAACAACCAAACGAAAGGGGAAGTTATTTTGGACAGCAGGTCCATAGGTTTTGCCACCATGGTGATGATGCGCTCCGGAAAAGTCATGGCTATGCGCTTAGGCAGTAATTCGCCCAACAATATGGACAGGTAGGTGATAAATACGACAATGCCGGTGGTAGCCAAAGGTTTGGAATAGGCTTCCAGGGCAGGGATCCTGGCCAGGAAATTCTGGAAATCGGTGGTCAGGTTTTCGCCGGAGTATACACCCAACAGAATTCCGATCAGTGTGATACCGATCTGTACCGTAGAAAGAAATTTAGTAGGATTCTCCGACAGCTGCAGTGCTTTTTTAGCACCCCCACTTCCCTTTTTGCCTGCATTTTCCAGTTTGAATTTGCGGGATGAAACCAGAGACATCTCAGACATTGAAAATATTCCGTTCAGGATAACAAGAAGAATAATGATAAGAAGCTCCATTCAGCGATTTTTAATATGCAAATATAATTGTTTGAATCTGCTTTGCGGTTTATTCTTTCCTGTGTGAATAGGATAAACTGGTCTTGCCGGCATCAATAAAGACCTTTCTTTCCTCAAAGATCTCTTCCATGACACGGTGATACTCCTCAAACTGATGCACATCAATATGTCCGGCGCGCAGGATTACATACAACCGGCTAAGTTCCGGATTGATTTCGGACAGGTCTACGGCGGTACTGATAGGCACCAGACGGTCATCGCTGCCATGAATAATTTTTATTGGACAGCGCACATTTTTCAAATAGTGGTAGGTGGGTAAATTATAACGGAGAAAAGGTTTGGCGGGCATGAAGGGCAGATAGCGCTGAATTGCCCGCTGCAGGGAGTAAATAGGGGAGGTAAGGATCAGCATCCTCGGATTATTCTTAGAGGCCAGACGTGCTGCAAAACCGCTTCCGAGAGAACGGCCGTAAACGATGATTTTATCTTCAGAATATCTTTTTTTGGCAATATCATAGATAAATTGTGAGTCGCGCTTCATTGATTCCGCGGTGCGGCGGCCGGTGCTTTTGCCAAAACCACGGTAATCCATCATAATCACCTCATAATTCAGGCGGGTAAAATCGATGGCAAATTTTCCCCATCCCTTGATACTTTTGGTATTTCCTTTCAGATAGAGTACCACACCTTTGGGTTCTTCCACATGAAAATGAAGATAGCTGATGACAGCCCCCGGTTCAGGTGATACAGACATCTCCTCCGCATCCAGATGCTCGTAGGCAAACTTGAAATCCGGCGGAAGTTTTTCCGGCTGGAAGAAAAAACGGTGCTGGAAAAGGTAGATGAAGATCCCGAGAGCCAGAATGGCAACCGTAACAGAGGTAACAATATAATAGACATCAACATTCATAATCCATATAAATGTAGATAAAATATCTGTTCCTTCGCGGGAAAAAATGTAGTTTCCTACACGTTACGACACCGGATTACTTTGTAAAGTGCCGGAAAATTAGCCATTTGCTCTGAAAATAACTGCTGATCTGCCGTCTTTGTCTGCGCTTTAAAGTGCCGGGAATATGCGCGTAAAATGAAAAGTGAGCGCGAAGCACTGCCCAGAAATGAGCCGGTCCCTGCCTGATTAGGAAATAGAAGGCTGCAAATCCGTCCAGAATCATTCTGGCAGGCAGCACCCAAAGTAATTGGGTACGCGGTAAATTCTTCAGCAGCATGGTGAGATTATTCCGCATATTCAGATAGGTTTTCATTGGACTCTGCTTATTCAGGGTGCCGCCGCCTACATGATAAACCGCTGAGATACCGGTATACCAGATTTTATAACCTTCATTCTTCAGCCTCCAGCACAGATCAATCTCTTCCTGATGGGCAAAAAAACGTTCATCAAAACCATTAACTTCCCAAAATGCCGAAGACCTTACAAAAAGACAGCAGCCGGAAGCCCAAAAAATTTCTGTCTCATCGTTGAACTGCCCAAGGTCTGTGTCTAAATTCTCAAATACGCGTCCCCGGCAGTAAGGATAACCCAGATTGTCTATGAGACCACCCGCAGCACCGGCATATTCAAATTGAGTAGGTGTATTATAATCAAGAATCTTAGGTTGGATGGCCGCAATGTTTTCATCACTTTCAAAAAGTTGCATGACCGGCAGCAACCAGTTTTCTGTCACTTCAACATCAGAATTCAGCAGGCAGTAAATGTCCGCTTTTATTTTTTTTAAGCCTTCATTATATCCTCCGGCAAAACCAAAGTTTTGCCTGTTACAGATTATGTGAATAGACGGAAAATTTTCCTGAAGGTAATTTACAGAATGATCGGTAGAAGCGTTGTCAATTACGAAAATCTCTGCACCTGCCGAGTTTTTTATTACAGTCGGCAGGAATTTCTGCAGCCAGTTCTTACCGTTCCAGTTCAGGATTACAATAGCTAAATGGCTCACGCGGTTGATTTGTTTAGGGAGTCCGTTTTCAGAAGGCTCTTTATCAGCCCTGAATATTTCCACTTACGGTGGGACCAGAGATAGTTGTCAGGATTTTTTTTGATGGTGTTTTCCAGCATTTTATGAAACTTCAAGACCACTTCATTTTCTGCGAATCTTTCTCCGTCCGGTTCAATCGTATGGTAGTTTACCTGGTAGAAACCTCTTTTAACCTTTTTCATTTCGCAGTATACGAACTGGAGGTTCAGTCTGGTGGCCAACTTGTCATATCCACGGAAAACAGGTGTAGGCTGGTTTAGAAATCCGATGCCCAGGTCCACCTGATGATGATTGGGGGTTTGGTCTGCTACGAACATATAGATTGTATCACCGTTATTGGGAGTTTTCAGTACATCCCGTATTACATCGCCTGCCTCCAGAGACAAATTTCCGTGAGCGTTGCGGATCGATCTTATTTTTTTATCCCAAAAAGCATTCTGCATTCTCCTGTACACTGGGCGGCAGCTGCTTTGAGGAACCATGGTAGCCAGGGCAGTAAACCATTCCCAGTTAAAAATATGGCCGGTGAGCATAATGATATTTTTGCCTTCAGCATGTGCGTTGCGGAAAACATCCCGGTTAATGTGCTGAACCCTCACCTTAAGTTCAGTAGTGGAAACGGTAAAGGCTTTAAGTGTTTCAACCAGGTAGTCTGAAAAGTTGCGGTAAAACTTCTTTCTTATCGTTTTGAGTTCGGACTCACTTTTTTCGGGAAAGGAATTCTTTAGGTTTTGAAGTACAACTGCCGTTCTGTAACGTACGAGGTAGAAGATAACAAAAAAAATGACGTCCGAAAAGACGTAAAGAACCCTCATGGGCAAACGGGAAAAGAGCAGAACAATGTTAAATAGAAAATTCATGGGCAGTTTGCAAATGTACTACATAATAAGGAAATGGACAGAAATTTGCAGATGCATTACTTTTCAGTTAATTTTATACTCATGAATATGAAAAATATCAGTGCCATTGTGCTAGCAGTCTTTCTTTCTGCCGCATGTAGTAAAAATACGGAAACGGATAAGACCCTCAAAGATGTTAAAGTGCCAGACAGTACAGTCGCCGCTACCGAAAAAATGAAAACAGAGGCTGAAAAAGGTAAGCTTCCCAAACCTTATCGACCTGAAGAAGATGCTGAAGCCCGTATAGCGGAACTGATCGCACAGGCACAGAAGGAGGACAAAAATATTATAATGCAGGCGGGTGGTAACTGGTGTATTTGGTGCCTGCGTTTCATTAATTATATTCAGACATCGCCGGAACTTAATTCAGTTGTTGATGAAAATTACCTGTTTTATCATCTCAATTATTCACCTGAAAATAAGAACGAAGAAGTATTCAGCAAATACGGTGATCCGGGTGAAAAGTATGGGTATCCGGTTTTCATCGTACTGGATAAGAACGGCAAGCTGATCCATACCCAGGACAGTGCGGTACTGGAGGAGGGTAAGGGTTACAGCAAGGACAAAGTGATGGCTTTTCTGGACAAATGGAAATAAGAAAAGGCGGCTCTCAAATATGTAGCCGCCTTACTTGTACTTTTTCTATAAACGAATCAGATTAGTTGTTCCATACTTGAAACACTTCTGTTCTTTTGATATTCTTCGAGCTTCTGGCGTACAAATCTTAAAACAAACGGAGCTAAGTAAATAAGAGCTGCACCAATAAGTTTGTTTTTCCAGCTGGTACTGCGAAGGCTCTTTCGCGCATAATTTCCCACCAGCGCAACTATGCCCAGTTTCAGCGCGTCTTCCACAGCCCCGGACTTCGCAGCAGTATCAGCAAAACCCAAAACGGCATTTCTGCTTAATAGCTGTTCTTTCACTCCTGTACTTATCCTGCGCATAATCTCTTCCTTCTTCAGTGCCACGGTGCGTTCGCCGTTCTCATCAATTTCCTCTTTCAGAAACTGATCGGTGAAGCCATTCGTGAAGGCGCTGAGACTTTCTTTGGTATTGTCAAAAGTGAGCAGGTCTTCCATTTCAGAGACCTCCTTCTTCAACAGAGCCTTCTTTCGCCTTAGTTCTTCCAGATTGCTGTATTTCGTACCCATTAGTCCGGTGTATTAAACATTTTTATCAGTTTATTGGAAATCATATCCTTGATGGATTTTCCTGCAAAAATAAGTATAAGTATAATCAGCAGATAAAATCCGGCCACGATCAGGAATCCATATGCATAACTGTCCAAAGCCGCACCAATTAAAAGTGCTATACCAATATTGAGCAGTATCAGAAAAAAAAGTGCAAAAACAGCCATCACAACCGCAAGAATAATGGTCGAGACCGTAAGCACACCTTTTTCGGTTGCTTCCATTTTAAGCAGGTCAACACGCTTCAAGGCGTAATCTTTTAAAAGGTCCAGCATAATAAATGGGTTTCAGTTAAAAAAAAAGGAACATTTCTGTTCCTTTTATAGCGGAGTTGTAAACGTGTTACTTAAGACCGTCCAGTTCAGTTTCAACATCTTTTACTACGTCTGTAGCCTGAGCCATCGCCTGGTCTTTATATTTGTCGTAGCCTTCACGTACTGTGTGTGCCACATTATCAACTGTTTCCCTGAAGGTGGAAGAAATATTACCGTACTGATCCTTTACCAAACCGGATACTTCACTGTATTTCTCCTTCGCTTTTTCTGTAACTTTACCATACTGGTCTACAGCCTGGTCTTTCAGGTCATTAGCTTTCTCCTTAATTTTTTTTCTGGTTTCCTTACCTTCTTCCGGTGCATAAAGCATCCCCAGCACTACACCTGCTGCAGCACCTGCCAGTAATCCTGCTAAAACCGCTGCTGCATTGTTACCTTTTTTCGACATCTTATTTAATTTTAAATTGTTAGAGTATTAATTGAACAATTCATTTTCAACAATATACATACCAAAGGGTATTATGTCACTCATAAAAAAACGTTAAAACTCCTTGATGTAGGACGTTATAAGAGAAATAGTCTCTTCCTTATTCAGATAAGTGTTGTCTATCAGTATGGCGTCTGCCGCTTTTTTCAGTGGTGCTGTTTCGCGTTCGCTGTCTATCCTGTCACGTGTTACCAGATTTTCGCGAACTGCCATTTTGTCGATGATGACTCCCTGGTTTGTCAGTTCCAGATGCCGGCGGTTAGTGCGCTCATCTACACTGGCGGTCAGGAAAAACTTGTAATCGGCATCTGGCAGAACTACTGTTCCGATGTCGCGTCCATCCATTATCATTCCTCCGGCCGCTGCACCTTTACGCTGCAGGTCCAGCAGGTAGTTGCGGACTTCCGCCTGTTTGGCCACCAAACTCACAAAACCCGATATCTCAGGTTCGCGGATCTCCGCCGTTATATCCTGTCCGTTCAGAAAGAGGACCAGCGTTCCGGAAATATTCCGAAATTCAAGATTAATGGAAGGCAGTTCACCCATCAGGCAGGCGAAATCAATCTCCCCATTTTTAAAGCAGTGATGAAGTGCGTAGTAAGTTACCGCCCTGTACAATGCACCGGTATCCATATGTACGAGTCCCAGCCGGGCAGCGATGGCTTTGGAAATGGAGCTCTTTCCTGTAGACGAAAATCCGTCTATTGCGATTACAGGTTTTCTCATAATGCAAAAGTCGGCCAAAAATTTAAATTATGGAAATGAAAACAGTAACCCTGCGGACGCAAGAGGTTTTTAGTATCTGTTTCCGCTCATGTCCAGCGAAATGCCCAGCATATTCATATTTCCGGCAGCATGATAACGTACGTGGGAATAATCGATACGGAGACTGTTGAATTTCACGCCGAAACCCGCGCTCAGACCTGCAAAGCTGCGCTGGTCCACGACAGAAAGTTCGTTGCCGCGTTTCACATTATAGCCCAAACGGATGTTAAAGGTGCTTTCGGGAAATATCTCGGCACCGAAGGAAATATGATCAAGTATTTTTCTGCCAAATCCGGTTTCCTGGCCGTTGCTGTTATATTCGGACGAAATATCAAATTGCTGAAGGTCATGTGCAGTGATGGTGATTGCTGCGGGGAACTTTTTAAGGATCCGTGTGTATCCCAGGTCTACCCGGAAGGGCAGGTTTTCCCTTTCTCCATTAAAGGATTTGAATTGGTAACCAAAATTTCGGGCTACAACGCCAATGGTCTCATTCGTTTTTTTGAAATGATAGGTGACGCCAAAATTTCCTGCGACAGCCATGGAGGTATAGCTGTCAATTTTTGCATTCACCAGATTCACACTGGCACCAATGGTCCATTCATCCTCAAACTGATAGGCATAACCCGCTCCGATCGCTGCGTCATAGGCCCCGAATTCACCGTTTTCGAAACCGGCTTCATCGGTTCTGGGCATCCGGCCATAATCCATGTACCGGGCGTTGGCGGTAATCAGATGGCCTTCTTCGAAGGCATGCGCGTAATTTACAGTACCGTATTTGGATCCTGCCAGATAAGTTGCGGCATTCACGGAAATTTGTTTATGCATGTCCAGGTTAAGAAGTGCAGGGTTCACCGCAGCAAAATTGACGTCATGGTCACGTACTGAAACTGCATCTCCTCCCAGAGCGGCCTGCCGGGCAGAAACCGGAAGATTGAGAAAAGGATATACATTCTCACCCGTTTGCGCGGACACAGTAATGCCCACCAGGAGCAACGCAGAAATTATAATCTTCTTCAAAATGCGGTTATCTATTGCAAAAATAATTCTTTTCTATACTTATCAAAATTTTTAGCAAATTATTTGGTCTAAACTGATGGAATTACCAACTGTTTTATAGTCATTTCGTTATATTTGCAGCACGAAAACAGACTTATAATCCCACCTGAGACCCTATTGGAAATGAAATATAAAAGAATCTTGCTGAAACTGAGCGGTGAAGCCCTTATGGGAAACCTGCCCTACGGAATTGATAATGAAAGGCTGAAAGAATATGCACAGGAAATTAAGCAGGCCGTAGATGTGGGCTGTGAAGTAGCAGTGGTTATAGGCGGAGGAAATATATTTCGTGGTGTAGCAGGTGCGGCCAAAGGAATGGACCGTGTACAGGGCGACTATATGGGTATGCTGGCCACCGTGATAAACGGAATGGCTTTGCAGGGCGCCCTGGAAGATGCCGGTGTGAAAACCCGTCTTCAGAGTGCAATCGAAATGGACAAAGTGGCTGAACCATTCATTAAGAGAAGGGCTGTAAGGCATTTGGAAAAAGGTCGTGTAGTCATTTTCGGCGCCGGGACCGGTAATCCGTACTTCACCACCGATACTGCCGCAACCCTGCGTGCAATTGAGATCGGTGCCGACGTAATTTTGAAAGGAACCCGCGTTGACGGTATCTACGACAGCGATCCGGAAAAAAACTCCGATGCGAAAAAATTCAACTCCCTTACATTCGATGAGGTGTTCGACAGGAACCTGAAGGTCATGGACATGACCGCATTCACTCTCAGTCACGAGAATAAGCTACCGATCGTGGTATTTGATATGAACCGTGCCGGAAATCTTCTTAAAATTGTTGAAGGCGAGAGAATAGGGACGCTGGTAGATTTATAGATCATTTAACTAAAATATTTTATTATGGAAGAATTGGATATGATTAAGGATATGGTGAAGCAGGAAATGGATGCAGCAATTAAGCACCTGGACCATGCTTTCCAGAAAATCCGTGCCGGCCGTGCCTCCACATCTATGGTGCAGGATGTAATGGTAGAATACTATGGTGCCTTAACACCGCTGAACCAGGTAGCCAACGTTTCCGTTCCGGATGCCATGACCATTTCCATACAACCCTGGGACAGAAGCGCTGTAGGTGCTATAGAAAAGGCAATTGTAAATTCCAACCTGGGCTTTGCCCCATCCAATAACGGAGATACTATTATTCTGAATGTGCCGCCACTTACTGAAGAGAGAAGGCGCGATCTTGCCAAACAGGCAAAAGGGGAGTCCGACCAGACAAAGATTACGGTTAGAAATGCGCGACAGGACGGCATGAAGGAACTGAAAAAACTGGACGGGGTTTCCGAAGACCTGATTAAGGACATGGAAAGCCAAATTCAGGACATGACCGACAGTTACGTTAAACTTTGTGACGAACACCTGAAAACAAAAGAGGCTGATATTATGAAAGTCTGATATAATCAGATATTATTTTGAATAAACCGGGCGGAGCTGCACATTGTGCAGCTCCGCCCGGTTTATGTAATCTGTTATTACTGATAACGCTGATGTTCCTTTTCTTTGCTGAAGATCCTGATAAGCGGTTTGAAAAGTGATTTGTACTTCTCCGCATCAAATAGTTGTGAGTCTGTAAGCGCTTTGTAGGTGAGCCAGAGACTGAATGGAAAGAGGATCATATTGGGAATCCAGGCAGCCAGAAACGGGTTCAGGGTGCCGTTCCAAGCCAGATTTTCTACTGAGATGTTCATTACGTAAAATATAATGAAGATAACGATGGCTATGACCACCGGTAAACCCATACCCCCTTTCCGGATAATGGAACCCAGGCTGGCGCCAATCAAAAAGAATATGATGCACGTCACGGAATAGGCAATGATCCGCTGCTGATAGAGCACTACGCGGCTGAAGCTTTTGATGGTGGGAAGCATTTGCTGCTCGCGGTTCTTTATGTTCAACTTCAGCGTTTCAATTTTCTGGTATGCCCCTGCAAGCGCCCGCAGCTGGACGTCCTGCTTCAGCGTGTCCATGCGAACCTGTGTTTTTAGCTGTCCCGGCGGTACCTTTTTTTTGTCAATGTAAGTCATGTAAGGGTTCACCTGGCTCACAAGATCCACATTGATGTTGTTGAACATCCTTGTATTTTCGTCCTTCGTCCTGTTTATGGTTGTGGTGAGTTGGTTATAGGTCTGGAACCTGTAATCATCGGTAATCTTTTCTTCCTCAATGGCTTTGTTGATGATTTCGCTGATGTCAAAATGGGACGTTAGGGTATCGAATTTAATGGCCTGGTCCGGCTGTTTGTTTCTCGCTTCGAAATTCTGGTTGGCAATCTGGTCTTCGAAAACATATCCGTTGAAGAGGATTAGCTTAAGATAATTCTGGTTTTCGGTGGATGGGGCTAGCTTACCGAGGTGGGCACGGATGGACTGCTGGTTTTCGTAGGAATTGGCTTTTTTATGAATGTAAATACCTTCCAAATTCTCGCCGTTCTCGCCACTGATTTTGTCAAATTTTACAAGATAGCCCGGGATCTGGTCTATAAACTGCCCGGGAGTGAAGTTCAGAGCCGGCCGAGACTGCACGATATTATAGAGCATATTCTTGGCCTTTCGCTGGAAGTCCGGTGTAATATTATTCTGAAATAAAAAAAGAGTAAACGAAAGGAAAACCGACACAAAGAAAAGGGGAGTCATCACCCGGGTGAGTGAGATTCCGGCGGCTTTCATTGCGGCCAGTTCATATCGTTCACCCAGTTCACCAAAGGTCATTATGGAGGAAAGCAGGATCGTAAGCGGCAGTACAAGATTAATGACACCTACGCCATAGTAGAAAAGCAGCTTGATAATTTCCCAATAGCTAAGGCCTTTGCCCATAAACTGCCCAAGCTGTATCCATACGATGTTAACGATGAATATAAAAAAGAGTACGCTGAAGATAAAAAAGAACGGACCGAAAAAAGTTTTTATAATGTAACGGTCTAATAATTTAAACATCCTTCAAAATTAAGAAAAAGCCACAAAGAATTGCTTTGTGACTTTTATATTTATTATTGTTCTTTACTTAGAGTTCGGTGATAATATAGTTCTGGAACTTCTGCCTGTTAAATGTAAACATGTCGCCAGCGAGGTTCTGGTTATCTTTATACTCCTTGATGGCTATCACAGCAACATCCTTGTTGGTACCGTGCTGTTCCAGCTTAACCAGTTGCTTATTGGCCGTATCCACATACAGGTTCACCTGTTTCAGGCCGTTTGCTTTTACGGGCGTCAGTTTTATATAGTCGGTATTTACACCATTTACTGTTCTCTTACCCGAATAAGTGGCATTGAAATCCTTCTTGTAGGAGGTAAGATAACTTGTAGGCGAAAACATGATGTCACTGCCGTTAGGCTTCGCTATGGTTACTTCCTTATCATCGTCATTGATATTGTATATCCTGTTCCCGTCAAAGATTTGCTCAGTACCCATGATCTTTAACTTGTACTTGGGTCCTTCAGCATAATAGATTCCGGTTTCAGTCTTGGTTACCTGCCCGTTGATGCCGGAACCAAATGTAAATTTGAAATAAGAATTTTTCTTGGCCTTATAGTTGGCTGTAACCGCATCCAGGATCTGTCGGGATTTAGCATCAATTTTCTGTGCCTGCATCATTGCGGCAGAACCTACTACCATTGCACCTGCGGCCAGCTTCACAAATATATTATTCATTTTTTTGTCTGTTTATAAAATTAAACTTTTGTTTGAATCTTTACTATAAACTCAAAAAGTATTCCATTATTGCGAAGCCTGTATTTTCTAGTTTCTCAAATCCTGCAGAAACTGCTCCAGGGAATTAAGGTCCGTAATCTGAACTTCACGTGCTTTTGCACCGTTAAAACCACCTACGACGCCGGCCGCTTCAAGCTGATCCATAATCCGCCCGGCACGGTTGTATCCCAGTTTTAGTTGCCTTTGCAGCATGGAAGTCGAGCCCTGTTGCGTAGACACCACAATTCTGGCCGCTTCTTCAAAAAGGGCGTCCTTTTCGTTAGGGTCAAAAGCAGCAGGCCCGCTTTGCCCGTCTTCCGCCGGTACTTCAGGCAGCATGAAGGCTGAAGCATATCCTTTTTGTGCACCAATATAATCTACAATCTTCTCTACTTCAGGAGTATCTACGAAAGCGCACTGCAACCGCAGGATCTCGTTTCCGTTAAAATATAGCATATCTCCCTTACCAATAAGCTGGTCTGCACCGGTAGCATCCAAAATGGTGCGTGAATCGATGCTGGAAATTACCCGGAAAGCTGCCCGGGCCGGGAAGTTGGCCTTAATCATCCCCGTAATAACATTTACAGACGGACGCTGGGTGGCCACAATAAGGTGGATCCCGACGGCTCTGGCAAGCTGAGCCAGGCGCGCAATTGGATGTTCCACCTCTTTACCCGCGGTCATAATCAGATCGGCAAACTCATCTACAACCAAAACGATATAGGGCAGGTAGCGGTGTCCGTTTTCGGGGTTTAGTTTACGTTCTTTAAACTTACCGTTATACTCCTTTATCGTTCGGCAGAAGGCATTTTTCAACAGCTCATAGCGTGTATCCATCTCTATGCACAGGGAATTAAGGGTGTTAATCACCTTGTGTGTATCGGTAATAATAGCATCCTCAGAATCGGGGAGTTTGGCCAGATAATGCCGTTCAATCTTCGAGTACAGCGTCAGTTCCACTTTCTTGGGGTCCACCATCACGAATTTGAGTTCACTTGGGTGCTTTTTATATAGCAGGGATGTAAGGATAGCATTGATACCTACGGATTTACCCTGACCTGTAGCACCAGCCATAAGCAAGTGAGGCATTTTTGCCAGGTCGGCCATGAAGATTTCATTCGATATGGTTTTTCCGAATACCACTGGCAGATCCATATCCGTATTCTGGAATTTTTGAGAGGCCAGCACGCTTCTCATGGAGACCATTGTGGGATTTTTCCTAGGAACCTCAATACCTATGGTTCCCTTTCCCGGCATAGGTGCAATAATCCGTATACCCATTGCCGAAAGGTTCAGGGCGATATCATCCTGAAGTTTCTTGATGGCCGCAACACGTATACCTGCTTCAGGTACAATTTCGTAGAGGGTCACTGTGGGTCCGATTGTCGCCTTTATTTCGGCAATGCCGACATTGAAATTCTTGAGCAGGCCAACAATCTTATTTTTATTTTCCTCAAGTTCTTCTTTGTTGATGGAGATTTCTTCAGAGCCATAATCTTTAAGAAGATTGATGGTGGGCATCTGAAATTTAGCCAAATCCAGAGTGTGATCATACAGACCGTGCTGCTTCACCAAATCTGCCGACCTTACGTCGGTCTCATCTTCAGGCTCATCGGTCTCCCGTGCAACTTCCACCTTAAATTCGAAACTGTCCGCTTCTGACCTGAGCGACGATGCCGGGGCAGAGGCGGTAACAGTAGTGCCAGGCGTGAGGGTCACTGTGTGAGGTGCCGCTTCGTCAAATTCCTCAAAAGAGGTATTGTTAGGTGTAGTTATGGTTTGAAGGTCGGTATTCACCTCAACTTCCGGAAACCCCTTTGGCAGTTCTGTGATGGTGCTGATGCGGCGCGGTTCTTCTTCATCTTCTGTTACAGTAAGATTTGCCGGGGCATCTCCGTTTCCTGCCGACTCCTCCAGTTGGGTATCTGCTTCAAAATCATCAGATGAACTGGGCATCATTCCTTTTATTTTGCCAACCGTTTTGTCATTAATATCCTTCAGCCTGCTTTTTATGGCGCTGGGACGCATATTGAATTCCAGGATAAAATACATTGCTATGCTTACACCTATAACTGCCCAAAGTCCCACCATTCCAATAACGGAAATCAGGAAATCAACGATCTGGAAGCCGTATACCCCGCTTAAAGTTCCGACACCCTGGGTAACTGCGCCAAAAAAAATGGGCAGCCAACAAATGAAGAACAAAGAATGACCGATGGTTTTCCAGGGTTTGAAATATTTTTTCTTCAGTATGAGCAGGCCTACCACAAAGAAGAGAAAGGCTACGATAAATGCCGCCACACCAATACTGTCGAAAATAAATATTTTACCGAACCAATCGCCCAGTTTCCCGAAAAGGTTGGAGGATTTTACACTGCGGTCCAGCATGGTGCCGGCCTGGCTTTGATCGGCTTTCCAGTTCATCAGGTACGAAGCAAAGGATCCTGCCATCACCAGTGACAGCACCAGTAATATAATTCCAAAAAATATACGCGGTTTTGAGAGTATTCTGCTGTTTTCTGCCTCGGCAGCTGTTGTGTTTTTTGTGTTCTTTTCCATAGGTCAGTGCCGGCAAATTTAGTAAAAAATAGGTATGATTAGCTGTTGGGACCCTTCAAATGAAACTGTTTTTACCTTCCTTTTCCGGAGCATGTAACTTCTCACTCAGCTTGAAGCAATTTTTCTATATTAAATTAATGTTAACAACAACTTCAATTGATAAATATCAGCTATCGGATTGGCTTTTCTAATTTATTGCGTGTATTTTTGCTGATCGATGCACTAAAAAATATTATTTCAGTCTTTTAGCGCTGAAAATTTAACTGAGTTTACAATGAAAAAAATCCAGAACATCCTTATCAATACCCGTACAATGGCAGTCCTGATGCTGGTATACGCGGCTGCGATGGGATATGCCACCTTCCTTGAAAATGATTACGGAACACCTACTGCAAAAGCGCTCATCTATGAAGCCAAATGGTTTGAGCTGGTGATGTTTCTTCTGATCCTTAACTTCATAGGAAATATTTCCCGCTACCGCCTTTGGAAACGTGAAAAATGGCCGGTGCTGATCTTTCACCTCTCCTTTGTATTGCTGTTCATTGGGGGTGCAATTACACGCTATATTAGTTATGAAGGAATTATGCATATCCGTGAGGGCGATACTTCCAATGAGATTGTTACTGATAAGCATTTCCTGAAAATCCAGATAGAAGACAAGGGAGATGTACTGCGTTATCAGGACATTCCCTATTTAATGTCACCCCTCAACAAGAACCTCAAAGCTTCCTATAACTTCCACGACCAGAAAATATCTGTTAAGACCATTGACTTTGTGCAGCGTAAGAAAGACAGTCTTGTTGCTGATGCCAATGGCCTGGAATACCTGCATTTTGTATCGGCAGGAGAAAAGGGCAGGGTTAACTATTACCTGAAACCAGGTGAAAGCAAATCACTCGGCGGTACACTTGTTAGTTATAACCGTCCCATAGACGGTGCCATTGAGTTTAAAAGCGAGAACGGAAAATTGTTTATTAAAACACCCGTGGACGCAAACTATATGGTTATGGCAACGCAGGACAGCGGAAATGTAAAGCAGAATGTGTACGAACCGCTGGCACTCAGAAGCCTCTACACCATCAACGATATCCGCATAGTTGTACCGGAAGGCCTGAAGAAAGGCAAACTGATGGCTTTTGAAGGTGATAAGAAGAAGGATCAGTCTCTACCCGATGCGCTGACAATGGAAGTGCAGGGACCCAAAACCAAACAGACCGTAGAACTGGTTGTAGAACGGGGTAATCCAAATCTCTTCAAACAGATCTCAATAGACGGGCTGAACATCATGCTGGGCTTCGGTCCGAAAGTGTATACCACGCCTTTCGCACTGCGTCTGGAAGATTTCGTAATGGAAACCTATCCCGGAAGTTCTTCGCCAAGTGCTTACGAAAGCCACGTTACCATCATTGACGAAGGCAAGGAAACCCCTTACAAAATTTATATGAATAATGTACTTAACCATAAGGGTTACCGTTTTTTCCAGGCCAGTTTTGATGAGGACAGACAGGGTACAGTACTTTCCGTTAATCATGACTTCTGGGGAACTCTTATCACTTATATAGGTTATTTCTTCCTTTTCACGGCGATGTTTGTCATCTTCTTCTGGAAGGGAACCCATTTCTGGAAACTCAATAAAATGCTGAAGAACATTAACAAAACCCGTACAGCCAGTGCTGTGGCGCTTTTCATTATGTTGGGTCTCAATGCCCAAAAAATAGAGACACACGGTACCTCCGACGGTAGCCGGGAAAGGGTACAGGTACAGCATTCGGCAGACGACGGCCACAACCATGCACCCGGGGAAACCCATGCAGGAACAGCTCCCGCGCCGGAACAGCCGTCTCAGAATTCTGTGGCGCGCTCATTCAGCACGATGAAGATGATCAGCGCAGATGAGGCTATCGCCAAAACCCGAATCTCCCGGGAACATGCCGAGAAATTTGCCTATCTCCTGGTGCAGAATTATGACGGCCGGATTGTTCCTATGAGCACACAGGCTACTGACGTTCTCAGGAAACTTTATAAAAAAGATAAATTTAAAGGCACAGGAGATAACTACCTGACAGCTGAACAGTGGTTCCTGTCTGTAAATACAGACACGCCAAGCTGGACCATGGTGCCGCTGATCAAAATTGGCAGCAAAGGTGGCGAAGAACTTAAAAGAAAGACCAAAGCCAATGAGGACGGATACGCCAGTCTGATGAGCCTGTTCCCATCCGACGCAACCGGGAACTTAAAATATGTTCTGGAGGAAGATTATAATCTGGCGTTCCGGAAAAAACCAGCCGAGCAAAGTAATTATGACAAGGAGGTAATTGCCGTAAACGAGCGTGTCCAGATTTTCAATGAATTCTTCAGCGGGCAGTTTATGAGAATTGTTCCCGTAAAGAATGATCCCAACTCCACCTGGCACTCCTGGCTGGACCAGAACTTTGAACCGGATATGGAAAGCCAGAAAGTGATGGGACCTTATTTTGCGGCGGTCGTTGCGGCACAGCAAAGCGGTAACTGGTCTCAGGCCGATGCTGAACTCAAGAAATTAAGCGATTACCAGCAGAACTGGGGAAAAAATGTAGTTCCTGCCAGATCCAAGGTGGACCTGGAAGTTTTCATGACCAAAGTGGATATTAATTTCCGTCTCCTGATCTTTTATACTTTTATCGCGCTCATTCTGGTCGTTCTCGGTTTTGTGCATTTGTTCCGACCGGGCCGCGTACTGGATAAGATTATAAAAACAGTACTTATTATCGGTCTTATAGGTTGGGTGCTTCAGTTACTTGGTCTTATGGGAAGATGGTATATTTCCGGACACGCTCCGTGGAGTAACGGGTATGAGGCCATCGTATTTATTTCATGGGTAGGAATTACCTCCGGACTGGTTCTCTACAGGAATTCCAATGCACTTATTCCGGCAGCCGGATTTACAGTGGCCGTAATTATGATGGGATTTGCACACGGAGGTTCCGCGCTGGATCCACAGATCACACCACTTGTGCCTGTACTAAAATCGTACTGGCTTATCATTCACGTGGCAATTATAACGTCGAGTTATGGTTTCTTCGGTTTGTCCTTTGTAATTGCGATGATTTGTTTGATCTTTTACATCCTGGCCCGTAAGAAAGATTTCAAAGCACACAACGACCGAAGTCTGAAAGAACTGACGATAGTTTCGGAGATGTCTCTTACCATAGGACTTTATGCCCTTACCATCGGAACCTTTATGGGCGGTATCTGGGCCAATGAAAGCTGGGGACGTTACTGGAGCTGGGACCCAAAGGAAACGTGGGCTTTCATTTCGGTAATGGTTTACGCTTTTGTACTGCACATGCGTCTGGTTCCTGGTTTGAGAAGCCGTTGGGCTTACCATGTAGCCACCATGTTTGCAATTTCAAGTATAGTAATGACTTATTTTGGAGTGAATTATTACCTGAGCGGTCTTCATTCCTATGCAGCGGGAGATCCGATTCCCGTTCCGGCCTGGGTTTATATAGGATCGGGAGGAATGCTGCTGCTTGCTCTGGTTTCCTATCTGAAATTCAGGACTTTTGATAAGTCAAAGAGATAATAAGATCATTTTAAATACAACAGAAGGACCCACCTAAGGTCCTTCTTTTTTTTTGGATGATTTCTTCAGACTCAGAATCTGTGGTGCAATCATTTTATAATGCGACAAAAAAGGCTGTCACACCCGCGTGCGACAGCCTTGCCTTATGCTCTGTTTGCTGTTTTCCTAGGAAAAAGCATTGAATCCCGTAATGTCCAGGCCTGTAATCAGCAGATGAACATCGTGTGTTCCTTCATAAGTGATTACCGATTCCAGGTTGGCAGCGTGGCGCATCATCGGGAACTCACCCATAATTCCCATTCCACCCAGGATCTGACGGCTCTCGCGTGCGATTTCAATAGCCATTTTCACATTATTTCTTTTGGCCATGGAAATCTGTGCCGGTGTTGCTTTATGGTCGTTTTTCAAATTACCCAGTTGGAGACAGAGAAGCTGTGCCTTAGTAATTTCAGTAAGAAATTCAGCCAGTTTCTTCTGCTGCAGCTGGAATCCGCCAATCGGCTTACCAAACTGCTTTCTTTCTTTGGAATATTGAAGTGCCGTGCAGTAGCAGTCTATTGCAGCGCCAATTACTCCCCAGGAAATACCGTAGCGTGCAGAATTCAGGCAGGAAAGTGGCCCTTTTAGGCCTGTAACATTCGGCAGCAGGTTTTCTTTTGGTACCTTAACGTTATTGAATACAAGTTCACCCGTTTTCGAGGCCCGCAAACTCCATTTATTGTGAGTTTCAGGTGTAGTAAATCCTTCAAAGCCTCTTTCAACTATAAGACCCTGAACTTTTCCGTCTTCATTTTTAGCCCAAACCACCGCGAGGTCACAAAGTGGTGCGTTGGTAATCCACATTTTGGCACCGTTCAGCAAATAGTGGTCACCATTGTCCTTGAAATAGGTTTCCATGGAGCCCGGATCGGATCCGTGATTGGGTTCTGTAAGTCCGAAGGCACCGATTAATTCTCCCTTGGCCAATCCCGGCAGAAATTTTTTCTTTTGCTCTTCGGAACCGAATTCGTTAATCGGAAACATCACCAACGAACTCTGAACAGAAGCAGCGGAGCGTACGGCTGAATCGCCGCGTTCCAGTTCCTGCATAATGAGACCATAGGAAATCTGGTCCAGACCGGAACCACCATATTCTTCCGGAATATAAGGCCCCAGTGCCCCAATCGCTCCCAATTCCTTCATCAGGTTGGGGATATCAGTATGGTTTTGTGCCGCATCATCAATTTTTGGCATTACGAAACTCTCCACCCAATCGCGAACCGACTGTCTTATCAGTTTGTGCTCATCTGTGAGCATGCTGTCCATTAAGAAATAGTCCGGAATAGTGGTAAGCGGGTAGTATGACATAATTTTTTTTGATTTTGCTAAAATTAAGATTTTTCGCCTACGTGAGGAAATATTTCAGGTTGAATAATTTTCTCCCGAATCCCGCTTAAGAGATTCTGCATTTTTGCTACCCATTCCGCAGCTTGCAAGGTATATTAAAGAAACTGGTGAGCAGTATGTGCCCGGTATTGACATTAAACTCATCTACCGTAATGACCGTTTTCTGCGGGGCGGAGATCATACACCTTTTGTAAATAACGGATTTACCGCCGTGCGCCTAACTGATTATTATGAAAACTATGACCATCAGCACCAGGACGTCCGGTTGCAGGATGGCAGGCAGTTTGGAGACCTCATTGAATTTATGGACTTCGGTTATCTAAAAACGAATACCTCCGTGAATATAGCCGTTTTGGCAAATCTTGCCAAAGCTCCGGCAAAACCACAAAATGTACTGATGGACGTTAGCGAGTTAACCAATAATACAAAACTGCGCTGGGAAAAACCAGTTGCCGGGAATGTGAAGGGCTATTATATCCTGATACGTGAAACCGACAGTCCGGTCTGTACGCAGAAGATATTTACCGGTGAAACATCGGCAACCCTACCTTTTTCCAAGGATAATTTCCTGTTCGCGGTTCAGAGCGTTTCTGAATCAGGTAATCTTAGCCTGCCGGTAATTCCTAAGGTTTCCAGATAAAAAAATCCGTTCGGTGAGGAACGGATTCATATTAGTGTACTGAATATCTTATTCAGGTGCGTTCATGTCATATTTGTTAACTACTTTCTGCGAGACTCCTGTATTGCTGAAACCACCGTCGTGGAAGAGATTCTGCATCGTAACCATTTTTGTCAGGTCACTGAACATGGATACACAGTAGTTGGCGCACTGTTCTGCGGATGCATTGCCAAGCGGCGACATATCATCAGCGTATCCGAAGAAGCCACCGAAACCTTTCACACCACTGCCAGCTGTCGTCATAGTGGGCGACTGCGAAATGGTATTTACACGTACTTTTGCCTTTTCGCCCCAATAATAGCCAAATGTTCTGGCAATACTTTCCAGGTAAGCTTTGTTATCGGACATATCATTATAATCAGGAAAAGTTCTCTGGGCAGCGATATAGCTCAGGGCCAGAATGGAACCCCATTCGTTCATACAGTCTTTTTCCCAGGCCACGCGCATTACTTTGTGGAAGGAAACTGCGGAAATATCCCAGCCTTTTTCCAGCCAGTCGTAGTTCATTTCCGTATAATGCTTGCCTTTTCTTACGTTCACGGACATACCAATGGAATGCAGGATAAAGTCGATTTTACCAAACTTTTCAATGGCTGCATCAAAGAGTTTTCCAAGGTCATCTACTGAAGTAGCATCGGCACCAATGACCTCAGAACCGGTTTTTTCTGCAAGTTCGTTCAGCTCACCCATGCGCAGGGCGATAGGAGCATTGGACAGAATAAATTCAGCACCTTCCTCATGACATTTTTCAGCAACCTTCCAGGCGATGGACTGGTTATTCAGCGCGCCGAAAATAATCCCCTTTTTTCCTTTTAATAATCCGTATGACATAATTTATTTTTTGATTAACAAAAGTAAGAAATTAATTGTTCGGGGCATAAAAAAGAGAGCCGAATTACTTCGGCTCTCTGTCTTAACTGATTATCTTGTTGTATCCCTCCAGGTATCTCTGGTGGTATCTGCAGCGTCATCGGCTGCATCTTTTGTGTCTTCCCAGGCCTCCTCTGTCCAGTCTTTTGTTTTTTCCCATGCGCTGGAAACTGCATCTTTAGTATCTTCCCACGCATCCTGAACATTATCTTTGGCTCTCTCCATCCAGCCTTCAGCAGTAGCTTCTCTGTTGTTACGCTTTTGCTCGCGGATGTAGTCCTTAGCTCTGTCTGCATAATCATTTACGGTCCACTTTGCATTGTTAACTGCGTGTTCTGCTTTGTTGTAATCTTGATTGTCCATTTTTTGATTTTTTTTAAATTAATAATTGTGATTTGGTATTTCTGATACAACAATTAATATTCCGAACTTCGTTAATATTATGTTAAACCCATTTAACCTTAATATTTCTTCTTTACAAGATTAAAATCATTTTGCGGGATCAGGATATTAAATGAAGATATTGTTTACATTTACTCCTACAGCCGAATTAATTTCAGCATGCCTGCAATTTAAATGAGCAAAATGAACAGTATAGAAATAAAGCGATGTCCCTGGTGTGAGAAAGATGAACTTTACAGAACTTACCATGATGAGGAATGGGGGAAGCCAGTGTATGAAGACGATATTATATTTGAATTCCTGGTGCTCGAAAGTTTCCAGGCGGGACTTTCCTGGTACACCATTCTCAAGAAACGTGAAAATTTCAGGAAAGCTTTTGATGACTTTGATTACCGGAGAATCGCACTTTATGATGAAGCGAAGGTTGCGGGTCTGATGTCGGATACAGGCATTGTGCGTAACAGGCTAAAAATTGAGGCCACTGTTAATAATGCCCGGCGTTTTCTGGAAGTTCAGCAGGAATTCGGAACTTTTTCGGAATACGTCTGGAGTTTTGTAGACGGAACACCGGTCATCAACAGACCCGTTACACTTTCTGATGTCCCCGCTACGAGTGCCGTTTCAGATGCTCTTGCCAAAGATTTGAAGAAACGTGGATTTAAATTCTTAGGTTCTACCGTGATGTATGCGCATATGCAGGCTACCGGAATGGTAGATGATCATCTGGTGGACTGTCATTTCAAAAAATAAGTTGCACCGTACCTTTTTATTATTAGATTTGTTTAAATAACAAATTTATGAAGAGAATTTTACTGAGCCTCATCCTTATCGGGACACTATCGTCACTGTCTGCGCAAAAAAGTGACAGCGAAATTTACTCGCGTGCGGTATTTACAATGAATGATGGATCTGAAAAACCGGTATTGTTCTATAGGTATACTTATCCCACGCAAAGCCTATATACTTATATGGAAGGTTCGGATATCCATAATTTCGAATATAAACTTGATGCAGAAAGTAAAATACTGAAGATAAATGCTAAAGAAGTTAAGAAGGTAAAATTCCTGGATGAGTACGAAGACGAAAAACTGGGATTGGAGCGTTTGCAGCTAAAGGCGGTGAATGTAAACGGCGAAATTGTTGATAAGGCCTATGATTCCTGGCAGCCACTGCTGTATGACGGGAAAATAAAGATTTATGGCTCCACCTCATATAACTGTACTAACAATGCATGTTCCTATGCAAATACCCGGATTTATATCAGAAATGCTAAAGATGATTTTGCTATTATGCCCATTGATTATGATCGCCTGAACCTCTTTAATATGGGCAAAGTAGACGAAAAAATGGTAGAAGCCTTCAGAATGGTCGGTGGCGGCTGTGCCGACTTTAATATTTATCTGGAGTCTTTACAAAATAAACTTCGGGATCGTGAGTTTCGCAAACAGTACAGTCAGGAATGGCTGGCCATTTTTAGAAAGAGCATGAAGGATGGACGAGCAAGAAGGAAGGGGAATGCCACTACAAATAATACCATCGCCGAAAATATGATGGAGTTTTATATGAAAATGTATACGGGGATTGTATTCGAGTATGAGAAAAACTGTAAACATTAATTTAATTTAGAAAAATAACTATATATTAGATAAACATGAAGAAAATTTTACTCATAAGTTCCATGCTTTTGGTCTCCTCCAACCTCTCCGCGCAGTATGCGGACAAGAAGGATTATATCGCCGAGTTTGCCATGGAGGACGGAAGCACGGTACGGGGTCATTTTATAGCTGAAGTAACCCGCTCGACCTCAATGGGAGGTTTCATTTTAAGCAACAGAATCTCTGCATTTCAGTATGCCGACATGGAAACTAAAAAAAGGAGCAGGCTGAACTCCCGTGATGTCAAAAAAATCGTTTATTACAACGGCGCCGATATAGCTAAAGTTCAGGAAAAGATTCAGGTGAAGCAGGTGACCAATAACTTTAAACTAAGCGCTGAAACCGATGAGGAGTTTGAGTTCCTGCTTCGTGACGGCAAGATTCAGCTTTACGGTTCCAATGTCTTTCGGTGCGAAGATATGTCGTGCTACTACACGCACAGCAATTTTTATCTTAAAAAAAGCGCCGATCCCTATGCAGTACTCGCTGTAAAACCTAAAAGTCAGATCAGTTTCAAATTGGGTTCGTCCATTGAAAATACGGTCGATGCATTCAGGATGGTTGGAGGCAAGTGTGCCGCCTTCAATGACTACCTTGATTTCTTTGACAAGACAGTGATAAAGGAGCAGCAGTTGGATAAGAAACTGCAGAAGGACTATCAGGTGATATTCAAGGAAACAATGAAGGAATTGGCTGCCAAGAAACAGACCCGTAATCTTTTTGATGAAGTTGCAGGCAGGGTGCAGGCCCGTCAGATGGAGGTGTTTCTCGGGATTTTAGGTGAATACGAAAAATCATGTCCCTAAAGAGAAAGAGGATTTCAATTTTGAAATCCTCTTTTATTATTTTATGATCCGTTCCAGTACCCATTCTATCATATTGGCTTCCGATTTTTGGTGATCGGTACTGAATTCTCCGCGGCGCCTGTTGGCTATAACACAGTTCACGGTGAGGGCTTTGTGACCCAGGAGTTTTGAAAGCCCGTAAATGGCAGATGTTTCCATTTCAAAATTGCTTACTCCAAGTTCATTCAGGGTTTCGAGGAACTGGTCGTCTAAGGCTTTTAGCCGGAGCTGCCTGCCCTGTGGCGCATAGAAACCGGGAAAGGTTGCAGTGTTTCCGTGGTATTTTGCATCGGCGTAATACCTCGAAATATCCTTTGCCCAATCTGCGAAATAAAGCATGGGTTTTATCTTAGCGTAAGGGAACTTAGCCATGAAATTCCTTGAAAATTCGTTTTCAAAGGAATAGTCCTGATAGAAGTGCAGCAACCCGTCCAGACCAACCACGTTTTGGGTAACAAGCATATTGTCTACTTCAATGTCCGGATTTACACTGCCGCAGGTTCCTAAACGGAAAAGCTCCAGCGACTGATGTTCGCTGCGGAATTCCTTCGCCTTAAGGTCAATATTCACCAGCGCATCCAACTCGTTCATTACGATGTCTATGTTTTCGGTACCGATGCCGGTTGACATTACCGTAATCCGCTCGCCCCGCAGCGTACCGGTATGGGTGTAGAACTCGCGTTTGTTTTTCCTGACCTCAATGTGGTCGAAATACTTTGAAACTTTAGGCACCCTGTCCGGATCTCCCACCAGAATCACCTTTGGCGCCAGGTCTTCCGGCAAAAGGTTCAGATGGTATACACTGCCGTCCGCATTAAGGACAAGTTCAGAGGCAGCAAGTTTATTGATCATTATTTTCTTTTTAAATTATACAGATAACAGAAGATGTGATGGTGTCTGTATCAGCCGCCCACACGTTTTGTTTTATAACCCATGTCCTGAAGCATCTTCATAATTTTGTCACGGTTGTCGCCCTGAATCACTATGGTGCCGTCCTTCTCTGAACCGCCGATTCCCAGCGTGGTTTTTATTTTTTTTGAAATACTTTTCAGTTCAGATTCGTCGCCCTCAAAACCCTCAATCACGGTGACAGGTTTTCCGTTGCGGCCTTTCTTCTCAAATTTGCATACCAAAGGTTCGCGCTGCACAAATTTTTCCTCAGGCATTTCAAAATCCTGTTCTTCGTGTTCCGGAAAAAGATTTTTCAGTTGATCCCGTATATCCATCTTGACTTCTGTTTTTTAGTCTGGAAGCAACAATTCGCTCCTGTTTCAATGTCAAATCTACATAAAATAAGTAGATTTGTAGGATATTAAAAATCAAATAATGTCAAAAAAAGCATTGTTAGCCATACTTGACGGCTGGGGTCTGGGCACAGATCCTGCAGTTTCGGCACTAGCTCAGGCAAATACTCCTTTCATTGACCGCTGCCTGCGCGAATTTCCAAATACCACCCTTGAAGCCAGCGGAATTGCCGTGGGACTGCCTTTCGGACAAATGGGTAACTCGGAAGTGGGGCACATGAACCTGGGTGCGGGTCGCGTGGTTTATCAGAACCTGGTCCGCCTTAATATGGCTGTTGAAAATGCCACATTGGGTAAGGAAAATGTGATAACCGATGCATTTCAGTATGCCAACGAAAATAATAAAAACGTCCATTTTATAGGACTCTGCTCAGACGGTGGTGTGCATTCCCATATCAACCACCTGAAAGGACTTCTGACTGCCGCATTTGAAAATGGAATCGCCGACAAGACCTTTGTCCACGCTTTTACAGACGGACGAGACTGTGACCCTTATTCAGGCATTGGTTTCATAGAAGAACTGCTGGCTCATATGAAGGTCACCGGCGGGCACCTTGCCACGGTTACGGGCAGATATTACGCCATGGACCGCGACAGGAGATGGGAGCGCGTAAAACAGGCCTATGACGCAATGGTGAAAGGTGTGGGGATCCGAACGCGTGACGTGCTGCTAACGATGAGAGAGTCGTACGCGGCGGGAATTACAGATGAATTCATGAAACCCATTATTTGTCTTAAGGAAAGTCATCTCCCGATGACCAAAATTGAGAATGGCGATGTGGTGATCTGCTTCAACTTCCGTACAGACCGTGGGAGGGAAATTACTGAAGCGTTGTCTCAGAAGGATTTTCCGGAGTTTGGGATGCATAAACAAAACCTTTATTATGTAACCCTTACGAACTATGATAAAGATTTCAGGAATGTAAAAGTGGTATTCAACGAAGAGGTGCTTCAGGATACCATGGGCGAAGTGCTGGAAAGACACGGTAAAACACAGATCCGGGTGGCCGAGACCGAGAAATATCCGCATGTTACTTTTTTCTTCTCAGGTGGACGCGAAGAGCCGTTTGAAAATGAGAAACGTATCCTCTGTCCCAGCCCCAAGGATGTCCCTACTTATGACTTCAAGCCCGAAATGTCGGCGTATGATATTGTGGAAAACATCCTTCCGGAAATAAATGATGCTACAGCCGATTTCATCTGTCTGAATTTTGCAAATACGGATATGGTAGGTCATACAGGCGTTTTTGAAGCCGCCGTTAAAGCGGCAGAGACCGTAGACCAGTGCATTGAACAAGTAGCAACCGCAGCCTACGAAAAGGGATATGCCGTTTTTATACTGGCAGATCACGGGAATTCAGATATTATGATCAATCCGGATGGCTCGCCAAATACACAGCACTCTACCAACCTTGTTCCCCTGATCGTCATGGATCCGGATAAAACGTGGCAGCTTACCCCGGGAAAACTGGGCGATATAGCACCCTCCATCCTGAAAGTGATGGGTATTCAGCCGCCGCCGGCAATGACCGGTGAAATCCTGGTGGAATAGTAATTGCTGAAATGACAGGTTGGATTCTTCGCCTGCAAGGAAAATGGTTCGGAGGGAAACATGGTTTTTTTGACATAGTAAGCGCTATAATCAAAGGACTTATGCATAAAATAAGAGTATTTTGACCTATATTTGCACCCTATAAAAAAGTAATGATGTACAACAAACTGGTAAGACTGGAGGTGATGAAGAATCTGGGTAAGGAGGTAGACGATTTTATTGCCTCGTACCTTACTCCGGTTGAAAAAATATGGCAGCCTACCGACTTTCTGCCGGACCCTTCTGCGGAAAGCTTCAGATATGATGTGGAAGAACTGCAGACTTATGCTCAGGAAATGGGCTATGACCTTTTCGTAACCTTGATCGGCGACTGTATCACCGAAGAAGCATTGCCCAGCTATGAATCCTGGATCATGGGGATTGACGGCATTGATCAGGAGAAGAAAAGCGGCTGGTCTCAGTGGGTAAGGAGCTGGACTGCCGAAGAAAACCGTCATGGCGACCTGCTGAACAAGTATCTGTATCTCTGTGGGCGTGTAAACATGCGTGAAATGGAAATTACCACTCAATACCTCATTCAGGACGGTTTTGATTTGGGTACCTCCATGGACCCCTACAGAAACTTTGTCTATACAAGTTTTCAGGAAACCGCAACAAATATTTCTCACCGCAGGGTAGGATCATTGGCCAAGCAGTCCGGTAATACCAAACTTTCCAGAATGTGCGGCGTCATTGCTGCCGATGAAGCCAGACATGCGAAAGCCTATAAGCACTTTGTAACAAGGATTTTTGAACTGGACCCGTCTGAAATGATGCTGGCTTTCGAAGATATGATGCGTAAGAAAATCGTAATGCCGGCTCACCTGATGCGCGAGTCAGGTCAGAAAGCAGGTGAACTTTGGGAACATTTTTCAGATGCTGCGCAGCGTGCCATGGTGTACACCGGACAGGATTACATTAACATCCTCAGTGAACTGCTGAAGGACTGGAAAATTGAGCATATTGACGGACTGAATGAACAGGCTCAGAAAGCCCAGGAATACCTTATGAAACTTCCTTCCAGACTGCAGAGAATCACCGACAGGCTTGCAACTCCGGATCACGAGTATCAGTTCAAGTGGGTGAAGAACTAAGAAGAAACTTACCTGATATAGGAGCCGGAGATTCTCCGGCTCTTTTTGTATCTTTGCGCACTTAAATAACGAATGTTTTTATAATGCTTAACAATAAAAAACTTGCGATTGATTTTGACGGTACCGTGGTTGATGATGCCTATCCCGGAATCGGAAAACCAAAAACTTTTGCTTTCGAAACGCTTAAAAAACTGCAGTCTGAAGGCTACCGACTGATTCTTTGGACGTACAGGCACGGTAAATCTCTGGAGGAAGCCGTGGAGTTCTGTAAAAAGAACGGTGTGGAGTTCTACGCTGTGAATTCCAGCTTTGAAGGAGAGATTTATGACAGTGAGAATGCCTCCCGTAAAATTGATGCAGACCTGTTTATAGACGACCGTAACCTGGGTGGATTTCCGGGTTGGGGCGAAATTTACAATATCATCAACCAGCGGATTGAATTCCGTGTGGACGGTGGCGAGGTGCTGGCCTATTCAAAAATAAAAAAAGACAAAAAAAAGGGACTTTTCTGGTAAGCTTATGATTCATCTGAAAACACTGCCAGAACTGAGACTGATGCGTGAGAGCGCCCAGCTGGTTTCCAAAACCCTCGGTTTGCTGGCAAAAGAAATACAACCCGGTGTAACGACCAACCATCTTGATAAACTGGGCGGCGAATTCATACGTGACCATGGTGGTGAACCCGCTTTCCTGGGAATGTACGGCTTCCCCAAAAACCTGTGTATCTCTCCGAATGCTGAGGTCGTACACGGAATCCCCAACGATACGCCGCTTAAGGAAGGCGACATACTGTCCGTGGACTGTGGTGTCTATATGAACGGCTTCTACGGCGATCATGCTTACAGTTTTGAGGTAGGAGAGGTAGCGCCCGAAACGAAGAAACTCCTTGAAGTTACAAAACAGTCCCTGTACAAAGGTATTGAGCAGTGTGTTCGTGGCAAAAGGATTGGCGATATTTCCTATGCCATACAGCAGCACTGCGAGAAGTACGGTTACGGTGTCGTGCGCGAACTTGTAGGTCATGGACTTGGCCGGAAAATGCATGAAGATCCCCAGGTGCCGAATTATGGACGGAAAGGTAGTGGCAAAGTCATTAAAGACGGCATCGCGCTCGCCATTGAACCCATGGTGAATATGGGAACTGAAAAGGTGAAATTTCACGATGACGGCTGGACGGTGACTTCACTGGATATGTCGCCTTCAGCTCATTTCGAGCATGATGTATGTGTCATTGGCGGCAAACCTGTATTGCTTTCTACTTACAAATATATTTATGAGGCTCTGGGCATTGTAAGTAACGAGGAGGACCCTTTTACGCTGGATTTTTAATGAAGAAACTGTTTAAATTTCTTCTGAACCGAATCCCCCGGCCGGTGCTCATTAATTTAAGCGTCTTTTTCCGCCCTTTCATTTATCTTTTTTTCAAAGGTTCCCGCTTTACAGATCCCATAGACGGAAGGTCCTACCGGAAGTTCCTGCCTTATGGCTACGGCACCCAGCGCGAAAATGCCCTGTCGCCGGGCACCCTGAGTCTGGAACGCCACCGTCAGATGTGGCTTTATCTTCGGAATGAGACGGATTTTTTCAGCAAAAAATATAAAGTGCTTCATATTGCGCCCGAACAGGAATTTCTGAGAAGGTTCAAGAGGATGAAGAACCTGGACTATACTTCAGCAGACCTTTTTTCGCCGATTGTGGATGTGAAGGCCGATATCCTGAATCTGCCGTTTGATGATGAAAGCTTTGATGTGGTTTTCTGCAACCATGTGCTGGAACATATTCAGGACGACCGGAAGGCCATGAGTGAGCTTTACCGTGTGCTGAAGAGAGGTGGTTGGGGAATCTTGCAGGTACCGATGAAGAACTCGCTGCCGGAAACCTATGAGGATTTTTCTGTAACTGATCCTAAGGAGAGACAGCGGCTTTTCGGGCAGTACGACCATGTACGCTGGTACGGAATGGACTATTTTACCCGCCTGGAAAGTGTAGGCTTCCTGGTTGATGTTAATTTTTACTCCAGAACATTTTCAGAAGCCGAGCGCAAGAAATACGGCCTTATGGAAAATGAAATCCTGCCCGTAGTATATAAAAAGTAGTCAATTGTTATCATTACCTTTGTAGTCGGGACGTCCTGTTCCGGTTAATTTTTAATTTTTATTTGAATGCATAAAGCAGGATTTGTAAATATTGTAGGCAAGCCTAACGCTGGAAAGTCAACGCTTCTCAATCAGCTGATGGGCGAGAAGCTGGCCATTGTGACCCAGAAAGCGCAAACTACACGTCACCGCATATTCGGAATTTATAATGAAGAGGATCTTCAGATTGTATTTTCCGATACTCCCGGTGTGCTGGATCCCAAATATGGTCTTCAGGAGAAGATGATGGATTTTGTGAAGGATTCACTTCAGGATGCAGATGTTTTCCTCTTCATTGTCGATATCCTTGATAAATCAGAGCCCTTTGAATTTCTGGTGGAGAAACTCAATAAGATACCTGTGCCGGTACTAATTCTTATCAACAAGATAGACCAGTCCAATCAGGAGGATCTGGAAAGGACCATGCAGGAGTGGCATGAACGTATTCCGAAGGCGGAAATTCTGCCTATCTCAGCACTAAAGGCTTTCAACACCGATGTAATTCTGCCGAAACTAAAATCGCTGTTGCCGGAAAATCCGCCTTATTATGACAAGGACCAGTATACCGACAAGTCTGAACGCTTTTTCGTGAATGAAGCCATCCGCGAGAAAATCCTGCTGAACTACGAAAAGGAAATCCCTTATTCGGTTGAGGTGGTCACTGAAATGTTTAAAGAGAAGGAAGGTATCATCTTCATTGATTCCATTATTTATGTGGAACGTGATACGCAGAAGGGCATCATTATCGGTCACAAAGGTGACGCCATCAAGAAAGTGGGTACGGAGGCAAGGCTGGATCTGGAAAAGTTCTTCGGCAAGAAGATTCATCTTAATCTTTTTGTGAAGGTGAAGAAGGACTGGCGTAAGAACGACCGTGACCTTAAGAACTTTGGTTACCGCTAGGTGAGCTAAGGTTAAACGGGTTTTTTTCTTTACATTTGAACGTAAATTGATTTTATATGAATTATTTCGGTTCAGTAAAAGTAAACCCGCTGATTGCAGATATCGTACTTTTGGTGGTGCGCATATTTATTGGTTTTGCAATGATTTCCCATGGTTTCCCTAAGCTCATGCAGTTAACATCCGGTGAGGAAGTTCAGTTCTTCAACTTTCTGGGTTTGGGCGAACGTTTCTCCCTGATACTGGCGGTAATTGCGGAGTTTGTAGGTTCCATATTCATCATTCTGGGGCTCTTCAGCCGTCCTGCGGTGTTTCTGCTTATCATTACCATGGCCGTGGCGGGTCTCATCGTACACAGTTCCGACCCTTTCCCCAAGCGCGAGGCCAGCCTGATTTATCTCTCAGTTTATCTGATGCTCTTTGCTTTCGGTCCCGGCAGATATTCCATAGACAGTATGCTGGAGCGTCGTCGCGACAGTACCTGGTAGCGAAAAGCTTATCTTTTAAATTATAAGTGATTTTGCTTATTTTTATGTTTATAAGCAAATGAATTTATATTTGTCCTCTTGTATAATTATGGTATCTTTGCACACATGAAAGCGGTTATCACCGGAGACATCATCAATTCTCAAAGTATCCCTTCCGAAACATGGCATCACGCACTGCGCGGTGTTTTCGGGCCGGAAAACAGCGAAATTTGGGAAATCTACCGCGGTGATGAGTTTCAGCTTTTACTACCGTACGCTGCTGAATCCTTCAGCAAAGCCATTGAAATAAAATCCCGTATCAAAAGCATTTCCGGTTTGGATGTCCGCCTGTCCATCGGTATTGGTGACCAGGATTTCAAGGCACCGAAAATTACCCAGTCTACGGGCAGTGCCTTTGTGCATTCCGGACGTAACTTTGAGAAAATAAAAGCCGAGAAACTGACACTCAGCATCGCTTCGGACTTTCCCGCTTTTGATGAGGTAATGAATATCACTTTCAAATGGATGAACACCAGTCTGGACAACTGGTCCTCTGTTTCGGCAGATATCGTTCAGATTTTCATCAAAGACCACAACCTGAACCAAGAGGAAGTGGCCCGCCAGCTTAATATATCCCAGTCTTCAGTAAGCCAGCGCCTGAAGCGCGCAAATTATGACCTTATAATGCAGACAGACAGGATTTTCCGCAAACGAATTTCGGAACTAAAGGCATGATTCTCACTCAACTCATACTGGCTCACCTCATCGGAGATTTTATCTTACAGCCTAACAAATGGGTTGCCCATAAAGAAGCAAAGAAAACCGCAAGTCCTTACCTCTATCTTCATACTCTGATCCATACCGGACTCTGTATGCTTTTCCTTTGGGATCTGGATCTTTGGTGGATCGCGGCACTGGTGGGTATAAGTCACTTCATCATCGATGCACTGAAACTCCACCTTCAAAAGACCGGAACCAAAAAGAAATGGTTCATCATAGACCAGGCATTACACGCGTTGGTAATCGCAGGTGTGGGAATTGCCACCGACCAGTTTGATTTGAAAATGCTTCTGAGCCCTCAGACGCTTGTTTTACTAACCGGTGCCGTATTTATTACCACCCCTGTTTCCATCCTGATTAAGACACTGCTCTCCGCCTGGACTCCCGTGGCGATAGAGCACAGCAAAGTACAGACGGACAGCCTTACACATGCCGGAAAATATATAGGTATACTGGAGCGTTTATTGGTTTTCACCTTCATTATCGTAAATCACTGGGAAGGTGTGGGTTTTATGATTGCCGCCAAATCGGTCTTCCGCTTCAGTGATCTGGCCGAAGCCAAACAGCGTAAACTCACCGAATATGTATTGGTAGGAACCCTGCTCAGTTTTGGAATTGCAGTTCTGACCGGCATTCTGGTGCGAATGTAAAGAGAAAGATAAGTTGAATTAATAAAGAGTAAAAGAAAGATGACAAAAGGAGCAATGTTATACGAAGGAAAAGCCAAGCAGGTTTTTGCCACCGACCATCCGGAACAGGTAGTCGTAAGGTTTAAGGACGATGCTACAGCATTTAATGCACAGAAACGCGGAAATGTGGATCTGAAGGGCGAAATGAACAATGCCATTACCACGCTGATCTTTGAATATCTGAATGAAAGAGGGATTAAAACCCACTTCATAAAGAAACTGGACGAGAGGGAGCAGCTTGTTGTAAAGGTAGATATCATCCCGCTGGAAATGGTGGTCCGAAACTATTCCGCAGGAAGCATGGCGCAGCGCCTGGGTGTGGAGGAAGGTATTAAGTCTCCGGTAACCATCTTCGATATCTGCTATAAGAAAGATGAGTTGGGAGATCCGCTGATCAATGACCACCACGCTGTATTTCTGGGAGCGGCTACTTATGAGGAGCTTAAGGATATGTACACGCTTACGGCGCGCATCAATGAAATCCTGACAGAACTTTTTGACAGAATGAACATTATCCTGGTAGACTTCAAGATTGAACTTGGGAAAACCGCCGACGGTACCATTATCCTGGCCGATGAGATTTCACCTGACACCTGCAGACTGTGGGATAAGGATACCATGAAGAAACTGGACAAAGACCGTTTCCGCCGCGATTTGGGCGAAGTGACCGAAGCGTACGTAGAAATTTATGAACGACTGAAAAAAGTGCTGGGTAAATAATCCGGCTTATAAAAATGACAGAATTACAACAGTTTAAGGAAGATTACTTAGCGCAGTTTAAAGAAAGGACCTACGGCAGGAACCTTTTGAAGGCCGAAGATCCTTTTGACGCGCCATCAGAAGAGTGCGGCATTTTTGGCATCTATTCGGATACCGACCTGGATACTTTCTCGCTGTCCCAGTTTGGATTGTTTGCGCTGCAGCACCGCGGACAGGAAGCCTGCGGTATCTCCGTAATGAAAGGCGGCAAGATTGTAAACATAAAGGACGAAGGTCTTGTGCTGGATGTCTACAAAGAAATCCGCGATCCGGAAATGTTTATGGGCAATGCGGCCATCGGCCACAACCGATATACCACTGCCGGCGACAAGAAAAAGTACAATTATCAGCCGTTTTTCGCCAAGAACGAATACGACCAGATTGTGCTGTCGATCGCTCATAACGGAAACCTTACCAATGCCACCACCCTGAAGAAGGAACTGGAGGCCGAGGGAGTGGTTTTCCGCGCTACATCGGATTCCGAAGTTATCCTGAGGCTTATTCAAAAGAATCTTGATTTGGGTCTTCGGGGTGCCATAAAGGCGACCATGGAAAAAATTGAAGGTGCTTACTCCGTAGTAGGAATGACACGTAATAAATTCTTCGCTTTCCGCGATTTCAATGGGATCCGTCCGCTGGTTTTGGGTGCGATAGACGAAAAAACTTTCGTGGCCGCCTCCGAATCTGTGGCTCTTGACGCCGTGGGTGCCCAGTATGTACGCGACATCCTGCCGGGCGAGATTGTTTATACAAGTGAGAATGAAACCGGTTTAAAATCTTTCCTGGTTAAGGAAAACTGCGAAAACAGGATCTGTGCCTTCGAATATATCTATTTTGCCAGACCCGATTCCCTGCTGGAGAATATCAATGTTCATGAGATCCGTGAGCGCTCCGGTGAGAAAATCTGGGAGCAGGCACCTGTAGAGGCAGACATCGTAATTGGTGTACCCGATTCCGGTGTACCGGCGGCTATCGGTTTTTCCAAAGCTTCAGGCATACCTTTCCGCCCAGTACTGATAAAGAACAGGTATATTGGCCGCAGCTTCATCGTGCCTACGCAGGAAATGCGCGAAAGGATCGTTAATCTGAAACTGAATCCCATCATTTCCGAAATCAGGGGCAAGAGGGTAGTGATCATTGACGATTCCATCGTACGTGGCACGACTTCCAAGCGCCTGGTAAAGATTATGAAAGATGCGGGAGTAAAAGAAATCCACTTCAGAAGTGTTTCGCCGCCGATTATTGCACCCTGTTATCTGGGAATCGATACACCGTCTAAAGACGATCTTATTTCGGCGAATATGACGAAGGACGAGTTGCGTGATTATCTGGGTGTGGATTCACTGGAGTTCCTGAGTATGGATAATCTGAAAATACTTTTAGGTACTTCCAATCACTGTTTTGGCTGCTTTACGGAAGTATATCCGGTTCCGCCCGGACCAAGTTCCGATTACACTGACGAATAATAAAAAAAGGTTGAGAATTTTCTCAACCTTTCTTTTTTAAATATTTGATCTGCTTAGAATTTATAAGCTAAACCAGCCTGGAATACGTTGTTCTTAACTGCATCACCAGAGTTCTGACCATCCTTGTAGATGTCTGTAAATCCGGCTACGTATCTTGCAGTAATACCGATGTTAGGTGTGAAGAAATAACCTGCTCCAATACCGGCTCCAAAGTTAAATCCGTTCAGACTGTCTTTGTAATTATCAGATTCTGCTAAAGTTTCACCAGTAGTTTCGTTCTTAGCTTTATCCTTTGCTGATACCAAAAGACCGAATTCAGGACCTGCTTCCAGGTAGAAAGACGGTGTAACATTATACTGCAACATTACTGGTAGGGCAACATAATCTAAATGAGTAGCTCCGGAAAATCTTTCGTTAGTTACAGGAACGGTATAATCATACTTTTCACCATACTGAGTATAGATAAGTTCCGGCTGGATAGAGAAGTCTGCCGAAATTGGGGCATTCATAAATAGACCTGCGTTGAATCCAATTTTAGATCCCTGATCGCTTAGGTTTGAATCTGCAGATAAAGAAGATACGTTCATACCCGCTTTAACACCGAACTGCTGTGCAAATGTAAGTGTACTCATGGCCACGGCTGCACTTAAAAATAACTTTTTCATAACTTTTAATTTTAATTGTCTTAATTTTTCTTAATTTTTTGCCAAATTTATAATATAGTATGTTTCTGTTTACGCTCACGTTATACAATTAACGCTATAACTTATACAATTTTCACAAACACCCATTATAACTGGACTTGTTGTTTAGTTGTCACGGTAACCAAGTACACAAACCGTGTGCCAAAGCCGAAATGCCAAATGTTAAATTAAACAATAGTTTAAAAATTATAAAATGTAAATGGTTGTAAATCAAAATGTTATAGCGTACTTGTCTAACCCATTTTAACATTATCCTGTTGTTGAAAAATGTTATAAAATGCGGAAAAATCAGGACAAATTTTGATAATAATGCAAAGCATTGTAAATATTTTCTTCGCTAGCTGTCTGGTTGAATCCGCCGGTTCCGATTCCGTTGAGTAAGGAAAATTTAATCTGTCCGCCGGAATTCTTTTTATCAGATTTCATCAGCTCAAGCAGTGCTGGTAAAGCAGAAGGTTCAATAGTTATTTTGGGGAAGAACCTATGTATATGACGGATAACAGCTTCCGCTTCGTCGCGGGTAATTAATCCCTCAAGGGCCGATAATTGGGTTTCGCATATCATTCCCATGGCTACAGCTTCACCGTGAAGGATGGGTGTTCCGCTGGCCAGAAAATAGCTTTCCACCGCATGGCCAATCGTATGACCAAAATTCAGGCTTTTTCTGATGTTCTTCTCGTGAAAATCGGCTTTCACGACTTCGTTCTTAATTTCGCACGAACGGCTGATGTAAGGACTGAGCAAATAAGCATTTAATTCAGCTAAAGAAATAAGGTCTTCCCAATGTTGCCTGTCGGCAATAAGACCGTGTTTCAGCATCTCAGCAAATCCGCTTCTCAGCTGTTCAAAAGGGAGGGTTTTCAGGAAACCCGGGAAGATCAGTATCAGTTCCGGTTCCGCAAAAGTCCCGATGATGTTCTTGATGAATCCATGGTCAATACCGGTCTTGCCCCCAATGGACGCATCACACATCCCCAGAAGGGTAGTGGGAATGTTGATGAAAGGGATGCCGCGTTTGTACGTGGAAGCGATGAATCCGCCAAGGTCTGTGATAACGCCGCCACCCAGATTGATCAGTACCGCGTTCCGGTCGGCTTCAAATTCTGCCAGGATTTCCCAAAGCTGCGCTGTGGTGTTCAGCGTCTTCATTTCTTCGCCGGGTTCTGTCTCCAGGATTTCGTAAGGAACTGTTGTTTCCAGATTGCCCAGCAGGGTAGGAAGGCAGTATTCATGCGTATTTTCATCAACCAGAATAAAGATTTTGGAAGGCTGCAGTTCATCAAGTGTGGAGTTGAGCTGTGAAAAGTCAGTATCAGCGAAGGTGAACATGGTTTTTTTGGCAAATTTAGGGATTAGATGGTAGATATCAGATTTCAGATGACAGAATCTGGAACCAAGAACCAGGAGTCAAGATATCAGATGTCAGATATCAGATTTCAGATTTCAGATATCAGATTTCAGATATCAGATTTCAGATGTCAGATTTCAGAATCTGGAACCAAGAGCGAAGAACCAAGAGTCAGGAACCGAGAATCAAGAAGCTGGAAGACGGAAGCCAGAGGCCAAAGGCCAGACGCCAGAAGCATTAAGCTTACAGCCAACAGCCTACTGCCATATATAAGAACCAAGAAAAAAGGCAAAAGTAAAAAGTGAGTTTTAGACGTTTGGGTCTTGCTTAAAGCTGGAAGCGGGACGCGGGAAGCTAGAAGCATTAAGCCCACTTACTACTGCCTACTGCCTAACACCAGAAGCCAGACGCCAGTAGTCCACTGCCTAACGCTAGAAGCCTGAGGCCAGAAGCATTAAGCTTACCGCCTATGGCTTATAGCCTACAGCAAAAGCCTCCTAATACTTCGCCCTAAAAACCGTATCTTTGCCTAAATTTTTTAGTAATATGAGCCGCGATAACAGCAATTCAGGAAATCCCAAAGACCGGGGGGTTCCAAATCATCATCCGGTGCAGGTAAATCTCGCGCGCCCCAGTCCGATAAACCAAGAGCATCAAAACCGTCTTCAGGTGCCGACAGACCGCGCAGCCCGAAGGCCGATACATTGGGAGCCAAATCCCAGCCGCGTGCCGGCAAATCCAGAACTTCCAAACTGGAGCAGCCGCGCGAACCCCGACTTTTCACCCAGGGTGAAGTCCGCAACTTTGAACGCATGCCCGCCGCCAAACGGGGTGGAAACACCGCCGGAAAAGAGCTGGGCCGCAAGATCATCAACAGAAATGATGATGCCGAAAGAACGCGCACCTTTGTACAGAAAAGAAGACTTGAAAAGATATCCAAGGAAGTTCCGAAGGAAAGCATCCGTCTTAATAAATACATTGCCAACAGTGGAATCTGTAGCCGCAGGGAAGCTGATGAGCTGATTGTACAGGGTCTGGTCCAGGTGAATGGCCAGGTGGTGACCGAAATGGGCTACCAGGTGCAGAAAACCGACAAGGTAAATTTTGACGGGCAGGGTATTACGCCTGAAAAACCGGTGTATGTGCTTCTGAACAAACCCAAAGGTTACATCTCCACCACCAAGGACGAAAAGGCAAGGAAAACCGTAATGGACCTCGTGGCCAATGCCTCGCCTTACAAAGTGCATCCTGTGGGCCGTCTGGACCGCTCCACTACCGGTGTGATCCTCCTGACCAACGACGGGCATATGACGAAGAAGCTTACGCATCCTTCATTCAATGCCAAGAAGATCTATCACGTAACATTGGACAGAAAGCTGGACCGTGCCGACCTGAACGCCATTGCGGACGGTATCCGTCTGGAAGAAGGCATCGCCGAGATAGACAGCATTTCCTATATTGAAGGAAAGCCGAAAAATGAAATCGGTATTGAGCTGCACATTGGCTGGAACCGTGTGGTGAGACGTATTTTCCACAAACTGGGTTACGAAGTGGAAGCTTTGGACCGTGT
Source organism: Bacteroidota bacterium (assembly GCA_023386965.1). Lineage (GTDB taxonomy): Bacteria > Bacteroidota > Bacteroidia > Flavobacteriales > Weeksellaceae > Marnyiella. The sequence goes on from JAEWIR010000032.1 coordinate 88,381, forward strand.
GATGTTTGCCGGCCTGACCAAGAAAAACATCAAGCGGGGTCACTGGCGCATCCTTACAGACCTGGAGGTGAATAACCTGAAAATGCTTTAAACTATTTCAACAAAAATACTGAAATCCGTCCTTTAGGCGGATTTTTTTGTACGCTGAAGGACGGTACAGGGGTAATTTGTTTGATTATTGGATATGGGGAAACTCCTCTCCAGAATGGTGCTTTTTTTTGCGGGTATATTTTTTGTTAACGTTTATTCCTTAAGCAATATCTACACGGTTTTCACAGGTACGCTCACTGTAGTCTGGACCGTTGCGGTACTCTACCTCGTTGGGCGAAATTGGAAATAAATTTGAATTTTTTAGGATGTTATGAGCAGAGGATTTGTAAAAGAAAGCGACCAGGAAGATTTACCCATTGTGCCACCGCGTGCCGATTTACCCGCCGGTATGGTTAATTATGTGACAGAGGTAGGTTATACGCAGTTAATTGAAGAACGTGATCAGTTGCTCCTTGAGCGCGACAGCCTGACAGTCACGGATGAAAATGAAAGACGCATCACCCTAAATTTCATCAATGCCAAATTAGATCTACTGAATGAGCGGATCGCAAGCGCGAAGGTGGTTGACCTTTCAAAACAGCCAAAGGACAAAGTCCGCTTCGGTGCAGAAGTTTTCTTTACCGTAGATTCAGATCCAAAAATCCATCACTATCAGATTGTGGGTGTAGATGAGGCCAATATTGCTAAAGGAAAAATTGCATTTACCTCACCCATTGCCAAAATATTTATGGACCGCAAAGTGGGCGACACTGCAAAACTGAAACTGGAAAAAGGGGAAAAGTTGTTTAAGATTGTGGAGGTGAGGTATTAACGGAGAGAGTTCGCGTAAGCTCAAACTGTAAACATTTTTGAAACCTCCGGTGAATCTTCGATCTCGTGCCGTGCGGACAAGATGATAGCTTAGTAATTATGTGTAGTGTTTTCTGTCAGCCGATTTATTTGTCTGACAAAATTCGAATACTTCAACTCGTCTTTTTTTATTGTGCCAATATCTGTCCAGTCGGCTTTGGTTTTGGTTTGAAGTATTAGCCACGAGTCTTTGCCGTCATAAACCAATTGCTTGTCCTGTCTTTCGATGAACCAAGAACCAAATGCTTGATTATTATATTCCTTGTATTTAATGTCTTTGTCGGATAATTTCTGGGCAGCAAGCTCGTAAAGAAATAAATTCCAGTTTTGTGAGATTTGTTTTTCAATGTCAAATGCGTCACCTATTGCTCTTTCAATTGTTTCATCAGTTGCATGGTCTATTATTTCAGCTTTACGTCCATAATCATCCGTCAACGTCACTTTAAACACGCCATTTGAAATTTCGTTAATATTTATTGTCCAACCTGGCATTGATTTCTTGTACATGTGGTAGTCTTAACTTTACACTTAATGACCACCCGGCTTTGTCGCCGTTTCGGTGAGGAGCCAAAAGGCAACGGTTTGCGGTTAACGCGGTGCGGATTAGGAGTTCAATTAAGTTATTTCTTTTACTGAAGCTCGCCTATTCCAATTGATAGCATTGTGTTTACCGCGTGTTGTGCGTTTGTTTATTTTTTTATAATTAACTTAATATTAAAATTCCAAATGCTACTAAAATCTATTGTCAAATTATCAGTTTTCAAATTAATCTCAGTTATTTTATCTGTCTTATTCTCTTCAGATCCGGCCCAACAACCAAAAAATTCAACCACATCATTCACATATGAAAGTTCATTTAACAATGAATATAATTTTTCAGTGTCTTCTGCGAAATTGGAATTTTCTTTAATTGTCTCTTCAACTTCTTCGATCGAATCTTCAAATTCAAAATATAATCTATCAGAATTGGAAATTACTCCGTTTTTTTTTACAGTCTTTAAAACTCCTGAACTAATCTCATCTGGAATTTTAATCGTACCAAATCCACAACCGCAACTCTCTCGAGAACCAACATAATAAACATTTTTTGTAGTAAATGTGTCTTTATCAAAAACTGATATGTCATTTATTCTTTCGACACAGAAGGCAGGATTATCCTTATCGAATAAATATTCTCTTGTTTCAGAATCAATACCTATATAACACATTACACACATAATTTTTTTTTTAAAGATTTCGGGTCGCACATGACTGACGTACAATGAACGCCCGCTTTTGTCATCGTTTCTTGGAGGAGTATTTTGGCTCCACAATGGAATGCTTTGAAGGCGGCAGTTGGGAAAACGTTGTGCGAATGAAACGAGGGTTTCCTAAAATTTAAAACGACAATTCTATAGATGACCCAATATAGCTTCAGAAGGTGAGCGTGCAGCGCTTAATCTAATCCAGCTTTTACTCATACCTCTGTGTTGCTGTTAATCTAAAAGCATTTATCATCAAAGACTAAAAAATAGGTTTTACATTCAAGCTAGATGCCATTACACACTTGTCTAAAGAGTATTGTTTGCATAAATTAGAAACTAGTTCTTGCAACCACGGCACACTAAATGGTGAAATGTAGATTTCGTCAATTAAATTATTTATATCAACTTTAATATTTATTCCACTTAAATCCTTATTCTCAACACTATGAGAGTGGTTTTCCATAACGCCATCTGTCAAGAGACGTAATTCATTTTCATAAGCAAATTCTTTTCTCTTGTGCAAAACGCTTGGTAAGGCATTGTACTCCGAAAATGCTTGGTGTGAATAATCTATGTAATTTACTTTACTTAAAAATACACGTCTTGGATCTGTGATACTGGATTTTAATCTACTAATGTTTGTTTTTATTGCTATTCCTTCATCATTTTTAGAATAGATTTTCCACATCGCTACCGATTCATTTTGTGACAAATGCCAGCAATTAATATATATACTGCTTCTAAAATTATGCTGCAAATTAGAAAGGTCGTGTAAGAATTGATCTTTATTCTTAGTCGGGAGATGATTTAGATTGCGAAATCTCTTAGCTGCATTACGCAAAGGTATGGATCCCTCGTACTCATCTTCCATGTTAATGATGGAAGAAAAAAACAATTCATTTTTCTCAAGCAAAGAAACAAATTTCTTCAAATCCATATACCTCCAAGCATTTAAGGCTGAATTTTCAGGAGCTATACAACATGAATGTTCAACTATCATAAATAAATTTCTATCTATTGCGACAAAGTATAATAAATAACTTAACTGCCAATATTAAATAGTTTACCATTGATTCCCCTGGGGGTCTTAATTTTAAAAGACCCACAGCCCCATAAACTCCGCAAAGGCTCCCGATGATAAACTTATAGAGAGCGTGAGATGAATTTGAGGGGCTTTCATTTTTGGCTCTTCAAGCCCAAGGGAAGCTTAGTTATTAGCAGAAGTATTATTTGTCTTGATTAGTAATAATTGGAGCAAGTTCTTTTTTTAATTCGTCAAAATCTTCTTTACTCATCATATCAATCTCCATTAATTCCTTTGCCTCTTTTAACTTTGCAATTGCTTCATCTCTAGTCATTTTCCTATTTTTCAATAAAATTTTGCCAGATTCAATTGCTAACTCCGTATCCATTTCGCTTAGATATTTATTGATACCAAAAGCTTTTCCGTTTATTTCGCCCAAAACCATAACGACGTATAAAGGTTTGTTTTTACTACCTCTATGGTATGTTTTCATTTCGTTGACAACAACAGTTGTGTTTTTTAAACTGTTATCGGCCATAATCTGTGCATCACCGTTCAAAGCTGTCACAATGCTTCCAAAACCGGCTGGTCTTCCCATCTTTACAAACTCATAAGTTTTTTTAGATGTACTTCTTGATTGTGCTATTCCGCCTCTCAATTGATTGCCATAGCTACTTCCATACGTTCTCGTACTTGTTTCTAGAGAAGTTGGTGAGCCCAAAATCAAGGTGTCACCTATTTTTACACTATTTTTATTAGTTGTTATATATTCTTTTACCTGAGTTCCATTTTTAATTGTGTTGAAAAAAGTAATATTTTGAGTATTAGAGTAAGTCAATAAATTAATATCTTCTTGGGCATCAATATTAATTATCGATAAAAAATAGTTAAAAAAGTAATCGTTTTTCTCATGGTTGTGTTTTTAAAAAATTGTTGTTATTAGTACGTTGTTATTTTATATTTCTGCTATCTCACCTATATGTATTCTGAAATTATACGAATCCGACCAACTAATGTTGCAGTAATATACTTTATTTTACCAAATATAATATAATTACTTCACCGCGCTGCATTTCCTGTTGAAAACAAAAAAAAGCGGAAGAAGTAAAAACTTCCTCCGCCCAGAGCCCAAAAATCAAATAAACTATGAAAAAAAATTATTTGGGCTCCAATATGCTGAACGGTACAATGCACTCCTCCAGCGATATGCCGCCGTGCTGGTAGGTGTCCTTATAGTAGTTGACGTAATGGTTGTAGTTCTTGGGATAAGCCAAAAACATATTGTTCTTCGCAAAAATGTATTTGGAACTCAGGTTGCCCTTAGGCAGGAAGAGTTTCTCCGGATTGCTGATGGCCCATACGTCATTGTCCTCATAAGTAAGGCTTTTACCCGTCTTGTAGCGTATATTAGTCGAGGTTTCCCGGTCGCCCACCACCTTGCTCGGCTTTTTCACATAAATGGTACCGTGGTCGGTCGTAATTACCAGTTTAAAGCCGCTTTCGGCCGCCAGTTTCATGATCTTCAGTAAGGACGAGTTCTCAAACCAGTTATAGGTAAGTGAACGGAAGGTCTTGTCGTCACGGATGAGCTGGTTGATGATGTGGTTGTCCGTTTTGGCATGACTCAGGATGTCAATGAAGTTGTACACGATCACCAACAGGTCGTTGTTTTTATGCTGATTGAATTCCTCCAGCACCTTTTTCTCGAAATCCGAGTTCAGGATCTTCAGGTATTTCATTGATTTTGAGGAAAGGCCCAAACGTTTCATCTGGTCTTCCAGGAATTCCCGCTCGTATTCGTTCTTGTTACCGTCTTCATTATCGTTGAACCACTTGTCCGGGAAGCGCTTTTCAATCTCGGAGGGCAACTGGCCGGCAAAAAATGAGTTCCTGGCGTACTGCGTTGCCGTGGGCAGGATGCTGTAATAATAATCCTCGGAGGTTTTATTGTAGAACTTGGTGAATAGCGGTTCAATCATTTTCCACTGGTCGTAGCGCAGATTATCGATCATCAGCAGCAGGACTTTGTCCTTTTCCAACTCGGACTTCACTTTCTCTTTAAACACGGTATGGCTCATCATCGGCTTGTCGGCACCGTGCAGCCACTCTTCATAATTGTTCTCGATAAACTTGCCGAACTGGATATTGGCTTCCTCCTTTTGACTTTGGAGCAGGTCGGCAAACTCATTATCGGCCACCTTATCGAAGCGGATTTCCCAGTTCAGGATTTTCTTGTAATATTCGGCCCATTCCTCATAGGTTCTTACATAGGAAAGTTCCATAGAAAGTTGGCGGAAATCCTGCTGATAGCTTTGTATGGTACGCTGTTCTACCAGTTCGTCTTCCTGGAGGTTTTTTTTAAGGGAAAGAAGAATCTGGCTGGGGTTCACAGGTTTCAGGATGTAATCCGCGATCTGGGAGCCGATGGCTTCTTCCATGATATGTTCTTCTTCACTTTTAGTGACCATTACGATCTTGATTGCATTGTCCCGCGCTTTGATCATGGGTATGGCTTCCAGTCCGGAAATCCCGGGCATATTTTCATCTAAAAAAGTAAGGGCAAAATTATCGGCGTCAATGAGTTCCAAGGCGTCATTCACATTGTTTACAGGAGTCACGCTGTAACCCTTATTCTCCAAAAAGACAATATGGGGTTTCAGTAAGTCCACTTCATCATCAATCCATAGTATTTTTCCTGACATAAAATTGGGTAGGTTTATTTGAAGCCGGAAACCGGCGTTAGTATTGAATTTATAGCGTCAAAAATACGACCAAAGCTTCATAAGTTTTGCCCAATTTTAAAGGCTAAAACGTTAAAGTTCAGTTAATGTGGCTCACAGCCTGAAATACGGAGGCGTATGGAAGCGCTCTGACTCTAAATCGCTAACTTTGAGGCTTTCATTTCCCCGCTTCATGCAGAACAAACTTAAAATCATCAACGATCCGGTACACGGATTTATTAAAATTCCTTACGAACTTCTGTTCGATATCATTGAACATCCTTATCTGCAGCGCTTGCGGCGGATTTCGCAGACCGGACTTCTGAATCTGATATTTCCCGGAGCCACCCATACACGCTTCCATCACGCCATCGGTGCCATGCATTTAATGTTTACGGCTTTGGAAACTTTAAAGCTGAAGGGCGTGCAAATCTCAAAGGAAGAAGAACAGTCGGCCATGGCAGCCATCCTGATGCACGACATTGGGCACGGACCCTTTTCACACGCTCTGGAAAGTATGCTTATGGATAACTGGCACCACGAAAAGCTCTCGCTTTTGTTAATGGAGAAGTTGAATTCAGAACTTGGCGGACAGCTTGACACGGCCATTGAGATGTTCAAAGGCAATTATCACCGCCGGTTCTTTAACCAGCTGATCTCCTCGCAACTGGATGTGGACAGGCTGGACTATCTGAAACGCGACAGTTTTTATACCGGCGTTTCCGAAGGTAATGTGAATACACAGCGAATCATCTCCATGATGAATGTGGCAGATGATGAACTGGTGATTGACGACAAGGGAATTTATTCCATTGAAAATTACCTCACAGCCCGTATGTTTATGTACTGGCAGGTGTACTACCATAAAACCGCTGCCCTGGCAGAGTTCCTGCTTGTGAAGATCATGCAGCGCGCCAAGCAGCTGGTTTTGGAAGGGGTGAAGTTACCCGCCTCCGCAAATCTTGCTTACTTCCTCTATAAAAACGAATTTGAAAGTGCCACTGAGGAAGATATTGCCCGTTTTACCGAGCTGGACGATACTGATTTGATTACCGCCATGAAACTTTGGCAGGATGCGGATGATTATGTGCTTTCTTACTACTGCACGGCACTGATGAAGCGTAAGTTCCCAAAGACCATCATCTCCTCCACGCCTTTTTCACAGGAGTTTATTGATGAAAAAGTGCAGGCCGTGAACAGCAGTTTGGGTATTGACTGCGGGGATAAACTGGTGCATCAGATTTCACGGAGCCTGCTGCCTTACAATCCGGTGAAGCAGCCCATCTACCTGCTTGGGAAAACCGGCGGCAAAGTGCTCCTGAATGAATTTGAAGGGCAGATCCTTTCCTCGTTTATCGTAGGGCCCAGTACGCGTCATATCCTCTCATTCCCGCGTGGGCTGTAGTTAAATAATTCAGTTCGGAACAGCAGCCTTTTCGGGATTTTATTATCTTTGCACGATATGGAATTTACAGCCTCCCAGATTGCAGGTTTTATAGACGGAAAAATAATCGGCGACGAAAATGCGCTGATTTCCGGTGTGTCTCCCATAGAGCGCGGGGAAAAAGGTCATCTGTCCTTTGTAGCGCAGGAGAGATTTGCACCGTATCTGGAAAGTACTGCATGTTCAGTCCTGGTCGTCTCAGAACGGCTGCTCTCGGATAAGAAGTACGGTCCTACAATCATAGCGGTAGAGGATGCATACCTTTCTTTTCAGGTCCTGATGAACATCTACGACCAGATGCGCGGACGAAAAACCGGCATTGAACATGGTTCCAACATCCACGAAACTGCGGTTTTGGGTGAGGACGTCTACATCGGTTCCTTTACATATATCTCAGAAAAAGCCAGGATAGGAAAGGGATCCCAGATTCATCCTCAGGTATACATCGGCAAGAATGTGAAAATCGGTGAGAACTGCCGGATCGACAGCGGCGTGCGCATCTACGATTATTCGGTAGTGGGCAACAACTGTACGATACATGCCAACACGGTGATTGGCAGCGACGGTTTTGGTTTTCAACCTTCAGCCAACGGTTATTCCAAAATTCCCCAACTCGGTAATGTGGTCATTGAAGATGATGTGGAGATCGGCTCCAACTGTTCCATAGACCGCGGTACCATTGGTTCTACCATCATCGGTCGCGGCACTAAGATCGATAACCTGATACAGATTGCCCATAATGTGAACATCGGAAAAAATAACGTTATTGCCGCACAGGCCGGTATCGCAGGTTCCACCACAATTGGCGACTGGAATATGATTGGTGGTCAGGTAGGGATTGTGGGCCATATCAACATCGGCAACAAGGTAAAAGTACAGGCTCAGAGCGGCGTGAACTCCAATGCGAAGGACGGTGAGGTTTTATATGGCTCGCCAGCCATTAATGCGGGCGATTACCGACGGAACTATGTACACTTCCGCAATTTTACCGACATTATAAAACGAATTAATAAACTTGAAAATAACTCAAAAGAACAGTCCAATGAGTGATATGCAAAAAACCCTGAAAGAGGAGGTGTCTCTGTCCGGAAAGGGATTACATACAGGCAAGGAAGTAACTCTTACCATTAAACCGGCAAAAGAAAACACCGGTTTTGTTTTTGTACGCACCGACCTGGAAGGGCACCCGCATGTAGAAGCCGATGTGAACCACGTTACCACTACAGACCGCGGTACCACGCTGGAGAAGTTGGGTGTGCGTATCCATACCTGCGAGCATGTGCTTGCGGCCCTCGTAGGTTGCGATATTGATAATGCCATCCTGGAAATGGACAGTGCCGAGCCGCCTATCATGGACGGTTCGTCCAGGTTTTTTGTAGAAGCCATTGAAAAAGCAGGTATTGAGGAGCAGACGGCAGTACGCGAATACCTGGTGATAAAGGAAGTCATTTCCTATGTGGATCCGGCTACCGGTTCCGAAATTACCATGATTCCGGCCGATAACTATGAGGTAACGACGATGGTCGATTTCGGTACAAAGGTATTGGGAACCCAAAATGCGACACTGAAGGATATCTCCGATTTCAAGGATGAAATAGCTTCAAGCCGTACCTTCAGCTTCCTGCATGAGTTGGAAATGCTGCTGGATGCCGGACTCATCAAAGGCGGTGACATCTCCAATGCCATTGTTTATGTGGACAAGGAACTTACACAGGAAACAGCAGAGAAACTGAAAAAGGCCTTCAATAAAGAAGATATTTCCATCCGCCCGAACGGAATCCTGGATAACCTGACCCTGAACCACCCCAACGAGGCGGCCAGACACAAACTGCTGGACGTAATCGGTGATCTGGCTCTGGTTGGTGTAAAACTTAAAGGAAAAGTAATTGCCAACAAGCCCGGACACTTCGTAAACACGCAGTTTGCCAAGAAACTGAACCGTCAGTGGAAACTGCAGCGTAAGAAAAATGTACCCGATTTCGACATTCACAAACCACCCGTTTTCGACATCAACGGAATTATGAAGCTGATGCCTCACCGTTATCCGTTCCTACTGATCGATAAGGTTTTGGAGCTTTCAGATACGCATGTTGTGGGATTGAAGAATGTAACCTTCAACGAACATTTCTTTGTAGGTCACTTCCCTAAGGAACCTGTAATGCCGGGAGTACTTCAGGTGGAAGCTTTGGCGCAGACCGGTGGCATCCTGGTACTTGCCAGCGTTCCCGATCCTGAGAATTATTCAACCTATTTCATCAAGATTGATAAGGTGAAATTCAAGAAAAAAGTAATTCCCGGAGATACCATTATCTTCAAAATTGAACTGATTTCTCCGATAAGACGTGGCATCGTGCATATGCAGGGCTTCGGCTACGTGGGCGACAGCATTGTAGTGGAAGCAGAACTAATGGCTCAGGTCGCCAAAAATACTCCCGCATAGATGATTCACCAGTTAGCAGCCGTAGATAAGCGCGCAAGAATTAAGAAAAATGTGATTGTTGAACCTTTCACAACCATCGCCGGCGATGTAGAGATTGGTGAAGGTACCTGGATAGGACCTAATGTGACCATCATGGATGGCGCACGCATCGGCAAAAACTGCCGTATTTTTCCCGGAACTGTGATATCTGCCGTTCCTCAGGACCTTAAGTTCGACGGCGAGGATACTCAGGTCATCATCGGCGACGGTACCACCATCCGCGAATCGGTGACCATTAACCGCGGTACCAAGGCACTTGGATATACCAAATTAGGCAACGACTGCCTTATTATGGCCACGTCACATATCGCCCATGACTGCATTATTGGGAATAATGTGATCATCGTGAACGGTTGCGGTATTGCCGGCCATGTGGAAATTGGTGATCATACCGTGGTTGGAGGACTTTCCGCCATTCACCAGTTCGGGAAAGTAGGCAAGCATGTCATGATTTCCGGCGGAACGCTGGTACGTAAGGATATTCCGTCGTACATCAAGGTGGCACGTGAGCCTATGTCTTATGCCGGCATCAATTCTGTGGGCCTCCGAAGAAGAGGTTTCACCAATGAAAAGATTTTTGAGATTCAGAAAATTTACCGTTATCTCTACCAAATGAAGATGAATGTTTCTCAGGCCGTCAGCCTCATTGAAAAAGAGATGCTCCCCACCGTGGAGCGTGATGAGATCCTGGAGTTCATTAAAAATTCGCCGCGCGGTATTGTGAAAGGGTACGGCACCGGCAAGGAATAGAAAAATTTAACAAAAACAATAAAACAGCGAGGTGATCATTTCATCTTCAATAACCTAAACAACTGATGGCTACAAGCAACGATATTAAAAAAGGAATGTGCATTGAATTCAGTAATGATATCTTTAAAATCATTGAATTTCTACACGTTAAACCAGGAAAGGGACCGGCATTCGTAAGGACTAAAATGAAATCTGTAACGAACGGTAAAGTCCTTGAAAACACATTTTCCGCAGGTCACAAAATTGACGAAGTAAAGGTGATCACCCGTAAATTCCAGTATCTGTATGAGGATGATAACGGTTACCACTTTATGAACAATGACGATTTTGCACAGATTTACCTTGATAAGGAAATGATTGAGAATGCGCAGTTCATGAAAGCAGGCGAGGAGGTAACCATTATCCTTAAAGATGTTGATGAGACTCCGCTTTCTGCCGAAATCCCTCCAACCGTTTTCCTGGATGTTGTGGAAGCAGATCCCGGCGTGAAAGGAAATACCGCCACCAATGCACTTAAGAATGCTATCGTAGAAACCGGCGCCCGTGTGATGGTACCGCTTTTCATCGAAGCAGGGGACAAAATTAAAGTGAATACGGAAGACGGCACTTATCTGGAGCGCGTTAAGTAACCGCTTTAGCTTTTTAAGATTTGCCGGATTCAAAGTCAAAACTGATAAATGACATTTAACAAACCTCAGACTTTAGGAGATATTGCAAAGCTGACCGGCGCCCGAATGGTGGGCGATGCGGACTTTGCAGTGTACGGAACCAACGAGATTCACCGCGTGAAAAACGGTGAGATCGTTTTCGTGAACCATCCCAAATATTACGATGCGGCACTCAATTCGCCGGCAACCGTCATCCTTATTGATAAAGAGGTGGAATGTCCGCCCGGCAAGGTTCTGCTGATTTCAGACGATCCGTTTCGGGATTTCAATGTCATCAATACACATTTCACGAAAATCTCTAACTTTCAGGAAGAACTTCATGACATTGAGGTAGGCGAGGGTACACGTATCCACCCGACTGCAGTACTCGGTAATGAGATCCGGATCGGTAAAAATTGCATAATATATCCTAATGTGGTCATTGGCGACCGCACTGTTATCGGCGATAATGTAATTATACAGGCCAATACGGTCCTGGGTGGGGACGCTTTTTATTACAGGAAACTGAACGGTAATTATGACAGGCTTATATCGGTCGGTAATGTGGTGATAGAAGACCGCGTTGAAATCGGTAACAACTGCAGCATTGACCGCGGAGTTACAGATTCTACCATCATTGGTGAAGGCTCTGTCTTGGACAATCAGATCCAGATCGGTCACGATACGGTGATTGGAAAGCGGGTACTCATTGCCTCACAAACCGGGATTGCGGGTTGCTGCATCATCGAGGACGATGTAACTGTTTGGGGTCAGGTAGGTATGGCTTCCGGCGTACGTGTGGCCTCCGGAACAGTTCTTCTTGCAAAATCCGGTGTGAACCGGGACTTGCCGAAAGGGACTTACTTTGGGCCCCTGGCAGAGGAATTCAGGCAGTATTTAAGGAAAGAGGTAAAAATTAAAAATTTATAAGAGCCCTGTATCCGATAATCCATTGGTATCATCAGGCAAAATAGTCGAAAACACCGCAAAAAAGTCAATTTTATTGAGTATTTTTGTGTGTCCAAAATAACAAGTAATTAATTAAACAATATAACATGTCAGTATTAGTAAACAAAGATTCTAAAGTAATCGTACAGGGCTTTACAGGGAATGAAGGGACTTTCCATGCACAACAGATGATTGAGTACGGAACCAACGTCGTTGGAGGCGTTACTCCGGGTAAAGGTGGTTCTGAGCATTTGGGAAAACCGGTTTTTAATACCGTTGCCGAAACTGTAGAAAAAGCAGGTGCTGATGTTTCAATCATCTTTGTACCGCCGGCGTTTGCTGCTGATGCGATTATGGAAGCTGCTGAAGCAGGTATCAAAGTAATCGTTTGTATTACTGAAGGTATTCCTGTTGCTGATATGGTGAAAGTGAAATCTTACCTTGCTGACAAAGACTGCCGTCTGATCGGGCCTAACTGCCCTGGAATCATCACTTCTGATGAGGCTAAAATAGGTATCATGCCAGGTTTCGTTTTCAAGAAAGGTAAAGTGGGAATCGTTTCCAAGTCAGGAACGCTGACGTACGAAGCTGCTGACCAGGTGGTGAAAGCCGGTTACGGTGTATCTACCGCTATCGGTATCGGTGGTGACCCAATCATTGGGACAACTACAAGAGAAGCGCTGGAACTTTTCATCAACGACCCGGAAACTGAAGCAGTGGTGATGATCGGTGAAATCGGCGGTAACCTGGAAGCTGAAGCTGCCAGATGGTACAAAGCAAGCGGTTCTACAAAGCCGGTTGTAGGTTTCATCGCAGGTCAAACTGCTCCTAAGGGTAGAACAATGGGCCACGCAGGTGCAATTGTTGGTGGTGACGAAGATACTGCACAGGCTAAAATGGCCATTATGCGTGAGAACGGTATTAATGTAGTAGATTCTCCTGCAGATATCGGTGTTACTGTAGCTAAAGTTCTGGGTTAATAAACCTTAGTCATAAATATAAAGACTGTTCCTTTGGGCGCAGTCTTTTTTTGTTGATGAATTCATACCGGTTAATTCATGCGTTCAAAAAGATGTTTCTCGCTCCACTGCAGGATGTTTTGAAGTACAGGAATAAGGTCACGTCCTTTTTCCGTAATGCGGTAGTGATAAATCAGTTTATTGGTTTCACTGTTCGTTTTCGTAAGGAGCTGCTGGTTGACCAGTTTATCCAGCCGCTGGGAAAGGGTATTGGTCGCGATTCCTTCCTCCATCTTGGAAAGTTCGCCGAAAGTTGTCTTACCGTAAAATGCAATGTCGCGCAGGATGAGCAGGGTCCATTTATCTCCAAAAACATCGAGGCCCCGGGCCAGCGGGCAAAGCGAACGGTAATTCTTCATAATATGCTGTTAGTTAAGTAAAGCTAATAAATTTTACGGTAATCAGCTAAACTTACTATACTGAAAAGAGGAAAAGGGCCTGTGTAAATTCCGGAAAATTGGTTGCTGCACTGTCTTCTGTCTGTACGTCCTGTAACTTATTAAGCTAGATAAGATTAGTAAAATGAAAAATGGGTGCAGAAAATTCTGCACCCATTTTTATTTCTCGATCTGGTTGTTTTATACATTTACGTTCTCCAGGATCATGGCATATCCCTGTCCCACACCGATACACATGGTGGCCAGCGCATATTTCTTACCGGTTTTGTTCAATTCCAGTGCCGCGGAATAAGTAATCCTCGCGCCGCTCATTCCCAGCGGATGGCCCAGGGCGATGGCCCCTCCGTTCACGTTAACACGCTGATCATCGCTGGCTATTCCTAATTCCTTGAGGCAGGCGATGCTCTGTGCAGCGAAAGCTTCATTCAATTCAATCAGGTCTATATCTTCAAGGGTTAGTCCCGCTCTTTTCAAAGCCAGTTTGGTAGCCTCCACGGGACCGATTCCCATAATGCGCGGCTCCACACCTACCACGGCTGAACTTACAATTCTCGCCAGTGGGTTCAAGCCATAGTTGCGGGTAGCTTCGCCGGAAGCGATCAGTACCGCTGCGGCACCATCGTTCAATCCGGAAGCATTACCGGCAGTCACAGAACCGTTTTCTTTAACGAAAGCAGGTTTCAGTTTGGCCAAAACTTCAAGAGACGTATTGGGCTTGATGAATTCATCCGTATTCACCACTACCGGTTCGCCTTTACGCTGCGGTATGATGATATCGGTAATTTCTTCTGCTAATCTTCCGCTTTCACGTGCTTTTGAAGCTTTCATCTGTGAATTCAGCGCAAACTGATCCTGCTCCTCTCTTGTTATGGAATACATTTCTGCCAGATTTTCAGCAGTTTTACCCATTGCTTCGGTGCCGAATATCCTGGCCATTTCCGGGTTAATGAATCTCCAGCCAAAACTGGAATCGTACATTTTCTGGTCGGTCGCAAATGAACCTTCAGCTTTGGAAAGTACAAAAGGTGCCCGAGACATACCCTCTACACCACCGGCTATAAATACATCGCCTTCACCCGAGCGTATGGCCCTCATCGCCTGTACCACGGCACTCATGCCGGAAGCACAGAGTCTGTTTACGGTTTCACCCGGAACCGTAACCGGTAAACCTGCTAAAAGCAGTGACATCCTCGCGATATTCCGGTTGTCCTCGCCGGCCTGGTTGGCACAGCCTATAATAACATCATCAATTTTATCCGCCGGCAATCCTGGATTTTTCTCCATTAAACCTTTTATTACGGATGCCATTAAATCATCGGTTCTTACCTCCGCCAGGCTGCCCTTGAAATTTCCGATCGCGCTTCGGGTACCGTCAATAATATATGCTTCTTTATTCATTTTACAGTTCTTTTTTTGAGGTTAAAAAGATACGGATTTTTAATTTTTCTGCTGTTTTCGCTTAACCGCCGCTATCTTAAGAGTTTATATTCAATAAGAAGCAGACGTTTGTGCGCCAACTTAATGATATAGGCTGTTATCAGCGTGATAAGCAGACCGGTTACGCAGCCGGCAAGGACGCTTAGGAACCGGTCTATAGGTGCCATGAAGCCTTCATTCGGCTTCTCAATAAGGATAATTATTATAGCAACCACGGCAGTGCGGTCAACAGTAAGCAGATTGAAAAGACGGCACGGGATGGCTGCCAAAGTAATTGCTGCCACCACCTTGTAATATGTGCCAAACGGTAGGTACACCGGCAGAAAACCGGAAAAGGCGTAATGAGGTTGGCTTTTACCCTTTCTAATGACAGCCTCCGGGTATCCTTCCCTTCCGGCAATATTAAAAGCACGATGGAAAGAAGTGCCCAAAACAGGTCGAATCGCGGAAAAGTGAGCATTAAAAAGTATCCCACACTGAAGCCGATGATACACCGCAGGATATAAATTACAGTGGGTGAAAACATTGCTTTCCTCACTTTCCTGAAGGTGGTCATGCTAACAGGTCTTCCTTAAAGGTTGCCGCGGTCTTTTGCCGGACTTCCTCCAGCGTAGCTCCGGGCATTATTTCTGTTAAAGTAAGTTGCTCCTCAACAAACCGGAAAACGGCGAGATCGGTAATCAGTACATCAACTGCTTTTAAAGCGGTTAAGGGCAAATCGCAGTCCTGAACAATCTTGGATGTGCCGTCTCTTTCGGTATGCATCATCGTAATAATCAGTTTTTTGGCACCTGAAGCCAGGTCCATCGCTCCACCAACACCTAACAGCGGCTCGCCGGGAACCGCCCAGTTGGCCAGATTGCCCGCAGCGTCAACCTGCAGACCGCCCATAACTGCCGTATCTACATGTCCGCCGCGAATCATGGCAAAGGAGTCGGTACTGTCGAAGTAAGAAGTTCCGGGCAGGGCCGTGACAGGTATTTTTCCTGCATTCACCGGGTAATCCATCGCTCCGCCACCGTCCCCGGGTGCGGGACCCACGCCCAGCATACCGTTTTCCGTGTGCAGGATCACACCGTGCTCAGGTGTAATCAGGTCAGCAACCAGTGTAGGAATGCCAATGCCCAGGTTCACCACATCACCTTTCTGAAGCTCGGCCAGTGCGCGACGGGCCATATTCATTCTTTTCTCAGAAACTACCTTTGATTTGCTTACCGAAGCCGAACTGCCAAGTTCCTCTAAAGTTGTATGAGCCTTTACCAAATAGTCAATATAGCAGCCCTGGGTGTGAATATTCTCTGCGGCAATTTCACCTACAGCTACTATTTCTTCCACTTCAGCAATTACCAGATCGGCTGCAGTTGCAAAAGCACGGTTAAAATTCTGCTCCGTCATCCGGTACTGCAGATTTCCGGCCGTATCCGCCTGCCAGGCGCGTATAAAAGCTACGTTTCCGCGAATTGCGGGCACGAACACCATCTCTTTTCCGTTGATAAATTTGGTTTCTTTGCCCTCGGCAATGGCTGTCCCTGCGGAGGTTGCTGTATAGAAGCCACCGATGCCGGCGCCCCCGGCACGTACCGCTTCGGCCAGAGTTCCCTGAGGGATAAGTTCATACTCCACCTTTCCTTCCTGTGCGGCTTTTACAGCTTCGGGATTGGAGGTGAAAAAGGAGCCGATCATTTTTCGTATCTGTCCGTTCCTAAGGAGTCGGCCTCCGCCCAAACCGGGTTCCCCTACATTGTTGCCAATGAAGGTGAGGTCTTTAATTGAAGTCTCCGCCAGGGCATGCATAAGGTGCACCGGATTGCCCGTCATGCCGAAGCCACCCTGCAGCAAGTTATCGCCGTCCTTTACGAAGGCTGCAGCTTCGCGCGGCGTTATTTGGGGTACATTTTTCATAAATTCTTAATTAGGTTTTATCTTCAGCTGATCACTGAAGGAAGCGCAAGACGGCTTCATTGAACTCTGCCGGTCTTTCATATGCCGACAGATGCCGCGCATTAAGGATGACCAACTCTGAATTCCTTATTTGTTGCTGCATGATTCGGGCTTCATCGGCGGTAGTCACCGGATCTTCACTACCCGCTACAAGCAGCACCCGTTTATCAATCTGTTCAAGCTTCTCCCGGAAATTCGCGTCGCGCACCATGGCACAATTGGACTGGTATCCTTCGGGAGAAGTCTGCATAAAATCTTTGATCACTGAATTTACCCTGTGTTCCTGCTCCCGGATAAATCCATCGGTAAACCATTTTGGAGCGGTATTTTCTGCGACAGGGACCAAACCTGCACGCCGTACGAGGTCAATTCTTTTGTTCCAGCTTTCTTTCGTTCCAATTTTAGGCGAGGTGTTGCAGAGGATTACTTTTTCGATCCTGGATCCACCGTTTAAGGCGAGCCACTGTCCGATAAGCCCACCCATAGACAGACCGCAGAAATGAAAATGGGTAATCCCCAGTTGCGCGGTGAGTTGCAGCACATCGGAACCAAGGAATTCAGCGGAATATTCGCCAGGTGTGGTTTCACTTTGTCCGTGTCCGCGGGTATCATAAAAGAATAGGTTAAAGTGGGCGCGAAGTGCTTCTTCCTGTCCGGCCCACATGCTGTGCTGTGTACCCAGTGAGTTGGAGAAAACCAGGGTTTCCTTCTTTCCGCTGTCAATCAGTTTGTAAAAGAGTTCTGCACCGTTTATCTTTATTTTAGGCATTATCGTATTTTATAAAGCCAAAACCCTGCATTCTGAAATGTAGAGTTTTGAAACTGTTAGTTCACAAATTATGTTGTTTGGTAGGCAGCCCGTTTGCGGTTATTTTCGCCTTTGTCGGGCGCAGCCGTTTCGCGGATGACCGAGAAGTTGAATTCAGCATGTGCGTAAGGCTCTTTTTCAAAACCGTTTGCTTCAGCTTCCTCCGCGGTATGTCTTGTAATATGCGGTACCAGTTCTTCACGCGTGGCGAAAGCAAAATCGTCGTAGGTTAGCGGATCTCCTTCTATATTTATTTGCGTGGTCAGTTTCCGGTAATCCGGATGGGTTACAAAAAAATGAATATGTGCCGGTCTTGCACCATGTCTTCCCAGCATCGTCATCAAACGCTCCGAAGGCGTTCCGGGCGGGCAGGCATAGCCCGGAGGAAGTACCGTTTTAAATCTGTATTTTCCATCAGCACCGATCCGGATGGCTCTGCGAAAATTAAAGGCCGACTGGCTGGTATCAAAATATGAATACATGCCGTTGCCGTTGCAGTGCCAAACTTCCAGCAAAGCTCCTTCTACAGGGTTTCCATCGGTATCTTTCACTTCACCTTCCATATAAAATCTTTCCAGATGCCGGTTCTCTTCAGGATCATTTTCAAGTTCTGCATAGGAATCGGATTCCGGGGAGCCGGCTACGTATAAGGGGCCTTCTATCGTACGCGGGGTAACACCCTCGATACCGGCCAGCTGATCTGCATGATCTTCCATAACATCCATAAAATGTTCAATGCCGGTTCCGGCGAAAATGAGTCCCCATTGGTTGGTTTCACCGATCTCTCTGAGGAAATCTGCGGCATGCCACATCTCTTCGGAAGTAATGTTAAGGTCTACCATCGCATAAAACAGATCTTTCAGCAATCTGTTCGTTATTTCCTTTACACGCGGGTTTCCCTGACCTTCCTTTTCTTTGGAAATGATCTTTGCCAAAACCTCATCTATCTGTTCTCTTGTCATCATAATTATCTTGTTTTAGTGTTACTTAAATTAAATTTTCCCTGATTGAATTGGGGTGTTTGCAGATGCTTGTTACTTTGATGTTCATATAAGGAAATAGCGGTAGTGAACTCAATATCTCATGCAGCTCTTCCGGACTCTCTACCTCCAGAACACTGATATTGGAATACCTTCCGGCTACCCTCCAGAGGTACCTCCATTTTCCGGATTGCTGCCATTTCTGCGATGTTTCCCGTTCCCTTTCCATAAACGATTTCACTTTGTCTTCGTCCCAGCTTTCGGGAAGCTGAACATCCATTTCAAGTACGTATATCATTTTATTATATTTTAAAGTGGTTAAGTTTGTCTTCGTCAATCTCAATTCCCAGCCCGGGACCTTTAGGGATTTCAAGTGTGCCGTCCTTGTAAACAATAGGATTGACCACGAAATCATCGGTGAGCAGCATGGGTCCGAAAAGTTCAGTTCCCCATTCCAGATTTGTAAACGTGCTGAAAATATGTGCCGCCGCTACTGAGCCAACCGTTCCTTCCAGCATGGTGCCGCCGTAGAGGCTGATATCGGACGCATCGGCCATAGCGGCAATCCCGGCAGCATTCCGGAGTCCGCCACTTTTCATAATTTTCACCGCGAAAACACTTCCACCGCGTATTTTGCAGAGCTTCATTGCATCACCGGGTGTGGCCACAGCCTCATCGGCCATTATCGGAACATGAAAAAACTCCGTAAGGCGGGCTAAACCCTCAAAGTTGGTTTTTTCAATGGGCTGCTCAATCAGGTCAATATCATTGTCCTGCAGAACCGTGATCCATGTTTTGGCGGAGGATTCACTCCAGGCCTGATTAATATCCACGGTAATGCGTATATCTGAGCCCAGTGCTTTTTTAATGGCAACTACATGATCCACATCCTGTTTTGGTTCATTACTTCCAATTTTCAGTTTAAAGGTATTATGGCGGTTGATGGAGGTAAGATGTTTGGCTTCTTCGATATCCTTTCCGGTATCACCACTTGCGAGGGTCCAAAGCACGGGCAGTCTGTCATCTACAGCACCTCCAAAGAGTTCGGATACAGACACGCCTAAACGTTTGCCGTGCGCATCGAGCAGTGCGGTTTCAATACCGGCTTTCGCGAAAGTATTTCCCTGCACCAAACTGTTCACCGACTTCATTAACATATTAATGTTTGAAGCATCTCTACCAATAATCAGCGGAGCGATATAAAGATCGATGGTAAGCTGGATGGATTCCGGCGATTCCGGTCCGTAGGACATACCGCCAATGGTGGTCGATTCGCCCCACCCGATAATGCCGTCGGAAGAGGTTATTTTTATGATGACCATAGTTTGATGCATCATCGTTGCCATCGAAAGCTTGTGCGGCCGGATGGTCGGAAGGTCAACGATAAATGTCTCGACGGCGGTTAAAACTGGGTAATTTGACATGTAGATAAGGTAAGGTTTACAGACCGATTGATCTGGTAAACAATTCGTTACCCGAAATTACCAACTTCAGCTGGGGAGAAGTAGGATTTATTCAGCGATTAATAGGAGTTTTTAAAAAAGCGGTGAAAATTAACCTGAAATGCAGTAGAAAATATAAGGTTTGCAGTATTTTTCAGCGTAAACCGGAACGGTACTCCTTTGGAGTGAAACCTGTCTTTTGTTTGAACAGACGCGAAAAATAGCTGGGATCATCGATATCGAACATATAGGAAACCTCAGAAATACTCATTTCCCGATTTTTAAGTGCGCTTTTAATATTTAAGATTAAAAAGTCCAACACCACTTCTTTGGGCGATTTTCCCGCGATGGCTTTACAGAGGTGGCTCAGGGAAGCAACTGTTATTCCGAGATCGTGGGCATAGTCTTCAATCCTTTTCTTTATGGAATTGTTTTCCTGTACGAGCTTTCGGAAATTTCTGAAAATACTGCGCTCATTCTGATTCAGCGTATGAATGACCGTTTGATGAGAATGGTTGATTCTGTACAGGCGCAGCAAAAGCATACCTACCAGATACTGCAGTGCCAAATCTTTGCCCGGCAGATTTCTTTCATATTCCAGGATGCACTTCTGTATGGTGGTATAGGCATCAGTAACCAAGGAATTTTCCTGGGCAGTGTGGGTAATGCTTATTGTATCCAGTTCATAAATCACTTCAACATCGTAGCGAAGCATTTTTTCCACAGCATTTGCCGAAAGTGAAATCAGATGGCCTTTTGAGCCGGCTTCAAATTCAAAACCGTGAACAACTGACTGGGGTATGGTAATGATGGAGGGTCTGTCCACATAAAAATGTTCGTTGTTAACCGTGAGCCTTAATTTGCCTTGCTCAATAACGAAAATCTGAAACAGGTTTCTGTGAGCATGTGAGGCGATGGAATAGCCAATCAGCGAAAACATTTCGTCAAGAGACACAATGTTGATGATGTCGCGGACCAGTTTAATGTCCTGCTGTCCAAATATGCCGTTATAATAAACCTTCATCAAATAAAATTACAGATTTATGTTGAATGGCTATGCTCGAAATACTGTTTTTAATCATCAGCAAAACGTGTCCAAAATTATTTATGCTCCATAGCGGCTTTTCCTTGTAAACTGACGGTTAATAACAAGTGATTTCAGAAATGGCGGGACAAAACGGCTTGCATGCAGGAAAGACCTATTCAGTATTCCGGGGATTATTGTTGTTTCATTTCGGAACATACGGTCAATCGTCAATTTTGCCAGTTTCTCAGGGTCAAAAGCGGATTTTCGCGCCAGGCCTTTCATTTCAGAAATAATCTGTGTGGAATTTGGATTACTTGTAACGCCACCGGGACAGACCAGGACCACCTGCACACCCGATCCTTTCAGTTCGCACCTCAGGGAATTACTGAAGGAATGGATAAAAGCCTTGGAAGCTACATAACTCACTTTCTCCGGAATGCAGAAGAAACCACCCAAACTGCCCATATTTAAAATATAGGAGGGACCATTGGTTTTAAGATTGTTCAGGAGCAGTCTTGTAATTATTGTAGTGTTTACCACATTTACCATCAGTTGCTTCCTGTAAAACTCAGCCGGCAGGTTTTCAAATATTTCCTTCGAGCCTATGCCCGCATTATTAATGAGGATATTGATGCGGAAACCATTGGCCTGCACCCATTCTTCTACTGCAGCAGGTACACTTTCTTCAGAAAGATCCACGCCCAAAGTGTAACAGTCTACCGCATACTTTTCCCGGATTTCCAGGCTGAAGTCATAAAGTGTTTCATCCGGAAGTGCCACAATCAGAAGATGATGCCCGCGGGACGCGAGTTCCCGGGCAAAGGCGGCGCCAATACCTGAACTGCCTCCCGTTATCAGCGTAAATTTACGTTCCGTGCTCATCGTTCCTGATCTTTTCATAGGTTTGTTTTAATCCTTCTTCAAAGTTACGGTATCTGTAACCCAGTTCCGTCTGCGCTTTTGAAGCATCCAGTGCGTAATTATAGCTGTATTTCCTGATCCACTTCGGCGTAATTGGCGGCGGTGTGCCGCTTAATTTCTCACGTAAAACCATCAAGTGTCCGCCCAGTAACATGAGCGGGAGCGGTATCTTAAAAAGCCGGTGATCTTTGCCAGTTATCTTCTTCATAATCCGGAAAAAATCATTGTATGAAAGGTTTTCACCAGAGAGTAGGTAGCGGTGTCCTTTCCGGCCGTGTTCCATGGCCAAAAGGTGACCTCTGGCCACATCTTCCACATGTACATAACTGCCAGTACCATTACCGTCGCCGGGGATGATCCTCCATTTTCCTGCATTGAATAGTTTCAGCATTCTGGTAATCGAATTACTTTCCTGATCTACACCCGGACCGTAAATCCTGGGTGGATTTACAATGATGATATCCATGTCCCTTTCATTTACATAACGGCGGCACAATTCCTCTGCCTGTGTTTTGGAATCCTCATATTCGTTCATCACCTCGCCAATCCGTTCGTCATCTTCGCGGACAGGACGGCTGCCTGAGGGACCCAGTACCCCGGCTGTGGATGTAAACACCGTCCGCTGAACACCAAGCTTATGCGCTGTGTCCAGAATATGGCGTACGGCGTCCAGGTTTACGCTGTAATATAGCTCCGGATCTTTTGCCCAAGGTTTCGCGTAGGCTGCCAAATGGTAAACCTGCGTACAGCCCTTCATGGCCTCTGCTACAGCGACAGGATCGGTAATATCGCCTTTAAATTTAACAAGGTTATTGTGGTTTTCCAAATCATCCGGATTCCTGCAGAGCGCGTGCACTGTACAGCCTTTCTCCAGCAACATAGTCTTTACGTACGAACCGATATAGCCGGTAGCGCCGGTCATGAAAATTTTCATGTTTTTATTTTTTGCAGGCTCAAAATACGCAAAAATTGCACCTTCTGTAGCAGTAGCACTTTATTTATTATGTTTTTGTCGTCCTATAACCATGTAAGGTTCAGAATTAGCGGAATGTATTTGTTAAAATGCGGCAGGTACTTCAGTTTGGGGACTGTTTAATAAACCCTTTTTTTGCTTAAATTTGTGGGAACAATCTTATCCATGGACGAAGAAAAAAAACCGCTGAACTTTATTGAGCAAATTATAGAAGAGGATCTGGCCAACGGTCTGCCGAAAGAAAAACTGAGGTTCCGCTTCCCACCGGAACCAAACGGCTATCTGCATGTGGGACATACAAAAGCCATCTGCATCAATTTTGGACTGGGCGAAAAATACAATGCGCCTGTTAACCTTAGATTCGATGATACCAATCCGGAAAAAGAAGAACAGGAATTTGTAGATGCGATAAAAGCTGATATTGACTGGTTGGGATTTAAATACGATAAGGAACTTTATGCCTCAGATTATTTTGATCAGCTTTATGAGTGGGCCGTTCAGATGATCAGAGAGGGAAAGGCTTATGTGGATGAACAAACTTCAGAGGAAATTACTGCCCAGCGCAAAAACCCTTTTGAGGACGGAATAGAATCTCCGTTCCGCAACCGTCCGGCCGAAGAAAGCCTGGACCTGTTCGCCCGTATGAAAAACGGTGAGTTTGAAGAAGGTGCGATGTCCCTGCGCGCAAAGATCGATATGAAATCGCCCAATATGAATATGCGCGATCCCGTTATGTACCGTATCCTGAAGCGTCCGCACCACAGAACAGGCGAAAAATGGAAAATTTATCCCATGTATGACTGGGCGCATGGTGAATCCGATTATATAGAACAGATTTCCCATTCGCTTTGCTCACTGGAGTTTGAAAACCACCGTCCGCTCTATGACTGGTATCTGGATCAGGTCTATGAAGATAATACAGTTCGTAACAAGCAGCGGGAGTTTGCGCGTATGAACGTATCCTACATGATTACGTCAAAAAGAAAACTCCAGCGTCTGGTAGCTGAAAATGTGGTTACCGGTTGGGACGACGCACGCATGCCTACCATTTCCGGTATGCGCAGACTGGGATATACGCCGGCTTCCATCAGGAATTTCATTGAAAGAGTTGGTGTAGCCAAAAGAGAGAACCTTATCGATATACAATTGCTGGAATTTTCCGTACGCGAGGACCTTAATAAAGTAGCCACCCGCGTGATGGCTGTTGTTGATCCGGTGAAACTGATTATTGAAAATTATCCGGAAGACGGGGAGGAATGGCTGGAAACAGAAAACAATCCTGAGCAGGAAGATGCAGGTTCACGGGAGGTACCTTTTTCCAGAGAGCTTTATATTGAACGCGAGGATTTTATGGAAGAAGCCAATAAGAAATTCTTCAGACTCAAGCTTGGAGGTGAAGTACGCTTAAAATCCGCTTATATCATTAAAGCTGAGCGTGTGGATAAAGATGAAAACGGAGAGATTACAACCATATACGCCACTTATGATCCGAAGAGTAAGTCGGGGAGCGGCACTGAGGAAAGCCTTAGGAAAGTGAAGGGAACGCTTCATTGGGTGTCGGCGAAACATGCCTTGCCAATTGAAGTCCGTATCTTCGACAGGCTGTTCACAGTACCGCAGCCCGATGCGGAAAAGGAATCTGATTTTATGGAATTCGTAAATCCAGACAGTCTGAAAGTTGTTCAGGGTTTTGCGGAACCAAGCCTGAAAAATGCGCAGACAGGACATCCTTATCAGTTCCAGCGTATCGGTTATTTTACCAAAGACAGAGATTCTGCGCCTGATAAACTTGTCTTCAACCGTACGGTTACCTTAAAGGACGGTTATAAACCTTCATAAAAAAAGAACTCCGGTATTTCCGGAGTTTTTTAGTATTAAACGGTGCCTCTAACGAATAATTGCTGCCGTAATTTTCTGAACATCAGCCTGTAGCCAACGCGGAATTTTGTGTAAAGTGAATTTTTCATAATCGTATGTTTTTGTGGTATAAAGATAGTAATTTCCTAATCAAACCCAAAATTGTATTACTTTAAATTTTTAATAACAATATGTTAAGGATATTATCCTGAATCTGTAACTGAATTTTATGAATAAAATTTTTAACTATACCGTGGTTTTGTTAACGGTTTTTTCATCTTCCCTGGGCGCACAGAGCCGGGATTCCGCACAGTTGATATCCGAAGTAAGTATTGAGGCCTACCGTAAACCGGTTGCACTTCTCGCATCTACAAAATCGGTTTCTGTTGCAGGGCAGGATTTCCTGAGCCAAAATTCGCCCGACCGGTTGCTGGAAACTGTCAATCTGCTCCCCGGTGCCCGAATGGAGGAGCGCTCACCCGGAAGTTACCGTCTTGCGGTTCGCGGCAGTTCACTGAGATCTCCCTTTGGTGTCCGGAATGTAAAAGTATATCTGGACGAATTCCTTCTCACTGATGTAAGTGGTAATACCTACCTGAATGTCATTGATCCGGAAATGATAAGGAGAATTGAACTTTATAAAGGTCCGGAAGGTGGCGAATTTGGTTCAGTTACAGGTGGCACCGTGCAGTTGAGCACGCAGGGAATCAGTAAAAAGAGCGTTTCATTTTCCGGTGGCGAATTTCAAAATTATAAGGGAAGCCTCCGGTTTGCAGATGAGGTGGGGAAACACAGTTATCAGTTGTATACCGGCTACCAGACCACCCAGTCTTATAGGGAACAGTCGGCAATGGAAAGAAAGGTAATTTATCTTACAGACAGGCATAGCTATTCAGACAAAGGAAGTATTGGTCTTATGCTGTTGAGTTCAAACCTGCAGTATGAAACCCCCGGTGGACTTACCCTGGAACAGATGCAGGCGGACCGGCGCCAGGCAAGACCACGTACCGCAACCCTGCCGGGTGCTGTGGACCAAATGGCGGGTATTTATAATAATATGCTCCTGGCAGGAATTTCCCATCGCTACCGGATAACACCGAAGATCAGTCATTTCGTGGCGGTTCAGGGATCTTATAATGATTTTAAGAATCCCTTCATTACTAATTATGAGCAGCGTTACGAAAGTAATCTGGCCTTCCGGACCTATTTGAATTTTGAAACAGCGAGCGGGGACAACTTTTTTCAGACAAGGTTGGGAGCAGAAGGTGGTGGGAGTAAATCAGTCATCAGAAATTTTGACAATGAAGCGGGAGTTCCCGGCAATGCTCAAAACCTTGATGATATTTTTGCCCAAAGCGGCTTTATCTATTTAAGTCAGAAAGCAGAGTTATCCGACCGCTTTTTTATGGATGCTGCCCTGAGTCTCAACATGACCCAATACCGATGGGAAGGGATCTTGCCGGAACCGGTTTCCGCCCGCAGACAACTGAAGAATGAAGTTCTGCCAAGTCTTGGTATGTCTTATATCCTGATGCCGGGTTGGTCCGTTCGGGCCAAAGTCAGCAAAGGCAACTCGGCGCCGACCATAGAAGAGCTGAGGTCTTCGGCCCAGCAGTATAATTCAGATCTGGCGGCGGAATATGGCTGGAACGTGGAGGTTGGAATGCGCAAACAGTTTGGAAACAGTCTTTATCTGGAAGCAGGCATCTTTGATTTTCGTCTGAAAGATGCCATTGTGCGGCGCCAGACCAAAGGTGGGCAGGAATATTTCATCAATGCGGGTTCTACGTCGCAACAGGGTCTGGAAGCGGTGCTTGAAACTAAGCCGTTTCAACTGAATACTCCGTTTTTAAAATCTGTTAAGTTTTGGCTGGCCGGCAGTTTTTATAATTTCCGTTTTATAGACTACAAACAGAATGAAAACGATTATTCCGGCAACAAACTTACCGGCGTACCCATGCAGACTGTTCAAAGTTTGCTCAATCTAAGATTTGCGCATAATTTCGGAGTTGATTTGGCGCATTTCTACGTTTCTGAAATTGCGCTGAATGACAGCAATACTGTTTTTTCAGAACCTTCCCTGATATCAAATATTACTTTCAGTTACCCATGGAGTACCACGTTTTTTAATTCGGAGCTAAGCCTTTCTGTCATGAACGTTTACAATAAATCTTACAGCTTGGGCCATGATATCAATGCTTTTGGGAACCGTTTTTACAATCCGGCAGCTAAAAGGAATGTGTTAGCCGGCATACGTTTCCATTTCTGATTGCCATGGTTTTTGCATGCTCAGCATTATGAGAAACCTCCTACCTATAATTACCCTCATCACTGTGCTTAGCTGCGGAAAAGACAGCCCCGGATCCGCAGCCAACCAGTCAGTTCGCGATTCAGCAGTTGAAAACAGAGATATCCTAAAAGTTGATTCAGGTAAAATTGCGGCTGTTCAGGAAACACTTTCCGTCAAAAGCACAAATGAAAAGATTCTGAATCTTCTTCAGCAGAAAAAATATTGGGAACTCAGCTCATTTATCCATCCTGAAAAAGGGGTGAGGTTTTCCATGTACGCCTATGTAAAGCCCGATAAAGACAAGATCTTCAGCTTGAGCGATTACCGAAGATATATAAACTCTGAAGTGAAGTTTACTTTCGGTGAAAAAGACGGTACAGGTGAACTGTATGTAACTTCGCTGAAATCTTACCTCGAAAAGTGGGTATATAAGCGTGATTTCGCCTCGGCAAAATTTTATGAAAATACTTTTCGCGGAACCGGTAACTCACTTAATAACCTGAAAAATATTTACCCTGATCTTCCCTTTACTGAAAATTACATAGAGGGCTCAGAAAAGTACGGTGGCATGGACTGGAATTCCCTGCGGCTGGTCTTCGAGGAATTTAACGGCAGATATTATGTAGTTGCTGTTATTAATGACGAGTGGACTATCTAGAAAGTTGATCGCCAACACTACTGTCCAGCAGTTTCGCCAGTTGCTCAGTAAGTTTTTTCCTGGAGAATTTAGATACTACGCGGCTTTCCGCAGGGACTTCATCACTATCTTTCCATTTATTAAATTCAGATAAAATAAACTGTTTGATTTCCGATGGAGTAACATGGTATGGAAAATGCCGGCCGGCGCCTGTGTCATTCAGGATACTCATTACATCGCTGTTTTCCGGTCCAAATGAAAGTATGCTGTTTCCTGTTGCCAGATATTCAAAAATCTTACCCGGAATTATACCGCGCGACTGCTCATCCGGAAAATTGGTGATTAGCAAGAGGTCGGATGACTGCATTTCATTCTGGGAGGCAGCATGGTTCAGATATCCAAGGTTACGTACATATTTATTAAGCTCCAGAGTGTCAATGTGCGAGAGTATCTTATCATCAATCCGGCCCACAAATTTGAGTTCAAATTTGCTTCGGAATTCCATATCATTTTTTATTAAATCCTCCAGCACATCCCACAGGATTTCAGGATTCCTCAACTGTTCCAAAACACCGATATAACTCAGTGTGAATTTCTGGTTCCGTGCTCTATTACTGGTTGCCATCCCATCAAAACCGTTTGTAATACAGAAGGAATTGGCTCCTTTTTTTCTGAAATTTTCGGCATCGGTATAACTCGTAGCCAAAGTGATGTCAGCTCCTTCAAAAACCTGTTTTTCCAGTTTACGGTGTTTCCTGTCGGCTGCGGGGGTAAGTTTAAGATGTCTGTAATAGGAGATTTCCGTCCAGGGGTCGCGGAAATCGGCAATCCAGGTCATTTTTGGAAATGTTTTTTTCAGTTCGAGGCCAATCATGTGCAGTGAGTGCGGGGGACCGGTGGTCACTATTGCGTTAAAATCATTTTCCTCCAAATATTTCTTCAGGTATTTCACCGAAGGTTTCACCCAGAAAACGCGGGCATCCGGAATAAAGAAATTTCCTCTGACCCAGATGGAAAGTCTGGACTTCCAGTTTTGGTTTGTACCCACATCGAACTGGCCGGCTTTAAATTTTTTGTTCTCCTTACCGAAGATTTCAGCCAGTTGGTAAGGTTCCCAGATTTTAGTTTTTATAATCTGAAGGTCCTTTGAAACTTCCTTTTCCAATGTATCATCAACAATTGGATAGCTGGGATTATCAGGCGTAAAAACAATAGGTGTCCAGCCGTTTTCAGGTAAGTATTTTGCGAATTTCAGCCAGCGCTGCACACCCGGACCACCCGCGGGTGGCCAGTAGTAGGTAATAATGAGAATCTTTTTTGACGCCAAAGTTTACTGATTTACATTCTTAACGTAGTCTGCCGGATTGCCGTTGTTTTTATGTCTGAAAAGAAAGTAAATACCACCAATACTAAGCAGAAGGAAAATTCCAAAACAAATCATTGAAACCAGTTTTCCCGTCTGTATCACTTCCGGTTCAAAAACCATACGCACTGTGTGGACGCCGGCCGGAACGTAAACCGCCCTCAGCAGGTAGTTTGCTTTGATGTACGGAACTTCTTTTTCGTCGATGAACATTTTCCAGCCTTTCGGGTAATAGATCTCGGAGAAGACGGCAAGTTGTGGCGTCTTGCTTTCCGTGCGGAACTCCAGTGCATCCGCACGGTAGCCGGTCAGTTTCAGGATGCCGGTACTGTCGGCAGCTATTGGTTTCCCGTCAAAATACTCACGGTCTGCAGAGGAAACGATGGCAGTCTGTTTCGTATTTACCTCACCGATAAGCTTGATCTCCTCGTTGGGAGTATTCACGAATTTTACATCAGATACAAACCAGGCATTGCCGTTGGCCTGCGGGTTCGGAACTGCTTCAGGGTTTTGAGGATCACCAAAGATCATATATTTGGTGTTGAGCATATTCAGGATCCTTGGAATCTTTACCGTATCCATTTTGCTGAAATATTCGCCAATCAAATCGTCATAACGCCGCAATTTTACGGCATGATAGCCACCAACTGAGGCTTTGAAATAGGAGGTGTTGGTTTCGCCGAATGGATTGATGGTCTGGTTGTAAATTCTGTAATGTCCTTTGTCGCGTTCAGCTATGGTTTCCAGGGTTTTGTTTACGTTCGCATTCATCAGTAACGACTGTAGCTCGCGGTTATCGCCCACTTTTTCAACCATAAGTTCAGAAACTTCGGTCTGGAAAGGATTTTCGGCGAAAGCCGCATCAACAAAATTCTCACCGTTCAGGTAGCGCGTATTCACGCTCCAAAGATCCAGCATACTTACGGCCCCGATGATAATCAGTGCGATATTCTGGCCGATTTTTTTCTTTAAAGAAAGGAACAGCACTCCGGCGCAAATTCCAACGTATAAAAGTGCTTTCAGGGCATCGGTGCGGAACATCTTGAATCTTTCATCAACCAGATAATCCAGCAGATAGGGAGGGAGGTATGTTTTCTCGGTGGCTGTGTGAAAACCTAAGATGGATTTGCCGAACACCAACAGCAAAGCAAGAAGTCCCAGCACCACACCACTTACAGTGGTAAGGATTTTCTTTTTATAGTCTTCATCCAGTTCTTCATCTTTGTAAAATCTGTACAAGCCGATAACCGCAACCAGGGGAAACAGAAGTTCCACCACTACCAGAATGGAAGAGGGTGCCCGGAATTTGTTATAAAAAGGTACAAAATCAATAAACAGATCCGACAGGATCATAAAATTACTTCCCCACGCTAACATTATGGTCAGCACTGATGCTCCCAGTATCCAGTACCGGTATTTTTTCCAGGCAAAGAAGAATCCTAGGACGGCCAGGAAAATAACGATGGCACCCTGATAGGCCGGGCCCGAAGTCCCGGGCTGCTCGCCCCAATACGTGGCACTGGTCAAACCTTTTACAATATTGTCTACTTCGGCCTGCGAGCGGGCATTATCCTGCACCAGTTGCTGGATGTCGCCCATCATTTTTTCGCCTTCCTTTTCATTGCTTCCGCCGCCCATAAGCCTTGGAATGAATAGGTTGAAGGTTTCCAGTTTGCCGTAGCTCCACATCAGCATGCTTTCTTTGTC
>JAEWIR010000026.1 GCA_023386965.1 Bacteroidota bacterium
TAAGTCCCCGGCTGCTTAAGGACGCCGATGTGGACCAGGAATGTTACTATGCAGAAATTGAACTTGATACTGCGCAGGAGCTCCGTCACAAAGGGACCTTTAAATTCGCTGACCTGCCAAGATTCAATAAGATCCGGAGGGACCTGGCACTGCTGGTTGATAAATCGGTATCTTATGGTGACCTGCATACACTTGCACTTAGAAATAAGTCAGCATTTTTGCGGAATGTCAGCCTTTTTGATGTGTATGAAGGAAAAAATCTTCCTGACGGTAAAAAATCATACGCGATGAGTTTTGAATTGCTTAGTGAGGAAAAAACTCTGGAGGAAAAAGAAATTACAGCGGTAATGAATTCGCTGATTAAGAGTTTTCAGAAAGAATTTAACGCGGAGTTACGGGGATAGCCGGTAAGTGACCACAAGAAGCTGTCTGCGAACTTTCTAAGTTTAATTTTAAAAAAAAAGAGAATAAAATGAAAAAATATATAGTTACCGGTCTTATTTCTGCCGCACTGATATCCTGCGGCACAGCAAATACACTGCTGAGTACGGCCAACCAACCCTCGCTGAATGAAACACACTGGCAACTGGCCGATAATGTGAAAGGTAAAATTCCTACGCTGAATGTGCAGGAGGGCAGAATCACGGGCACGGGTGGCTGCAACAATTATTTTGGTGAGCTTGCGACTGAACCGGGCACAGGAACCTTTGCCGCTACAAAAATTGGATCTACAAAGATGGCTTGTGAAGCTATGGAAACTGAAACATCATTTTTCAACATGCTTACCAAGGTAAATAAATACAGGGTCTCAGGAAATACCCTGGAACTCTACCAGAACGGTTTACTGCTGCTTAAATTCAACAGGATGCAATAAAAAAATGGAACTCAGCTGAGTTCCATTTTTTATTATTCTTCGTCTTCCTCGTCATCATACTTAGCGAGTTCCTCATCGCACCATGTGAAGGCCTGCTCAACCACCTTGGTGGCCTCCTCCGCCATAGATTCCTCATCGTCGCCTTCCAGATCGTCCAACCACTCCACTTCTTCTTCCTCCACATTCAGGATAAATCTCGGATATTCTGTGTGAACTACAAAAAGGTCTTCCGGCATATCGGAATTATCTGCTAATAAAAACTTAGGTAATTTCATTTTCTTAATGTTTTAAACTTCTCAAAGATAATAAATTTATTGATAGCCGTTCTCGTCTAATTTAATTTTTGACAGTACGCGGTGTGGTGTCAGTGTTTCCTTTTTCAGCGTATCTGCGGCGTTCTTTGTATAGCGTACTTTCGGGTTCACGCTGCTTATGAGTTCTGCGACCTGCAACTGCCGGCTGCTCATGCTGTCATTGATGTAATAATAAATATCTGTCTCAAGCTTTTGCTCACTTTTCAGGTACTCGCGTATTTCTTTACGGTTTTCCAGATAATTGGCTTCCGACAGAAAAATGAATGCAGCGCCTGTACCTATACTGAGAACCGGCACGGAATACGCAAAAAGCCCAGCAATCCTGTAGAGTTTTTTGAAATACAGCATCCATAACGGCAATGCGAACGGAGCCAGCAGCCTGTAATCAAGGGGTGTAATTCCGTAGAAATACTGGATGAAGAATGAACAGGCAATTCCTGTGATGCCACATACGAGCAGGAATTTTTCAGTTTCAGATATTCCCATTTTTATAAGCAGCACAACAAGCAGTAAAAGGTTTGCGGTGCCAATGCCATAGATCAAATAATTAAGCAGTCCTCCACCCGGGCTGGCGATATGAATAAACGGATTGAAGGTGGTGGCAAGCCCCTGATAAAGTTCCACCAACAGTTTCGGAGTAGGGTGCAGACCGATTTCAAGAAAGGTATCTACATATTTTTCATTAAAATAGTCAATGAAAGTAAACTTGTAAACAACCACAAAAATTATTGCAGCAATTGCAGAGGCTATAAACAACTTGCCATATGTCTTCCGGATACTGGCCAGTCCGAAAAGAAAAAACGCCCCCATAAAGAAAAGAGCCGGATACCGGACATTGAAAAGCAGGACAAGCATCACACTTAACCAAAAGAAAGCTTTCCTACCCTGCAGTTGCCCGATTATTACCTGCCGTCCTGTATAAAACAGCATAAAAACCAATGGCAGCATCATGGCCTCGCTCATTGTAAAAGAGAAAATGGAAACCAAACTGAAGAGGGCGCCTATACTTAACGCCTCCCGGAAGTAGTACCGCTTTATCCAGGCAAACCAGATCATCATACCAAATGCCAGTACCCCCAGCAATTTACTGGCCCAGAATTCATCTAAACCGAAATATGTGAAAAACCAGATGCCCAGAGGATAGCCCATAGGAGTGGTAGTGTTATCAATTTCGGGGAACAGATGTGCTGTGCGAAGAAAGCGGACCGAATCATAATTCATCCTGCCTTTTTCGTTCAGCAGGAAACGCAGAAAGATCATCACCAGGCTGGTGATGATCAAAAATATCTGTATTCTGTATTCCAGAATCCGCTTTCGCATGAGATTTCAAGTTATTTCATAAACGCCCGTGCTACTTTTTCCGCTTTTTTCGATTCTGAATAATCGTAGAAGCCTTCACCGGACTTTATACCCATCTTCCCGGCAGTCACCATGTTTACAAGCAATGGACACGGGGCATATTTTGGATTTTTAAAACCGTCGTGCATTACATTCAGGATAGCCAGGCAAACGTCCAGCCCGATGAAATCTGCCAACTGCAGCGGGCCCATAGGATGCGCCATGCCCAGTTTCATCACCGTGTCAATCTCCTGTACGCCGGCCACTCCGTTATAAAGGGTTTCAATGGCTTCGTTAATCATAGGCATCAAAATCCTGTTCGCCACAAAACCGGGATAGTCATTAACCTCTACAGGCACTTTTCCCAGGGCTTTGCTGAGTTCATATACTTCGTCAAACGTCTCTTTTGAGGTGGAATAGCCTTTAATGATTTCCACCAGATTCATAATCGGTACGGGATTCATGAAATGCATTCCGATCACTTTGTGCGGTCTGGAAGTTACGGAGGCAATTTTTGTAATAGATATCGATGATGTATTGGTAGCAAGGATACAGTTTTCCGGTGCAAGTTCATCCATCTGTCTGAATATTTTCAGTTTCAGGTCAATATTCTCGGTTGCTGCCTCGACAATGAGGTCGGCCTCTTTTGCTGCATCTTCCAGCTGCGTGAAGGTGCTTATCCTGTTCAGTGTCGCTGATTTCTGTTCTTCGGTAAGGTTTCCTTTGGCAATGATCCTGTCCAGGTTTGAAGTGATTGTTTTCAGTCCGCGGTCCAGTGCTTCCTGGGAAACATCAACCAGACTTACCTGGTATCCGGTCTGTGCAAATGTATGTGCAATACCGTTTCCCATAGTTCCGGCGCCAATGATTACGATTTTCTTGTTCATAGGTTTTTATATCTTGAATTAATAATTTTTATGGTAACTCTTTTTTTCCTCCAGAATTTCAGCATCTCTTGCAGTAGTGCGGAAGCGCGTTTTGATATACTTCCTTTTTCCGTCTATCGTGTTATGGAAAACTGAAAAATGAAGATGCGGTCCATTGGAAAAACCAGTGTTGCCGCTGTATCCGATATGTTGCCCGCGTGTCACTTTTTGGCCAGGCTTTACAACACTTCCGTATTGCTTCAGGTGAGAATAATCTGCAAAACTGCCGTCGCTGTGCAGAATGAGTATGTTATTATTGAAGCGGGCGCAGCTGATGTCGGGGCAATTGCGGTTATTACTTTGTTCTACTGCCACCACCATACCGTCTCTTGCTGCAAAAACCTTATCGCCCACCTCCAGCGAGAAATCCAGTGCTGCCGCACCCTGGTGTGAGAATTTGCCGTTGTACCCCTGAAAGATGAGCTTGGTCTTGCCTGTTTCGAAGGGCAGCCAGTAAATATAGCTGTCGTCATGTGCAGATGCTGTTACATCACCAAAGTTATAGGTATTTGTATAACTGAAACTGTTTCCGGAGTTGGGTTTGTTCACTGTAACTCTGGAGACAAGGAATTTCTTTGTAAGCGGAGGGATAACCACCGTATGTCCGTTTGCCAATGAGGAAGTCATATTGCTAAGGGTAAATTCAAACACCGCAGACATGGGCATAAATTCATTATTGTCTGCATATATTTCAACCTCGCGACCGTTAATTTCGTTATAGAATTTAATATCCCATTTCTGCTGCGCAAATCCCTGGAAGGCAGCAAGAATGAAAATTAAACTCAATAACCTCTTACTAAAGTTGAGGCAGAGCAGAGTAGATCGCTTGTTTAGAGTGATATTCATAAGGTTAATTGCCGCTAAAATGCTGCCACACTTTTTTTGACAGGTCCGAGATCAGTCTGCAGTTCACGGTATCGCTTTCCATGGAATCGGAAACAAATACGCTTATGGTATACTGTTCTCCGCTGGGTAAGGTGATAATTCCGGCGTCGTTTTCAGCGCCCGTAAGTCCTGCGGCGTTTTTGCCGGATGAGCCCGTCTTGTGGGCTACCGGAGTACCAGGCGGGAGTTGTTCCTTAATTTTATTTAGTCCGGTTTGAGTGTTCAGCATCACATTCATCAGGAAGTGAGTGGATTCGGGGGAGACCATCTTACCCAGAGTGAATTGCTTCAGTACCTGGTTCATGGAGCGGGCAGTGGTGTAATTGGCATATTGCACATTCCAGTCCCTATGCATTTCCTCTTCATTGGCTTTTATGGAAAAATCCGTAATTCCTTTATCGTCCATAAAGCGCTGCACCGTTTCAGTCCCGCCAATAAGCCGCAGCAGTAGGTCACACCCGTTGTTGTCACTTTCGGCTACCGTGTAGCGAATGATTTCCTTAAGCGGAAGTGAAATGTTTCCATCCGGATATTTATTGCGTATAGGACTCCAGGTGTTCTTTAACAAATCTTTTTCAGCAATGAAAATTTCCTGATCCAGTTCTAAATTTCCTTTGTCCACCGCATCCAGAACCGCCAGTGCGATATGAAATTTAAAGACACTCTGCATGGGTTGCCTCGTTTTTCCGTTAATCTCCATATTGAAGGAGCCGTCCAGTTTATGCACAGCAACACCTACGGTAGCCTTCTTGCCCCTGATGATATTTTCAAGCTCAGTCCTCAGACTTTGAGCCTGGCTGAAAATGCCGGTCAGCAATAAACTGAGGAATATAGTAGCTTTAATCATTTCCTGTACTGATGAGTCTTACAATTTCCAAAGCCACCCGGAGTGCTTCTGTCCCGTCTTCAAGCGACACCTCCACGGGTCGGTCGGCTGTAACAGCATTTGCAAAACTTTCCAGTTCGTCCAGGATGGCATTATTGGTCTGGATATTCGGATACTCAAAAATAATCTGGTTTCGTTCGCCTTCCGCATTTTCAATGATCATGTCAAAATCATTCGGAACATCCGGTGCGGGTTTCATACGAATTACCTCCGCTTTCTTTTCAAGGAAATCCACCGAGATGTAGGCGTCTTTCTGGAAGAAGCGGGATTTTCTCATGGACTTCATGGAAATCCGGGAGGTCGTAAGGTTGGCCACACAGCCGTTTTCAAACTCAATACGTGCATTGGTGATATCGGGAGACCTGGAAACTACGCACACTCCCGATGCATAAATATTCTTGACAGGAGATTTTACGATGCTCAGAAGGATGTCCAGGTCATGGATCATAAGGTCTAGTACTACAGAAACGTCGGTGCCGCGTGGATTAAATTCCGCCAACCGGTGAATTTCGATAAACATGGGGTCCACAATATAATTTCGGGCACCTGTAAATGCGGGATTATATCTTTCCACGTGGCCCACCTGTGCCTTTATGTTTTTTTCACGGCAGAGCTGCACTATCTCTTCCGCCTGCTCAAGTGTTTGGGTCACAGGTTTCTCAATGAAGAAATGAAGGCCGTTTTCAATGGCTTTCTTTGCATAACTGTAATGAAAAAGGGTAGGGGTAACAATATCAAGCATCTGAACCTGCTCCAGCAGTTCATCCAGATTGCTGAAATAGCGGTAACCGAATTCCTTCTCCAGTTTCAAGCCGTTTTCCGGGTCGGCGTCGTAAAAACCTATCAGATCATATTTTGGTGACTGTTGAAGCAGTCTGAGATGAATTTTCCCCAGATGTCCGGCGCCCACTAAACCCGCTTTCAGCATAGAAATAAATTTCGGTAAAGATAAGCAATGTGTCCGGACTGCTAAAACGGCAAATGATGTTCCGTAAAGTGATGAGAGAGTGGTAAACATTAGCAAAATTCGCTATTTTTGTCTCATGCAGGACTCATTTGTACACAAGGGTAAAAGGAAAATATTGGTAAATTATCTGAAGGAAAAAATCGGCATCAGTGACCAAAACGTCCTTACAGCGATGAATTCCGTACCGAGGCACCTTTTTCTGGAAAGTATTTTTGAGGATTTCGCTTATGAAGACCGTGCATTCCCAATCTTAGCCAAGCAAACAATTTCGCATCCTTCCACCGTAGCAGAGCAGACTGAACTGCTTGAGCTTTCCGAACGCGAGAAAGTTCTTGAGATAGGCACAGGTTGTGGTTATCAGACTGCCGTGCTGGTATCTATGGGAGCTTTGGTTTACTCCATTGAAAGACAAAAAGACCTGTATGAATTTTCTACGCGCAAACTGCGGGAGCTGCACTTACGTCCAAGTTTCCAGACTTTTGGAGACGGATTTGCCGGGTTGCCCTCTTTCGCGCCTTTTGATAAAATCCTGGTGACCTGCGGTGCTGAACTCCTTCCCACACAACTTCTGCATCAGCTTAAAGTAGGTGGCAAAATGGTCATCCCGTTAGGTAAAACCGAAGAGCAGATCCTGACACGCTTTACAAAAAGATCCGAGAAGGAGTTCGAAAAAGAAGAATTCGGCGCCTATAAGTTCGTACCTATGCTGAGCAATACCAATCAGTGATTTTTATTCTGTAATTTTTTTTGGGTAGGCTGTAATACGTCCGATAACTGATGCATTAACTTTGAGCTATAATATAGAATTATGGCAAAAGAAAGTAAATCGGAACAGGAGCAGAATCTGGAACAGCTGAACTATCCGCCTAAGGAAGATATTTTCGAAAACGAAGAACATATTCCTATCGATGGAGACGGGAATCCTGTGGAAGAAAACGAACTTATAGCCGGACTTGCAGCAGATGATCCGGCTTCTGACCTGGATATTCCCGGTTCAGAGTTGGACGATGATCAGCAGGAACTTGGCTCCGAGGATGAAGAAAATAATTACTGGAGTCTGGGCGGCGACAATCATGACCAAACGTAATACATTAACACTAATCACAAAATATATTGTATGGATTCTAATAATTTTAAGAAATCACAGGATGTGAACAATGCCGACCGTAACATAGACAACAGGCCGGAAAATCTGGACAACTACGCCGACTATGTACGCGAATACAAACGCGAAATGAGAGATACCAAACAGAATGCTACCCAGGAAGGATTTATGGCAAGAGCAAAAAATGACTGTCCACCGGACGCGTGGGATGACAAAAAGAAAGCCTACAATGATGCGTGGGAAAGCAATATGCACAGTTCCCAGGCCGAAGATGACATTTAAGACTTCTTTATTAAAAACCCTGACCTGAAGTTGGGGTTTTTGTTTTCTTTGATTATATTGATGAAAATCTATCTTTATGACGAAGTTCACCTATAAAAGCCGAAAAATTGACAAAGTTTTTATGATGGTTTATGCAGGCATAGGCCTCCTGTTTTTGGGCTTTGGCATTTATGGCTGGACCGAAGGTGATCTGATGGTATTAATGGTTATGGGATTTATGGTGATGCTTTTGGCAATGCTGCTAACTGCTGCCATTTTCCAGCTTAGGATTATATTAGAAGGATCTCTGCTGAAAGTGTACTGCTTCGTAAAACTCTACGAGACTGATGTAAGCAATATCACTAAAATAAGAAAGGGCGAAACGATGTGGAGTGGGCTTCATAAATACGGCACTACCCGACATGGCCTGATTATTTTCGCATCTTACAGAAACGACCTGTACATCACTCCCGAAGATGAAGGGCATTTCATTCAGAAAATAGCAGAACTGAATCCCAAAGTGATGTTTGAAGAGGTGCAGAAATCATGAGTTCATTTTTTGCTCTCTCCCCGATTTAACAATTTCCGCTTTTAGCGGACTTTTTTATTTTGTATTTTTGAAAAAATCAAAAATTAATGACTTTTCAGGAACAGATCCAGCAGGGAATACCTTCGCAACTACCTCAACCTAAACCTTATGAAAGCGGTATTAACCACGCACCTAAACGCAAAGAGATTCTCAGTGAGGAAGAGAAAAAACTAGCTTTAAGAAATGCGCTGCGGTACTTTGAACCGAAGTTTCATGCCGAACTCCTGACTGAATTCAAAGCCGAACTTGAAACGTACGGACGTATCTATATGTACCGTTTCCGGCCGGATTACGAGATGAAAGCGCGCCCGATAACCGATTATCCCGGCAAATCTGAGCAGGCCAAAGCCATTATGCTGATGATCCAGAACAATCTGGACTATGCAGTTGCACAGCATCCACATGAACTTATAACTTATGGTGGCAACGGTGCCGTTTTTCAAAACTGGGCGCAGTATCTGCTCACCATGAAGTATCTTTCGGAGATGTCTGATGAGCAGACGCTGGTAATGTACTCGGGACATCCTATGGGGCTTTTCCCGTCGCATAAAGACGCACCGCGCGTGGTTGTTACCAACGGTATGATGATCCCCAACTATTCCAAGCCCGATGATTGGGAAAAATTCAACGCACTGGGCGTTTCGCAGTACGGACAGATGACAGCAGGAAGTTATATGTACATAGGCCCGCAGGGTATAGTGCACGGAACAACAATTACAGTGCTGAACGCATTCAGAAAAATCAACAAACCCACAGCCGGTGGACTGTTCGTAACATCGGGGCTGGGTGGAATGAGCGGTGCACAGCCTAAAGCCGGAAATATTGCCGGATGCATCACAGTTTGCGCTGAGGTTAATCCTAAGATCACCAAAATCAGACATGAGCAGAAATGGATTGATGAAATCCATGAAGATCTTGAGTCCCTTGTGGCTAGAGTTAAAAATGCAAAAGAAAATAATGAAACCGTTTCCCTGGCTTATCTGGGTAACGTAGTGGACGTTTGGGAAAAATTTGACCGGGAAGATATAACAGTTGATATCGGTTCCGACCAGACATCACTTCATAATCCCTGGGCGGGTGGTTATTACCCGGTAGGCCTCTCATTTGAAGAAGCCAACGTAATGATGGCGGAAAATCCAGAGCAGTTTAAAATAAAGGTTCAGGAAAGTTTAAGAAGACATGCCGCAGCTATTAACCGCCACACTGAGAAAGGTACCTATTTCTTTGATTACGGTAATGCTTTCTTACTGGAGGCCAGCCGTGCTGGTGCTGATATTATGGCCGAAAACGGTATTGACTTCCGCTATCCAAGTTATGTTCAGGATATTATGGGGCCTATGTGCTTCGATTATGGTTTTGGTCCTTTCCGGTGGGTGTGTACAAGTGGCGACCCGGCCGACCTGCAGAAAACCGATGATATCGCTGCCCGGATCCTGGATGAACTGATGAAAAATTCACCTGCAGAGATACAGCAGCAGATGGCAGATAATATAAAATGGATAAAAGGTGCACAGGAAAATAAACTTGTTGTAGGATCTCAGGCCCGGATCCTTTATGCCGATGCGGAAGGCCGGATGAAAATTGCCGAAGCCTTCAACAAGGCCATTAAAGATGGACAGATTGGACCGGTAGTTTTGGGAAGGGACCATCACGATGTTTCGGGAACCGATTCACCCTACCGCGAAACATCAAACATATACGACGGATCACGGTTTACTGCAGATATGGCAATTCAGAATGTTATTGGCGACAGTTTCCGCGGTGCAACCTGGGTGTCCATACACAACGGTGGAGGTGTAGGTTGGGGTGAAGTTATAAACGGTGGCTTCGGTATGTTGCTCGACGGGAGCGATGATGCCGACAGAAGACTCAAATCAATGCTGTTCTGGGATGTGAATAACGGTATTTCACGCCGCAGCTGGGCCAGGAATGAAGGTGCAGTTTTCGCAATCAAGCGAGCCATGGAAATGGAGCCAAACCTGAAAGTTACCTTGCCTAATTTTGTGGATGACCGTTTATTATAGCTGAAAATTCCCCTCCTCTGGAGGGGTGGCGGCTGGCCGCAGGCCGGTCCGACGGGGTGGTTTATATTGCAGCGATGCAAATGAACCATCCCGTTTTTGTAATGATTATGGTCCATAATGCTCAATGATAAAATTCTCCAGATCTTTCATAACCTTTCTCAGCTGGTGCTTGATATCCCAATCACTGGTTAAAAAAACGTTTAGACCTAAGACTTCTAAGAAAGCAATTCTGGCTGAACCATACTCCTTTTCAGGATCATGTGTACTGCCGTCAATCTCAACTACAAGCCCAAGGGCTTTCACATAAAAATCAACTATATAACTGCCTATAATCCGTTGCCTGTCGAAATCAATTCCATGAAAACCCCGGTTCCGGACCTGCTGCCAGAACAGTACCTCAGATAAGATTCTTTGTTTTCTTTTTATCCTGGTTAGAGGTATAAGGTTAGGATTATAAGGAAGATTTTTCACGAAGTTTCTATAGATGGGAATACCCTCAATACAGGTTAGAATTCGTTTTTCGGACATCACAATGTTTTTTTAAAGTTACGGAATTGCGATGATCAGAGACCACCCCGTCAATCACGCCTTCGGCGGATTG
Source organism: Bacteroidota bacterium (assembly GCA_023386965.1). Lineage (GTDB taxonomy): Bacteria > Bacteroidota > Bacteroidia > Flavobacteriales > Weeksellaceae > Marnyiella. The sequence goes on from JAEWIR010000026.1 coordinate 10,771, forward strand.
CCACCCCTCCGGAGGAGGGGAATTCACGCCGGTTACACTTAACAATTCCTCACCATCTATAATTTGGTGACAGTTCTTCATCCTATCAATGATGATAATAGTAAAATACTATACTAAAAAAATAAAAATAGTATGATTATTGCCTTTCATCAATTAACTAAAAAAATATTTTATTATGAAAAATCTATTCAAAATTTTTGCTTTTGTACTGTTCGTGGGAATGATTACCACTGCCTGTGAGGACAGTAATAATGAAATGGAAATGCCCTCAAGTATTTACCAGCTTGCTGCTTCAGATCCTGATCTTTCCAATCTGAAGGCCGCAATTGATAAAGCGGGACTAGCTTCAACACTGAATGATTCAGGGAATTTCACCGTATTCGCTCCATCTAACGCAGCTTTCTCTCAGTTTCTTTCGGCAAATGGCTTTGCGAGTTTAAACGATGTTCCTACCGCTGCACTGAAAGAAATTCTTCTGAACCACGTACTGAGTTCGAAAGTAATGTCTTCACAGGTATCTACGGGCTACGTTTCCACAATGGCTAAAGGTAGTGCTTCGGCAACAAGAAACCTGAGTATGTTCATTGACACCGCGTCAGGGGTAAAACTAAACGGAGTTTCCACAGTGACTCAAGCGGACATCATGGCTAACAATGGCGTAATACATAAGGTAGATAATGTAATCGGCCTGCCAACAATTGTTACTCACGCACTGGCAAATCCCAATTTCAGCACCTTGGTTTCTGCACTTACAAGAAGCGATATGCCTGACTTTGTGGGAATCCTGGGCGGAAATGCAGGCGCGCCTTTTACCGTCTTTGCTCCCAATAATGCAGCTTTTGGGTCACTGTTAACCGAATTGAATCTGCCGGGTCTTGGATCTGTACCAACTGCAACTTTAGAAAATGCACTGAAATATCATGTGGTTGCCGGCGCCAATGTAGCCTCAACTGAAATCATGAATAATATGAATGTAACCACTTTTCAGGGGGGTACTTTCAATATAACTACATCGGGTGGTGTCAAGATCACTGATGCAAATAACCGCATGGCCAATGTGATTGCTACCGACGTACAGTGTGCCAACGGAATTATTCACGTTCTGGATAAAGTGATATTGCCATAGTTTTATAGTTTAAATGTTAATGTTGATAGGCGTCCCTTTCTGTAGGGACGTTTATTTGTAAATTGCATAAATTTTTTCAGATGAGATTCAGGTATTCCTTTCTGTTATTGCTGTTATCAGCTTTTACTTTTGCCCAGGTGGGCAGCATCAATATCAATGTATTTGACGATTTCACGAAAAAACCACTGGCCGCTTCGGTACGGATGCTGGGTTCGGAAGGTGCCGTTTTTACCGGTGAGGGAAATGTACTTATTGCAGACATTCCGTCCGGTACTTACACTTTTGAGGTTACTTCGGAAGGTTATACGCCCACTTCATTAAATGACATCGATGTGGTACCTAACCAAAACCTTACCTTTTCCGTAGGACTTATACGGTCGGTAAATCAGATTGAAGAAGTTACAATTACAAGAAAAAGTTATAAAACTACCGCTGAGAGCCCACTGTCCCTGCGGAATATCACCAGTGAAGAAGTTCAGAAAAATGCCGGTTCCAACCGTGATGTCTCAAAAGCGATCCTGAGTTTTCCGGGGGTAGGAAGTACAGCGACCTTCCGGAACGACCTTTTCATTCGTGGCGGAAGCTCGGCTGAAAATAAATTCTATATTGACGGTATTGAAGTTCCTGTGATCAACCATTTCCAAACGCAGGGAGCCAGTGGCGGACCACGCGGCATCATTACCGTTGATTTTATCAAAGATGTCGACTTTTACAGTGGTGCGTTTCCGGCCAGGCGAAATGGAGTGCTCTCATCGCTTTTTGAATTTAACCTTAAATCCGCCAGGAAAGACAAACTGGGCTATAAGGTGATCCTGGGTCTGGATGACCTGCAACTGATGGCCGACGGTCCTCTTTCCCGGGACCAGACCTGGTCCGGTCTTTTCAGTGTGCGTAAATCCAACCTTCAACTGCTGTTCAAAGCCATTGGTCTGCCGTTTCTTCCAAGCTATTATGACGCGACCTTTAAGGTGTCAAAGAAATTTGAAAGCGGTGACGAGTTATATTTTCTGGGTATGGGTGCCAAAGACAGTTTTAAATTCAATGAAGATGCTGAACCCACACTCGCGAACCTGACCTTAATTGACCGGCTTCCTGTGTCGCCGCAATGGAACTACACTGTAGGCGCGGGTTACAGGCATCTGGCCGAAAATGGTAACTGGCTGTTTACCCTTAGCAGAAATATGTTGGATAACCAGGCTCTTAAATACTACCGCAATATTGAAGTTCCACAAAATCTTCTGTATGATTACAATTCACAGGAAAGCGAAAATAAATTCCGCGTTGACCGCAATTTCAATATTGCAGATTATCAGCTCAGCAGTGGAGCAAATATCAATTATGCCCGGTATTATAATGCTTCTGTAAGCAGAAATGTAACTCAGAGCACTGTTAATTTTGATCAGTTGTCATCTGATTTTAACCTGCTTCAATATGGTTTATATCTCCAGGCCGCCAGAAAACTGTTTGATGACCGCTTACAGATCTCCGCCGGTTTACGGATGGATGCCAGCAACTATTCGGATAATACCAATAATCCTTTGGAGCAGTTCTCGCCACGGCTTTCGCTCAGTTATAAGTTCACCGACAGGCTTGCGCTTAATTTCAATACGGGAATCTACTACCAGCTACCGGTTTACACGGCTCTCGGCTTTACGCAAAACGGTGTCCTGACAAATAAAAATACCCTTAAATACATACAAAATACACATCTTGTTGGTGGCATGGAATATAATGGGCCAAACAGTCTTCGTTTTACAGTAGAAGGATACTATAAAAAGTATGAAAACTATCCTTTCTCTCTTCGAAACCAAATATCACTTGCTAATGTTGGCGGTGACTTTGGTGTAGTGGGCAGCGAACCTTTGGATTCCCGCGGATTTGGTGAGACCTACGGTCTGGAAGTCCTCGCTCAAAAACGGACACTGAACAATTTCTACGGAATTGCAGCCTATACCTTCGGATATTCCCGGTTTTCCAACGCCAGCGGAATCTTACTGCCGTCAAGCTGGGACTCCAGACATATCTTAACGATGACAGCAGGAAAATACTTCAGCAGAAACTGGAATGTTGGAGCCAGATTCCGGATGCAGTCGGGACTGCCGGAAACTCCATACGACCTGCAGCGCAGCGCCCTTGTCAACATCTGGAACGTAGCCAACGGTCCGGTGCAGAATTTTTCATTGCTGAACACTTCCCGCGGAAACCTGTCGCACCAGCTGGACATCCGTGGCGAGAAGAAATGGATTTTCAACAAGTGGCAACTCACCGCATATGTAGATTTGGTAAATGCTTATGGTTCTGCAAGCCCCAGTGCATTGCCCGTGGTTAATCTGCAGCGTGATGCACAGGGCAACGGTATAATTGCCAACCCTACGGCTCCGCAGGATCAGCAGTATTACGAACTGCAAACAGGTGAAAACGACCGTTCCACGCCACTGCCTTATTTCGGGTTTATTTTTGAATTTTAAAGCAAATTTTTCAATTAACATCCGGCTGGCCGGGTTGTGCAGAATGTTTTTTGATATCCTGCAGAATCCAGTCCAGCTGGATGTCTTTTTTTTGCAGGACCTCCTTCAGATCCGGAACAATCTCATGGTGAGGAATCACACCTCTGCCTTTTCCGGAAAATTCAATATCGGGTTGTATAAGCATCAAACCAACGGGCAGTTTTAATTTTGAGTTCGGCAGTTTTCGGGTGGAGTACCTGCCTGCCACTGTACCGTCATTTGCGCCGCCGGTTTCCTCACCTACAAGAAACGCCCGTCCTGAATCTTTAAGTTTGGATGGCAGTATGGAAGCCGCCGAAAAGCTGCTTCCGTTTATCAGAACATAAATTTTACCTTTGAAATTGTCTTTCTTTGGCTTTCTTACTGAGAAAATACCGTTGTTCCGCAGAAAAGTTCCTTCCCTTGTCCTCTTTAGTGAAAGCGCGGTTCCCACTAGATAAAAGGGATAGGCAGCGGCAGCAATTGGTTTGGTAATATCTGGAACCATCCGGAAATAATCTGCCTTAAACATAGAGCTGGGCTTCGTAACCTCAATATCTTTAATGAACTTGAATTTTTCCGGTGCCAGGTAGGAATAGAGGTTATTTATTTCGGCCAATGACCCTCCCAAATTGTCACGCATATCAATGATAAGATATTTCGCAGGAGAATTTTTTAATGTTCGGAAGCTCTGCCGGTAGAAACGTCTTGAGAAAGTTCCGGAAAAGGTTTTGATCTTCATGTATGCTGTGATGCTGTCTGGAGTTGGAAACTGCAGGTCACGGTTGAAACTTCGTGTTACGATGTTGTAGTCTTTTGTTTTTCCCTGTTCGCTCTTAGTCAGTTTCCGGTTTTTCTGCTCCTCCTTTCTCTTCTGAATCAGCGTCTGTCTTTCACGTTTAAGCCAGAAGGTTTCTATTTCAGTGTCCCGCCTGGTCTCCAATTTCACCGAATCAAGTATTCCGTTTTCGGCTGTGAAGAAATGGGGCCAGCGTCTTGCCATTGAATATCTTAAAAAAGTAGTGTTATAACCGTCACTGTTATTTAAAGGCTTGTAACGTGCAAGCATTTCACTTAACGGAACCTCATTGATCTTCAGTATTTCTGTCCCTACTTCCATACCCGGTACTTTATCGGAATTCTCCTTTACAAACACGCGGTCATTTTCCACCAGAAATTCATACCGGCTGAACAGGCCTTTCTGAAGTTTCAGCGCTTTTCTCTCTTTAGCATTCAGCCGTCTTTCGGGAAGTGCCAGCCGAAGGTGCCCCTGCCGCACATCTGCCACTGCCGGTGCCAGCAGATGATAGAATTCCGCTGGAGTCATAGGTGTCTTAATATTGTTCTTTATTTCCGTGAAACGTATGTCCAGACTGTCTTTGGAGATATACCAGTACAGTTTGGGGTGAAGTTCCTGTAAGCTGGCGTAGGTGTAATCTACATCGGCACGGAGTTTTTCGGGCGCAACAGGAGTTCTCAGTCTTTCGTTGTATCTTTTTACCGAAACACAGGAAGTAAACAGCGTAAACACTATAAATAGGTAAAATAGCTTCATAAATTAACTTAATATTTTCAGGAATGCGTTATTGTGAACCCTCATTGTATGCAACTGGCTCTGCAGCCCGACAGCGCTCCGTAAAACCCATCTGCTTCAGTCCAATCTGGATTATTTATTAGATTCAGAAAGGTTTTGCGTCCTAAAAATAATCCATTTCCGCTTTACATACAACCTGGAAAATTTTGAAGCGAAGTAGTCAGGAACTTAATTGTTGCGCAGCATCTTTTCCTTACCCAGAATCCTTTTTGCGCAGTCTGAGGCAATACTTTCCACGTTACAAAAATACGGCTTGCAGTATAAACAAAACTTCCCGGAGCGGACCGGGAAGCTTGAATGACACACGGAATGGCATCCGCGCTATTTGTATGCAGAGTATATTTGCTTATATGGCGTCAATAATCTGATTCAAGATGGCTGAAGGACGCATAGCAGCATAGGTCTTTTCAGTATCTGTATGGTAATAGCCTCCAATCTCCTGAGGTTTACCCTGAGAACCCAGCAGTTCATCATTGATCTTGGTTTCATTTTCCTGAAGGGCCTTCGCAACAGGTGCAAATTTTTCGGCAATCGCACTGTCAGCAGTTTGCTTGGCCAAAGCCTCAGCCCAGTACATCGCCAGGTAAAAGTGCGAACCGCGGTTATCAATCCCGCCCAGTTTCCTTGCCGGTGATTTGTCCGTAGCCAGGAATTTTGCGTTTGCGGTGTCAAGCGCATCAGAGAGAACCTGCGCTTTTTTATTGTCCTGTGTTTGGGCCAGGTGTTCCAGAGAAGCCTGCAGTGCCAAAAATTCACCAAGAGAATCCCACCTCAGGTAACCTTCTTCAATGAACTGCTCAATATGCTTAGGTGCAGATCCGCCGGCACCGGTTTCGAAAAGCCCACCGCCATTCATTAGCGGCACTATTGACAGCATTTTGGCAGATGTTCCAAGTTCCAGGATTGGGAACATATCTGTAAGATAGTCGCGAAGGACATTTCCGGATACAGAGATAGTGTCCTTGCCTTCACGGGCTCTTTTCAAGGTCTCCAGCATGGCATCTTTCACATCCATAATGCGTATGTCCAGGTCTTCCGTGTTATGGTCTTTCAAATATTTTTCCACCTTGGCAATGATCTGGGCATCATGAGCCCTTCCTTTGTCCAGCCAGAAAATAGCAGGGGTGCCGGAAAGCCTTGCGCGGTTTACAGCCAGTTTTACCCAGTCCTGTATAGGTGCATCCTTGGTTTGGCACATTCTGAAAATATCATCCTTTTCAACTTTCTGTTCCAGAAGGATATTTCCGTTCTCATCTTCCACACGAACCGTTCCTTCTGCAGTGGCCTGGAAAGTTTTGTCATGTGATCCGTATTCTTCAGCCTTCTGAGCCATAAGGCCAACATTTGGTACAGATCCGAAAGTTGTTGGGTCAATGGCTCCATTGGCTTTCATATCGTCAATGATAGCTGCGTAGAATCCTGCATAAGTACGGTCCGGGATAATACAAACGGTATCCTCTTCTTTACCTTCGCTGTTCCACATTTTTCCGCCACCGCGTACGAGTGCAGCCATTGAAGCATCAACAATAACATCCGACGAGACGTGGAAGTTGGTAATTCCCTGGTCAGAGTTTACCATTGCAATGCGTGCACTGTTGGCAATGGCTGACTCTATATCTGCTTTAATGTCTGCTTCCTGTGGTGTGCCGGCGATTTTTTCGAAAAGTGTAGCCAGACCAAAGTTCGGATTGATGTCCAGTTCACTGAAAACCGACTTATATTTTGCAAAAACATCTTTAAAATATGTTTCTACAATAGCACCAAAAATAATGGGGTCAGAAATCTTCATCATCGTGGCCTTCAGATGGGCTGAAAGGAGTACATTTTTATCTTTGGCTTCGGCAATGGCCTTTTCTACAAATGATTTAAGTGCACTGATGCTCATTACGGAGCTGTCAATTACTTCTCCGGCTTTCAGCGGCGCAAAGTCCTTGAGTACCTTAGATGATCCATCGTTTCCGGCAAATACAATTCTGAATTTCCCGTCATTTTCTATTGTTGTTGAATTTTCAGAACCGTAGAAGTCGCCTGATTCCATATGTGCGACCGTTGTTTTTGAATCTGCCGACCACGCTCCCATGCGGTGAGGATTGGCCTTTGCGTAATCCTTTACAGATTTTGGCGCTCTTCGGTCCGAGTTACCTTCTCTTAGCACAGGATTTACCGCGCTGCCAAGGACTTTAGCATATTTTTTAGCAATGTTTTCCTCCTCAGCATTTTTTGGCTCCACAGGAAAATCAGGCAAAGCATAGCCCTGCTTTTGAAGTTCAGTAATCGCCTCCTGCAGCTGCGGTACGGAAGCGGAGATATTGGGAAGTTTAATGATGTTTGCATCCGGTTGCGTGGCCAGTTCGCCTAGTTCCGCCAGATAATCAGGAATTCGCTGGCTCTCAGTAAGTACTTCCGGGAAATTTGCCAGAATCCTGCCTGCAAGAGAAATATCCGGTACCATAATTTCTACCTCGGCCGGTTTTGTAAAGGCTTTTACAATGGGCAGGAAAGAATGCGTTGCCAGCATTGGAGCTTCATCCGTAAGAGTGTAGTAGATTTTTGCTTTAGACATTATTTATTTTTTTATGTTTTTTAATATTTACAAATTTAAGGTTTTTTGTTAAGCTTTGCCTCCCGGGCCGTAATCAAATAGGAACGACTTTTGCAGTTTGCAGTTTAACTATTAATAAATAAACGTATGGCAACTCAAAAAAATAATCCGCCAACCGGTGTTTTAGTCGCAGTGGGCACAATTGCCCTTATGATCATCTTGTATTTCATCATTCTTGCGATATTTCCGGAACTGTTTGAATCTTTGCCAAAGGCCGAAGTTCAGCCTGTGAAGGAATAAGAAAAAGGCCTTCCTTCAGCGTGGCCCACTTGTACTGCTTTAAATATCAGATGAGCGGTCACGCTGAAGGAAGGCTAAATATTACGAAGAAGGTCCCGCTTAACGGCGCGACCTTCTTTCAGTATCAGTCATTATCATATAGCTGGTGATCCGAAAGGTAATCTATAAGACTTGCATCTACCATCTCTTTGTTTCTGATGTAGAAACTTTCGGGATCGTCATAGTCATCACCGGTCCCGTTAGGTTCCAGCAAAATTTCCCTATTGAACTGTACACCGTTAATCTCAAAGGTGACTTCCCGTTTTACCACTCTGTTCTCTTCTGTAGAGGGTCCTAATTTTACAAGGTAAATTTCGTTTTCCTGAATCTCAATTTTCATAATTTATTTTTTTAATGTTTTAATTTTTCATTTTCAAGCATCTTCATTACAATCGTTTCTTCTTTTGTAAGTCCCGACTTTCCGTCGTTGATTTCAATCGCATCCAGTTCATCCAGATATTTTTTTATGGAATTGTTTTCATAAAGATTGATGACCAGAGGATGTACATAATATTTCCTGCAGACAGCAGGCGTATTTCCAAGAGTGGCGGCCACTATCTCCAGGGCCTCCTTTACTTTTGATTTGTAGGCCGAATTGTTTTCGGCTTCACCAATTTCCCTGAAGGCAATCAGTGCGTTTACCGTTCCGGACCAGGTACGGAAATCCTTTGCTGTGAAATCATCCCCACTGATTTCCTTTATATACTCATTAACCATTCCTGAATCTACCGGATGTCGCTGTCCATCTTCATCATAGTATTGGAACAGTTCTTTTCCCGGGATGTCGCGGCAGTTCTGAACAGCCTTCGCCAGACGTGAATTTTTAAGGTCGATATCATGATATACGCCTTTCTTCCCTTTGAATGAAAAGCTGATTTTCTGACCTTTAACATTTACATGCTTGTCTTTTAGGGTGGTTAGACCAAAGGAGCCGTAAAGTTTTTCATATACATTATTCCCAATTCTGATATTAGTTCGCTCCATTAAGCTCACCACAACAGCCAGGACTTTTCTTTTCTCCAGCTTGCGGATAGCCAAATCTTTTTCCAGCTGTAGCCTTATTTTGGGCAACGCATAGCCAAACTGCAGCATCCTGTAAAACTTAGTATGGTTCCTGAGCGCTGTCCAGACGGGGTGGTAACGGTACTGTTTGCGTTTTTTCGCATCTACACCTGTTGCCTGTAAGTGTCCGTTTTCCAGGGCGCAAATCCATACATTCTCCCAGGCTGGCGGTATGGCTAATTTGTTAATCCGCTGGATTTGTTCCGGGTCCTTTATCTTTTCATCTCCTTTAAAATAACGGAATTTTTTGCCCCAGCGCCGGCGTTCTATCCCTTCCGATTCCCGGTCGGTGGTATAAACCAATTGGACCGCTTTTGCAGATTTCACGGGATCCTTCATGATCTTTACGATTTTGGAGGGATTGATCCTGCTTACTGCCTCAAGTTCGGAAATTTCTGTCTTCATGATATTCCAGTTAGCCGTTTACAATTTCACCTCCGTTAGGATGCAAAACCTGACCGGTCATATAAGAGGCATCTTCCGATGCCAGAAAAAGAAAGCAGGTGGCCACTTCATTTGGTTGTCCGGCACGATTCATAGGTACATCGCTGCCAAATTCTGAGACTTGTTTTTTCGAGAATGTAGAGGCAATCAGCGGTGTCCAGATAGGTCCGGGGGCTACAGCATTGACCCGGATTCCCTTTTCAGCCAGATTAGCTGAGAGACTGCGGGTGAACGAAAGCACTGCTCCTTTGGTAGCGGCATAATCCAGCAGATGGTCACTGCCCCGATATGCGGTAACAGAAGTCGTATTGATAATGCTGCTGCCTTTTTTCAGGTGCTTCAGCGCAAATTTGGTGAGCCAGAACAGTGAGAAGAAATTTGAGTGAAACGTTGTCATGAGTTGGTCTGTTGTAATCTCCTCAAGAGAGGTGGCTTCCCAGTGATTGGCTGCATTGTTAACGAGGATATCAATCTGTCCGAATGTATCGATAGTTTTGTCAACCACTTTACGACAGTGATTTTCCTTTCCTAAATCGCCCTTTATAATGAGGCATTCTCGTCCGAGGCGTTCAATTTCTTTTTTGGTCTCCTTTGCATCAGCGGTTTCGCTCAGATAAGGAATCACTATATTTGCCCCTTCCGAAGCAAAGAGCAATGCGGTTGCTTTACCTATACCACTGTCACCCCCGGAGATTATTGCTATTTTACCTTCAAGTTTAAGTGATTTCGAAGCCGGTTCACTTTCAGGCTTGGGTACCATTTTCTTTTCCAGTCCGGGTTTTCGCTGTTTCTGAGGCGGCCTGACTTTTTTCTTAGTATCTTTCTGCATAAGCTACGATTCTTCTCAACTATTTTTTACCCCGAGTAAGCATCCACAGAACTAGGCCGATAACTCCTACTACCAGGATGATTCCCCACCACATTCCGGCTTCAAAGATGGTTCCTATAGCTTCACACCCCGTAAGTGTGAGAAGTGCGAAAACAACTAAACTTAATAATGCAAATTTTTTCATAACAGTGATTTTTAATGGTTTACTTATTTGAAAACTTAAACCCTGCTGTTATCAGGTTTCCAGTTTTTTATAGCTTTCTTTATTTCTTTTGGAGAAGTATTATCAGTTAACGCCATTTCCAGCAAGTCACGGAACTCTGCATCAGGTGCGAAACGAAGAGCAGCGATCTGTCCGAAACTAAGTTGGTTTTCCACCTCCACCGACCTCTTCCCAAAGAGTTCAAAATACCTTTGCTTAAATTCCAGACGGAGAAGTCTGTCCTGGAGGGTGAGTGCATAATGCTGTCTAACCATAACTGCCAGATAAATAAAAAGAAAAATGACCACAGAAAACAGTATCCAAACTGTTTGGTTATCCGTGGTGGTAAAAATCTTCCACAAACCTGTTCCCAAAAGAATAAGCAGAAGCGGCAAGTAAATAAAATGGTGTGGTGCGTAAAAACGGATATGATTGGAGTAGTCTTGCTTCTTCATGGATTATACTCAGCAAAAATTCAACCAATTTTAATGCTAATTGTTATTCATTAACGAACTGGGCTCCTTACATGTTTTCAAATAAAGACAGCGCTTCCAGCATATTGAAACCCGTACCGAGAGTTGGCCTAAACAGATCGCCCTTTTCCTTAATTCTGTGCAGGGCATTTTCAATATTAAAATCGGTGGGTTTCAAACCGGGTTTCAGTTCGTCCCACTCTATAGGCATGGAAACGGGCGCACCGTTCCTGGGCCGCAGGCTGTAAACACTGGCAAGTGTCTGCCCGCGGCGGTTTTGAAGATAATCGAGATAGATTTTTGCCTTGTCGCGCTTTTGCAGGGCACGCTCCAGGGTGGTAAGTTCTGGCAGTTCTTTCTGGACCATCTGCATCATGATATGAGCGAAATTCTTCACCTGGTCAAAGCTATATTGTGCGCCTGCGGGGATATAGATGTGAATCCCTGAACTGCCGGATGTTTTGCAGTAGCCTTCTATCTTCCCCAAATCCATGATTTTTTTTACCGTCTGGGCGGTCAGGATTACCTCTTCAAAGCTGTTGTTTTCAGAAGGGTCCAGGTCCAGAACCAGATAGTCCGGCTTTTCCGTGGTTTGTGCCTGGCTGGTCCACACGTTAAATTCTATACACCCAAGATTGTTCAGGTAAGCCATTGTGGCTCTGTCATTGCACAGGATGTAATTAATGAACTTATCGGTTGATTCCGAATGCACTTTTTGAGTTTCAATCCACCCCGGGATATCGTCTGAAGCATCTTTCTGGTAAAAACTCATCCCGTTGATGCCATTTGGAAAACGGTTCATGGACTGTGGCCGGTCCTTCAGATGGGGAAGGATGTATTGGGCTATACTTTGATAGTAGGCCACCACATCTCCTTTGCTTACCTGATCTTTGGGGAAATATATTTTATTCTGATTGGTCAGTTTCACTTCCAGATTTCCAAATTTCGTCAGCAGTTCATTTTCTCGTTGGGGTATGGTCTTCTTCACCGGAACTGGCTCCACTGATTTTTCTGGCTGGTTAACTTCGGTAGTTTCAGATTTCAGTTCCTGCGCATCTTTATCCTCACGTAAATGAAGAAAGACAGGATGTCTGAAGATATGATCACCGGTAAGCTCAGTGAATTTAATCTCAGCTACGAGTTCAGGTTTTAACCAGGTAGGTTTGTCATTGGTCTTTGGAATTGTGGCAAATGGGCGTTTTTCTGTAATCAGCGGTTCCATCTTCTTATATAGATCAGTCAATGCCTTATCGCTGAATCCCGTTCCGGTATGGCCGCAGAAAATCAACTCGTCATCGCGGTATCTTCCGAGAATCAGTGAACCGAAATTTTTACGGCCGCCTTTGGGCGCAGTAAAGCCGCAAATGATAACTTCTTCGGTTTTCTGAGTTTTAATTTTTAACCAGTCACCATTGCGTGCACCCGGCACATAGATGCTGTCTGCTTTTTTGGCTATCATTCCCTCCAGACCCATTTTTTCTACCACCGCAAAAAAATCCTTACCCTTCTCTGCCACATGGTCGTGGTATTTTACGAATTCTGTTTCGGTAAGCGCCTCCTTCAGCAATTCCTTACGCTGAAGCAAGCTCAGTGCCTCTGTGGAATGACCGTTCAAGTACAGAAGGTCAAACACCTGGTATATTACAGTAAGGTTGGGATTCTCGCCAATGCGCTGCAACCACTGAAAGTTTGGCGCGCCTTTGTCATCGTAGGCCACCAGTTCACCGTCCAGCACCATTTCATGTTCCTGAAACCTTAGGGAATTGGCAATTTTTTTGAATTTTTCCAGGTAGGAGAGACCATTCCGCGAATAAAGCTGAACGTCCTTACGAAGGTCTGCGATGGCACGGTATCCGTCCCATTTTATCTCGAACACCCATTCATCACTGTTAAACGGTTCGTTAGCCGAGCCAGCCAGCATCGGAGTAATAAATTTTGAAAGTTTTCTTTCGCCGCTCAGCGCGGGCGAGTAATTTCTGTACGGTGAGGCTTTGGCTGGCTCAGAAGTTACTTTTCTGCTTTTTTTTTTGAAGCCAGGTAGGCGGTTACTTTAGAGTCAGGCTCTGTGTTTTCTTCAGCATCATAATGGTCAGTTGCAAACCCGTCCCGGTGTTTGATGAGGAGCCATGGATCGCCGCTTTCACTGCTTTTAATTTTCACTAAGGCAAATTCACCTTCCAGTTTTTTACCATGGAGTATAAATTTAAGCGAACCATCATGCAGCTGAGCCTGCATCAGTGTATCGTCTTTTTTCCCTTTTACTTTTTCAAGGGGTTCATAGGTGCCCTCATCCCAAATTTCTACTTCACCGGCGCCATAGTTTCCCTCCGGAATACTGCCTTCAAATGTGCGGTAGTCATAAGGATGGTCTTCAACCATCATTGCCAGCCGTTTGTCCTGAGGATTTAGCGAAGGTCCTTTCGGAACTGCCCAGGACTTCAGCACACCATCCATCTCCAAACGGAAATCATAGTGAAGCCTGCTGGCAGCATGCCTCTGAACGACAAATTTCAATTTACCTTTGCCCTTGTTGGTTTTACCTTTGGGCTCGGCAGTCTGTTCAAAATCCCTTTTTTTGTTATATTCCTCTAATGGCATTTTCCCTGCAGATTTATTGAGTTAGCTATCCCGCTTTTGCTTTTCCGGCTTCCAGACTGGCCTTAAGCTGCGCCATGAGGTCTGTAGCTTTAGCCGAAACCGCTTCTTTGGCAGCTGGTTTCTTCACCTTACCTTTGGCTTTCGCTTCAATGATTTTCATCAGATCATCGTTATAGGTGTTTTTATATTTTGAAGGATCAAATTTTGTTGCGCGCTGTTTGATCAGAGATTCAGCCATTTCCAACTCTTCCGCTTGAGGATTCTTGCCGCCGGGTATTTTAAGGTCTTCATAACTGCGGAATTCTTCCGGATACCGCATACGGTTCACCATCAGTATTTTGTCTTCGTAAGGCCTTACGAGGCATAGAATTTCTTTTTCACGCAGAATAAATGTGCCGATTCCGGCCATTTTGGTTTTTAATAGGGCCTTTAAAAGCAGTTTGTAAGCCTCTTCACCATTCTTTTGTGGCTCCAGAAAATAAGAGGATTCGAAGTAGGCACTGTCTATTTCATTAACATCTACAAACTGCTTGATGTTCAGTAGTTTTGATTTTTCCGGATTGACTTCCTCAAAATCTTCTTTAGTGAGTACTACGTAATTATCTTCCAGCTTATAGCCTTTAACAATATTATCCCACTTTACCTCTTTTCCGGTATTGGCATTAACTCTCTTGAAGTTAATATTGGAAAGGTCTTCCTTATCCAGCATATCCAGGTCCAGGTTGCTTTCTCCTGTTGCCGAGTAAAGTTTAATGGGAATATTAACCAGTCCGAAGCCGATTGCGCCATTCCAAATTGCTCTCATAATTCCTGATTTGCGGTCGTTACATCAAAAATGTGTCCAATTAAAACGTAACTTTTACCTTTGAATAAATAAGCATCCATGAGAATAGCCACTTATAATGTCAATGGAGTGAACGGGCGCCTGCCTGTCATTCTCAGGTGGCTGGAAGAAACCCAGCCCCATATTGTCTGCCTGCAGGAGTTGAAAGCGCCCCAGGAAAAGTTTCCGGAAGCGGAATTCCGGTCAGCAGGATATGAAGCGGTTTGGTTGGGTCAGAAAAGCTGGAATGGTGTTGCGGTACTCTCCCGGGTCGGGACACCGGAGATCAGCAGATCCAGACTTCCGGGCGATCCTGAAGATGAAGCCAGCCGGTACCTGGAAGTGAAGATTAAAGATTTGGTTATTGCCTGTATTTATCTGCCAAATGGAAATCCGGTGCCGGGACCAAAATTTGACTATAAGATGACATGGTTTGAACGGTTGGATGCCCATGCAGAAATGCTGGTGACCTCCGGTAAAAAGGTACTTATTATTGGGGATTTTAATGTGATGCCTACTGAGAATGATGTTTATAAGCCGGAAAAATTCCTAAAGGATGCGCTTTTCCTGCCCGAGGTTCGGGCAGCTTTTCAAAGTCTTATAAATCAGGGGTGGACAGATGGAGTTCGCCATCTCTATCCTGACGAGACTATTTATACGTTTTGGGATTATTTCCGAAAAGCCTACGAGCGTAACGCGGGCATGCGCATAGACCATTTTCTCCTTTCGGCCGAAGTTCTGCCTCAACTGAAAAGTGCTGGTGTCGATAAAAACGTTAGAGGGTGGGAGAAAACAAGCGACCATGCTCCTGTGTGGATTGAGTTGGAGGATTCATTTCCTGCATAGATTTATGATTTAACTGCTGATCTTCATTTCTGAAAGACCACCCCGTCAATTACGCCTTCGGCGAATTGCCACCCATCCGGAGGAGGGGAATTCCCGAACAAAAGTCTGTACCCTCCAGTCTGCGCACAAAATTATGCTATGGCCAGGAGAATTTTTCTTCTGAAATGCTAACCTTGCTGTTGAAACTTTTATTCTAATCATGGTGATAAGTGTCATTTTACCCTTTGCACTTTTTTAGGTAACTTTAAGATGAAGCAATTTTTTCTGCTATGGATATGCAACTCCCAAAAAACCTGACAGGACTAACCGGTGAACAGGTAGCCAAGTCTCGTGAAAGTCACGGTTTTAATAGTATAACCGCACCTCCAAAAAGCTCCTGGTTCAGTATTCTCACCGATATCCTGAAAGAGCCGATGCTTATTCTGCTGATGCTTATCGCTGTAATTTATATTGTAGTGGGTAATTACGGAGAAGCATTGTTTATGCTTGCTGCCATCATTTTGGTTTCAGGAATCTCTTTTTACCAGGACAACCGCAGTAAAAAAGCGCTTGAAGCTCTTGAACGGCTTAATGAACCCCTAAGCAAAGTAATTCGAAATTCTGCTGTGATCCAGATACCTACACACGAAATTGTAGTCGGGGACCTCTGCATTGCCGCCGAAGGCCAGATGATCAATGCTGACGGGCGAATTGTTTACAGCAATGATTTTACGGTTAATGAGGCCTCGCTGACAGGAGAGAGTTTTACCGTATCCAAGGATAATAGTGGAGCAGATTCGCAGGTATACAGTGGTACTGTTGCTGTTTCCGGACTGGCAGTCTTTGAAGTGGAGGCGGTTGGGGCCGAAACTAAACTGGGAAAGATTGGAGATTCACTGTCGTCAATTACAGAACAGAAATCCCCGTTGCAGCAACAGATAGAGAAATTTGTAAAAGGTATGGCCATTCTGGGCGCTGTTGTCTTCCTATTGGTGTGTGCCGTTAACTGGTATCACACACGCAGTTTTACCGACTCACTGCTGAACGGTCTGACGCTCGCCATGTCCATTTTGCCGGAAGAGATCCCCGTCGCTTTCACCACATTCATGGCTTTGGGTGCATGGAAGCTGATGCAGCAGGGCATCATCATAAAAAAGAGCAGTGTGGTGGAGACGCTGGGCAGCACTACGGTTATCTGTACCGACAAGACAGGTACGATAACGGAAAATTCAATGCATTTGAAGTTAATCTACAGCTTTAAGGAAAACCGTACCTATACTGAGGACGAATTCAATGCACCCGAACTCTTGGAAATCGTAAGTTATGCCATGTGGAGCAGTGAGCCCATTCCCTTTGATCCCATGGAAAAAACTTTGCACAAGGTGTACAGCAACTCAGCGGTTAAGGATGTAAGGAGCGCTTATCGGATGTTTCATGAATATCCTCTGGAGGGAAAACCTCCAATGATGACCCATGTTTTCCGAAACGAATCCGGACACACGATTATTGCCGCGAAAGGAGCTCCGGAGGCGCTTCTGCACGTTTCAGATCTGTCTGGGGCTGACCTTACTTCACTCAGAAACCTCATTGATGATTTCGGAAAGGAAGGATATCGGGTTCTTGGTGTCGCAAAATCTATGTTCGCGGCTGAGGATTTTCCCGAAAAGCAGCAGGATTTGCCCTTTGATTTTCTGGGTTTTGTGGTTTTCCAGGATCCACCCAAACAAGGCATTCAGGATGTTTTTAAACAGATTAATGACGCCGGGATTAAGGTGAAGGTCATCACCGGGGATAATGCCGTAACTACCCGTGCCATTGCCGCACAGTCCGGGATCATCAATGCCGGTCATTATATAACCGGAGAAGAGCTTACAGGCCTGAGCGAAAATGAGCTCCGACGGACAGCGGATGATAAGGTATTATTTGCCAGAATGTTTCCGGAAGCCAAATTGGCGGTTGTAAATGCGCTGAAAAAAAATGGGGAAGTTGTGGCGATGCTGGGTGATGGTGTTAATGATGGTCCGGCACTTAAAGCGGCCCATATCGGTGTTGCCATGGGGGTGAAAGGAACCGAAATAGCCAGGGCGGCCG
>JAEWIR010000033.1 GCA_023386965.1 Bacteroidota bacterium
CAAAAGCATAATCATGGTATTGCCTGCTCAGGTTTTGCGGATCGTTAAATCCAGCCTGGGTAAAATTACGGGTATAGTTATGCAGAACGTTAAAATCGATCCGAAGGTCACTAACCGGCATGAGCTGAAGATTGGCCGTCAGGTTTCGGTTACGCATCTGTATATACGGATCCGTCATATAAGTGGATGTGCTTATCCAGCCGTTTTCCAAAGCGATCCTTCTGATGTCTGCCTGTGAACCCAATAGGAAACCAGCGGTGGGTCCGCCCAGCGTCTGGCCATATCCATACCAGTTTGGAGCAGAAAGCAATCCCGGTAAAACAGTTCCGCTATTCTCGTTATAGCTGAAATCCAACTGTCTGATTGACGCCAGACCATAAGCCAGACTTTGCCCAATATTAAGTTTGTTCTTGAACTTGTAATCCTTATACCTGAATCGCCTCTTCTCCCACTGAGTTGTATACACAGTGTTAAGGGAATCTATTTCGCGTCTTCTTTTCTGCATTGTAGTGTTGATATCGCGGAAGTACTTCAGCTTACTGAAGAGTTTTGGAAAATCCGCAGATGCAGTGGCAACAACCGTATTGGTATTCTGACCAATGGTGCCCAGACTCCCCTCGGGACTTGTAAGTAAAGCTGTAGAGCGTGAGTTCCAGTTATAGGTCATGCCGTATCCGAGTTCAGCGTCAATGAAGTCAATGAAAGGCAAATATTCAAAAGGAAGGCGGTAATTAGCCTGAATCCGGTGGTTGTAAAGAACAGGTCGCCCAGCACGGAACATATTCTGAAAGATGGATTTATTATCCATTTGATTAACATCCAGATTATCATTCAGGGTACGCATCACCGAGTTCACTTCGAGCTTAAGTGATTTTGTAAAGTTCCAACCCAGGCCATACTGCCAGCCGAAATAGAAGTTCCGGTTTTTCAGAACATCAAAATCGCTGCTCAGATTACCGTTCAGCAAGGCCTCAATATTCCGGAATTCAAGTTCATTGTAATTACGGTCTATATCTGTACGGAAGGACAGCCTTGTAGGCACGGGATTTATGTTGAATTCCTTTACCCATCTTAAATATTTGGCAGATTTTGCTGTATCACTGATCATCTTCTGGAATGGCCTCAGCACCCACGGTTTGAAATTGTAATTGTAATCCAGGTTTCCGCGCAGGTACTGTCTGTAATTATTCTTAGTGTAAATATCCCGGAAGTAATCGTCATTATAAACCATCGTAAGCGAGAGGTTCTCTACATCATAAGGTCTCGGTTTGCGCTGCGCATTTACCCTTTCCTTACGCATATTCACAACACCCAAACTCCGCTGCTGAGTATAGGTGCGCGCAACATCATTCAGCTGTTCTTTGTTTGCCGCTTTACTGAATTCCACATCATTATCCAGTGGATTGTATTTTGGGTCTTCAATGGTTTGCGAGTAGGAATAATTGACCGGAATTTTGATTCCTGTTTTTTCAGGCAGAAACTTATCTACGTTTACAGAAGCATTCACATTAAATGCCGACTGGGTAGACTGTGTCCTTTCGGCGGGACGTGAATCTATATTACCAAAACCGATTGTAGAGTAAGCCGCATTGGTATTCACCAGGGCAAAATCGCCCAGATTGAAGTTCAGGCTCGCATTTCCTGCATAGCCCCCTTTATTTTCAATATCCGAAAGGCGTATTTCATTAACCCAAAGGATAAGGTCCTTGCCTGTTCCCCTGATCTCGTTACGCACGCCAACCATAATTGTAGTAATTCCGCCTAAAGTCGGACGTCCTTTGATGAAGATTTTCTTGTACTCATCGCCGTACTGCATGTACTGGTAACGGTCCATGATCTGGGCACCGGATTTGTCGCGCAGGATCTTTGCATCCACAAAATTCTGCACCTCAAGATCCACTTCGTTTTCAGTTGGCCAAATATCCAACGGTGAAACCGCTGTCTTAGGAGTATATTTCAGCGATGCTTCATATTCGTAATAGTTGTCCGTAGCATCACTACCCATACGGATAAAGAACTTCGTGTTCGGGTCTATGGTATTCTGGAAAGGATCAGCATCGTTCAAATTCTGGGCATGGACAAAAAGTTTCAGTTTTTTGAACCTCCGAAGGTCCAGACTTGTATTTTTGAACACACCGCGTGATTCATTGGAAAGGCCTTTAACCTTCATATAAAGTGAACCTTCGTTCTGACGCTGTGCACCGGCGTTACCGCTCAGCACCTGGCGGTCAATTCCGGGAGGCAATACGTAAGGTGGCTGGTTCAGTCCGTTTTCCTCCAGATTTACACTTCCAACTTCAAAGTTGGAATTGTTTACAAGTGTTGTTCCCTCATCAGTTCCGCCTCCGGTTAAAGTTGGGAAGATATTCTTGGTATACTTTCTCCAGTCCGAGCGGATCAGGTCGAACGTCCCCAACCTTATTGTGGAAGTCTCATCAAAACCGGTAAGCAGAAGTCTGGCAAAACGTACATTGTTGAGTACGGAAGGGTCATTATCACCGGCTGTACTTACATAGTCCGCTACAGGAATTCTCACGAGGTACCATTTTACATCGCTTGTGCTTCCGTTCTCAAAAGTAACGGGAACAGTTTTCTCGTCCACAATATGATTGGTTTGCCCGGCTGCGAGGCTGGCTGGATCCAGATTTACTTCGTACTGGTTATAGTACTCGCTTTGGTCCAGGTTGAAATCACGGTTCACATCTTCGGCATCCGGTGTTTGGGAGGCTACTTCCAGTGAGTTGCTTTTGGAATTACCTTCAGGGTTTCTGAAATAGCGGTAACGTTCCCGCACGGAAGAGGCCAGGTTACCCGGAAACTGGTCGTTCAGGTAGAAGACAAAATCGTCGGCAGCCGGATCCGGAAGATTGGTCACAGGATTAATAAACGAAGTCCCGAACATCAGTGATTCGCCGCCGGCATCCAGACCGTCCAGTCCTAAATCCTGCTGCATCCTTTCGGTACCTTCAGTTGAAAAGGCATAAAGGATTGGGGGCTGCTTAGGCTGAACTCCCAGATTCGAGTTGGAAACGGTAGCGGGTGTGGAGGGTGTGGGCAAGCCATTCTCATACTGCATAAGCCCATCTTTAAGAACATCCTCGGAAACATTACCCAGCTGGAGCAACATTTTAGGGTTTGCACCCAAATTATTACCGTCGGCATACGGGTCCATCATCCAGAATTCTACATATTCGATATTTGAATTAATGAAATTGGATACAGAAATCGGACGCATAAGTCCACCCCAGCGCTGCTGCGTGGTTTCGGGATTCGGATTGGCATTATAAGGTCCGCGTTCCTGCGGATAATAGGTAATGTCGAAAGTGTTGGTGAAAACCTGCTCGCCGGCAACAAGATCTTTACTGTTAAAAAGTTCCTGAACACGTACCCGCCTGGAAGCATGGTTGGAAACTGCCTGGGCATCAATGCCGTTTGGCGCGTCGCCGCCCACTCCCCAGAAACGGGGATCTATATTGTACCACGTAATCAGACCTCTACCATAACCATTTAGTAAAGTATTATTCTGTCCGGCGCCGGCAAAAACAGGATCCAGCTGATTCTTTTCGGGCTTTGAAGCCAGCGACCATGCTGAAGGTTCCTTCAGAGAAATTCTGGATGTGGTTTGCTCAAAATCGTCAATATAAGACTGGTTGTTGATTGCATTGTTCAAACCCGGAATAAGGTAGGCGCCTTCCATTTTGAAATTCAGGTTGGAAGGAGCTTCAGTATTGACCAAAGGGATTTTATCGGCAAGACGGGTCAGGAAAGGCAGCTGATTATTGTACATCAGATTAATGCCTGCCATTGTATTGTTCACGGCTTCCTGACCAAAATTGACCTTTTGGGTAAGTGGCGCTTCCGAGTAATTCACTACCGTACCACCCAGAAGGAAGTTTTCGCTGAACCTTCTTTCCAAATTCAATCCGAGGAAACGTTTGCGCTGGGTATTGAAAGTAAGTTGGTTCTCCAGTGAGATATTGATGGCCTGACCACTCTGTTTCACCTGTTCGTTGATGATGGTTACCTGTCCGAGCATATAATCCACAGTATAGTCGGCACCTTCGGTAAGCTGAACACCATTGGCAGTCACCTTCACAGAACCCTGAGGGACATTGATGGCACCCAGCGAAATTCCCTGCCCCTGCGAACCTTTATACCGGCCTTCCATGGTATAACGCAGTGCCAGATTGCTCTGTGATGCCACCTGCTTTTGCTGTGTATACAGGTCGGTGAAAACAAACTGAGGATCGTTACTGCCCAGTACAGACGCGAGGTGGCTACCGAAAGGCTGCACCTTTGTAAAGATGACCCTCCCGTCTTCCGGACGGATGGTGATATTGGGCACAAAATCGAAAATACCGTCGCCCAACTGACCATTACTGGACTGTAAATCATTGTTCAGGTCAAGGCGGTCCCAATTCATCAGCTTTAGAAGATTGATGTCCTGCACAGGCGTATTTGGAAGATAGTTAACTTTGCCTCCGGTCTGCGTATCACGGTAGTAGATGTTCAGCATGAAATTGTCCGGATCTACCTGCATACTTTCCAGTGAATACATGTTCTTCATCATCAGGTCCCACATGGGTGATGTTGTTTTCACATTGGTATTGGGCTTCAGTACTTTGGTAATGACTACCGGGCTTTCCTCGGAAAATTCACCGACCTTATACACCTGGTTGGATCCGCTTACTGTATAGGAATAAGACACCGCAAGAAGCTGATTGTCATTAAGCTTTTGATTTAAGGAAACATAACCCAGCTGAGGATGATAACGGAATTCATTTTCTGACAGTCGGCGGGCTTTCCGGTTGAAGATGAAATGCTCACCATCCTGGAAGGTTTCTGTACCACCCGCAGCATTTGGCAATGCCTGACCGTTTATGGTATTGTAAGCCGTATTGACGTCCCTAAGACCCGGCCCCAGATTATTAACTGCCTGGTAAAGGTTATTCTGTGAATTATCCGGCAGTCCGGAAACTCCATCACCCAGGTCACGGACACCCACGATACTTTTCTGATAAGACAGGTTTCCGTTGCCCTGATCCAGAACCCATGCTTCAATACGGTTGATGCTGATACGGGAATTGATCTGCGGGTAATTCAGCAGGGCCTGATCATAGTTATTAAGGAAATAGTGCCCCAGGAAATAGTGCTGGTTATCCTCATAATCAATCGCATTGATTTTAAAAGTGCTCATTACACCACCGCCCTGTACAACGATATTACGCGCCTCGCCCTGTTGCTGGGAAAAGACCACGGTTCCGTAGGTCTTGCCCGCCTGGAACTCCGTCTTTATACCGAAAAGTGACTCGGATCCCCGGATAAGGCTGGTAGACAGCGGCATATTCACATTACCGAACTCAACTCTTTTTATAAACTTATCTTCTCCACCCGTAGTTGGATCGTTCAGACCTTTGCTCTGCAGGTCTTTCCACGTACCCTTTGCCTGCCAAACCAGGTTCATCCTGTTCTCAAACGCAAAACCGCTTTGGGTATCATAATTTGCCTTCAGCTGCAGGTTTTCACCTACTTTCCCCAAAAGTCCTAACTGTATGCGCTGTTCAATGTCAAAAGCAAAACTGGTCCGGTTTTGAGGCAGTATCAATGGATTATCAATTTTCTGGTAGAGGCCGCCCAAATCAAAAGAGGCGAATCCGGAGGGAATGATTTCAATCTTGTTACCGCCAAAAATACTTTCGAAAATCTTGTTCCGTACACTTAAAGTAGGAAGTATGCCCTGCCGGCGTGCTTCGTCCACATCCTTACGGAACATGAGGCTGTAACGGTCGGACTTGTTGCGGTAATAATCGCGGGAAGCCTGCATCATCATGAAATCCTGATATTCCTTTGGTGTCATAACGAACGGTGGACCCGTTACGATATCACCAATCTTGGGGTATACGTAATACATCCCTGTCTTGATGTCATAAAAACCTTCGTAAACCGTAGGGTCCGGAAGTTCATATTCCTGCCTTACTGAGGCTTCATTTTCAGGGGTTTGCTGCGCGTATGCGGAAAGGGAAAAGCAAAGAAAAAATACGGCGAGCAGTTTATAGAGCAAGAGGCTGTTTTTTACCAAAATATTAAATGTTTTTTAAAATCTGTTTTACCAAATCTTCTACAGAAAGGTCAGGATTTTGCTTAAGTATACGGTCTGCGATTTTTTCACTCATCTTCTTTGGTATACCCAAAACCTCTAATGCAGATAACGACTCGTCCTTTACTTTATTATCTACAAATGTAGAAATATTTTCTCCTGAAACGTTGAATTTTAATACCTTATCACGCAGGTCTACAATGATCCTTTCGGCAGTTTTGGCACCGATCCCTTTTACTTTCTGAAGCAGTGCACTGTTGCCGCTTTGGATACTGTTTGCGATTTCTTCCAGACTGAGCGAAGAAAGCATAATGAGCGCCGAGGCCGGTCCCACACCGGTTACAGAAATAAGGAGGTTAAAAAGTTCTTTTTCTTCCTTTGTATAGAAGCCGAAAAGCAGGTGCGCATCCTCACGGATTATCTGCTGGATATAGAGAAAGGTTTCGGTGCCCGGAGACATGCGGTGTGAGGTTTGAAGGCTGATACCGGTATAGTAACCAACGCCACCCACATCCAGTACGGCATAGGTAGGTGTAAGTTCCTGTACCAAACCTTTTAAGGAGTAAATCATGTTATTAATTGAAGTATTCAAATATAGGAAAATGGTGATAAAGAAAAAATGCAGCCTGAAGGGCTGCTTTTGGTCTATTTTCAGTTCCTGGAGCGCATCATTCAGCGGTCAGTTTCCCTAAAAAATGAAAGAAAAAATATACCTGCGGCTACTGTTACGGTAATCATACTACCCACAAGCGCCCAACTGTATTTCGGAATATTCTTTCTCTGTCTTATTGTAAAGTACAGAACCCACAACGCATATAAAAAGTTCAGTACGCCACAAATAATCAGCAATATGAATGGTATTCCCCATTCAAACCTTCTTGCGGCCCCGTAAAGAATATAAATCAGGAGTGTGAAAAATCTTGATGTGTCAGCGTGTTTTTTCAGTACTGTGGCCCGAGCACCTTCCATTATACATCCGAATTCTTATAGTGGTTTAATAGTAGGTAATTTTCCTTTCTTCGGCACCCATCAGCTTTCCTGCTTTATCCTTTTTTTCTTTCTTAGTCCAGTTTTTCTGCCGGTCATACGTGTAAACAAAATCAGTTACCTCAGCTCCCGAACGGCTGCTGAATTGAATTTCGCTGCTAATATCACCCTGCTGGTTATACTTATATTCAGATCCACCTGCATCCAAAGAAGTCCCCGACTGATAGGATTTCTTTGTCAAATTTTTACCGGAGTATTGAAATTCCTGAATACCGGTAATCTGTTCGTTCCTGCTTGCCTGAACCTTATGAAGCTGTTTGGCTACATTGTAAGAATATATAAATTCCTCCCTTTTGTTTGTGGCACTCCCGCCATAAGATGTACGTACTGCACGGACTGTAGATGACCCTTTTTCCGGAAAATACTCATATGAAGAACTTAGCTTTCCAAAGTTATTATAATCTGAAACAGAAATCTTACCGTCAATATACTGATATTCGGTTTTGGTGGCTTTGGCAGAATCCATGGGCTCATCCAACACTCCCACAAATTTCTTTTCAGAAACCAATTGGTCTTGAGAATTATAGTGCAGTGTCACGCTGTCTAAATACTGTTTCACAGTAAGTTTCCGGTTTTCAAAAACCTTGACCGAATTTACGGTTTGTTTACTTAATAAAAGGCCTTTCTCATTGTAAAGACTGGTAACTGTTTGCTGCAAAACCTGAACAGGATTTTGTGGGTCGCCATGATCAACTTTATACGATTTTACTTCTAATGCCTTAACCCTTCCCTTCAGGTTTTCCAGTTGCCAACCATTTTTCTTCAACAATAAATTCTCGGCATTTATCTGTTGCGAAGATGCTGCAACCCATAAAAGAAGACTCGCCGTCACTAAAACCCTAGGTACCAAACTGCTTCTCATTATTTCGCCTCCCTTCTCTGAGCATCCAGCACTGCAATGGTAGCAAGGTTTACGATCTCGTCTACACTGGCGCGCATCTGAAGCACGTGCACCGGCTGTTTCAAGCCCATTAATATGGGACCTACGACCTGTGCTACTTTCATTCCACGGATGATCTTATAGGCAATATTGGCACTTTCAAGATTTGGGAACACAAATGTATTGGCTGGTGTACTTCCCAATTTGGAGAAGGGATAATCGGCCAAATGATCTGCATTCATCGCAAAATCCGGCTGGATTTCACCATCAACAACCATCTTGGGATATTTTTCATGCAGAATGGATACCGCCTTAGCTACTTTACGGGAGGTTTCCGAAATGGAGGCAAAGTTTTCGTAGGCAAGCATGGCAATCCTTGGCTCAATTGCGAAAGATCTCACGGTTTTCTCTGACATCCTGGCAATATTTACCAGATCTTCTGCGCCTGGATTGGCCTGAACCGATGTATCTGCAAAGAAAATCGGCTTCTTGCCGGAAAGAATCATCATCATCGAAGCGATCTTCTCTACCCCGTTTTCTTTTTCAATCACCTTAAGAACAGGTCTAAGGACAGAAGTGTAGTTTTTGGAAAAACCGACGATTAGAGCATCAGTATCGTTATGCTTAAGCATAAGCGGACCGAAATAATCGCGCTGCCTTACATACCGCTTTGCTTTGTATTCGTTCATTCCCTTCCGCTGGCGCAACTTCCAAAGTGTCTCCCGGTATTTAATACGGTTTTCCTTCTGATCGTCGTCTATCGGATCCACAATGGGTACATCGATGTTAATCCCGAAGATTTCCATCTGTTGCTTAATGAATTTCTTATCGCCCAGCAGTATCGGATGCGCAATGCCTTCTTCGTAAAGAATCTGGGCCGCCTTCAATACATTATATTCCTCGGCATTACCTAACGTAACGCGTTTCGGATTAGACCGGGCGCGGGTTTGCATCATGCGGATCAGCTTTTCGTCACGGCCCATGCGGTCCAGCAGGCTGGTCTCATAGTCCTCAAAACTTTCAATAGGTTTGCCTGCGACACCACTTTCCATCGCGGCCTTCGCAACTGCGACTGAAACTGTGGTAATGAGGCGGTTATCAAAAGGTTTAGGTATGAAATAAGACCTTCCGAAACTTAAATTCCTTGAATTATAGGCCAACATAACGGCTTCAGGCACAGGCTCTTTTGCCAGTTCAGCAATGGCCAGTACCGCTGCCAGCTTCATAGCTTCGTTAATGGTGGATGCCTGAACGTCCAGCGCTCCCCGGAAAATATAAGGGAAACCCAGTACATTGTTCACCTGGTTAGGATAGTCGCTGCGCCCGGTGGCCATAATAACGTCCGGGCGGGTTTGCATGGCCAGGTCATAATCGATTTCAGGTGTTGGGTTGGCCAGACCAAATACAATTGGATTTTCGGCCATTGTATTCAGGATCTCCGGTGTCATCACATCCCCTTTGGAAAGTCCGATAAAGACATCGGCACCGACAAGTGCTTCTTCCAGGGTGCGCAAGTTTGTATTAGCAATAAAATCCAGCTTTTCCGGCGTCAGATTCTGTCTGTCCTGATGGATAACACCTTTGCTGTCGCACATCAGTATATTCTCCTTCTTCAGGCCCAGTTCCAGATAGAGTTTGGTACAGGCAATAGCTGCCGCACCGGCCCCGTTTACCACCAGCCTTACCTCATCTATCTTCTTCCCGGCAATTTCCAGGGCGTTGATTAGAGCTGCGGCGGAAATAATGGCCGTTCCGTGCTGGTCGTCGTGCATGAGTGGGATGTCCAACTCATCTTTCAGGCGCTGTTCTATATAAAAGGCCTCCGGAGCTTTAATGTCTTCCAGGTTGATACCGCCGAATGTGGGTGCGATCCCTTTCACGATATCGATAAATTTATCGGGATCCTTTTCATTGATCTCAATATCAAAGACATTGATATCCGCAAATATCTTGAACAGCAGGCCCTTACCCTCCATAACAGGTTTAGAGGCTTCGGCACCAATATCTCCAAGACCCAGAACGGCGGTGCCGTTTGATATTACGGCTACAAGATTGCCTTTTCCGGTATAATCGTATACTGCCTGAGGATTCTTCTCTATCTCCAGACATGGAATAGCTACGCCAGGCGAGTAAGCCAATGATAAATCGCGTGCTGAAGAATGTGGTTTGGAAGGGATTACTTCTATTTTCCCTTTAGGTTCTGCTCTATGGTAATCCAGGGCTGCCTGGTTAAAGTTCTTTTCGTCTCTGTTAGTTTTGCTTGACATTCTGAAGATTTTAACAATATATTAATGAAGTTCTGGCAGAAGGTATTTTTTATGATACGCAACCAGACTTTCGATGGGTTTCTGCACCACGGTCCCTACTCTAAGGTTAAGTTCGGCGGCGGCGGCCCGCAGGATATCCTCATAATAAAAGGCTATGGAACCAATGAAGTTAATCTCCGAACTGTTTGCCTCTTCGTAAGGCAGGACCTGGTAATCCAGAAAATTTTTCATTTCGTCGAAAACCATATTCTGGAAATAGGGATGTGATTTGTTTTCCACGACGAATTTGTTGAATTCAGCCAGATACGCATTAGCGCGCGGGCTGTGATACATATGTTTAAGCGCATCCTCTATGGTGAGTTGATACCGTTCCGAAAACTTGACATGCAGGTCATGCGGGAGTTTCTTCATGAAGAAGCGCCTAAGCAGGTGTTTGCCCATCGCGCTGCCGCTGCCTTCATCACCAATCAGGAAGCCAAGGGAAGGCAATTCCCGCCTTACCACATTCCCGTCGAAGTAACAGGAGTTGGAACCCGTACCCAAAATACAGATAATCGCCGGCTTGCCATTGTAGGCAGCGTAGGCTGCCGCTGTAAGATCTTCCTTAACCATAATTTCAGCATGGCGGAAAACCTTGCGAAGCTCCCGATCAACGACGGCGGCATTTTCGGCCACGCCGCAACCGGAACCATAGAAAAAAACCTTCTGCATACTGTCTTTAACAGTGAGAAGGTTTTGGTTTCTCTCAATTTCCGGAACAATTAATTCGGGACTGATTATGTTCGGATTAAAGCCTGTAGTTTCGGTTTTCAGGAACAAGTTTCCAAATTTATCCAAAACGACCCAGTCGCATTTGGTAGAACCGCCATCAACAATAGCTATCATATTTCATCTTTTAGGAAAACGAAGCGCTAAAATAGGAATAAATTTATGATGTAGCAGTATAATGGATGCCGAAGCGCTTACTTCATCCCGCGCGTTCCATTAGCCAGGACTCAATTTCATCTTCCAGAAAAGTAGTCTGCAATTTAAATGAATTAATGAAATCATCGGGAATACTGATACCTTCTGTAGTTTCATGCTTCCAGAGTTCTTCGGAAAGAAGTTCGTACTCATCGTATACTCTTTTGAAACGTGGATTGGTCTTTTCCAGCGCAGCAATTTTGTCCTGCTGGCACCGGAATTTTCTGTATGGATTGGGATTTTTCATTTCAGTCAGTCTTAGTATAGTAATTAATGATGAAGGGAGAGCCAAAGGCAGACTTGATACATGCTTTCAACACATTGAAATAAAGCTTGTTACAAAGTCAACTCCATTATGAAAAAATAAAGTTAGAAAGAAATGGAACGCAAAAAAATAGTTTAACACAATTTTAAAACATTTAACATTATATGTAAATTTGTACTTTTCCAATTATGATGAAGCAACTGCTGTTGAAACAAAAACAGGTATTATCGTTTATTTTTGCAGGAGGGGCAAGTGCAGTTGTAGAAATCGGAAGTTTTAAAGTTTTCAGTCTTTTTCTGCCTCAATTCCTGGCCTGGGAAGAGAATATTTTCGGAATCCACTACCCGCTAAGTAACATCCTCTCCACTACCTGCGGCATTTTCTTCAATTACTTTCTGAGCATATGGTTTGTGTTCGAAAGGGGTAAACATTCCAGGAGACGGGAGTTCGCTTATTTTATGTTTGTATCCTTTTTCTCTACACTTCTCAGTTTAACAGTCTTCCAGATATTCTACTATTTTGTGTTCCGCGACAATCTGGACCTGGGCTTCTACACGCTCAGCCCTATTATGATAAGTAAGATTGCGGCCATTGGACTGGTATCCATCATTAATTACACCCTAAAAAAAAGGGTGATCTTCAATGGATAAAATTCCTATTTTTGACCCTTTACGCAAAATTATGACCCGTATCCTCAATTATATATGGCGTGGCTGGTTTATCCTGCTGGCCTTTGTTTTCATCATTTTATTCTGCATCCCGGTTCTTCTGCTTTCCATCCGCGAAAAGGATTTTAAATATGCCTATGTATTTATCTGGCTTTTCTGCGTCATTGTCTTTTTTGGGATGGGCTTCCGGTACAGCCTCATCAGAAAAACAAGCGAAAAACTGGACAGGAAGCGAAACTATATCTTCATTGCCAACCATACCTCAACTATTGACATCATGCTGATGACGGTACTGCACAGGCATCATCCGGTCTGTTTCATTGGCAAGGCGGAACTTGCAAAAATTCCCATTTTCGGAATCCTGTACAAACGGATAGCCATCCTGGTAGACAGAAAAAGTCCGAAAAGCCGCGCTGATGTTTACCGCCGCGCTGCAGAGAAGATGAGCCACGGCCAGAATATCGTCATTTTCCCGGAAGGCGGTGTAGCCGAAGATCCAAATATCCTGCTGGACGAATTTAAGGATGGTGCGTTTATATTATCCACCAAACATGATTTCCCCATCGCAGTGTACACATTTGCCGGTTTAAGGGAAATGTTTCCCTTCGACAACGGAAAAGGGCATCCCGGTAAAGTTACCGTATATCTGAATAAGATCATGGAACCCACTACTGTAAATGAAATGAAACCTGCCTGCTTCCGCGAAATTAAAAGCACCCTGGAGCAGCATTATTCCAAACAATAAAAAATTATATTTGTTAAAAGAAACAATAACTATATGTCTGCAAAAAACCAACCTACCAATTATCCGGCACTGTACACCCTGATCCTGGTGTTCTTTTTCTGGGGATTCATTGCTGCCGGAAACAGCATTTTCATTCCCTTCTGCAAGAACTATTTCTCGCTGGACCAGTTTCAGTCGCAGCTTATTGACTTTGCTTTCTATACCGCCTACTTTCTGGGCGCCCTTGTACTTTTCATTGGGAGCACACTGAAGGGATTTGACATCATTGGACGGTGGGGTTTCAAAAACAGTATCGTGTATGGCCTGTTGCTTTCGGCAGTGGGTGCCGCCATCATGATATTTGCGGTGAAGAGTAATGTCTATTACGGTATGCTCATTGGTCTTTTTGTAGTAGCGCTGGGGTTTTCCATTCAGCAAACCGCTGCAAATCCCTTTGCCATCCTGCTGGGAGACCCTAAAACAGGTGCCAGCCGCCAAAACCTGGCGGGTGGGATCAATTCCTTCGGTACATCCATCGGTCCCATCATCGTAGGTCTGGCACTCTTCGGAACCACCGCCACTGTAGATGACGACCAGATCAAACACCTGGCCCTGGATAAGGTAATCCTGCTGTATACGGCCGTGGGTGCGCTTTTTCTGATCGCAGCCGGAATTTTTTACTTTTCGAAAAAGTTGCCTGCAGGAATCATCAATGAACCTATGGAGAATGCCGGAAAAGCCAGAACGAACCTCATCATCATGACTTTACTGGTGATCATCTGTTTCATTCCGGTTTTCGCAAGTTATAATTCAGATTCAGCAAAGAGAATTGAAGTACTTAGTACCGAAATCATTACGCTGAACAACAGTATCGCTACAGCATCAGACGGAGCCGAGAGGGAAAACGCAGCCACCGCGATTGCCGTAAAAACCGCTGAATTGGAAGCGATAAAACATCCGCTGGAAAGAACGCGGATGATTTACTTAACGGGCGCGCTGCTGGCCGTGGTAATTTGCCTTGTTTTTGCCAATGTAAAGTCCAAAAAGCAACCCGATGGTTGGGGCGCCATGAAGTATCCGCAACTTGTTTTGGGGATGCTGGGAATTCTGGCTTATGTGGGAGTTGAGGTGGCGATAGGAAGTAATTTGGGTGAGCTGTTGAGTTTGCCGGAATTCGGCGGCCATCAGTCTTCAGACCTGGCGCCTTACATCTCCATGTACTGGGGTAGTTTAATGATCGGGCGGTGGACCGGAGCGATAAGCGTATTCAACTTAAGCAAACAGCAGCAAATCGCTGCTACCATCGTAGTCCCGCTGATTGCCTTTCTGGTAATCATCGGCATCAATACCATTGCCGAAAAGGACATGTCGCATCTGTATTATTATGTGATCTGTGTTTTTATTCAGATCGTTCTTTTCCTGCTCACCAAAAATAAACCTGCTCTAACTCTGATCATATTCGGTGCATTCGGTATCACAGCTATGCTTATCGGTCTGTTTACGACAGGTAATATTGCCATCTATGCGTTCCTGTCGGGAGGTCTGGCCTGCAGCATTATGTGGCCCTCCATCTTTGCACTGGCCATTACAGGACTTGGCAAATATACCGCACAGGGTTCCGCATTTTTAGTAATGATGATCCTGGGTGGCGGTATCATTCCACCGCTGCAGGGTAAACTTTCCGACATCATCGGCATTCACAACTCCTATATTATCCCGGTTTTATGTTTCATCTATATTACCGCCTTCGCCTATCTGGCTAAGAAAGCACTGCACAAACAGGGTATAGATGTTGATGATCTGGAAACAGAACGTGCGCACTGACCGCAGAAAGACATATCATAGAAAAAGGTTCTGGGCAGGTATTTTACTTGCCCAGGCTGTTCTGTTTTACCTGCTTTCGAAGTCAGAAAGGATGGTTTCACTGTTCGAGCGGTTTTTTGCCTGGCAGAAGGATCTCCATCAGCGGATTTTTGCAGGTGCAGGATTTTCAGTAGGCGATGCATTATATATTGTCCTTGTAATAGCGTTTGGGCTGATCCTGTATGGTCTGAGCCGGAGAAGGCTGAGAAATCGGTCAGTGCTCACCCTGCTTATACTGCTTAACTTGATTTACTTCACGTATCATATTTGGTGGGGTATGCTCTACTTCCAGAAGCCCATCAGCGACCAGTTACCGGAAGTGGAAATCAAACATGAAAAACTTAAGAAGTTAGCTTTACGGTATCTGGAACTTTCCCGTGAAAGCAGGACTGTAGTAGAAGAAGACCGGAATGGTGTTTTTAAGGTATATGACCCCGTAAACATTCAGCATACAATTGTTAAAGTTCAAAATGAAGGCCTGCTATATAATAAAGTGAATGATGGGAATTCAGTCTTATCCTTTAAGCCCAGCCTCTTCAGCCGCATAATAAGTTATACGGGAATTCAGGGATATTATAACCCCTTCACAGCCGAGGCTCAGTATAATCCGGAACTGCCTTCCACCTACCTGCCTTTTACGCTGGCGCACGAGCATGCCCATCAAACCGGATTTGCACGAGAACAGGAAGCCAACTTCATAGCATTCCTGACGGGAAAAAACTCCGGTGATGCTAACCTTAGGTACAGTACCTATTTTTATGTGCTGAAGTCGCTGCTGAATGCCCTGGCAGAATCCGATCCGGAATTTGTGAAAGAGGTCATTAGAAATTATTCTCCCGGCATGAAGAGAGACCGTATGGCAGAACTGATGTTCAGGAAAAAACATGAAGGCTGGCTGGAGGAATTCTTTGGAATGACCAATGACCTTTTCCTGAAATCGAACCGGCAGGAAGGTGCCGTAACTTATTCCTACTTTGTGAATTTGCTGGTGCGTTATGAAGAAACGAACGCCCTTAAACGCTAAAAAAAGAACCGCTTCTTGCGAAGCGGTTCAAAAAACACAAATGATGAAAAAAAATTTATTGCCTCTTCGGAGTACAAGCCTCCTGAAAGCCCTGTAAAAGTATAACTATTTGCGTAATCCACCAACTTTTATTTAATTGATTTTTCCTTTTGTTTAACATCCCACTATCTATCAATCAATTACGCCAGCTGTATTTTGTGGGAAAATACATTTTTGTTGTTTAAACAATACTTTCAGTTTTTAAACACATAAAAAAGGATAAAAAAAACCTATATTTTTTTGATTAAATACAGTTCCGAAAAAATGGGAAATTTTAAGAGCGAACACTTCCCTGGTTTCAAAAGAGGCCAAAGAACTACACTTTAATTATTACAGAGTATCGAGTATCCTACTTTTTATACGCCTCTTTAAACTGCTGAAGCAGTTCCTCCAGCCTGTGCCTGTGCACAAAGACTTTTTTTACCTCATTATAACGTGGTGAGCGGTATTGGATCTCATGAAAATCCATGCTGCCATTGCCTACTTTTATAATGTGCAGGACTTCAATATTGAGTTTTTTAAGTTCGTTTTTAAACTCCTGGAATTCATCAAAAATACTGTTATTCATCTTCTGATCTTTCTGATTCTTTTACTTCATGCTTCAGTTGGGATTTGTAAAGCTTCGCATAGTAGCCGTTTTGACGAAGCAAATCCATATGTTTTCCTTCTTCCACAATTTGGCCGCCATCCATCACAATAATGTTATCCGCCTTTTCGATAGTTGAAAGCCGGTGTGCAATAATGATGGAGGTCCGGTTTTTGGTAATTTTTTCTGTAGCCCGCTGTATCAGCTTTTCACTTTCGTGGTCTATGGATGAGGTAGCCTCATCCAGAATCAGGATTTTCGGATCGGACAAATAGGCCCGCACAAAGGACAGCAATTGCCGCTGACCCAACGAAATGGACGAGCCACGTTCGCTAACTACATACTCATAACCACCGGGCAAACTTTCAATGAAGTCATGCACACCTACTTCCTGGGCCACCTTCCGAATCTGCTCCATGGTTATGCTCGCATCGCCAAAGGAAAGGTTTTCGAAAATACTGCCGTGGAAAAGGAAAACATCCTGAAGTACCACGCCGACATGACTCCGCAGGTTATAGAGTTCATATTCCTTAAGTTCAATATCATCCAGCAGAATCTTACCTGAATTAATATCATAGAGCCGTGTAATCAGGCTGATGATTGTTGATTTGCCTGCACCGGTAGCACCTACGATGGCTACCGTCTCGCCGGGATTTACCTTAAAACTGATTCCCTTCAGGACTTCCTGTTTATCGTCGTAGGAAAAATGTACGTCCCGAAACTCAATCCGACCGTCAAAATGATCTTTGCACACCTTGCCTTCATTTGGCAGAGCATCATCTTCATCCATAATTCCCAAAACCCGTTCGGCACCCACAATTCCGCGCTGGATATTGTTGAACCGGTCGGCAATCTGCCGCAGTGGGCGTATCAGCATTGAGATGAACTGTATAAAAGCAATTACCTTACCCGCTGTAATGGTTACATAACCACCGTAAAAAAGGATAAAACCTATGAAAAGCGAAGAAATAAGTTCCACCACAGGGAAAAAGAGGGAGAATATAAATACTGTCCGGAGCAGCGCAGCTTTTAGGGTGATGTTGATTTCGTCAAATTTCTTAAACTCGGCTTCCTGTCGGTTGAAGACCTGAACAAGGGTCATTCCGCTAAGTCTTTCCTGTACAAAGGAATTCTGGTTGGAGGTCCAGGTGCGCTCATCGCCAAAGGCTTTTTTCAGTCTTTTCTGAAAAAACCGGGTAATTACCACCATCAGCGGAAGAATGGCGAGCGAGATATAACTCAGGTTCACATCTACCTGAAACATCATGAACAGCACAAACACAATCCTCAGAATATCTCCAAACACCATCAGGAAACCGTCTGTGTACACGGTTGCGATAGTTTCCACATCGCCCACAGCACGGGTTACCAACTGGCCAATAGGTGTCCTGTCGAAAAAGGCAGTACGAAAGTAAATCAGCTTTTCATAAAGTCGCTCCCGGATATCGCGAATGACATTCTGCGAAATGAAATTGGAGAAGTAAACCAAAAAGAAATTGAGAAGCGATTCACCAAATACCAAAGCAATCAGGATGTAAATATGCTTCATCATCTGTTCGCGGTCACCCAGAGCAATGATGTCGGTGTCTACGATCTGCATCGTGAGATATGGCCGGTATGTGGAAATAACCGAAAGTACCACCGAAATAATCAGAGTGATGATAAACCACGACCGGAACTTCATCCCGATCCGGAACAGCCGCTGTATGATTTGCCATGTGGTTTGCTTCTTCATTATTTATACCTCAGACTTTCCAATTTCGTTGATTTCGGACATAGGTGCTGCCCGTTCTTTATCAAATCTTTTCTCTAACAATATATAGACACCGTAAACAGCTCCTATGGAAATTAACCAGCCCACAAAGTCCACCATAGTATAACTTGTAAAGGAATTTTCATAAACGGTGTCTGGATTTGCAATCGCCATGTATAGCCCATACACAAAGCCAACGACCAACTGCGATCCCAGATAAACACCAATGCCCAGAAGGCCATAGTGCCACTTTATTTTTTTGAATCTTCCCGCCAATGAGGAATAAAAACGGTAGGCCGCGAAAATAATTAAGATTGCAAGCATTTACTAATTTTTGAAGTTATAACCCACTTCTACCAGGAAAAGTCCCTGTGGAGGTGCAGATGTTCCGGCCAAATTACGGTTTTTCCCCTCTATAACCTTACGAAGTTCCTGAGTAGGCATTTTACCGGCTCCGATCTCAACCATCGTTCCAACAATAGCACGCACCATATTTCTTAAAAAACGGTCGGCAGAAACCGTGAATTTAAGTTTTGAATCATTCTGTTCCCAAAATGCCCTGTATATTTTGCAGTTATTAGTCCTGTTATCTGTATGCAGTTTGGCAAAACTTGTAAAATCTTCGTATTCGAAAAGGATTTTGCAGGCTTCATTCATTTTTACAATGTCAAGTTTCCGTCGCCACAATTGCCAGGCGGAATCCTGCGAAAAGGGATTCTTTTCGGAAGCGATATAGTATTCATAGGTTCGGTATGTCGCACTGAACCGGGCATGAAGGTCATCAGCCACGGCAAAAATCCTTTTTACGGCAATATCAGGCGGCAGAAAACTGTTGAGCCGGTACGGCAGGTCGGCTGGGATTACACTTTCAGTATTGAAATGGGCAAACATCTGCTTGGCGTGCACGCCCGTATCCGTACGGCCCGCGCCTGTGGTTTTTACCGGTTCACGCAGCATGGTACTCAGTGCTTTTTCAAGTTCCTGCTGAACTGAAATTTCATTTGGCTGGATCTGATAACCGAAATAATGTTTACCGCTGTAGGCGAACTCAATAAAATACCTCAAAATCTAAAATTACGCTGCAAAAATATAGAAATCATTCTAAACGATATCAGGTAAAAGTCAGGGTGGAATTAGTTAAAAAATTCTTAAAATTGTCTATTTTTGCGCGGTATGAAAAGATGGTACCTCTACCCTTTTTCCCTGCTTTACCACCTTGGTACGGGAATCCGCAATACCTTATATAATATAGGTCTTAAAAAGTCGACACGCTTCCGCACTCCTATTATCAACGTAGGCAACCTGTCTGTAGGCGGCAGCGGGAAATCACCCATGGTTATGTATCTGGCTGATCTACTTTCCAGAAACTACCGCACAGGAGTGCTTTCCCGCGGTTACGGGCGGGTAACTAAAGGTTACGCCATCGTGAACTACGAAAGCAATTATAAGATGGTGGGCGACGAGGCCATGCAGCTTTTCGAACGTTTCAGGAACCGTTTTGTAATTGGTGTTTCAGAGGAGCGCGTTCCCGGCGCAAAGAAAATCATTGAGAATATGGACCTTGAAGTCCTGGTTCTGGACGATGCCTATCAGCACCGCGCTATAAAAGCAGGCTTCAATATCCTGATGACGGATTATAATGACCCTTATTTCAAAGATCATATCCTGCCGGCAGGCGACCTCCGGGAAAGCCGCAGTGGAGCTTCCAGGGCGCAGATTATCATCGTATCCAAATGTCCTGCTGAACTCACCGATGAAAAAAGACAGTATTACATCTCCAGAATCCGCCCTCAGCATTACCAAAAGGTATTCTTTTCATCCATCTCCTATGATGAACAGGTATTTTCACTGAGCAAGTCAATTCCCGATAACAACCTGGCTTACTATGACATACTGCTGATTACAGGCATTGCCAATCCTAAACCGCTGACCGAACATCTGGCTAAATTTTCACAACGCGTAACACATCTTAAATTTAAGGATCATCATGATTTTTCTGAAGATGATATCAAAAAAATACTGTCGGAATATAAAAAACTGGGCGAGTACCGTCTGATCCTGACTACGGAAAAGGATTTTGTGCGGCTGAAAACCTTCGATATGCTGAGGGATCTGGTTTTTTACTGGCCAATAAACGTGAATATAGATAAGCGGGAAGACTTCAACCAGGCCATTCTGAATTATATCAGATCCAGTTCATAGCTGCTGATGCGGGAGCGAGCGTCGGTAAACATTCACAATATTTTAACGCTCTAAAGGTTTGTACATTAGATAATTAAACCGTACATTTGCACTCCTTTTGAAGTTATCCGTTGTTCCAAAAGCCTTAAAAACATATCCAATATTGACTCTTTCGCCTGTGGTGATGGAGCTTTTCGGCATTTTAAGCCTTTTGAGATTTCGGATCTCCAATTAAGGAAAGTAAAAAATATTTTGCACTACTCCGTGAAAAGATATACCGGTGTTGCAATTAGTAAGAGCCGGGAACCGCCCGGGAGCCAGTAATTGTAACGGATAACTTACCTACCCGCTTCTCCTGTCAAACTTACTAAATATTTTTTGTGAACAACAAAATATTTTTTAACCCAACACTTTTTTTTATTACTTTATGAGTAAATCTAAAGCTACAAAAAACACTGCGGAACTAGCTGTTAAGGAAAGAATTAACTTTTCTACAGCCAAGGGACGTGTGGCAGCACCGGATTTCCTGGATGTGCAGATTGCCTCCTTCAAGGATTTCTTCCAGCTGGACACACTTCCGGAATCCCGTGTGAGTGAAGGTCTGTACAAGACTTTTCAGGAAAACTTCCCGATTACCGATTCCCGCAACCAGTTCGTACTGGAATTCCTGGACTATCTGGTAGATTCGCCGCGTTATTCAATTGATGAATGTGTGGAAAGAGGTCTTACCTATTCTGTTCCATTGAAGGCGAGACTTAAACTTTACTGTACCGACCCTGAGCACGAAGATTTCCAAACGGTTATCCAGGATGTTTATTTAGGGCCTGTACCTTATATGACTCCGTCCGGTTCCTTTATCATCAACGGTGCCGAGCGTGTAATTGTAACCCAGCTTCACCGTTCGCCGGGTGTGTTCTTCGGACAGACCTACCACGCAAACGGGACCAAACTTTACTATTCCAGAATTATCCCTTTCAAAGGATCATGGATGGAATTTACTACGGACATCAACAACGTAATGTATGCGTATATTGACCGTAAGAAAAAATTACCTCTAACTACGCTTCTTAGAGCGATCGGTTTTGAATCTGATAAAGACATTCTTCAGATCTTCGACCTTGCTGAAGAAGTAAAGGTGTCTAAAGCAGCACTAAAAAAAGTGGAGGGACGTACCCTGGCCGCAAGAGTACTTAATACATGGTTTGAAGATTTCGTTGACGAGGATACAGGTGAGGTGGTTTCTATAGAAAGAAACGAGATTATCCTGGACAGGGAGACCGTTCTTGAAAAAGAGCATATCGACATGATCCTGGAAGCAGGTGTGAAATCCATCCTGATCCACAAGGAAAATTCCAACGAATTCTCCATTATCCAAAACACTCTTCAGAAAGACCCTACCAACTCCGAAAAGGAGGCCGTGGAATATATCTACCGTCAGCTGCGTAATGCAGATCCGCCAGACGAGGAAACTGCAAGAGGTATTATTGAGAAACTGTTCTTCTCCGAACAGAGATATTCTTTAGGTGAAGTAGGACGATACAGACTGAACAAGAAATTGGGTCTTAACATTCCTGATACAACTGAAGTTCTTACAAAAGAGGACATCATTGCCATCGTAAGACACCTTATTGAACTTGTAAATTCCAAGGCGGAGGTTGATGATATTGACCACCTTTCCAACAGAAGGATTAAAACCGTAGGCGAGCAGCTTGCAGGTCAGTTCGGCGTGGGTCTTTCCCGTATCGCCAGAACCATCCGCGAGAGAATGAACGTTAGAGATAATGAAATCTTTACGCCTATTGACCTTGTAAACGCGAAAACGTTAACATCGGTTATTAACTCCTTCTTCGGTACCAACCAACTTTCACAGTTCATGGACCAAACCAATCCATTATCGGAAATTACGCACAAGCGTAGACTTTCCGCCCTGGGACCCGGTGGACTTTCCAGAGAGCGTGCAGGTTTCGAGGTTCGTGACGTTCACCATACACACTATGGCCGTATCTGTCCGATTGAAACGCCGGAAGGACCAAACATTGGTTTGATCTCCTCATTGGGTATCTATGCCAAGATTAACAATTTAGGATTCATTGAAACTCCATACAGAAAAGTAGAAGGCGGAAAGGTAAACCTGAAGTCTGAGCCTATCTATCTGAATGCTGAAGACGAAGAAAATAAAGTTATCGCACAGGCCAACGTTGAACTGAGCGACGAGGGTACTTTTGAAACAGACAGAATCATTGCCCGTCTGGATGGTGACTATCCTGTTGTGGAAGGTAACCAGGTAGACCTGATTGATGTTGCACCAAACCAGATTTCCGGTATCTCGGCATCACTTATTCCATTCCTGGAGCATGATGATGCGAACCGTGCACTGATGGGATCCAACATGATGCGTCAGGCTGTTCCTCTGTTGAAGCCTGAAGCACCGGTTGTAGGTACAGGTCTGGAGAAGCAGGTTGCCAAAGATTCACGAATTCTGATCAATGCAGAAGGAAACGGTGTTGTAGAGTATGTAGATGCTGACAAAATCGTTATTAACTACGAAAGAAGCGAAGATGAAGATATCGTAAGCTTCGACTCTTCTGTGAAGACCTATAAACTGACCAAGTTCAGAAAGACCAACCAAAGTACGACCATTACTTTGAGACCTAATGTAAGAGTAGGCCAAAGAGTTGAAAAAGGACAGGTACTTTGCGACGGTTACGCAACTGAAAACGGCGAACTGGCACTGGGACGTAACCTTACTGTAGCATTTATGCCATGGAAAGGATACAACTTTGAGGATGCAATCGTTATCAACGAGAAAATCGTTCGTGAAGATTGGTTTACTTCTATCCACGTGGACGAATATTCACTGGAAGTTCGTGACACCAAACTGGGTATGGAAGAACTTACTGCCGATATCCCTAACGTTTCCGAAGAGGCTACAAAAGACCTGGACGAAAACGGTATGATCCGTATTGGTGCTGAAGTGAAGCCTGGTGACATTATGATCGGTAAGATTACGCCAAAAGGTGAATCCGACCCAACACCGGAAGAAAAATTACTTAGAGCCATCTTTGGTGATAAGGCCGGTGATGTGAAAGATGCTTCCCTGAAAGCGGACTCTTCTCTTAGAGGTGTTGTGATCAACAAAAAGCTTTTCTCCAGAAACATCAAGGATAAAAAGAAAAGAGCTGAGGAAAAACTGAAGCTTGAGGAAATCGAAAACAGCTACAAAGCGAAGTTTGATGACCTTAGAAATACACTGATCGAAAAACTGGGCTCACTGGTGAACGGTAAGACTTCTCAGGGGGTTAATAACGACCTGGAAGAAGAAGTGATCGGTAAAGGTGTTAAATTCACCCATAAACTGCTTACTTCCATTGAAGATTATGTGAACATCAGCGGTGCCGGTTGGACAGTTGATGATGAGAAAAATGACCTTATCCGCAAGTTGATCCATAACTATAAGATCAAGTTCAACGATATCGCAGGTATCAAGAACCGTGAGAAATTTGCAGTTTCCATAGGTGATGAACTTCCTGCAGGTATCATGAAGCTGGCTAAAGTATATATCGCTAAGAAGCGTAAGCTTAATGTGGGTGATAAGATGGCAGGCCGTCACGGTAACAAGGGTATCGTATCCAGAATCGTTCGCGAGGAGGACATGCCGTTCCTGGAAGACGGAACACCTGTAGACATCGTACTGAACCCACTTGGGGTACCTTCGCGTATGAACATCGGTCAGATTTACGAAACTGTATTAGGATGGGCCGGTAAGAAACTGGGGCTTAAGTTTGCCACTCCAATCTTTGACGGTGCTTCACTGGATCAGATCACTGAATATACAGACCAGGCTAACCTTCCAAAGTACGGAAGTACTTACCTGTATGACGGCGGTACCGGCGAGAGATTCTCCCAACCGGCTACAGTAGGTATCATTTACATGCTGAAACTGGGTCACATGGTAGATGACAAGATGCACGCACGTTCCATCGGACCTTACTCACTCATTACGCAGCAGCCATTAGGTGGTAAAGCGCAGTTTGGTGGTCAGAGATTCGGTGAGATGGAGGTTTGGGCTCTTGAAGCATTCGGTGCATCCAATATCCTTAGGGAAATCCTGACTGTGAAGTCGGATGACGTTATTGGTAGAGCAAAAACTTATGAAGCCATTGCCAAAGGTGAGGCTATGCCTGAACCGGGAATTCCTGAATCATTCAACGTATTGCTGCATGAATTACAGGGTCTGGGTCTGGATGTAAGACTTGAAGAATAAATTTTAAATTTTAAATTATGAATTGAATTGTTTCCGCTTCGGAGCGATTTGATAATCAATCTAAAATCTAAAATCTATAATCTAAAATTTCAAAAATGTCAAATAAAAATAAATCAAGTAGATTTAATAAAATCACCATCGGTCTTGCATCGCCGGAATCTATCCTGCAGGAATCCAGGGGAGAGATCCTGAAGCCCGAAACAATTAACTACAGAACCCACAAACCTGAAAGGGACGGTCTGTTCTGCGAGAAAATATTCGGTCCTGTAAAGGATTACGAGTGTGCCTGCGGAAAGTACAAGAGAATCCGTTATAAAGGTATCGTTTGTGACCGTTGTGGTGTAGAAGTGACCGAGAAAAAAGTACGTAGAGAGAGAATTGGACACATCAACTTGGTAGTTCCTATCGCTCACATCTGGTATTTCCGTTCCCTACCGAACAAAATCGGTTATCTTTTGGGAATGCCGTCCAAGAAACTGGACATGATCATCTACTACGAAAGATATGTAGTTATTCAGCAGGGTATTGCCAAAAAAGCCGACGGATCTGATTTCGATCCTATGGAATTCCTTACAGAAGAGGAATATCTGGATGTTCTGGAAACATTGCCACCGGATAACCAATACCTGGATGATTCTGACCCGAATAAATTCCTGGCGAAAATGGGTGCTGAGGCCGTAGAGGAACTTTTGAAAAGAATCAAACTGGACGAACTTTCCTTCGACCTGAGACACAAAGCGCATAACGAAGGTTCCAAGCAAAGAAGGACTGAAGCACTTAAGCGTCTGAATGTTGT
The DNA here is from genome assembly GCA_023386965.1 of Bacteroidota bacterium. GTDB lineage: Bacteria > Bacteroidota > Bacteroidia > Flavobacteriales > Weeksellaceae > Marnyiella. The sequence continues at coordinate 25,418 of JAEWIR010000033.1, forward strand.
TGAAGCATTAAGAGGAGCAAACACAAGAATGATTAACCGTCCGGAATGGATGGTAATGAGGGTTCTTCCTGTAATACCACCGGAACTAAGACCATTAGTTCCACTGGATGGAGGACGTTTTGCAACTTCTGACCTTAATGACCTGTACAGAAGGGTAATTATACGTAACAACCGTCTGAAAAGACTTCTTGAGATCAAAGCTCCGGAAGTTATCCTTAGAAACGAGAAAAGGATGCTTCAGGAATCCGTGGATTCACTTTTCGATAACACCAGAAAATCATCTGCTGTAAAATCAGAATCCAACAGACCTCTGAAATCTCTTTCTGACTCACTGAAAGGTAAGCAGGGACGTTTCCGTCAGAACTTACTTGGAAAAAGGGTAGATTATTCTGCACGTTCGGTAATTGTTGTAGGACCAAACCTGAAACTTCATGAGTGCGGTATCCCTAAAGATATGGCAGCTGAACTTTACAAGCCGTTCATCATCAGAAAACTGATTGAAAGAGGAATTGTAAAGACGGTAAAATCAGCAAAAAGAATCATAGACAGAAAAGAACCTGTTGTATATGATATCCTGGAAAATGTGATGAAAGGCCACCCGGTTCTTCTGAACAGGGCACCTACTCTTCACCGTTTGGGTATCCAGGCGTTCCAGCCAAAGATGATCGAAGGCAAAGCAATTCAGCTTCACCCATTGGTTACTACGGCATTTAACGCGGATTTCGATGGTGACCAGATGGCGGTACATTTACCTCTGGGTCCGGAAGCAATTCTGGAAGCTCAACTTTTGATGCTGGGATCTCAGAACATTCTGAACCCTGCCAACGGTTCGCCAATTACGGTTCCGTCCCAGGACATGGTTTTGGGTCTGTATTTCATGACCAAAGAAGCCCACTCTACGGACGAGGTGAAGATCAAAGGCGAAGGACTAGCCTTCTACTCACCGGAAGAGGTTGAAATCGCGTATGCTGAAGGTCAGATTTCACTTAATGCAAAAGTAAAATGCCGTCTTCCTGTTAAAGAGAACGGTGAGATTGTTACAAGACTGATAGACACTACCGTGGGTAGAATCCTGTTCAACCAGATCGTACCAAAACAGGTAGGTTTCATCAACGAACTTCTTACCAAGAAGTCGCTGAGAAATGTGATCGGACGTATCCTGGCTGATACGGACTTCCCGACCACAGTGAAGTTCCTGGACGATATGAAGGACCTTGGTTACGAAAACGCCTTCCGTGGCGGACTTTCGTTCAGCCTTGGTGACATCGTAATCCCGGAAGAAAAGAAAACGATGGTTGCACAGGCCGTTGAAAATGTAGACGAGATTAAGGCCAACTATAACATGGGTCTTATTACAGATACGGAAAGATATAACCAGGTAATTGACGTTTGGACTAATACCAACGCAGGACTTACCGAGATGATCATGAGCAGGATGAAAACCGACCAGGGTGGGTTCAACTCTGTATATATGATGCTTGATTCCGGTGCGAGGGGTTCCAAGGAGCAGATCCGACAGCTTTCAGGAATGAGAGGTCTGATGGCCAAGCCGCAAAAAGCCGGTTCTACAGGAGCTGAGATTATTGAAAACCCGATTGTGGCGAACTTTAAGGAAGGTCTTTCCATCCTCGAGTACTTTATCTCCACTCACGGTGCACGTAAAGGTCTGGCAGATACCGCACTTAAGACGGCGGATGCGGGTTACCTTACACGTAGACTTGTGGACGTTGCTCAGGATGTGATCATCACTCAGGACGACTGTGGTACTCTTAGAGGTACTGAAGTTTCTCCGCTGAAGAAAAATGATGAGATCGTTGAAAGAATTTCCGAGAGAATCCTGGGTAGAGTTTCCCTGCACGATGTGTATCACCCGGAAACTGATGAACTTCTGATCCATGCCGATTCCATCATTAACGAAGCATTGGCTAAACTTGTTGAAGATGCCGGAATTGAGTCCGTAGAAGTAAGATCTCCGCTGACCTGTGAAACCAAGAAAGGAATCTGCGCCAAGTGTTACGGACGTAACCTGGCAACAGGTAAGCCAATTCACATGGGCGAGGCCGTAGGTGTAATCGGTGCACAGTCTATTGGTGAACCGGGAACTCAGCTTACACTTAGAACCTTCCACCAGGGGGGAACTGCGGGTAACGTTTCTGAAAATCCATCCATCGTTGCACGTAGAGACGGTATCGTAGAAATGGACGAGGTGAGAACGGTAACTTCTGAAAATGAAGAAGGCAAAAAAGCCGAAATCCTTGTTTCACGTTCTACTGAATTCCGTTTGGTTGCCGATAATGAACTGAGAACGCCGCTGATGATCACCAACATCCCTTACGGATCCGAATTACTGGTGAAGCCGGGCGATAAGGTGAAGAAAGGTGATGTAATTGCGAAATGGGATCCATATAATGCGGTAATTATTGCAGAATCTGCCGGTAAGGTAGAGTACGAAGATATTATCCAGGGTGTATCCTTCCAGCTTGAGATCGATGAGCAGACCGGATTTGAGGAGAAAGTAATCTCTGAATCCCGTAATAAGAAAGCGGTACCAACACTTAAGGTAGTAGATGCCAAAGGAGTTGAGCAGCGCGCTTATAACCTTCCGGTAGGCGCCCACCTTATGGTAAACGACGGTGAGAAGATCAAGGCCGGTAAAGTTATGATCAAGATCCCAAGAAAATCGGCGAAAGCGGGTGATATTACAGGGGGTCTTCCAAGGGTAACAGAACTCTTCGAAGCACGTAACCCTTCCAACCCGGCGGTAGTAACCGAGATTGACGGTGTTGTATCTTACGGTAAGATCAAGAGAGGTAACCGCGAACTTATCGTGGAAGCCAAGACTGGTGAAAGAAAGATTTATCTTGTTAAACTTTCCAAACAGATCCTGGTACAGGAAAATGACTTTGTAACTGCAGGGTCACCACTTTCCGACGGTTCTGTAACTCCGGACGACATCCTCAAAATCAAAGGACCAACTGCGGTTCAGGAATATCTTGTGAATGAAATCCAGGAAGTTTACCGTCTGCAGGGTGTAAAGATTGACGATAAGCACTTTGAGATTATCGTACGTCAGATGATGACGAAGGTAGAAATTGTGGACGGTGGCGATACCCAGTTCCTGGAAGGAGCCTTAGAACACAAATTCGACTTCCTGGAGGAGAACAACCGTGTATTTGGACTGAAAGTAGTGACTGATGCCGGCGACTCCAAGGAACTGAAGCCAGGACAGATGATTACTGCCAGAGAACTGAGAGACGAAAACTCCAAACTGAAGCGTGAAGACCTTGCACTTGTTGAGGTTCGTGATGCATTGCCAGCCACGGCAACTCCGGTTCTTCAGGGAATCACGAGAGCAGCACTTCAAACCAAGTCCTTCATGTCGGCAGCATCGTTCCAGGAAACTACAAAAGTTCTGAACGAAGCGGCAGTATCCGGAAAAGTGGATTATCTGACAGGTCTGAAAGAAAATGTAATTGTAGGACACAGAATCCCTGCAGGTACAGGTCTTAAGGAATACCAGAATGTCATTGTAGGCTCCAAAAAAGAATTCGAAGACATCAACTAAACAGAAGTTAGAGGTTAGATTTTAGAAATCAGATATAAATACATTTGTAGTATATTCGGCCTTTTAAATCTAACCTCAACTTTTATTATAACATCTAAAATCAAAACTAATAAAATGGACAACAACCAAAACCAAAATCAAGACCCAAACAACATCAACATTAACCTTAACGAAATGGTAGCTGCAGGTGTATACTGTAACCTGGCACTGGTAAACCACTCTCCATCTGAGTTCGTACTGGACTTCATCCAGCTTATGCCGGGTGTACAGCAGGCCAATGTAAGATCAAGAGTGATCCTTGCACCGCTTCACGCTAAGAGAGTACTTACTGCGCTTCAGCAAAATATCGCAAACTATGAGCAGCAGTTTGGCGAAATCAAGGAAGTTGAGCCATTCGTATTGGGACAGAACAATAACGTTCAGGCATAATTAAACCCGAGCACAACCTTATCAAGGTTTCTTACAGAAATCCCGGTTCATTTATGAGTCGGGATTTTTTATGCATTCAGGAGCCGGGAACCTGCTCTCCGCTATATCTTTTTTGTTGGCTTCGTGCCTCAGCCACCAAAAAAGGATGCCGCTGCGATCAGGGCTATGGCTTCAGCGTTCCAAAAAGAATAAACTGTTTACCACAACTTTGTCATGCTGTAAGCATCTCAACAGTTGCTTAAGGACTGTCAGATTCCTGCTGAATGACAATAGTGTGTGCCACATGCTACTTCCATTGCACTGTCATGCTGAAAGCATCTAAACAGCTATCATAATACTCCGCTTAGATTCCTGCGGAATGACAAACGTGAATTCTACTCGTCAACACGCTACTTCGATCCCCTTGTCACGCTACTTTGTAATGCTGAAAGCATCTAAACAGTTAACATAACCTTCCGTCCAGCTTCCTGCGGAATGACAAATGTTTGATATCCTTTTAACCAAATTTTGTCATGCAAAATGCCTCTACGCTGACTAAGAATTATCACTGCTTCACCGTTCCTTTCAGTTCATACTTTTTGCCATCCCACTTATAGAGGGGAAACTCAAAGCCGGGGCCACCAATCAGCAGGTCGCGGTAGCCGTTGGTTTTTGATTTAAGAATCTCAGCAATTCCCGGGAATCCCAGATTGGTCTCGTAATTCCCTGTTTTGGGGTTTTTTACAAGAAGGGTGCAGCTGGTACCGGTAAAGCCACTCCAGAAACTGTTTCCCCAATGAAACAGGATCTCCTCTACTCCATCATCGTTCAGATCAGTTATCGTGACATCCACATGAAAGGGTGCGTCCTCCTCACCCTTAAAAGTAAACAGATTTTTATCCGATTTGGATATTACAAATTCAGATGCCGCAGCCGCTTTATTCTTATCGGATACTGAAAGCTTAGAATGAACACCGCGGAACAATTTTTTGGCTACCGGCGTAAGCTTAGCCTGATCAACAATAGGTACAGTCCTTAATTTGGCGGTGTTACGATGTGAACGTACCTCATGTTTCGTGTTACCTTCGAATAAATCTACTGTGGGACCGGAGAGCAGGAGCAACAGTGAAGGAATGATAATACTTGTTTTCATCGCTTATATTTTGATCAAATTTAACAACAATACAAAAGCTGTATTCAGGAAAAACACTTTAATTATACAGATAGGCCTTCCGCTATGCGCCATACCAAAATGATCATAAAAAAAGCGTCGGGGAAAGCTAATGCCTTTCCGACGCCAGTAATCAATATCCGAAATATTATATTTCCTTTAGCAACTTTTTAACTTACCTACCGCTTCAGGCTTTTCATATCAATTACAAAACGGTAGCGAACATCACTTTTCAGCATACGTTCATAAGCTTCATTGATGTCCTGCATCTTGATCATTTCAATTTCGGGCAAAATATTTTTCTCGCCACAGAAATCGAGCATATCCTGAGTTTCCTTAATTCCGCCGATTACAGAACCTGCTACAGATTTCCGACCTAAAATAAGTGGTACAGTGTGCAGCATATCTTCCATTTTACCAAGGTAACCTACCAGTACCAGCGTACCGCTAATATTTAATGTTGCGATATAAGGATTGATGTCATGATCGTAAGGCACCGTATCGATAATCAGATCAAACTGTCCAGCAGCCTCCTTCATCTCATGTTCGTAAGTAGAGATGATTACCGCATCTGCACCCAAATCCAGTGCATCCTGAATCTTATCCGGAGTCCGGGAAAACAGGGTCACTTCAGCACCCAATCCTTTAGCAAGTTTAATAGCCATATGACCAAGACCACCTAAACCAACAACGGCCACCTTAGAACCTTCCTTCACATTCCAGTGAATCAGCGGCGACCAGGTAGTTACTCCGGCACAAAGCAAAGGAGCGACTGCTTTCAGGTTCAGGTTTTCAGGAATATGCAGACCGAAGGCTTCATCTACAACCACCGTTTCAGCATAGCCGCCGTAGGTTCTTTGTCCTGTAATAAACGGATCCTTACTGTTGTAGGTCCCTGTAGAGCCGTTCAAACAGTATTGCTCCAAATCCTGTCGGCAACTGTCACACTCACGGCACGAATCTACCAGACAGCCCACACCGGCAAGATCGCCTACCTTGAATTTTGTTACTTCAGATCCAACGGCGATAACTTTTCCTATAATTTCATGTCCGGGAACTGCAGGATAAACCGTACCACCCCAGTCGTTACGGGCCGTGTGAAGATCACTGTGACAAACCCCGCAGTACAGAATATCGATTTCTATATCTGTGGGTGTTACTTCCCGGCGGAGGATGGTCATTTGCTCCAGATCTTTATCTTTAGCTTCGGTACCGAAGGCTTTTACTTCTTTAGTATTCATTTGTATTGATTGTTAATATGATTTTAGTTCAAAATTAATGAAAGGAAAAACAGAGCTCTATTAATTATTTCTTAAAGTTTCGATAAAAATGAGTTAGTACATAGCTTATGCTTTCTCTGTAAGGTATTTCCAGTACCGCTTCGGCACATGCTGAATATGCAGCTTCATATTTTTCCTTTCGGTGATGTTGGTTTTGGTGAAATACCGCTGCCATAACTTCTGGTACTTTCTCTCCCGCTCGCTGTACAGATTATCCGGATTTCGAAGTTGCTCCAACTGGCCGGCCTCAGGATAAAAGAAGGTGGTATCCTTAAGGTTGTATATAATTCCAAACTGCCGCTTCAAATCATAAATCATCCATTTCTGATCGGCATACCGGTCCCTGAAGAAACGGAAACCGACGGGAAGAACGTTGAAGTCGGGTTCCACTTTGGCAAAGAACATTCCATCCTCAAGTTCCTCAAAACGGACAAAGGCATGCAGGCGGTGGATCTCTCGACTCATGCTTTTACATATCTGCGCAATCTCCATAATATCAGCATCGCCAAAATTCTGCAGGACATCTGCGCCGGGATTCTTTACAGACTGTCTTACTGCTGAAAGGATCAGATCGCCGGCTTCGGTTTTTTCCGAAAGATAGACAAGTAACAGCTGCCTGACCCCGCCTTTGCCCAGAGCCTTTTCCATTTTCTTGATGACCCTGTCTGCTTTTGACTGATCAGTCATCACCGTATGTACCTCATCAAAAAAAGCATGATTTTGATGATGTTCTATTCCAATGATGCGCGCCGGCTCATAACGGTATTCAAAAACTTCAAACACCGCAGTCATCAATCCCTCAAACGAACCGTCGTGGACAAGCGTGGTCATGCTTTAGAATAAAGTAAGCTGTTGGGAAAAGGGATTCTGATATTTGGAACTCATACCGCTCAGCAGAATTTTTCTGAGATTCTGATCATCTATGAATTTGCTGAATACATTGGAACTGTCGAATTCAACAAAATATTTAGCCCGGTTTACCGCCACGCCCATTTTCCTCAGTTGTTCCATTCCCAGCTTCTGGAATTTTCTTGCCATAAGGATCTTTCCGGCTGATTTGGTGCCAATGCCCGGAATCCGCAGAATCATTTCTTTGGAAGCAGTATTGATATTCACCGGGAACTGTTCGCGGTGTCTCAGGGCCCAGGCAAGTTTAGGATCTACTTCCAGGTCAAGGAAAGGCTGCTCCGGCTCCAGAATCTCCGTCGCTTCAAAACCATAAAATCTCATCAGCCAGTCGGCCTGATAAAGACGGTTTTCCCGCTGCATGGGAACCTGTGAATGTATGGAAGGAAGACGGCTGTCCTCCAGGACCGGCACGTAGCCTGAATAATAAACACGTTTCATGTTAAAATTCTGATAGAAATGATCGGCCACCTTTATGATTTTAAGGTCGGTTTCATTGGTAGCACCCACAATCATCTGTGTAGACTGTCCTGCTGGTGCAAATTTGGGAACTTTCCGGAAAATCTTCTTCTCTTCTTTATACAGAACCAACTCATTCTTCACCAAAGTCATCGGTTTAATCATTTCCGAATGCGACTTGTCGGGCGCCAAAAGTTTCAAACCTTTTTCCGTTGGAATTTCAATATTGATGGAGAGACGGTCGGCGTACAAACCCGCTTCCTTCATCAGTTCATCACTGGCACCGGGTATTGATTTCAGGTGAATATAACCGTTGAAATTGTGCTCCAAACGAAGTTTTTTCGCCACCCTAACCAACCTTTCCATGGTGGTATCTGAATCCTTGAAAATTCCCGAACTTAGGAAAAGACCTTCAATATAATTCCGGCGGTAGAAACTGATGGTAAGGTCTACCACCTCCTCCACCGTAAAGGCAGCTCGTTTCACATCATTGGTCTTACGCGAGACACAATAAGCGCAATCGTAAATACAGTGGTTGGTAAGCAGAATTTTTAGCAGCGATACACAGCGGCCGTCTTCCGTATAGGTGTGGCAAATACCGGAAGCGTGACTGTTACCCAGACCGCCCTTATTCTTACGGTTTCCACCGCTTGAAGAACAGGACACATCATACTTGGCAGCATCTGCAAGTATCTCCAGCTTTTCCTGAATGCGCTCAAAATTCATATTATTATGTTAAATGATATACACAAAAATAGTAAATTATTCCACACTATATTTGCAAATGGTAAAAGAATATACCATTTATCTTAAGTTGAGATGTCTATTTATTTTGTGGCTATCTGAACTCCGAATGATTTTCTCAACCAGGTACCCAAACACTTACATTTCCTGCAGGGACGGGAAAAACGCCCCAGCCGTTTTCGTCGATAACAACCTCCTGCGGAAACCAACCAAGGTAATCACGAAAGGGTTGGCCGGCGTACTGAAGCCCTATTTCCATTGGTTTTTCATAGGCCTCTTTATTACTGAGAACCACAGCGCAGCCGGGATGTTCTCCATCACCTTCACGCACCCAACCCAAAAAGTTGGCATCTTCAAAATAGTCGCGCTGATTTCCGTATGCGTAAAGTTGTCTGGCTTTAAGCAACTCTTCAATTTTCTCCACCTTATTCAGAAATATTTCCTGCTCATTACCTTCTTTGTCTACATCTGTATAGTGCGCGCCGAAAAGATCGGGGTAAAAAATGCAGGGATAGCCATCTTTTCGCAAAAGAATCAGCGCGTAGGCAAGAGGTTTGAACCAATGCTCCACAGGAGCTTCCAGTTCCTGCAGCGGTTGTGTGTCATGATTGTCCACCACCGTGACGGAGAGCAGCGGATTTGCAAGTGTAAGTGTATCATCAAACAGGGTACGGAGGTCATAATCGGCACCCTGCAGCGACGCGATATGAAAGTTGTGATGCAGCGACGAATCGAAGAGGCTCATACAGCCTTCAGTAGCTTCAATATATTTCAGTTTCAGATCCAGAGCGCCGGGTGCCCAGTATTCGCCGACGGCAAAAATGTTCTTTCCAGTATTAGCCCGAAGCGTATAAAGCCATTCCTTATAAAACTCAGGTGACTGGTGCTTCACAGCATCTAACCGTACTCCATTGAATCCTATCTGGTCGTGGTACCATTTTCCCCAATGGTTCAGCTCGGCGCGGACAAAGGGATTCCGGTGTTCCAGGTCGTTATGCATCAGGAAATCATAATTGCCCAGCTCATCTGAAATAATTTCCTCCCAGCCGTCGCCATGATCATGGATGATCTGATAGATGCCGGGTTCCTGTCCCTCGGCATAATCCACGCCGGAGAAACACTGGAAATCCCACTTAAAATCGGAGTACATTTCGCCTCTTCCCGGAAATGTAAATTTGGTATAACTTTCAATTTCTACGGGATTGGAGAGTATTTCATGTCTGTTTTCAGGGTTAACACGCATGGCGTGAAATTTCTCCTTTTCGTCGCCTCCTGCTTTATGATTGAGCACGATATCAGCGATTATTGAAATTCCTTTGTTTTTCAGCACGCTGCAGGCTTCCAGATACTGCTCTTTGGTTCCGTACTTTGTAGCAATGCCTCCTTTTTGGTCAAATTCGCCTAAATCAAAAAGGTCATAGGGATCGTAGCCCACCGAAAAGCCACCACCGGCAGCTTTGTACGCGGGCGGAAACCAGACCGCTGATATTCCTAGCTCTGCCAGATAATCTGCGGCCTGCACGGCTTCGGTATACAATGTGGAGTCACCGGCGGAATACCAGTGGAAAAACTGGATCATTGTTGGGTTCATGGAAATAGTTTGAAGGCATCAATTTAGCAAAAAACAATCCAATCCGGCAGGTGTCTAAATAACCCGATCTTCTGAAATAATTATTCCGCAGTACCGAAACGTTTTATTTCAACCTTCTTTTCCCGTACTTTAAGTAAAAAATCCTCAAGGGTTTTAGTAGTGGAAGCCTCAACAATTACATCATTAAAACTACTTTCCGTATAAACATTTTTCTGAAACGCCTGACTCTCCAGTGAAACCTGGTACCTACCCAAAGGCAGGTAGGCACTGTATTCGCCAAGAGCATTGCTGTAAAATGTAAATGTTTTGCCTGTTGCGCTCCTAAACAGCACCGGCATACCTGCCAGATGCTCCTGAACCTCATACTGAAATTTACCGGTTTTTTCGTAAGTTATTTTTCCATTAAGAACTCCGGTTTTAACCAGCGGTAGAGCTATAAACTCCTCTTTCTGCTGCAGGTCTACCTCCTGATTTTCACTGTACCACTCGTTCTCATTTGACTTTATTAGATATTTGCCAAAAGGAAGTTTACGGTATTTCACATAGCCGTCTTCGGCAGACATGAAAAGGATATTATTAATCCTTACTTCCACCCCATTGGCAGGCTGGTCGATGCCCTGATCGTAGGTACCGTTATTATTCAGGTCAAAGAAAGCGAAAATACGGATTGTACCGTTTTTATATTTCACGGGCTCATCACCGATGGTCGGAAGATCCTGTGATATGCCGGCCTGATAAAAGATATTCTGGTTACCCTGAGCGCCGCGCGAATAGTAGCTGTAGCTAAAATTGCCAAAGATGCGGGTGGTTTGGAATATGCGGTAATCAATATTGGAACTGAGGGCGAGACTTTTACCACTTTGACGGTCTAAATTTGCCGTTGTATTGAAGTTCAGATTCAGTTTGTTATTCAGTAAAACAGACCTGTAAGAGGCCACGGCAGACATTCTCTCATTATCATCACTGATTATCCCGTTTCTGTTGCCTTCGTAAAGTAAAAAATTTCCTTTCTGATAATTACCGCTTATAAGCAGGTTACGGTGATGCCAACCCGCCTGAAGACTGTAGATATGATTGGGTTCAGTTACACCCCGGTAATAAGAAATTCCCTGTGAATGAGCCAGTGTAAAACGGTTTTTCTGATCGTCTGTGGTGTAGTTAAGCGTTATTCCTGCTGTTGCGCTTTCAAATTGAACTGCAGTACGGGCAAAGAGTTGACCAAGAAAAACCTCAGAATTTTCGGCAGACGTCTGCGCAAGCAAACTAATATCCATTTTCCGGGAATACCGAAAGTTGGAACCCAATTCAATTCGGTGACGTTCTGAAAAAGAGCTGAACTGGTACAGCGGATCTATATTTTTAGGATTATAGTGATTCAGACCGTAGGCACCGTAAAGTGTGAATTTATCAAAACTGCGGAACAGACGCTGCTCCAACACTGTGCTTCCCTTACGAATACCCGGATAGTAGGCGCTGCTGTAAGAATTGGAAGAGGTAAAGGCATAGTTTTTCCAGTTCTTACGGTAATTGATTCCCGCCGACAGGGAGGGCTGTGCCACGTCGCTTTGCGAGACGGACCTGGCATACCCGTAACCCAGGTCAGCATCAAATGATGTATCCTTTTTGTTACTAAATGTATAACCTGTTTTCAGAATAAAACTTCTCTGAAAAATATCGGTATCCCAAATGGCTTCACCGTCCAAACTCTGGTAACCGTTGAGCGCATAATTGGCTCTGGCAAAAGCTGAGTAACCGCGCGGAAAATTATTTACGCGAACAGTCTCAAAAAGATTAAAAGATTTTTCTACCACACCTGCGGAAAATGCGGTGCCGGTTTCGGGACTTGGCGTAAATGTAAGCTGAGAACCCCGACCATTCAGGGTGATCTCCATATTATTATCGTTAATATTCCCCAAATGCATGGCAAATTCGTCGTGCTCCAGTTTCAGCCATGTATTTTGAAACATCATTTTGGTATCCAGTGTTGGCCAGAAAGTACCGTTCATATTCACCATGGCTTTTGTATTTCCAATATTTACAGTGGAATGCAAATTAAGCATATGGCTGGCTGAAATCTGATCGAAAGGATTATTGGAACTCCAGGAGATAAAGTTATTTTCAATTCCCCTGTAAAAAGGGTTCTGCGTAGGATCCACATAACGCCTGTTACCCAAAGCATTTTGCACGGTAACCATGGTATTGCCAAAAAACTCCTTATGAGCATCGGTTACGGCAACATTCACTGTAAAAACCTCCATACGGAGCATCTCTCTGTCTACAATACGTGAAAACTGCACTTTTTGGGTGCTGAATGGAGGCAGTATTATTTTTTTACGAAGTATCAGTTCATTCCCGATACCCTGAGGGAAACTGGCGTAGATTTCGGCTTCCTCAGTTCGGTTGCCACCGTTACTTACCTGCGTGCTGATGTTTAAACTGTCGCCTACCCTGTAAATAATTATTTGGGGCTCATCAGAGAAGATACGGAGTTGTCGCCGCGCTTCCACTTTCAGCACAGTCTCACATGAGGCAACAATTTTTCCGTCTGCATCCAGCAGCTGCAGCGTGACAGGAGAATTTCCTGCAGGGAGTTTTTTCTCAATAAAAATCTTTACCGGAATAAAGAGGTTTTCACCAGCCTCAGAATTTACGGAAGTTCCGGGATTTAAAAGGCGTACGCCTTCCGGTGCTTTAATGATAAGCTTCAGGTCTTTCGCAGTTGCTGTACCGTTACTGATGTGAACCATAAGGCTGCGCATCTCTCCATTGGCCACCACTACAGCACTGTCCGTTCTAATTGATACCTTACCGGCCTGCGAAAAGAGCAGCAAGGGAAAAAAGACTAAAAAAAAGCGGAAAACATTCCTGAGAGTCAACACAATATTACTGGGGAATCATGGTAAAAACAACAGTTCCTGAGTACTGTTCGTAGGACTTGTTGAAAAATGTGAGATCACCTGACTGGGTGGAATAGGTAATGTCATAAAACTTTAGAGCCGGATGGGCGGCGCTGCTGATAATGTTCTGCTGCGAAGCAGAAAGACTTATATTACCTGTAAGGAGCTGTGTTTGATTTTCGCGTACCGCCATTTTCAGCGCATTTACCGGTAGGGTGCTGTTGCTGTTGCTTGAGAGGGAATTACCAATTGTATTTACCCGCACCGTGTAGGGTGTATTGGAGAATGTGGAAAAAGCCTTTGACTGTGTTTTGGTTACACCGTTGGCATAGTCGGAAGCTGTTTTGAATTCCAGCAGTACATTTTTCGCATTTTCGTCGAATACCATTCCGAATGTAGGGGTGGATGGTGGAGAATCCAATGGCATGATCCGCATATCGAAGGAAACGGGAATCTGTGTCATCAAATCACCTTTCCTGTTACGCAACTCCATAATCATATTAACATTGAAATTGTTCCAGGATTTATATTCTTCCAGATACGCGCCTGCTTCCACAATCACATCATAGTAAAGACTTAGAGCAAAATAGTTTTTGATACCAAGATCATAAGCCGACTGTGACTGGGAGGTAATATAAGAATCACTAATCTGAAAAGGCATCACCGCGGTATTAAGCCCCAGAGACGAAGCATTTACGGGTGTACCGTTGTTTGCACCTGCAGTAGATAAATAACTGAACTGATATTTCAGTTTCTGGGGCGGAAAGTTTTTTATACCGTTGGTTATAGACCCGTTTACCCTGAAAGTGACGGACCATCTGTCCATTTGCAATCCGTTAGCATTCTGAACTTCAATAAAAAAGCGTTTAAGATTTTTTATACGCGTTTCGCCATACGTATCTACAGGTACCCAGCCGGTATTATGTACACTGAGGCGGGCAAATGTCTGCGCATCTGCAAATGAAAAAAAAATTACAGCCACCAGGGCCATAAATTTACTCATGTACAAACGCCAGTTCGGCCATTTTGATCGTATCATCATTACCGTATGAAAAAGTTGATGAAGCGGTATATTTTCCGGGTTTGAGGTCCTTTGGAAGTTTTATCTTTATTGATCTGCGGTCTCCCGGAAGCGTATATAAAATTTGATCTTCAAGTGTTTGCTTCCGACCGTCACTTATGTTTACCAGTTCAGTAAACACCGTTCCGTCCGTCCACATATTTCCGTTATTTTCAAGATCCAGTTCCAGCATCTTTGCTTTTTTGTTATAACGATAATCTTGGAATTCAACATTGGGATCCTCCGGAGAGTTATAACGATGATAAAGTTTTATTCCCGAACGCAGCGTTACCTTTACCATGGCACCCTCCTGATTGTAGGAATCTACGGGATTGGTTTGGGTAATGAATAGAAGGGCGGTATGCACATTCAGTGTATCAAGTTGCAAAGCAGGAGCTTTTAAAGTCACTATGATGTCCTGAGATTCACCTGGAGCCAGCGAAAAATAGCTTTGCGGACTGATGCTTACCCAATTGGCCGCAGAGTTTTTCAGCGTACCTGCATCTGCTATAACATTATTCCCGTCCGTATCATATTCCCAGTCGTGGGTAGACACAGTGAGCGTAAGTGAGTTGGTCTTACTGGAATTTGTAACCTTTATCTTGTTTGAACTGGAGGAGCCGGGAGCTGATACAAAATATGACCTGGGCGGCGTAACATCAAGCCCTGTCTGAGCATTAACGAAACTGTCTGCCATCAACAGCATCAGAACCGCGTAAAAATAAGATCTCGTTTTCATAAATAAAAAGAGCAATATAAGTATCCTCACATTGCCCAAATTTTATATTTTGTTTAGTCCTACTGAGCTACTATGGAATACATTACATTGGTAGTATAAGTGGTTTTACCCGTACCGCTGAAGTGTTTTCCAACATATTCATTATTACCGGCACCTTTGTAGGTTACATTATAACCCATGGATACACCACCGGTAGTACTGCTGAAAAGATTAACATCGCCAGTACCCAGGTTTACTGTACTTGGATTGATGTCTGAACCATTGTTTCCGGTTCCTTTCGCTATTAAAAGTGATATGCCGCTGGAAAGAATTTTAACATTCTGTCCCGGAGCAGTATTAAGTCCATTTGTAAGATCAGCTGCTTTTGCAGAAACCTGGAACCCACCTGTACTGTATACTTTAAGGTGATCGATAAGAACAGGAGAGGATACACCGGTAAGATAATCATTCGTAGTTTTATATTCTAAGGTAACTTCCTTGGATGCATCATTTACAGCAATTGATTGCAGTGGATTAAGGATTACATTCAGTTTAGTCTGAGTTGTCTGCGCAGTAGCTGCAAAAACGCCTCCGATAAGCATTGCTAGTAAAATGGACTTTTTCATATTTGTAGATTTTTTAATTTTAATGGCTATTTGTTAAATACTATACCCCTTGTTTTAACACTACAAAAGTAATACGGCATTTCAAATGCTTCTTTATCAAAACATTCAAAAAACTTATGAAAACGTCATACGTAACGTTTTAACAAAAAACATCATTTTATCAAAGTCTTTGGGAATGAAATTTGAGGATTTAATAATTATATGCAAATATCCTTATCCCTGAATTTTCAGCGGAAATTATGGGAGGCACATACACATGTCTGAAATTATAAGAAAGAAACAACGAAGCCCTCCTGTAAAGGGGGCTTCATTAGTTATGGCTAAGTAATTACAACGCTCAATGCGGGAGTATGCTGTATAAAACCTCAGTACTGTATACCGTTGGATTCTGACTGGATGAATAATGATTGATGAAAGCATCTCCCCCTTTTGCGGCATACGTAACATTGTAACTGCTGCTGGATGTGCCGGTGGCCGAAGTGATAAAAGCGGTGTCAGTGCTGGAAAGCTGGACAGGCACAGTAGTAAATGAATCTGAACCGCTGGAGTCGCCTTTTGCAGCTGTAAGGGTGATATCCCCTGCATTGATGTACACATCGCTTCCTACAGACTTGAGCTTGGCGTCCGATGTTCTCACATTTACAACATATCCGCCAGTGCTGTACACCTTTAGATGATTTTCCTTATTCAAACTAACTCCCTGGCTGTAATCCTGCTTGGTTTTATAGGTGAGATCAACATTCTGATCCATCCCGCCCAATTCTATGGTCTGTACAGGATGCAGCACAATTTTCAGGACGGTGGAAGAGCCGCTTTGTGCCGAGACACTTCCGGACCAAAGCGATAAAACGATAAGCGTGCAGATTGTAATTATACGTATCATAGGCCATTATTTTACTGTTATACCTCAGGACTTCACTAATCTCAGATTCGGAATCTGGCTCACGGCATGGTCCCGGAATTCACGCGGGGAACTTCCTGTGTGTTTTTTAAAAAAATTACTGAAATTGCTTTCTTCGGAAAAACCCAGGTCCTGGCTAATGTTCTTAATCGGAATCTCTGTTCCTCTAAGCAGTTTTTTGGCTTTTTCCAGAGCTTTGGCGATGATGAAGGATTTGGTTGTACAGCCATAAACCGTCTGCACCGCATTATCCAGCGTTCTTTTGCTGATGTTCAGCTTGTCGGCGTAATACACAGCGGTAAAATTAAAGGACGACTCATTAAGCAATAGAAAAATGAACTTATTGGCCATTTCTTTTTCATGACTGTCTTTCCGGTAGTGATCCATTTTCGGATCATATTCCATAAGGGTGCGTATCAGGATAAATTCCAGGAAATTGATAAGCAGATTTTTGGCAAAAAGTTTATTCATCACCTTCTCCTGAGTTGGGAAATAATAATACTTCATAATGGACTCAAAAGGCATAAAATTATTGGGAACGGCCCACCCGAGCGGGTTGCGGAAAAAGATACCTCTCTTAATATGGCTCAGGAATTCCAGGCGGTCTACAAAAAGATCTACCTTAAACCACATAAGTATAGCCTGCTGTGTATCGCTCAGGAACTGGATGGGGCTGTCCGGGGGTATATAATAGAATGTTTCCGGAGGCAGGTGCACTTCGTTGTCAAAAATAAGCAGATGTACATTCTCAGTAGCGGTATACAGAATAGAATAACCGGCAAAGTTGATTATCCGGTCCTCGTCCTGTATATCGCTGAGGGCACTAAGGCCCCAGTCTCTTAGAGTCTTCATTTAATGTGTTTTCAAGGGGTATATTTCTTTTCAGAAATAATAATATAAATATATCAAAAAAATGATGTAATAAATATCTTTATTACATGATTTATGTTAGATAATCCTCAAAAGGTATTTTTAGCTGCACCGATACCTTTTTTGTATTCCCGTTATTCAGGCCGGAAACTGAAAGGCCCAGAAGGCGCACTGGCCTGTCAAAGGGTCGCAACTGCCACATTTGCAAGGCCATATTATAAATATGTTCGTAATCACTAAAGAACTTTTCACCGGATCTGGACCTTGTGTATAGACTGAAATCGTTGTACTTAATTTTAAGCGTTAGCGTCTTTCCTTTCAGATTTTTCTTTGTAAGGCGTGTTTCCAGCTTTTTACCAAGGTCTTTAAGCTGTTCAAAAACGGCATCTTCATCCACAAGATTCTCCCAAAAAGTTTCTTCAACTCCCACACTTTTAGCAATCCGTTCCGGTCTTACGGGATGGTCATGTATTCCACGAACAACATCATAATAGTATTTTCCGGCCTTACCAAAAAGTTGGGTCAGTTGGTCCAGAGATTTTGCCTTCAGATCTGAACCTGTAAAAATATGTAGCCCGTGCATCCTGTTGGCAGTTACTTTGCCGATTCCATAGAATTTCTCAATCGGCAGTTTTTCCATGAAGGACAGTACCTGAGTGGGATGAATGGTTTTCTGTCCGTTCGGCTTATTATAATCTGAAGCCACTTTCGCCAGAAATTTGTTAACCGATATGCCCGCAGAAGCAGTTAGACCGGTACGCTCAAAAATTTTCTGCCTGATTTCCCGGGCGATGGTATTTGCAGACTCGATTCCTTTTTTATTTTCGGTAACATCAAGATAGGCCTCATCCAGCGACAGAGGTTCTACCAGGTCCGTATATTCGTAGAAAATCCCGCGGATCTGGTTTGAAATCTCTTTGTACCTTGGGAATCTGGGCTTTACCACAATCAGGTGGGGGCATTTTTCAAGAGCGAGTCGTCCCGGCATTGCGGAGCGGATACCAAACTTCCTGGCTTCGTAACTGGCAGCAGCTACCACACCGTAGCGGCCACCACCTACACAAACAGGTTTGCCTTTTAGTTCCGGCTGGTCATGCTGCTCCACAGAAGCGTAAAACGCATCCATATCTACGTGGATTATTTTGCGGTCAAAACCATTCATTAAACAAAATTAACAATAACTGTGCTTTCACTTTAGTTACAGACCGGTTCCTTCACGCATTTTTTCTGCTTAAGATTTGTTGATGAAAACAAATTATTAATAATTTTAAATAAAAAAATGAGCGGCTATCACTCTGTAGAAGATCAGTTTAAGTTTGCCGGCCCGGAATTCATAGATGATTTCAGGTTAAATACTGTGATCAGGAGTTACGAAGCCCACACCCAAATCATTTCCGAAGGACAGCTGGTCCGGTATCTGCCTGTTGTAATAAGCGGATTAGTAAAGGTCTACTCGGAAAAAGATGAACGTGAACTTCTTTATTACTTTCTGGAACAGGGACAAAGCTGCATCATCACCTTCGCATCCATTTTTAAGGATGAACGCAGTTCTGTATACTCCTGCACCGAAGAAAAAAGCGAACTGCTCCTTATACCCATCCAGCATTTAAGCAGATGGATCATGCAGTATCCTGCCCTGAACATCTTTTTCTACCAAAATTTTGAGCTGCGGTATACCGAAATGATGGAAAGTGTGAATAAAGTCATTTTCTACAGACTGGACAGGCGGGTTATGGATTACCTTGAACATAAAATAAAACTCACCGGCAAAAACCCGGTAAAAGTTTCTCACCGGGAGATAGCTTCCAGCCTGGGAACTGCAAGGGAAGTGGTAAGCCGGATACTGAAAAAATTTGAACATGAGGGCTGCATCCGCCAAACCACTTCCGGAATTGAAGTGAGGAAGCAGTTGTGACTTTAGTCACTTTTTTTCTGTTTTACATCCTATAACTTTGAGTAGAGGATTACCTGATCAGCAGTTCAGCATCCATAGTTAACTGATGTAAATTTATTTTTATGGCCGTTAAATTTATTTTCCTCCTTTCTCTCTTTTTAAGCATGACAGTGCACTCCCAGGAAGATTTGCTCAGTAGCATTGACACGGCTGCGGTTCAAAATGCCCCTCTGCCCAGTTTCAAGGCACTGCAAATCGTTACAGGACAATCCACAAAAATGGCCGCAAAAAAGGAATTCTATGTGGACATCTCTCATAGGTTTGGATCGGTAAGTGAGGGATTCAAAACCTTTTTCGGACTCGATCATGCAACTACAAAACTGGGTGTCATTTACGGGCTTACGGACGGACTCTCCTTACATGCTTCCCGGCATACCTATCAAAAGACTTATGAATTGGCGGTGAAATACAGGCTTATGAAACAGGAAGGAAATGCACCGGTTGAAATTGTGGGCTATCACGCAGCGGATATAAACAGTGAACTTGATGACAACACCTATCCATTCCTAAAATTTGGAGACCGGATGTCCTATGTAACGCAGATTTTGGTGTCACATCGCTTTTCAGAGAAGCTGAGTCTTCAGTTAAGCCCCGGTTATGTACACAAAAACCTGATCAATCCCGACATTGAAGATGGAGATCTGTTCTCAGCAGGTTTGGGTGGCCGGTATAAACTTTCCCGTAGGCTCTCCCTGAATGCGGAATATTTTCTGAATTTCGACAGCCATAATTATTATAAAAATCCATTATCTCTGGGACTTGACATTGATACGGGAGGTCACATTTTTCAGCTGGTATTTACAAACTCCCAACCCAATACCGAGACTGGGTACTTAACTAATGCTACCGGTAACTGGGCAAAAGGTGAGATTTTCTTTGGTTTTAATCTATACCGTGTTTTTTAATTACTCATGAAAAAGCATAGACTCTTTCTAAATTTGATGTTCGCAACTCTCCTGTATTCATGTGAGACCAGGACGTACGAAGATATTTCAGCCGAGGTAATCCTGCCGGAAACAGTGTCATTTGCCAAAGATGTAAAGCCCATCATTGATAACAACTGCATCGTGTGCCATTCACCGGGCGGCATTTCCGGCTTTTACCCTTTAACAGATTATAACAAGGTGAAAAATGCAGCAGACAATATTCTGGACAGGATACAGCGTCCCACTGGTGACCCTCAGAAAATGCCTCAGGGAGGATCACTGTCTCAGTCGGATATCGACCTCATCAAAAAATGGAAAACGGATGGTTTACAACCTTAAAACAAATTAAAATGAAAAAGAATCTGTTCTTACTATTCCTGGTGGCAGCTACACTTTGCTTTAGCCAAAAATATGGTACCAAAACAGGAAAGGTACATTTTGAAGCCTCAGTACCGATGTTTGAAGATGTAGATGCTACAAATAATAATGTAATTACAGTAATGAACACTGCCACCGGCGAAGTGGCCAGCGTAGCATTGGTAAAGAGCTTCAGGTTTAAAACACCACTGATGGAAGAGCACTTCAACGAGAACTATGCAGAGTCGGCCAGGTATCCCAAGACCACATTTTCTGGAAAGATTTTAAATTTCAGTATGACTGAGCTTTCATCTGCGCCTCGTCCCTGCACCGTGGAGGGCACACTGAGCTTTCATGGTGTGAGCAACAGGGTGAACTCCGCTGCAAATATCTACAGCCGTGACGGAAAAATTTATCTCTCGGGGAAATTCACCGCGAAACCTGCCGACTATAAAGTTTCGATCCCAACAATGCTCACAAAAAAAATTGCCGAAAAAGTAAACATAGATTATCATTTTGAACTTGTAAAACAATGAACAGAAACATCCTTTTCCTATTTGCCCTGCTGGTCTCTCTCTCAGTAACCAGCCAGACTAAAAACGCTTTCGATATCGCCAGAAGCGGTACAGCATCTGAGATGCGGGAACTAATGAAGTCCAACCCCGACGCCTTGAACAATGCGGACAGCCGCGGATTCACGCCACTCATTCTTGCCTGTTACCGCGGAAATGTGGAGGTGGCAAAATTCCTGATTGAAAATGTGAAAGACCTTAACTACAAAAGTCCGGAAGGAACGGCACTGGCAGCACTGAGCATCAACTACCATCCTGAGCTTACCGAAATGCTGCTGCGCAATGATGCGGATCCGGACATTGCGGATTCCAATGGCACTACCCCTCTGATTTGGGCTGTAAAACAGGGCAATGAAGAACTGGTTGCCCTGCTCATTAAATATGGAGCAGCGAAGAACAAAGCAGATCATTTGGGCGTGACTCCTTTTGAATATGCAATGCAGATTAAGAAACCAAACATCATTAACTTACTCAAAACCAAATAACATGAAAAAAAAATTACTGATCGTTGCATGGAGTTTAGCAGCTGCAATTGCCTACTCCCAATACAGCTCCCAGACCGCCACAGTAGGAACAACCGGGATGACCGTAAAAGTACAGACCACGCCTGCTTTCGTCACTCTTACCGTTACGGGACCCAGCAATTCATATCTGGGAGTGGGGGCCAGTTTTTCAGGTAACGGAATGGAAGCCGGCGCCGACGGATTTATCTACAATTCGGCCGCATCGCTTGACTACACCTTCAATGGTATTGGAGTCACTCCATCCGCCGATCCGGTGCAGGACTGGACCGTCCTCAGCAATACCACTTCCGGTTCCACCAGAACTGTAGTTGCAAGAAGAAGCCTCGCCGGCGGACCGGGTGATATACCTGTACCCAACGGGCCCGGAAATATAGAGCTTTTCTGTGCCCGGGGAGACGGTACTATGGTACTTTCTTATCATGGTTCAAACAACAGAGATTATGTAACGCTGCCTATGTCGTTTGACCCGTCTTTAGGCACAGGTGAAAATGCTCCTAAGCAGGAAGTTTCCGTATTTCCTAATCCCACAGGAGGAAAACTGCAGTTCAGCCATCCCAATGATATCAGAGGTATAAAACTGTACGACCGCACAGGCAGACTTGTACTGGAAACTAAAGTAAAAGGTGGGGCCGCAGACCTAAAAGAAATTGCGGTGGGCACTTATTATCTGGAAATAGAACTGGACAGTGGCCAAAAAATGTATGAAACCATTATCAGGAAATAAAATAGTGGATTTACCAAAACCTGCTTGACAGTCATTTACCAAAAAGCCACCCCGAGCGGGTGGCTTTAACTTTAACGAATTGAAGCAGTATTTAAATCACAACATGCCTAAATGGTGGTCAGTCGCAGAGTATTGGTCTTGCCCCCCTCACCGGCCGGTGTTGCATTCAGGTTAATTACGAAATCGCCCTCCTCTACATAACCCAGTTCACTTACCATTTCATTTACCTGAAGGATTGTTTCGTCCGTAGACTTTTGGGAATCGTAATAATAGGCACGCACCCCCCACAGCAAATTCAGCATGGTAGTCACTCTTCTGTTGGAACTGAAGACTATGATATGCGAATTGGGCCTGTGCGCCGATATTTGGAAGGCTGTATAACCGGAATGGGTATGCGTAATTATGGCCTCCACGTCGGTACTTTTGGCAATACGGACAGCCGCCAGACAAATCCTGTTGGTGATAAAGCGGGTGTCTATGCAGTTATATTCCTTTTCGATCGGTGAGTTCTTCTGGATATAGAAATTGGTATTCTCAATATTCTTTACAATTTTTGTCATGTTCTGCACTACTTCCACCGGATAACGCCCCACGGAAGTCTCGCCGGAAAGCATCACGGCATCAGCACCGTCCAGAACAGAGTTGGCCACATCATTCACCTCAGCACGCGTAGGTGTAAGGCTGGTAATCATGGTTTCCATCATTTGGGTGGCTATGATCACCGGTTTGGCATAATTACGCGCCTTTTCAACAAGCATCTTCTGTATCGCAGGAACTTCTTCCATAGGAACTTCCACACCCAGGTCACCACGTGCCACCATCAGACCGTCGCACTCCAGCAGGATCTGCTCAATATTCTTAACACCTTCAGGCTTCTCGATCTTAGCGATGATGGGTGTCTTAACCTGATTTGGATGCTTGGCCAGCAATTGCTTGAGGTCAATGATGTCCTGTGCATGCCTAACGAAGGAGAGCGCGATCCAGTCCAGTTCCAGGTCCATCATAAAATTGGCATCCTGGATATCCTTCTCTGTAAGCGCCGGTAAGGAAACATTTGTATTTGGGAGGTTTACGCCTTTCTTTGAGCTTAAAGGTCCACCCTGAACGGTCACTGCCTTCACTATGTCCACTTCATTGGTTTCAATAACCTGAAGCACGAGTTTTCCGTCATCTATCAGGATTCGTTCACCGGGTTTCACATCCTTTGGAAAATCCTTATAAGTCATGTAAACCGTTTTGGAATCACCTTCCATCTTCACATTCGTAAACGTAAGAATGTCCCCCGGGTTAAGGTATGAACCTTCCTTCACTACGCCTACGCGGAGTTTGGGGCCCTGTAAATCACCTAAAATTCCCACAGAAGAGCCCAGATCCTCATTAATTTCGCGGATGATCCTAACATTATTACGTACAATATCGTAATCGGCATGCGAAAAGTTAATCCGGAAAATATCCACCCCGGCCTTTACCAGGTCAGTCATGATTTCTTTGGTGGCTGTTGCCGGACCCAAAGTAGCTATTATCTTGGTCTTCTTTAAATATTTATTCATAATACTGAAGTGTATGGAAGAGTTTCTCATCGAAACCCAATGGAATCTCCTGCAGCTGAAAGCACAGGTTTTCAGGCAGTAAAATTAGGGAAAAATCGGCACATTTGTCAGGTGATGTCAGGATATAATCCGAATCCGGATATGCCTCAAGTAAAAACTTCGTTTCCTCCTCGCCGGCAAAAAGTTCTGTAACTTCCCTTTTCTGTACACTAAAGACGGACTTATTGCTGATAAAGCGAAAGCACGTGCGGCTCTCCCTGCTGTACCCTCTGAAAACAGAGAAGTGGTAGGTATAGAAAACACCTTCCACTATCAAATCATCTATCCTTTCAAAGCAAAAACTATTGATCCGGTTAATGTGGAAAAAAAATTCGTGATCAGGAATTTTCTTCACTAACCTCACCAGGGCGATCATCACGTCGTCCTCTTCACAGTCATCAAGTGTTAGTTTTAGAAGGTCCAATTATCTTTTCTTTCTTGTTTAAAACGTAGAATGCGCGCTGTGCTGCTTTCTCTTCCGCTTTTTTCTTGGAGGATTCTACAGCATTTGAAATTTTATCGTCTCCAATCCAGACAGTACACCGGAAAACAGTCGTTTTGGCCTGACTTTCCTCGCAGGTATCATAACGGATATTCATCTTGCGTTTCTGGCTCCATTCCAGCAGAAGACCTTTATAGCTGACTATTTTGTTTTCCAGCTTATTGATTTCAGAAGGCGTGAGGAGGCGCTCCAGTACAATACTTTCGCACACGGTATATCCCTGGTCCAGATACACTGCCCCTATAAGCGCTTCAAAAAGGTTTCCCGAGATATTTTCACTCAGTGTACATGAATTTCCGTTGATCAGGAATTTGGTAAGCCGGAGGTCTTCTCCCAGTTTATTGAGGTTCTTCCTGTTTACGATCTTGGATTTCATTTGGGTCAGATAACCCTCATTAGCCTGCGGATAGGTAGTGAACAGATGGCAGGAAATAATGGAGCCTAAAATGGAGTCGCCCAGAAATTCCAGACGCTCATAATTTTTATGTTCGGAATTCTTTGATGAACCCTTTAAAGAAAATGCCTCGCGGTACAGACTTATGTTCTGGATTTCACAGCCAAGGATGCGGCTGATTTCCGAACTTAACCAATAGTCTTTTTCCGAAAGTACTTTTTTTCTTTTTTTTAGGAATTTAGGCAGATATTTCTGTAACTCCATGGAGCAGTATTACAGTTTCTTAAAGAGGACACAGGCATTATGGCCTCCAAAGCCAAATGTGTTACTCATGGCTACGTTAACCTCTTTCTTCACGGCCGTATTGAAGGTGAAATCCAGACGGCTGTCAATATTCTCATCATCCGTAAAATGGTTGATGGTTGGCGGTACGATACCGTGTACAATAGTCCCAAGAGCTGCAATAGCCTCAATTACGCCGGCTGCACCCAGCAGGTGTCCGGTCATTGATTTTGTAGAGTTGATCTGGATATCATAAGCATGATCACCCAACAGTTTGGAAATGGCACTGGATTCAGCAATATCGCCCAGTGGCGTTGAGGTGCCGTGCATATTAATGTGATCCACCTCGTCTGCCGAAATACCGGCATCTTCCAGACAGTTTTTCATCACCATGTGTGCACCCAGTCCTTCAGGATGTGGGGCAGTCATGTGGTAAGCATCTGCGCTCATACCTCCACCTTTCAGTTCGGCATAAATGGTTGCTCCTCTTTTCATGGCATGTTCGTATTCCTCCAGAACGATACATCCGGCCCCTTCGCCCAGTACAAAACCATCGCGGTCTTTATCAAATGGCCTGGAAGCTGTTTTAGGATCGTCGTTACGTGTGGATAGTGCCATCATGGCATTAAATCCGCCCACACCGCTGGCAGTAACTGCAGCTTCGGATCCTCCGCATACAATGACATCCGCTTTACCCAATTGGATAAGCATTTTGGAATCAATCAGAGCGTTTGCAGAAGAAGCACAGGCAGAAACTGTGGTGTAGTTGGGTCCGTGAAAACCGTATTCAATCGAGATGTGTCCCGGAGTGATATCGGCAATCATTTTTGGAATAAAGAAAGGATTAAAACGTGGAATTTCAGTATTGGCCCAGCCCAGAACTTCATGTTCAAAAGTTTCGAGCCCACCTATACCGGAACCCCAGATTACCCCGATCCGGTTTTTGTCTACTTTATCTTCCATAATACGGGAATGTGCTACGGCCTCGCGGGCAGCTACCATTCCGTACTGTGTATTGCGGTCCATCTTCTTCGCTTCTTTCTTTTCGAAGTGATTCAGTGGATCCCAATTCTTGATTTCGCAGGCAAATTTGGTTTTGAAGTTTGTGGCATCGAAAAGAGTAATAGGAGCAGCTCCGCTCACACCTTTTACAAGGTTATTCCAGTATTCGTCCGCATTGTTGCCAATAGGCGTTATAGCTCCAAAACCGGTTACTACTACTCTTTTCAATTCCATAAATTTAATTTTTCTGTTAAAAGAAATATTATTTGTTTACTACTTCTTCAATATACGCAATAGCGTGACCTACAGTAGTAATTTTTTCAGCCTGATCGTCAGGAATCTGAATGTTGAATTCTTTTTCGAACTCCATGATAAGTTCTACAGTATCTAAAGAATCAGCCCCCAAATCGTTTGTGAAGCTAGCTTCCGGGGTAACTTCCGTTTCTTCAACGTCAAGCTTATCAGCGATGATAGCTTTTACTCTTGATGCAATGTCTGACATAGTAATTTTATTTTTTATGTTGTTAATGCTGCAAATATATAAAATTCTATTTCAACTTATACTTTTTTTTATTGCTTAAGGAATTATGAAGGCTTACAAAGCCCGTACTGTAGCCATGTTTTTCCGCAGATTGACGGCAGCCCTGCCAGGTTCACTCTCAAGCATATTGTTCTTCTTCTGGACCTACCTCCTAGATGCAGACGGCATTACTGGCTACAAAAGACAAAATGCCGCCCTAAGGCAGCATAGCTGAGCCATTTTGTAATGTAAAAGGTTCGGAAGTGTTGATCCTGCGGAGGTGCAGAGACTGTAGTGACTATTTTATAGATATTTTGCCACTGAAGGGAAAGTGTGCAGTATAGAAAATCTGGTTGTCCTTTACAGTTTCAAAACCTTCATTCATGTAAATGTAACGGTCTCCCTGCCGCATATACAGATAGACTTTTTTGCCACTGTTGATCTTGGTCTTGCCCAGGGGAATTCGGAGTGAATAGCTGTTTACGGATGGATTCGGCACCCAGTCTTCCTGGGTAAAGAAGTGGGCAAACTTTTTCCTGGCAAATAATTTCAGAGTCATCATGAGGTTGCGTTTTATTCAAAATTATACGTTTCTCACGGCTCATACAATCCCCATTTTCTGCTATTTTTTTCATCTACAGCCATTGATGTTATGCCTTAAGAGTCAGACCCTAAGTGCTGTGTATTTTCTTCTGCCCCTCCAGAGCAGAGGCCGTGGGTTAAACCATCCTGTTTCTGGGCAGGCCTATCTCACTTTCCTGCGGGTAGGGCTGCCGCCAGGTCATACTTACATCCTCGTTGATTTTCCGGTGTACTTCGTAGGCTTTTTCTTTGTCCAAAGCATACCTGGGGTCAGGAATAAAAGGCATCTTGGCCATTTTCAGCACGGTGATGGTGGGAAAATGGAAATCCACCTCCACCTGTCCCAGAAGAAGATAGCAACCCCCACCCTGAAAGGGATATTTCCGGAGGTTATCGGGAAAATGGGCTGTATCAAAGTATTCACCTTCCGCATCAATCCAGGTCCCGAAAAACATGGTACCCTTTTTAGTGGGAACATGCTTCCTTGAGATGAGATAAGCAATCATCTTCACCTGTTTTTTGTGGTACCTCACCAGGTCATTCGCCATAATACGGCCCCGGAATTTGGTCTGAAGCAAATCAAAAGGGCTGCAGGTTACGGGAAACCCGAGTATTTCAATTTCATCAAAGGCGTCTTCAAACTTATCCCTTTGCAGTTCGGGCAGGCTGTATTTTCTGGGAGGCTCTTCCAGCAGGGACTGCATGCGGCAATCGGGTTTATAGGTAGAAAGAATTAAGCGGGCTTCTATCAGAAGTTCATTTTTCTGTTTGCCGGTAAACCGGAAGGCACCTATGAATATAAGGATCTGAAGGGTTTCAATACCTACGGGAATCCTTTTGATGAAATCCTCCAGTGATTTAAATTCACCCTCCCTTTCCCGCACCTCCGGAATATGCCGGGCAATCCGGCCTTCCACTTTCTCAATATGCATCAGCCCCAGATAGATGTCCTTTCCGTACACGGTAGTCTCAAAGAGGCTTTTATTTACGCAGGGATTATGGATGATTCCGCCGGACATGCGTGCCTCGTGCACATAGACCTCCGTGCGGTAGAACCCACCCTGGTTATTGATCACGCTCACCATAAACTCCACCGGATAATATACTTTCAGATACAGACTCTGGTAACTCTCTACCGCATAGGACGCCGAGTGGGCCTTACAGAAAGAGTAACCCGCAAAGGATTCGATCTGGCGGTAAACCTCTTTTGAAAGCTGCTCCGGATGACCAAGCTTATGGCAGGACGCAAAGAAATGATCCTTCACTTTCTGCAGAGCCGCCAGCGAGCGTCCCTTACCACTCATGGCCCGCCGCAGGATATCACCGTCTGCCGCCGAAAGACCTCCATAATAGAGTGCAATCTTAATTACATCTTCCTGATAGACCATAATTCCGTAAGTTTCGCCCAACTGTTCTTTAAAGACCTCATGGAAATACTCGAACTGGGTGGGATTGTTGTGCCGGAAAATGTACTCCCGCATCATGCCGCTTTGTGCCACGCCGGGCCGGATAATGGATGATGCCGCCACCAGGGTACGGTAATTATCACACTTCAGCCGCCTCAAAAGTCCGCGCATGGCAGGACTTTCAATATAGAAACAACCAATGGTCTTTCCGCGGCTCAGAAATTCGTTGGCCGCAGCTTCGTCTTTGGACATTGTGGTGTCCTTAATGTCCACAGAAACACCTCTGTTCCTGCGGATAAGGTCCACGGTATCTTTAATGCTTCCCAAACCGCGCTGCGACAGGATATCAAACTTTTCAAAGCCAATATCTTCGGCCACGTGCATATCAAACTGAACGATGGGGAAACCTTTGGGCGGCATTTCCAAAGCAGTAAAGTTGGTAATGGGCTCCTCGGAAATCAAAATACCGCAGGAATGCATGCTGCGCTGGTTGGGAAATTTCTCCAGCAGTTTGCCGTACTTGTGCACCAGCCTGACCACCGAATTCTCCTCATGTTCTGCCATAGGCCTGGTGGCCAGTACATCCAGTTCCTCCTTGGGCAGACCAAACACTTTTCCGACCTCACGGAAGATGGAGCGGTATTTAAATTCCACATTGGTTCCGCAGAACGCCACATGGTCCTTTCCGTATTTATCAAATATATACTGAAGGATGGTGTCGCGGTTCTGCCAGCTCCAGTCTATATCGAAATCCGGCGGACTGTTCCTGTTCAGGTTCAGGAACCTTTCAAAATAAAGATCCAGTTCAATGGGGCAAATATCCGTAATTCCCAGGCAGTAACTCACGATACTGTTGGCGCCGCTGCCCCGTCCTACATGCATGAAACCCATCCTGTTACTGTACTGAACAATATCCCAGGTAATGAGGAAATATCCACAGAAATTGAGGCTGTTAATGACCTTCAGCTCCTTTTCCACCCGCAATCGGGCGGCAGTGTGTCCGGCAGGATATCTTTTCTTGAGGCCTTCATAAGCCAAAGTGCGCAGCAGCTCCTCATCTCCCGCCTGAGTTCCCGTAAAATGTTTTTTGTTTTTGGGAGTAGAGAAGTCGAAACTGAAGTGACAATCTGCCAGGACCTTTTCGGTATTCGCCAGGATTTGCGGATAGTTGCGGTAAGTGTCCCGCAGTTCGGAAACAGGCTTCAGGACCTCGTGCGGCTTGCAGAAATCCGCCTCAGTCAATTTGCTGATCAGGGCATTGTGGTTTACTGCCCTCAGAATCCGGTGCAGATTATAATCGCGGCGTGTACGTACCGTAACCGGCGCAAGAACCACCATTTTATGTACCAGTCTTTTCCACATCGAATTGAAGACCAGATTAAGCTGTTCCGGGCGGATTCCTATGAATTCATGTTCCAGAAGTTTCTCCGGCACATTCTCCAGCGGATACACCACATACACCTCACTGAAATCGGGATTGCATTTGGGCAGCGGAGTGTTTTCGCAGTTATGACCGGTGAGCAAACGGTTTATTTCGCCAATGCCGCTCTGAGACTTTGCCAGCGCAATATAAAAAAGTTCATTTCCCTCCCTTATCTCTACTCCAACTACCGGTTTTATATCCTTATTTAAACAAAGTTTATAAAAATCATATATCCCCGTAACCGTGTTGATATCCGTGAGGGCCAACGCGGAAACCTGCAGTTCATCCGCCTGCTGAACCAGCTCTTCTATGGAAAGTGTTCCGTAGCGAAGGCTGTGGTAGCTGTGACAGTTAAGATACATGCTGGCTGGTGTTAAAATTAAACCCCGAAGCCTTGCCTACAGCAGCTTTGCCAAAACGGTTCTTAATCCTGTCCATGGTCTGGTACAGCGAGATTAGCTCTTCGGTATCTTCAAAGAGATTCATCTGATGGTTCCCGTGCACAAGGCCGGTAAACTTCACTCCTACCAGTCTGAGTCTCATACGCCTGGTGTAGAGTTTATTAAAAAGATCCAGCGCCACCCGGGTAAGGGTATGATCTACCGCCGTATAGGCTATTTTGAACTGCCTGGTTTCTGTATCGAAATTGGAATAACGGATCTTTACGGCCACGGTAGAGGTAAGCCACCCTGATTCCCGAAGCTGGAAGGCCAAATTTTCCACCATTCCCGTAATAATGCTTTTTACGGAGTCCATATCAATAGTATCTGTAGAAAAAGTATGTTCTTTGGAGATGGATTTCTTCTCTGAATAAGGAATTACAGGGGTTTCGTCTATGCCGTTGGCCTTTTTCCAGAGCTCCTTACCATTCTTGCCTATGAGTTGCTGCAATACGTCCACGGGCATGCCCGAAAGGGTCTGAATGGTCCGGATCCCTACTCTGGAAAGCAGCTGGAATGTCACATTCCCCACCATGGGAATCTTGCGGATGGACAGCGGGTTCAAAAACGGGCGGATGCCTTCTTCGCGGACCTCAAACCTACCCAACGGTTTGGCCTCGCCCGTACCTATTTTTGAAACCGTCTTATTGGTGGACAGTGCAAAACTGATGGGCAGGCCGGTGTTCTTAATCACCGCACCCGCCACTTCGCCGGTCCATTTGTAGCAGCCGAAAAACCTGTCCATCCCGGTAAGATCCAGGTAAAACTCATCTATACTGGCTTTCTCCAGCACAGGAACCTTCTCGCGGATAATTTCCGTTACTTCCTGCGACATCCTGGAATAGAGTTCCATGTCGCCTTTAATGACCCTGGCTTCCGGGCAAAGCTTCAGCGCCATCTTAATGGGCATGGCCGAGTGAACGCCAAAATACCTTGTTTCATAAGAACAGGAAGCCACTACACCTCTGTCGCCACCGCCAATGATAACGGGTTTGCCCACCAGCTCAGAGTTAATCACCCTTTCGCAGGAGACAAAAAAAGTATCCAGATCCATATGCACAATTGCTCTCTCCATGGGGACAAAATTATTATGTTTTATTACAAAAAACACTATATTTGCTGCTATAAATTGTAGCAATGTCAATACTGTCAGAAAACATCAGGTATTTGAGAGGTCAGCTGAATCTCTCCCAGCAGGCACTGGCCGACAGCCTGAAACTTACCCGCGGCCGTTACGCGAAATATGAAGATGGTGCCAATGAACCGCCCATAGACGTTCTCATCAGCATGTCCAAATACTTTAAAATCAGCCTGGATTTGCTCCTTACGGTGGATTTGGCCAAATATCCGATAGACAGGATACTTACCCTGGCAGACAACCGGATTATTCTGCCTATTACCGTGGATGGCAAGGGTGAAAACAAGATTGAGATCATCCCCCAAAAGGCTTCAATGGGGTATCTGAACGGCTATTCGGACCCGGAGTATATCGAGAACCTACAGTCGCTTTCCCTGCCCTTCCTGAGGAACGGAAAGTACAGGGCCTTTCCCACGGAGGGTGATTCCATGCCGCCCTATAATGACGGCACCTATGTGGTGGGCAAATATGTGGAAAACATTGCTGACCTGAAAAAGGGCAAGACGTATATCTTCATTACGCGAAATGAAGGGATTACCTATAAAAGGTTTCAGAAAAGTTTTGCCAAAAGCATTTCGGTAACTCCGGACAATGATTTTTACGAGCCCTACGAAATCCCCAAGTCGCAGGTTTTAGAAATCTGGGAATACGCCTGCAGCATCAACACCGAAGAACTGGGCGGCAGCGGCCTGGACATGAATTCCATAAAAGACATGTTTATAAGCCTGAAAAAGGAAATCAATGAGCTGAAAAGGGTGAATGGTTTGGGGAAGTAACGTTGCTATACTCTCTTAATAAAATCAATGCTAGTGCAAGAGCCAGTTATTTTGCCCGTACATCGTATTTATTGAGTATATAGATCTTTTCAAGAAAAAGAATTTTTTCATTTTCACTCCACTTGTCGGTATAAACAAGAAGATTTAAAAAAGCCTCTTTATTGGAGCCGAACAAAAAGAGGTTATCTAATTTACCAGCATTATATTTCCAAATAATATATTCTTGTTTAGGATTCTCTTTTATTTTTGAGGTTTTAAAGTTATTCTCAATCATGTAATCTGAATCCCAAGTGTAAAAGTCCTTTACATACTCAAAGTTTTTCTTACCCACAGTAAAAAAAGGATATGCCTTCTTCGCATTTTGGGCAACTGCAAAAATTACCTTCTCAGAGTTAACAAAAAATGTTTGACCGGAGTCCTCCTCCGTATTAAGCTTCTGCCACTGTCCTGGTATTTTCACATTACCGCTATTTGTCTTTACAATGGTGTACTCTTCTGAACTCTGGGACTGCAGTATACCTGAGATCAACAAACAGAAAAATATCAAAACAGAAGTAAGTTTGCTGCAAGGCCGTGGTTTAAAATTATTCAATACGGAATTTTATTTGAAGGAGTTTACTCCAGTACTGTGGTAAATATAATAAATAAACAACAGCGAAATCCTTAATATTGATTTCATTCGTACTGACGGGATTGAAACGCCAGCAAGAGCACTGATTAACTTCCAATTTTCTATATTTGACTTTATAATTGTAGTAAAATGTGCAACAGAGTCGATAATTTCGGTATTTCACTGGAAAAAATTTCAGAGGAACTGAATGCTGAGGAAGCGGAGGAAAAGTATTACTCAGCCACAGAGGTCAATGCTTTTGACAGGCCTGCCCTGCCTGTGGTACTGGACCATTGCGGAAGAAAGATCACCCACGCCACCTGGGGCCTGAACAGGGAAATTCCAAGAGACCGGCCGGCTCTGGGAATAAATCTCACCGCCGAAAAAGCTCCTACTCTCTACAAAACTTACCTGGGTAACCGCTGTGTCATTCCCGTGAGTGGTTTTTATGACTGGATGCATGTGAGTAATCCCGGAAAGAAGACCCCTTTGAAGATAAAACACAGAATGCACTGGAAAAAAGCCGGCCATTTCTACCTGGCGGGCCTATTCGATGTTTGGGACAATAACGAAATTGGATTTGGCATAGTAACTACACAGGCCAATGAACTGATGACGGCGATACACAACTCCAAACACCGGATGCCGATTTGCCTGGACAGGGAAATGGCTCACAGGTTTTTGAATGAGGAACCGATTGAAAATTTCACCTATCCCGCTTTTGATCCTGCATTAACTGCAGAAAATCTGGAGCCGGAAAAAATGCCGCTGACACTGTTTTAGGAGTATTTGTTTTGGTGATTGGTGATTGGTTTCTGCGCTATGCTTGTCAGCGGTCAGCGGTCAGCTATCAGCAGTCAGCCATCAGCTGTAAGCTGTAAGCTGTAAGCAATAGGCTGTAAGCTGCACAGATTTCTTTCGCCTAATCTGATATCTAACCTCTCCCATCTAACTTCTAGCTTCTAACTTCTATCCTCTCCCATCTCCCATCTGATATCA
>JAEWIR010000034.1 GCA_023386965.1 Bacteroidota bacterium
AAAAAGGATTTCCGCTGCAATCGGGGCTATGATCCGGTGGGTCCCTTTTCCCCCTTTAGTAATTAACCGGTATCTGCGCATTTTACTGATTGTAAAATGATTCAACGGCACCTTTGTCATTCCGCAGGAATCTCTACGCAGTCCCTATAAGTAGTTTAGATTCCTCCGGAATGACAGATGTTGAAAGATAACTTAGGATCTCCGGTTGAGTTGGAAGCAATAACGTCATCATAGTCCTATACGGGTAATGCCGTCTTTGTCATTCTGCAGGAATCTCTACGCAGTCCTTTTTATTGGGTTTAGATTCCTACGGAATGACAGGGTTGGAGTGATAATTCACGTTTGCCTTGTTGAATTGGAAGCAACATCGGCCTTATTGCATTAAATAGGTACTGCCGTCTCTGTCATTCCGCAGGAATCTCCACGTACTCTTACAATTCAGTTTCTAGGCCTGTTCCTATTTTGTATAATTAATTATATATTAGTCATGATTAAGTCACAACAATTAATAACATTTTTATGAAGCAATATTCCACGCTACTTCCATTTGTCCTCTGTTTTGTAACCTCAATGTTTTTTGGCCAATCTTACTCAATTCTTTATAAGGTAAGCTACCGGCCGGTGGCTGATGTTAAGAAACGGAAAACCGAATATATGATGCTGGAGGTTGATAATTTCAAAAGCAGGTTTTTCAGTCAGGATCAGAAGAAACTTGATTCAATGGTACAGGCTAATGACCCTGCACTTTCTGACAGTTATGAACTACCGAACTTAAAGTTTGAGGTTTACAAAGATCTTTCAGGCAAAAAATCTTTGGTTTCAGCGGACTTTAACGGTGCTACCTATATTTATGAAGAGCCGGCTCCTGCATATGAATTAGTAAAGACAAGTCCGGGTAAACTTGAAAATTATTGGATAAAGCAGGCCTGGACAAATGCTGGAGGACGGGAGTGGGCTATTTTCTATACTGAGGATGTGCCTCTTTTTGTTGGACCTTATCTTTTTTCGGGCCTCCCAGGAATGGTTTATAAAGCAATTTCCAGCGACATGGATTATGAGATTACTTTTGTCGGAATCCAAAAATCTACTAAGACTAAGGAAATAAAGTTGCCAAAAACAAATATTACGAAAGAAAGATATTCAAAGCAGATTAAAGAGTTTCTGGAAAACCCTGGACATCACAGTATAATGTACAAAAATATCTGGGGCGACACATTTCACTATAACTTCAAAACGTCGTCGCCGGCTGTAATAAAACAGCAGGAGGAACTGATGAAAAAGATTACGTCAAAATTTAACAATCCCATTGACAAAGAGATGTATCTGTTTGATATCATTGTTCCGTAAAATACCTAAGAACTGACTTCTAAAAATACTTCTTCACCTTCTCAAACTCAATATCTGCAAAATCAAATACCGAAAGGTTGGCTTTGGTATAGTCCTGATTCTTTGAATGCGCGCTTTGGTAAGCCGTACAGAAAATTCCGGCGGAATGCGCGGCCTCAATCCCGTTGGTAGAATCCTCGATTACCATACAGTTGGCCCTGGGTTCACCGGCCATGTCAGCAGCCAGTTCAAAGATTTCCGGGTGCGGTTTGGATTCCTGAAGGTCTGCACCGGAAATTTTTCCGATAAAATAGGGTTCAAGCTCGAACTTCTCAAACACCCAGTTGATGGTGTTCATGTGTGCCGACGAAGCCAGTACGAGCTTAACACCGTTTTCATAATAGTTCTCAATAAGGCTTTTTACGCCCGGGATCAGGTCGAAATCCGGGTCGGTGTCGAAATAATTCTTGAAATGGTGCCTTTTAATACGTGCCAGATCTTCATGGTCTGCTTCCAGCCCGAAAGTGTCAATAAGCGTATTGCAAACCCGTTTGGTTGAAGCGCCTGTAAAAGTGGTAAAGAGTTCCTCCGAAACTTCAATTCCGAAATCCTCAAACATCCGGAAATAGGCTTTTCTGTGTAAAGGTTCAGTGTCCACAATCACACCGTCCATGTCAAATAAAACAGCTTTTAAAGGCATTTCAATTTTTTTTGCAAAACTATTAAAATAATAGGGAACCAAGACAACGGTACAATATATATATCCAGCAACAGTCGCCATGAGCGGCCGCCGGTGACCGCAATTTTATTATCTTTGAAATCCGAAAAATCAAATTTAAAAAGACCACCATCAATGAGAACATACGCAGCAATCCCGGAAGAAAATGCAACCCTGGAAAACTCGAAAGTAATGCTTGTCACTGTACCGTACGACGGAACTTCAACCTGGGGAAAAGGTGCCGACAAAGGACCCGAGCTTTTCCTGGATGCTTCCGAGAATATGGAACTTTACGATATTGAAACCGGCACCGAACCCTACCTGGAAGGCGTTTATCTGGCTGGTGAGATTTCAGAAAATTCTTCACCCGAGGAGATGACTGAAGCGGTGTACACTAAAACCAAAGACCTTCTTCAGAATGAAGGCAAACTTTTCACCCTGTTTGGAGGTGAGCATTCAGTTTCCATAGGTTCCATCCGCGCGGTAGGTGAGAAGTACGAAAATCTTACTGTTTTGCAGCTGGATGCGCATACCGATTTAAGACCTGAGTTTCACGGTTCCACCTCCAATCATGCCTGTGCGGTTTTTGAAGCTTCGCAGAAACTGAATCTGGTTCAGGTGGGTATCCGCTCCTGCGATGCTGAAGAAATTCAGTATGTCCCTAAAGGTCAGTGTTTCTGGGCGCACGAGATTGCCACCAATCCCAATTGGATAGACGATGTTTTGGCCAAGGTTTCCGGTAATGTGTACATAACCATTGACCTGGACGCTTTCGACCCTTCTATTGCACCGTCTACAGGAACGCCGGAGCCGGGTGGCCTGCAGTGGTACCCAACCCTGGAACTGCTGAAGAAAGTGTTTGAAAAATGCAATGTGGTGGCATTTGATATTGTAGAGCTTATGGATTCGCCTATGCCCAAGCCTACGGCTTTTTTGGCGGCCAAGCTCTACTATAAGATGCTGGCTTACTATCATCTGAATAAATAGAGATTTTATAAAAGTACATTCAAAACTTTCCGGGCTTACGGGAAGTTTTATTTTTAATTTAATTTGCTAAGTGATGCTTAATCTGTTTGACGAGAGTTTTGATCCGGAAGAAAATCTGCTTCCCCAAGACGGAACGGTACACTATTTTGGAAGGGTGCTGGAGCCGGCGCAGGCAGATGATTTTTATGAAAAATTGCTGACAGGTATTGAATGGAAAAATGATGAAGCAGTTATTTTCGGCAAAAAAATCCTCACCAAAAGAAAGGTCGCCTGGTATGGCGATGAGGAATTTGAATACACCTATTCCAAATCAACAAAAGCAGCATTGGCGTGGACCGATGACCTTCTGGAACTGAAAATGATGGTGGAAAAGAAAACGGGGGAAATCTTTAACTCCTGCCTGCTGAACCTTTACCACACTGGTGATGAAGGCATGGCCTATCACAGCGACGGTGAAAAGGACCTTAAGAAAAACGGCGCAATTGCCTCCCTAAGTTTGGGTGCTGAAAGGAAATTTTCATTTAAGCATAAAACCACCGGCCAGAAAGTGGAGTTGGTACTGCAACATGGCAGTCTGTTGGTAATGAAAGACCAAACGCAAAGCTTTTGGCTTCACCGTTTACCACCGACCAAGAAAGTGTCCACCCCGCGAATCAATCTTACCTTCCGCACGATCGAAAAATAAGAAATCCCCGAATTTTCGGGGATTTCAAATATTTACTTAGATTGATGTTATGCTTTCAGATAACGTGCGTAAGCATAGCCCTCTTCTCCCGATGATGTCCGGATCTTCCACCAGTCATCTGAAGACTGCTCAACGAGTGTCACCGATTCACCTTTGGAAGCCTTCCCAATGATGGCTGCGTCGGTAGATGGTTCCTGTCTGATGTTCAGGCTGGACTCTTCTGTGTTTACAGTAAGATTGGCGCCGGACGCCAGACCTGTAACCTGCACGTCAAGATTGATGTCTGATGCAGAATACGTTGTATCTATTGCACCTAATGCGTTCCATACCGCATCTTTAGCAGCCGTACTGCCTGCAGATCCCGAAACGTAAAGTATTCCGTCCTGCTCCCTTACCTGTAAACCGGAAATTCCCGCAGCCTGTGCTGCAGAGATTACACCGGCATATTTATCCTGTAATGCGCTCATTTTATTACTTATTTAACGTTATAGTTGTAATTTACTTTCCCTGCCTGAAGCGCATCTACTGATTCTTTTATCTTTCTGGCCTGAGCAGGCGATACGTCACCTGTTAGTGTCAGTTCTCCGTTTACAACCTCAACTTTAACAGACGGGAAATCTTTTACCGCATCCTGAACTTTTTGCTGAACAGCCGGATCAACTGCGGACACAGTTTCCACCACAGGCGCTTCAATACGGGTCATATCCATCACATCTTTTATTCCCGGGATTGCTTTCAGCTGGCTGAGCATCGCATCGCGGGAAGCTTCATCCGGGAACGTACCGCTCAGATGGGCCGTACCGTCTTTCACTTCTACAGTTGCACCTGGGTTGCTGGTTACCACTGTTGTAGCCTGGGTAGTAAGTTCTGCATCAGAAACTTTCTTTTTACAGGCAACTGAACCAAAAGATATAGCCAGCGCCATGGCAGCCATTGCAAATGTTTTTTTCATAGTAATTTATTTAATGTTAAGAATAAATGATCTCAAATTTAGGAATACTTATCTGATTGTTGTTTCACCTAAAGGCTAAATGTTTCTTAAATTTTAAGGTCATACCTCCGGACCTTCGGTTTGCAGTCCTCTCATTCCGCGTGAGGTGCAGCGAGATTTAATGTTTGTTAACACTCTGATGAAAAATTATATATTTGTAGCTGTTATAAAAAATATATGAGTCCTACACTCCTAAGGATATTTCCTTATTTTACACTTACAGTTGCCGTACTGCTCCATGGAATCAATCTGTTAAACCCTCTTCCTCCCGACTATCTTGTCTTTGGTCACCTCCTTTTTGTGTTGGGAATGGTCACTTATGCGTTACAGCGAAAGAATCTGACCACCTGGATCCTGGTAAGTATTGTTATCGGAGTAATTGTGGGACGGGATTATCCCGGTGTAGCGCTCTCCCTGCAGCCACTTAGCCAAGGGTTTATCCGCCTGGTAAAGACCATTGTGGGACCCATACTCTTTGCAACCCTTGTCTACGGAATTGCCGGTCATTCCGATCTTAAGCAGGTAGGACGTATGGCCTGGAAATCATTACTTTACTTTTATACTGCTACAACCATTGCCCTTTTCATCGGACTTGCAGCCATTAATATTTCGCAGGCAGGTGTGGGAATCGACGCTTCCAAAATTCCGCACCATGATCTTCCCTCTACTTCAGCGGTTAAGGAAGCGGACCAGCGCGCTTTGGAAGCCATTCCGGAGCATAACCAATGGCTGTTTATGACCACAGCTTTCTTTCGGGATGTATT
The DNA here is from genome assembly GCA_023386965.1 of Bacteroidota bacterium. Classification (GTDB taxonomy): domain Bacteria; phylum Bacteroidota; class Bacteroidia; order Flavobacteriales; family Weeksellaceae; genus Marnyiella. The sequence goes on from JAEWIR010000034.1 coordinate 5,472, forward strand.
TCCTGAGAACATCATTAAGTCAATTTATGACAACCAGGTTCTTCAGATCGTGGTATTTGCGATCATCTTCGGTATCGGTCTGGCTCAGTTACCGGAACGCAAGAAAAGACCTATGGTGGATTTCGTGGACAGTCTGGCGGAAACGATGTTCAAATACACGCACATCATCATGTATTTTGCGCCGATTGGTGTGGGTGCCGCCATGGCTTATACCGTAGGTCATATGGGGATTGACATCCTCAAATATCTCTTTATGCTCCTCCTTACGCTCTACTGCGCACTGATTGCCTTCCTGCTGCTGGTACTGCTGCCTATTGCGCTCTATATGAAGGTGCCTATTAAAAAGTTTATCCAGGCCATTAAGGAGCCGGTTTCCATTGCCTTCGCAACCACGAGTTCCGATGCGGCGCTTCCTGTTGTCATGCAGAATATGGAGAAATTCGGTGTTCCCCGGAAAATTGTATCCTTCGTAGTTCCCACCGGTTATTCCTTCAATCTGGACGGAACCACGCTCTACCTGTCATTGGCTTCCATTTTTGTAGCGCAGGCTGCCGGCATGCATTTGTCCTTCGGTCAGCAGCTTCTCATTTGCCTTACACTTATGATTACGAGTAAAGGTGTGGCGGCTATTCCAAGAGCTTCTCTTATAATACTTATCGCCACTGCCGATCAATTCGGTTTGCCGGTATTCATCATTGCAGCCATCCTGGGAATTGATGAACTTATGGATATGGGCCGTACCTCTGTCAATGTGATCGGAAATTGCCTTGCATCAGTAGTCATTGCCAAATGGGAAGGTGAGTTTGACCAGCAGGCAGCACTTAACTTTGAGGAAGAGTAACCCGGATACTAATCCTGAGGAGCAACTTAGCAACAGCTGTTAAGCCTTATTGTCCTGGTACAATATGACTTTGGTTAGCTGTGGCAGAAAAGCTTATTTTTATTAAGTCTAAATTGGCGTTAATTCCGTAACTTTGCGGTTCAATATTCAGATATAATTATGTTGACGAAAGCTAACGTTCAGGAATTCCTGAAAGAGATTGAAGTAGAAGACCTTGTGAATAACCTTCAGGTTATGGGCAATGAGGTATATATAGATATGACCGCGCACTCGCCGGCCATGCACGAAAAGAAGAAGCTGGAAGTTGCTATGAAGCAGGCTTTTGCCTCTCAGTTTGGAGAGGAAGTCGTGCTGAAGTTGAAGATTGTTTCACCTGAACCTACAGAAGTTCAGCAGAATCAGATCAAAGGAAAGCAGATTCCCGGAATTCAGAATATAATCGCCATTGCTTCCGGTAAAGGAGGTGTCGGTAAATCTACAGTTGCTGCTAACCTGGCGGTTACATTGGCAAACATGGGCTTCAAAGTTGGTCTTTTAGATGCTGATATTTACGGCCCTTCAGTACCGACAATGCTTGATACAGAAGGTGAAAAACCACTTTCAGTGGAAGTTGACGGTAAGAACCTGATGCAGCCCGTTGAAAATTACGGCGTGAAAATGCTGTCCATCGGATATTTTTCCGGAGCCAACCAGGCGGTGGTTTGGCGTGGACCAATGGCGTCCAAAGCGCTCAACCAAATGATCCGTGATGCACATTGGGGCGAACTGGATTTTCTGCTGATCGACCTTCCGCCGGGAACCGGAGATATTCACCTTTCCATCATCCAGGAAGTACCTGTAACAGGAGCGGTGATTGTTAGTACACCGCAGCATGTGGCTCTTGCCGACGTGCGAAAGGGTATCGCCATGTTCCAGATGGAAAGCATTAACATTCCTGTTCTCGGTCTGATTGAGAATATGGCCTATTTTACACCGGAGGAGCTTCCTGAGAACAAATATTACATCTTCGGGAAACAGGGTGCCCAATACCTTGCAGAAGATATCGGTATTCCTGTTCTGGGAGAAATACCTCTGATTCAGAGTATTCGTGAAGCAGGTGATGTGGGCCGTCCGGCCGCATTGCAGGAAAATTCTAAGATTGCAGAAATCTACGTTGAAACCGCCAAAAGTATGATTGAAAGTCTGGTGGAAAGAAATAAAAACCTTCCGCCTACAGAGGCCGTAAAGATAACAACTATGGCTGGTTGTTCACCAAAAGCAAAATAATAAGGGAATCTGGTCTGGAAGCAGCACCACCCCGACACAAAATATGGAAAGTAATATCGTACACGAAGCCACTGTAACCAGGGTGCTAGAAGCACTGGAGAGCATACGTCCCTTCCTTAACAAGGATGGGGGAGACATAGAGCTGATTGATGTGGAAGGCAGCAAGGTGATCGTTAAACTTCAGGGAAACTGTAACGGCTGTCCTATGAGCTTTTCGACAATGAAGCTGGGCGTCGAAAATACAATTAAGCAGTATGCGCCCGAAATTACTGAGGTCGTTAGTGTAAATTAACTCCTCAAATCTTTTCAGATAACCCTTTCAACCTCTGCGGTTGGAGGGGTTTTTCATTTACTCAGCTAATTGACCACCTTTTATTGCCACCGCTTTTACTATATTTGACTATGATTAGTATTCAAAAGAAACACCTGATTGCTGTCGCAGTGCTGGGTGGCCAGGTATTTTATGCGCAGGAAATACCACAGAAACTGGATGCCGCTATCAAAAATCTGATGGAAACACCGGCAGCTTATTCAGCGAACCTGTCTTTTTATGTTGCAGATGAAAATGGTAAATTCATCTATGAATATCAGGGAAATAAGGGACTGTCTACCGCCTCAACCCAGAAAATATTTACGGCAGCTGCAGCGATGGAAACTTTAGGAAAAAACTATACCTATAGGACAACAGCCTCCTATTCCGGCAATATTACTTCCGGCAAACTTGACGGAAATCTCTTTATAAGCTCCAACGGTGATCCAACACTGGGAAGCTGGCGCTACGACGGTCATAAACCGGAAGATTTCCGCCGCAAGCTGATTGATGGGCTGAATAAACAGGGAATTACCAGTATTGCCGGCGATTTAATCATTGACGATACATATTTTGATTTTCAAACCGTGCCGGGCGGCTGGCCCTGGGATGATATGGGGAATTATTACGGTGCCGGCGTCTGGAGTGTGAACTGGCGCGAGAATCAGTTTGATGTAAACCTACGGAATGGTGAAATCAAAGACTTTAATATTCCGCTGCATGGTCTGAAGTGGGTTAATGAGGTAAAGGTGGCGGGATCTTCGGACCAAAGTCTTATTTTCACTGCACCGCATTCCGAGGTAGCCCTGATAAATGGAACCCTACCTGCGAAAGCAATAACGGTTTCGGGCGCACTTCCCAATCCGCCCATGCAGTTGGGCATGGAGATAAAATCCTGGCTTAGCGAAAGTGGAATCATCTTTACAGGCAATGTTATCACCAACAGCAGTCAACTGATAAATGGGCTGAAAATCCAAAAAGCACCCGAATCAAACGTGTTTTTTACATGGCAGTCGCCAACGCTTGACAAGATCGTTTACTGGTTCCTAAAAAAAAGTGTGAACCTGTACGGCGAAACTTTTGTAAAGACCATGGCGAAAGAGAAAAGAGGTGTGGGAGGCTTTGATGAGGGAATTGATTTCATGAAGGATTTTTGGAAGAATAAAGGCATCAATGGTGCGATGATTAATTTTGCCGACGGGAGCGGTCTGTCACCTCAGAATTACGTGTCCGCACGGGCCGAGGTTCAGGCTTTACTATGGTCCCGAAAACAACCCTGGTTCAACAGCTATTTTGATGGCTTTCCGGAACAGAACGGTATGAAGATGAAGAGCGGTACCATCAGAAACATCAAATCATTCGCGGGCTATCACACTTCCTCCGGCGGAAAAAAATATGTATATTCTATCATCATCAACAATTATCAGGGGGGCAATGTGAGTGATGCGCTCTATAAAGTTCTGAACATCTTAAAATAATTTTTCTTGAAAAGACCTTTTCTTTCCAGGCTCAACCAGTGGTTCGTCTTTGGGTTACTCACAGTAGTGACCTCGGCAATCGTGATTTCGTCCGTAATGCTGATTGATTACTTACGTAAGGAAGAGATTAAGAGGATAGATTTATTCGCAAGTGCGATCAAATTTCAGCAGAATGTAGTTGCCCCGGATCCCGAAGTTCAGGATTTACTTCTTAAAATTACAAGTTCCAACAGCACCATTCCTGTTATTATACTTGACCGCGAGAACAGACCTATGTTCCATGGTAACATTCCACCCGAAATAGAGAATGATGCCGTTGCTATAGCCGAATTAGCCAAAAACATGGGTAAAACTTATGAACCCATCGAACTCAAGTTTCCTGACGGTAATAATCAGTTTGTATATTACGACAATTCGCGGTTGCTCAACGATTTGCGGTGGTCACCATACTTGCTTGGACTTTTCATATTTGCTTACCTGCTGTTCTCATTCTGGTTTTTGCGCACGATAAAAAAAACCGATGAAGGATTCCTGTGGGCAGGCCTCGCTAAGGAAACTGCGCATCAAATCGGTACTCCGCTCTCGTCAATGATTGGGTGGGTCGAAATTATGCGGATGGATAATCCCGATTCCCAGGAGGCCGCCGAGATTGAAAAAGATGTGAACCGCTTAATGACCATTTCTGAACGCTTTTCCAAAATTGGCTCAGTTCCGGAGCTGAATGATATGAATCTTTCTGAGACCATACAGCAGAACTATGATTACCTGAAAAAACGCATTTCCGGCCGGATTGATTTTACACTTAACCTCCCTGCGCGACAGATCATCATTCCGCATAACCGCATTTTGCTGAGCTGGGTGATCGAAAATCTGGTTAAAAACGCTGTTGATGCGATGAAAGGTCAGGGAAAACTTGAGATCCTGGCCTATGAGCGTGGCCGCAACATTATCGTTGACTTTCGCGATACGGGTTGCGGACTTACTGCGAGGCAGGCGGCAAATGTATTTAAGCCGGGATATTCCACCAAGAAAAGAGGTTGGGGACTGGGCCTTAGTTTGGCAAAACGTGTGGTAAAAGAATATCACCGCGGCGACATCCGCATTCCGCAAACGGATCTCGGAAAGGGAACGACCTTTAGGGTAATCCTACGAAAATAAGAATCAGTCTGCTTTTCGGTACTCAACATAATAATTTCTGTTAAACACAACCGGAGCTGAAGAGTTCAGATTAACCTTCTGCCAGGCCGCATTGGGCCGTATAACCTGGGTTTCGTTAATCCGTAGCGGAAGCTGCAGGTCTTTCACCGTGTTTTCGTAGCGGAACTCCAGAATTTTCCCGTTCTGTCTATAAACCAATGTGGGTATTAAAGTTGTACGCAGATATTGGTCGAAAACCGTGGAAAGGTCCAGACCGGATTTCTCTGAAATATAATTCTCCACTTGACGGGTAGTAACCGTCTGATGGAAGAATTCTTTGTTCAATCCGCGCAAAATACTTCTGAATTTTTGGTCGTCATTGATGAGCGTACGGATGGTGTGCAGCATATTGGCACCTTTGTAATACATATCGCTGCTGCCCGTATTCCTTACGCCGTAATCGCCGATTACAGGCAGGTCATTTTGAATGTTCTGTCTTGTTCCCAGTACGTATTTATCTGCATCCTTGCGGCTCAGGAAATTTTCTGTAAAAAGTGTTTCAGAATAGGAGGTAAACGCTTCATGAATCCACATGTCTGCTTTGTCTTTAGCTGTGATATTATTGGCAAACCATTCATGTCCGCTTTCGTGTATAATGATGAAATCCCATTTCAAACCAACTCCGGTTCCCGATAAATCCCTGCCCAAATAACCGTTAGCGTAACCATTCCCGTAGGCCACATTACTTTGGTGCTCCATACCCAGATAGGGACTTTCCACCAGTTTGAAACTGTCTTCGTAAAAAGGGTAGGGTCCAAACCAGTACTCAAGAGCTTGCATCATAGGTTTCACCTGAGAAAACTGTGTTCTGGCTTTTTTCAGATTCTGTTTCAGAACCCAGTAATCCAGATCCAGCTGTCCTTTTTCACCTTTGTAAGAATCTTTAAAATTCACATAATTCCCAATGTTCGGCACAATAGAATAGGCGTTGATGGGGCTTTTTACTTGCCAGATATAGTGTTTTTTATCATTCACGGTTTCAGTCCTGACCAGTCTGCCGTTTCCGACACCCACCAGTTCCTTCGGAGTGATTATTTTCATTCGGATACCGTTATCTGGTTCGTCAGCCCAGTGGTCTTTAAGAGGAAGCCACACGGAAGTTCCAATTCCTTCCTGCGCCACACTCATAAACGGCCTGCCGGCTTCATCCCGGCTGAACACCCAGCCGCCGTCCCAGGGAGCATTCTGTGCTACTGTAGGATTTCCTGAATAGAAGACTTCCATCCGGTAATTTTTGGTGGGTTCATAAGTTCCGTCCGCGTGGATCCACAGAAAGTCCCCCTGGCGCTCCGTCTTGATAATCTTAAAACTGGATTGAATAAGCTCCGCTTTCATCGGCTGCTGGATATCAATCTGAAATATGGGATTTTTAACCCTTTTTATTACATCAAAATGTATAATGTTGCTTCCGCTGACCATCTTTGTGTCAAAGTCGGCCTCCACGGTCAGTTCATACTTTTTAACATCCCAGAAATTTCTGTAGGCATTATCAGATCCTTTCAGCGAATCTGATTTGGTATATTTCTGCGCTCCCAAGCTAAGGGAACAAAGCATGAACAGGAAAAGCGGGGTTTTCATCTGAAAGTAATTTCATCAAAAATAGCAAATATAATGGTAAGGAATTCCGGCCATGTTTTTGCTGCAACAGCTCACCCACCATCGTTTTTTAATTTGTATTTTTACCCTTCATATGAAAGACGGACAACTTATCACACTTATCCGCAGCGCACAGCAGAAGGATCAGAAAGCGCAGACTCACCTCATCAACCTGTTTTGGGTAGATGTTTTTTCTTTCGTGATGAAGAAAGTCAGAAATGAGATCGACGCCGATGAGATTACCGTAAATGTTTTCTCGAAAGTCCTGAATAAGCTGGATCTATATGATCCCAATTTCCAGTTCAAGACATGGGTTCTCACCATCGCTCAGAATACGGTGATTGATTTTTGGCGAAGAAAAAACCGTGAAAACGAAGATGCTGTAAACAGTTTCGACGAAATCCGCGATCAGTTTGCGCGGTCACCTGAGGAACTTCTGATTTCCGAAGAGGAGCAGAAGCAGATCCTGGCCGTTATTGCGTCTCTGGACCTAAATTACCAGGAAATTATCCGCCTGAGGTTTTTTGAGGAGAAAAGCATAAAGGAAATCGCAGAAGAACTGAACCTCACTGTTTCCAATACAAAAGTGAGGATCATGAGGGCCAAGAAAGTACTTTCAGCACTGCTGAAGACCAATGAGTATGAAGACTGAGTGGTCAATTTCTAAATTCGTAATTTTGCACTTTATTTTTAATGATGAACGACACTGTTGTAGATACCACCATTCAAAAGCCTAAATGGATCCGCGTAAAACTTCCTACAGGAAAAAATTACCGTGAACTCCGTAGCCTTGTCGATAAATATAAACTGAACACCATTTGCCAGAGCGGCAGTTGTCCCAATATGGGTGAATGCTGGGGCGAAGGAACGGCCACATTTATGATCCTTGGTAATATCTGTACCCGCAGTTGTGGATTTTGCGGCGTAAAGACCGGAAGACCACTGGATGTAAACTGGGACGAACCCGAGAAGGTGGCCAGATCCATCAAGCTGATGAAGATTAAGCATGCAGTGCTTACTTCGGTAGACAGGGATGACCTGAAGGATATGGGTTCCATACTTTGGGCCGAAACAGTGAATGCCGTTCGCAGGATATCTCCTGGCACCACAATGGAAACGCTGATTCCGGATTTTCAGGGAATTACAAAGCATATAGACCGCCTGGTAGAAGTGGCGCCGGAAGTGATCTCACACAATATGGAAACAGTAAAACGTCTTACCCGTGAAGTGCGGATACAGGCCAAATACGAAAGAAGTCTGGAGGTTCTACGCTATCTGAAGGAAGCGGGGCAACACCGGACCAAAACGGGCCTCATGCTTGGCCTGGGTGAGGAGCGCGACGAGGTTTTCCAGACCATCGAAGACATCAGAAACTCCAATGTAGATGTCATTACCATAGGGCAGTACCTGCAGCCCACAAAAAAACACCTTCCCGTTAAAAAGTTCGTGACGCCTGATGAGTTTACCGAATTTGGCGATTTTGCCAGAAGTCTGGGGTTCAGACATGTCGAGAGTTCACCTTTGGTTAGGAGTTCCTACCATGCCGAAAAGCATATTCATTAAATAGAAGAAAATAACCTGGCTGCAGATATGCAGCTTTTTTTGCCGGTTTAAGTATAAAAAATGCTTCGGAATGTTCAGGAAATGGATAACTTTAGTTCACCAAATACATTTTGATATGAAATTTCCTGTTTACCTGTGGGCGCTGTTGTCGCTCCTCACCTTGTCATGCGGTGAAAAAACAACTACTGAAGGTTCTGCCGTTTCCACTTCAGAAAAAAAATCTTCAATTAAAAGCGAAGAACTTTCCTATGGCATCAATGGAGTGACGCACAGGTCTTTTGCGGCTTATAATCCTGAACTTCCCGGACCGCTGCCTGTCGTATTTGTACTGCCGGAGTGGTGGGGGCTGAATGACTATATTAAAGACCGCACGGTGCAGTTGGCAGAACTCGGTTATTATGCGGTGGCAGTGGATTATTACGGCGAAGGTAAAGTGGTTGAGACGCCGGAAGAAGCACAGAAATTATCTTCGCACTTCTACACAATCCCGATTGATGCCCGGCGGATGTTTGATGCCGCAAAAAACAGGGTGATCATTTCGGAAAATGCGGACCACACCAGGATGGCCATAATTGGTTACTGCTTCGGAGGCGCACAGGCGCTTAATATGGGAAGGACATACAGCGATTTCAAGGGAGTGGTGAGTTTTCACGGTAATCTTAAAACCGGAATTCGGGCCAAAAATAATAAAGTGAAATACTTGGTTCTTAACGGTGCAGCGGATACTTTTGTGTCACAGGAAGAGATTGCAGATTATAAAAGTGAAATGGACAGTGCAAGAATTTACTACAAATTTGTAAACTATCCCGGCGCACTCCATGCTTTTACGAACCCCACTTCTACAGCTACAGGAAAGAAATTCAACATTCCGATTGCCTACGATAGGGACGCTGATCAAAAATCATGGAAGGAAATGGCAGCATTTTTGGCAGATGTGCTGAAATAGATTGCTGTTAACTCTGAAAAAACAGTTAGCGCCGAAAAAGGAGTTTCGGCGCTAACTGTTTTATATGTGGATGGTGAATTAATCTCCGTCAACTTCATCTCCGTTTGCACACCAAAATACAGCATTCTGCAGAAACTCCTTCGGGAAAGACCGGAATTCACCCGGCATCAGTACGCTGAAGATGTCTGTGAAGTTTTGTACACCTTTATTGTCGGTTACAATCGCCGCACGGTTCCATTTGGTAAGGTTTTTCATGCCTAAAAGGACATCCTGAAACCAGGCGCCGGCCGTCCAGTTGTCCAGGTCGGTATCCAGTAAAAGTAGATAGTTCAGTTCATCAAATGCATTTATTTTTGCCTCTACATGAGGAAAAACAAGGTTTTCAAAATCGGCCTGTGAGATTTCGCCGGTGGCTTTAAACGCAGCCACATTTTCAGGTACATCAGGAATTACGGTAATCATATCTTTGGAATTTAGTGTTCAACAGTAAGTCCTCACTCATCAACAAGAATTGAACCAATAGAGACTAAAGCAACGACAGGATTGAGAAGCACAAATCACTAATAAATATTGAAATGCAGTCCACTTAATTGGCACTGCCATTTTTTGCTGGAATACATTAAATTTGAGCCACAATTTTATTTGATGAAAGCAGTTCTGATTACTATAGGCGACGAAATCCTGTCCGGAGATACCGTAGATACAAATTCAAGCTATATTGCCGGCCAGCTGAAAATGATCGGGATTCCGGTTACTCAGATCCTGACCGTCGCAGATGAAGTGGAAACCATAAAGGCTGCTCTTCAAACTGCATGTACTTCTGCAGAAGTGGTGATTACCACCGGCGGTCTCGGACCTACAAAGGACGACAGGACCAAAACAGCATTTGCGCAGTTTTTTGATGATCAGCTGGTATTTGATGATGCCACCTTCAGTCATCTTGAAAAACTTTTTATTAAGCGGAAGCGTGAGCATCTTTTGGAACTTAACAAACCCCAGGCTATGGTACTCTCGCGCGCCCGGATTTTTCAAAATGAAAACGGAACCGCCCCCTGCATGATGATGGAGCAGGACAGCAATCTGGTGTTTTGTCTGCCTGGTGTTCCTTATGAAGTAAAACCCCTGATAAAAGATAAGATAATTCCTTTCCTGGTTGAACGAAATCCGGTTAATCACCTTGTTACACGTACAGTTACAGTAGTGGGAATTCCGGAAAGTTTACTTTCCGCGCAGATTGAAAGTTGGGAACTGGCACTGCCACAATCCATTTCTTTGTCGTACCTACCCGTCGGCAACAGGATCAAACTGCGGCTGAACTGCAGTGGGCCGGACCTTGAAGTTCTGAACGCGAACCTGGATGCAGAAGTTCAGAAACTTCAGCCACTGATAGGAAAGAACGTCATTTCCTGGAACGGTAACGAAATTCAGGAAATCCTGAAGGAGATCCTTTTGTCCCGAAATTTAACCCTCTCCACCGCAGAAAGCTGTACAGGCGGAGCCCTGGCACGGCTACTTACTTCCGTGCCGGGCAGTTCTGCCTTTTTTTTGGGCGGTATTATTCCTTATGATTACCATAAAAAGATGGCGATCCTGAACGTTTCTGCAGCAACCATCTCAGAGAAGACTACCGTTTCAGAAGAAGTTGCACAGGAAATGAGTGCAGGGTGTCTTAATTTGTTTCACACAGATATTGCCCTTTCGACCACGGGAGTAGCCGGTCCTTCCACAGATGAATTTGATAATGAAATAGGTACCGTTTATTACTCCATACGCACCAGAACATTTGAAAAGACTCAGAAGCTTTATTTGCCACATCTTCAGCGTAATGATTTTGCGCAATTTGTAGCACTGCGGGTTCTGCAGGACCTGGTAGATGTCCTGGTTAAACTTGAGTAAGTAGGTTTATTCAGCCTAATCTGAGCTGTTCCATCACGGAAAGCTACAGCGCCGGCATATCCTTACGGAACTATCTGCATTTGCAGGCCTCACATTCCTGTAAGGTTTCAAAACCCTTCTGCGAACATCCGGTATAGGTAATCTGTTCACATTTACTGCTGCCTTCATTGTAAAACCACCTGGTGAAATTGGCTGAGCAAATCTCATTGGTTGGCGGTAAATCACTGCACTTGGCGGGTGCAGGACCGCAGTCACGTGAGCAGTTAACGACAATAGTTGTGCAGACCAGCAGCAGGCCTTTCAGAAGTAGATTTTGTTTCATAATGATGGTTTTTTAGGTTAATGAAATGAAGTGGTGTAAAAGGAGAGCAATAGTCATTGCTACAGTAAAATTAAAAAATAAAACAGTACAGTACCACTGGACGTTTCAGTTTTTAATGATTAACACTTTGACTGTCAGTCCCTGCCGGTCTCATGCGTCAGTAACTGAAGCACAGAACCTGCCCTTACCGGGGGGCTCTTTATATCCTTTAAAATGCCTATTTTTGGAAAAAAATTATAGGATGAGAAGTAAATTCGCCATTGCGGCGCTTGCGCTGTTTCTGCTGACGGCCTGTAACAAGGATAAAGAAATTCTTAATACACTGAATGAGTACAATCTCCAGATGGAAAGTACAGGCTATCACTTTGGTGACCAACTTCAGCTGCCGGCTGAGGTGATGGAGAATGCTTCGGAAGTAACCATAAGTTTCGGGGATAAGGAAACTTCTGAGCTCGTAGTGGATCCTAACTTTTTTACCCTCGGTGATAACGCGGTTACTTTTAACATAAAAAAGAAAAATGGTGAGGTTCTAAATCAGGATGCCACGATAAATGTATTCGCCAAAAATCCTGAAAAACAGTTTGCTTACACTGTTGTTGCAGAATATCCGCACGATGTGGCCAATTTTGTACAGGGATTCCAGTTGGAGGGTAATATGATCTACGAGTCCGACGGACAGAACGGGTCCTCCAAGATTTTAAAATATCCACTGGGAAGTACTGCACCTGTTGCATCTACAGATCAGCCGGCTGATGTCTTTTCTGAAGGCAGCACCATTATCGGCGATAAAGTTTATCAGCTTACCTGGCAAAATAAGAAAGGTTTCATTTATGACAAAGCGACGCTGAAACTGTTAGGCGAATTTCCATACCCAAATGTAATGGGTGAGGGATGGGGCCTTACCTACGACGGTAAAAACCTGATTGCTTCAGACGGTACCAAGAATCTCTACTTTCTGGATGCCTCCGATCCTTCGAAATTGGTAAGGTATGTGGCCGTAGCCGGAAATAAAAGCGCCTATGACCGCCTGAATGAACTTGAGTACCACGATGGTTATGTATATGCGAATGTTTGGCAAAAACCCATCATCCTGCAAATCAATCCCAAAACGGGAGAGGTGACAGGCAAATTTGACTTCACCGAAATCGCGAAGAAACACACTACCGGCGACGATGATGTTTTGAACGGAATTGCTTTCAAAGGAAACAATATGCTTATCACCGGTAAGAACTGGCCAAAGATTTATGAAATCGCCGTTAAATAACACCGCTATAGCGGGCTATGAACTGAATTAACATATGTCTTCAAAAGCATTTCAGTTCATCCTTTTACTGATATGCTGCACGGCTAACGCGCAGCATATATTGCCTATGGACACCCTGCAGCTTAGGGAAACAAAGGAGCTTTTTGCAGATGATTACGGGAACATCTATCTGTACCGCAATAAAGACTTCAGTCTCACCAAGTATGATTCACTGGGCGTGCAGAAGGGCCGGCTGATGCTTACGCTGCCTTTCCGTATTCAGGCTGTTCAGAATCCGCTTAACATTCCCACTTTTTCGGAAAATGCGCAGGTTCTTCGCTATTATGACCAAAACCTGAACGAAATCCAAACCGTAGATTTGCGTAACCACTTCGGTTATATTAAAGCAGCTTATGCAGAAGATCAGCAGTTTGTGTGGTTGCTGGATGAGAGTACAAAGCGCCTGATACGCTTCAACTTTCGCGACGGGAAGTCAGTACATAATCTGCCGCTATCCCTTTCATTTGATGGCATTCGCGACCTGTTGGTCTTCGAAAACAGGATACATATCCTCACGCAACATCAGCTTCTGGTTTATGATATCAGAGCAGAAAAATTACTTGAACTGCCATTTGAAGACGGTAAACGCTTACGGCGCGAGAACGACCGGATCTACATCATATCCGCTGATTCCGTATCCTTTTTAGATAACGGGCAGACACGGGAAATCTTTCGCGTGCCCGGTGCTTTGATTGTGGATAAAAACTCAACCCGTTACTTTGTAATCAAAGAGAACAACCTCTATCTTTACCCCGTTCAGAACCGATAAGCTGCAACAATTGTCAGAACAGTGTATCTTATTGGTTTTTAATATCCTATAACTTTTAATTACAACCATTCATAATGCATATTGCGGTAACAGGAAATATTGGTGCAGGCAAAACAACATTAACCACCATGCTGGCGAAACACTACGGCTGGGAAACCCAGTTTGAAGATGTGGACCACAACCCGTATCTGGAAGATTTTTATGCGGATATGAGTAAATGGAGTTTTGCGCTTCAGATTTATTTCCTCGGAAGCCGCTTCCGCCAGGTAAAGGAAATCCGCGACAGTGGCCGGAGTGTAATCCAGGACAGGACCATCTATGAAGATGCTCACATTTTTGCTGAAAATCTAAATGACATGAATCTTCTTACAGACCGAGACTTTAACAATTATTCTGCGGTTTTTGACCTGATGCGTTCTTTCGTTTCGGCACCGGATTTGCTGATCTATTTAAAATCAGATGTTCCCAATCTGGTGAAAAAGATCTATAAGCGCGGCCGCGAGTATGAAGCGAGCATCAGTATAGAGTATCTGTCCAAGCTAAACCAAAAGTATGAGCGTTGGATTTCCGGATATAAGGAGGGAAAGTTACTGATCATTGAAGTTGATGATTTGGATTTTGTAGAGAGACCTGAGGATTTTGGATATATCCTGCAGCGCATCGAAACAGAAATGCATGGCCTTTTTTAGAAATTTATAACCGTTGAATCCTGCTTGCCGTGATAAAAGTCCTTCATAACAACAGCTGTTCCAAATCCCGGGCAATCCTGGAGCATCTGGACGAAAATAATGTTCCTTTTGAAATAATTGATTTTATGGAACATCCGCTCTCCGAACTTGAACTTCGCACCGTACTTAAGAAACTTAACACCGATATTGACGGTCTTATCCGTAAAAATGAAACACTCTACAAAGAAAAATTTGCGGACAAGCAGCTTTCCGAGGAAGAGTGGATACATGTGCTGAGTGAGAACCCGTCTTTAATGCAGCGTCCTATACTGATCAAAGGTTCTGTAGCGATGGTTGCAAGACCTGTGGAAAATGTGAGGTTTTTCCTGGATAAATAAAATCTAAGTGGTTAACGCCTTAAAAGCCTGAGTTAGTTCAGGATATTTAAAATCAAATCCCCGGGATTTGATTTTTTTATTGCTTACGCGTGTGCCCTCCAGGATAATTTCACTCATTTCCCCCAAAATCATTTTTAACAGGAAAGCAGGAACGTTTATAGGCAGGAATAATTTTCCGCGTGCTTCAGCCAGCTTTCGCATAAATTCCCTGTTGGTGGGAATTTCATCTGCCACTGCATTATAATTGCCGTTAAATTTTGGGTTTTCTGCTGCTTCAACATACATATTGACTAAATCATCCAGATGTACCCAGTTGAACCATTGTGTTCCTTTGCCGATGCCACTACCCAAATTGAGGTTAGTGATCATGTTCAGTTTTTCCAGTGTGCCGCCCCGGGCCGATAGCACCGGCGCGGTTCTGAGGATGACTGTCCGGTTGGAAATGGTTTTAAAATGGAGTGCGGCACTTTCCCATTTTCTGCACAAATCACTTAGGAAATCCAGCTTAACAATTTCTGAATCCTCATCCAAAATTTGGTCTGAAGTAAATGTCCCGTAATAATTGATTCCGGAGGCAGAAATGAAAGACTTTAGTGACAGATCTGCAAGCGTGCATCTGTCAAACAGAAAGTTGGCGCTGTCCACACGGCTGGAAATCAGTTCCTGTTTATATTCATGTGTCCATTTTTTACCTATAGTGGCCCCGGCCAGGTGAATAATGCTTTCTACACCTTCCAAAGCACCCTTGTCCAGTTCACGTTTCCTGTAATTCCAGTAAAATTCATCCGGAGTTTTTGGCTTTCTTCTTACCAGAATATTTACCGTGTGTCCCCGTTTACGAAGTTCGGGTACCAGCTGCCTGCCTACAAGTCCGGATGCCCCGGTCACCAGGATTTTCATATGTTAAAGCATTACCACGCCGTCAATTTTTGCCACCTTCTTGTAAAGGTCAATCACCTGGTTGGCATCCATTACAAAAGCGGTCATGCTGGCGGCAATGTATTTGCCGTTCTTACTTTCACGTGTAGAAATGGTGTACTTGATTTTGTCGAAGACCTGATACAGTTCCGTGAGTTTCAGATTGTCATTCGGGAAAATGAATTTATAAAGATAATCTTCAGGGAAATTATGATTCTCTTCAAGTTTGCTTTTGAGCGACTCGTAAAATTCATCCTGATTCTGTCCGCTGGTATCGGCGTATAATGGGTCCATTCTGTTAATTTTATTAATGAAAAAAGGTCCTGAAAAAGGACCCTAAAGATAGTATTATTTCATTGATCCTGCACTGCCGCTGAAGGCGCCTAACATGCTGGATTTATTTTTCTCCTCATAATCAGCAATAATGTTAAAGATTCCGTTTACCATCTGTTCGGATGCCAGCCTGCTTAAACCGTTACCACCCAGATTGGTTGAACTGCTTTGGCCGCCAAAAAGGGTACCCAGCATATTGGTACCCTGTAAAGCAGTGTTAATAGATCGTACGATGCCGAACTGATTCAGTTTTTCATCCACCTTCGGCATAATGGCCTGGATCAGTTGCTGTTCTGTTTTTTCACGCAGAACCTGGGTGGCAATCCCCTGGCCGCCCTGCATAATCCGAGATACATCGTTCGCATTAAGACTGTTTACTGCATTCTGAAGGATAGGTTGTGATATATTTACAGTATATGCAGCACTTTCAGCCACATACTCCTTGCCTCGCATTGCTAAATTCGGGGCCACCCTTTCAAGTAGATTGTACACATTTCTAAGGTTTTCGGGCAGTGCACGCACAATCAGGTCATTTTGCAGGAAAGCCTGCTTATTGCCGAAAATATTGCCCATTTGCGTCACGCCTCCCAACAGAACCCTCTTGATGACAGAAAGTCCCAGGTCTGAAGTTGCCAGAGCCATGCAGGATTGTGTGGAAGTAAGCAGAACACCACCGGTGCCCATTAGCAGTGCTGCGGAAAGTATGATCTTTTTCATGATATCTATTTTAAACTAAGGTGCACTCTCAAATATTACGCCAAATCTGAACATGCAACCGTATTGGACTCCGTACCATATGACAGTTGCTGTTAAAAGTCCTTTCCTCATCCCTTTTGTTATGCTTTAAGCCATTATTTTCCGCTAAAAATCCGTATTTTTGTGACGATAAAAAGTAAAAAGAAAGAATGGACTCGTACAAAAATCCACTGGAAGAGCGGTATTCAAGCAAGGAAATGCTTTACAATTTTTCCCCAAACAATAAGTTCAGAAACTGGCGTAAGCTTTGGATCGCTCTGGCAGAGATTGAGAAGGATCTGGGTCTTGAGATTTCGGATGAGCAGATCGCAGAACTGAAGGCCAATGCTGAAGATATCGATTATATAAAAGCGGCTGAATACGAGAAGAAATTCCGTCACGACGTGATGGCTCATGTGCATACTTATGGTGATGCCGCACCGTCTGCAAAAGGAATTATCCATTTGGGTGCAACGTCTGCATTTGTTGGCGATAATACCGACCTCATCCAGATGCGAGACGGGCTTCTCCTGTTGAGAAAGCAGATGGTGAATGTGATTAAAAATCTGTCGGATTTTGCCCTGAAATATAAAGACCTTCCCACACTTGGGTTTACGCATTACCAGCCTGCTCAGCTTACTACTGTGGGGAAGCGTGCTACGTTATGGCTGCAGTCTCTGATCCTGGATTTCGAGGAACTTGAGTTTTTTATAGAAACGCTTAGATTCCGCGGGGTAAAAGGAACTACCGGTACTGCCGCAAGTTTCCTGGAGCTTTTTGAAGGCGATTATGCTAAGGTGAAGCATTTGGATACAGAACTTTCAAAGCGCTTTGGTTTCGACAAGGTTTTCGGTGTTTCAGGTCAGACCTACGACCGTAAGATCGATGCAAAGGTGATGGCCTTACTTTCCAATATCGCTCAATCCGCACATAAGTTCACCAATGACCTTAGACTTCTGCAGAATTTAAAGGAAATAGAAGAGCCTTTTGAGAAGAACCAGATCGGTTCATCGGCGATGGCCTACAAAAGGAACCCCATGCGTTCCGAAAGGATTGGTGCGCTGTCCAAATTCGTAATGTCACTGAGTTCAAGCTCCGCAATGGTAGCTGCAACTCAGTGGTTTGAAAGGACTTTGGACGATTCAGCCAATAAAAGACTTGCGATTCCGCAGTCTTTCCTCGCGGTGGACGCTATCCTTCTTATCTGGAACAATATTATGAACGGTATCGTGGTTTATGAAAACCGCATCAATAAACATATCATGGATGAGTTGCCGTTTATGGCCACTGAATATATCATCATGGAAGAGGTGAAAGCCGGCGGTGACCGTCAGGAAATCCACGAGACCATCCGCATACATTCCATGGAAGCTTCAAAGAAGGTGAAAGAGGAAGGTAGGGAAAATGACCTGCTGGAACGTATCCTTAACGATACCACACTTAAAATGGATAAATCAAAGCTGATGGAGGTACTGGATCCAAAGAACTTTGTTGGGTTTGCGCCAATCCAGACAGAAGAGTTTGTAAAGAACGAAGTGCAGCCAATTCTGGATAAATATGCCGGACTTATCGGCATGGAGGCCGATTTGAAAGTGTAAATAATAAAATGCGGTCTCTGGGCTGCATTTTTTACAGTATTGAATGCGGTAATTTATTTACATTGGCGCAACATGCAATTCAACGTCAACAGCGCCGGTCTTTATCACATTCTGCAAAATAAAATATTTGGCTTTTGGCCAAAATCTATAAATCTAAAAATCTGACATCTAATGTCTAACAAAAAAAGAATCTTCGTAGAAAAAAGAGGAATTTTCGATGTTGAAAGTCCTAAAATATACAGCGAACTCAAAAATGTGGTTCCGGCAATCCAGGACGTAAAGGTGTATAACATCTACGATATTTTTGGTGTGGATGAAGACGGGTTCAAACTCGTTGTAAACAACACCTTCGTGGATCCTGTGACGGATATTCTGCACGAAAATAATCCGGCGACCCAGCCTCATTTCGCAACGGAATTCCTTCCGGGACAGTACGATCAGCGTGCCGATTCCGCCCAGCAGTGTATCGCTCTCCTAACCGGTAATGAAACTTCGACAGTCCGCAGTGGAAAGGTGATCGAACTCTTCGGAATTTCTCAGTCAGATTTGGATAAAGTGAAAGACCATCTGATTAATCGCGTGGAAAGTCAGGAAAAAGACCTTTCCGTACTCGAGATTCCTACGGAGGAAAAGCCTTCGCCCGTTATTACACATACCGGATTTATAGATTTTACTGAAGAAGAGTTAAAGACGTTCTACCAAAACCATGGTTTCGCATTCGGTTTGGATGATCTGCAGTTTATCCAGAATTATTTCCAGTCCGAAAAACGCGATCCTACCGAAACCGAACTGAAGGTGCTTGATACCTATTGGAGCGACCATTGCCGTCATACTACATTTGAAACTGAACTTACTGATATTCAGTTCACCGGTGACTTTAAATCTACACTTGAAGCTATTTTCAGCGATTACCTTGAAAAAAGAAAATTCCTGGGCCGCGAGGCAAAACCGATCTCACTTATGGATCTGGCCACGGTGTGTGCCCGTTATTTTCATAAGACCGGAAAACTGGACAACCTTGTAGTTTCCGACGAAATTAATGCCTGTACCATCGAAATTGAAGCTGAATTTGATGGCAAAAAAGAGCCCTGGTATTTGCTTTTCAAAAATGAAACACACAATCACCCTACCGAGATTGAACCCTTTGGTGGAGCCTCTACCTGTTTGGGCGGGGCCATCAGAGATCCTTTGTCCGGCCGGGCCTTCGTATATCAGGCCATGAGGTTATCCGGAGCTGCCAATGTGCTGGAACCTATTTCTGAAACTTTACCGGGAAAACTGCCGCAAAGGACAATTACCAAGCAGGCAGCCAACGGATATTCGTCATACGGTAACCAGATTGGTCTGGCTACTACACT
This sequence comes from Bacteroidota bacterium, assembly GCA_023386965.1. Classification (GTDB taxonomy): domain Bacteria; phylum Bacteroidota; class Bacteroidia; order Flavobacteriales; family Weeksellaceae; genus Marnyiella. Next base: position 24,967 of record JAEWIR010000034.1, read on the forward strand.
TGTTAATGAAGTGTATCATGACGGTTATAAAGCCAAAAGGATGGAAGTCGGATTCGTGGTGGGTGCCGTTAAAAAAGATGCCGTGAAGCGTGAGCAGCCGCAGGTGGGCGACCTTGTAATCCTTCTGGGAGGTGCTACCGGCCGTGACGGTGTTGGAGGAGCCACAGGAAGTTCCAAAGAACAGGACGAAACCTCAATCCATACGCTTTCTACCGAAGTTCAGAAGGGTAACCCTGTAGAGGAGCGCAAGATACAGCGCCTTTTCAGAAATCCTGAAGTGACCACGCTCATCAAGAAGTCAAATGATTTCGGTGCGGGTGGGGTATCAGTGGCAATTGGCGAAATTGCCGAGTCGCTTGAAATCAATCTGGACATTCTTCCGCTGAAATATGGAGGTTTGAACGGTACCGAACTGGCGATTTCCGAATCCCAGGAACGTATGGCAGTCGTGATTGATGCTAAAGATAAGGATGCCTTTATAGGTTTTTGCGAGAAAGAAAATATAAAAGCCGTTGAAGTAGCCAAAGTAACGGATTCCGGCCGTATGAAGATGTTCTGGCAAGGCAGGCAGATTGTAGATCTGAGCCGTGACTTTCTGGATACCAACGGTTGTGCGAAGCGTCAGGATGCAAGGATCTCCCACCTTCAGGAGGTGATAAACGATACTCCGGAATTTTCTGAGGAAAATCTGCTGACTGCCTTAGCAAGTAAGAATACGGCCTCACAGAAAGGACTTACGGAGATGTTTGATGCTTCCGTGGGCGGAACTACCGTGGCCATGCCTTATGGTGGAAGGTATCAGCTCACCGAGATGGAAGGAAGTGTACAGACACTGCCTGTATTGGGTGCCTCCGATGTAGAAACCGTGTCGTTGGCCAGCTGGGGATTTGATGCTGATATTTCCTCGCAAAACTCAATGGTCGGCGCAGCTGATGCCGTAGTGGAAAGCGTGGCTAAAATCGTAGCTATGGGCGGCAATTATAAAAATATACGACTTAGCTTCCAGGAATATTTTGAGAAGTTGGGTTCTGTGCCTGAGAATTGGGGCAAACCACTTGCCTCGCTATTGGGAGCCTATGATGCTCAGATGAATTTCGGCCTGGCCGCGATTGGTGGTAAAGACTCCATGAGTGGCAGTTTCCAGGACATTAATGTTCCGCCAACACTGATCTCATTTGCGTGCGCGAACGGTCATAAGAGGAACATCATCTCTCCTGAATTCAAAAAGGCCGGAAACAGCCTTTATTACTTCAGGCATACGCCACAGGAAAACGGATTACCGGATTACGGTGCATTGAAAGAGGTCTTCGAATTTATCCACGACCATATTAAAAACGGCGACATCGTTTCGGTCAAAACGGTTAAAGATGGTGGAGTAGCGGCGGCCCTTGCAAAGATGAGTTTCGGTAACATGCTTGGTGCGGAAGTCAACCTTGAAGAGCGAGACCTGCTCAGCAAAAATATAGGCAGCCTGATTATTGAAACAGCTTCAGAAATCAGCCATGCCCAGATTCAAAAAGTAGGTGAAGTAAATGACTCTAATAGCTTATCAATTAATGGATTAAAAATTTCTATCTCAAAATTAGTTGAAGCGTGGAGCGGTACTTTTGAGGAGCTTTTTCCAACCGCTGAAAAGGAAAAGATCGTAGTGGAAATTGATTCAGATCTGAATGCCGGCGAGGCTAAATCTTTCAATATCGGAAAGCAAAACCTGGCAAGTCCGAAAGTATTCCTTCCTGTTTTTCCGGGTACCAACTGTGAGTACGAAACGCAGAATGCTTTCCGCAAAGAGGGAGCTGTGGTTTCCAGTTTACCGCTGGTCAATCTGAACCATGACCTGTTAAATGAAAGTCTTGACGCCTGGATTGAGGAAATTGAGCAGTCTCAGATTCTGGCTTTCTCAGGTGGTTTTTCTGCCGGTGACGAACCGGACGGTTCGGCCAAGTTCATTGTGAATGTGCTGAAGAATGAAAAGATGAGAAATGCAGTTCACAGGTTACTGGAACGCGACGGTCTGATCGTGGGAATCTGCAACGGCTTCCAGGCTTTGGTAAAATCCGGACTGCTTCCTTATGGCGAGATTCGCGACCTTGATGAAAATTCACCGACACTGGCACATAATGCGATTGGACGGCATATTTCCCAGATGGTGGATGTTAAAGTGGTAAATGACAATTCTCCGTGGTTGCGTGGTATGAAGGATGAAGTGTATACGATCCCGATTTCACATGGAGAGGGACGCTTCATGGCTTCGGAGGAAGTTTTGAAAAAACTGTATCAGAACGGTCAGGTAGCAACGCAATATATCGACCTGGACGGAAATGTCGCACATGGTATGCCTCACAACCCAAACAATTCACTTTTTGGTATTGAGGGGCTCATGAGTAAATCGGGTAAAATATTTGGCCGGATGGGTCACCCGGAACGCTTTGCTGAGGGACTTTTCAGAAATATTCCGACAGCCAGTTACCACAACATCTTTAAGAATGGTGTAGAGTACTTCAAATAGAAAATTCCGCTAATAGTATTTTGGATAAATAATAAGTCCGGTAATTACAGCAGTCACAGCCAGGAGCAGCACTGCGCCGGCTGCGATATCCTTAATGAGGCCAATCTTAACATGAAATTCGGGGTGGACGAAGTCACAAAGCTTCTCCACTGCCGTATTCATAAGCTCTGCCGCTAAAACTGCTCCGCAGGTCAGCAATAAAACAGCTGCATCGGCAGGACGGACCTTCAGGAAAAGAATCAGAAAAATATTTACAGCCAAAGCCATCATCTCGATGCGGAAATTTCTTTCGTGTACGACCATGTGACCTATGCCGCGCAGGGCATTTAAAAAGCTTTTGAAAAGTGGCGGTTTTCGCATAGATAAGGTTGGATTTCAAAGATAGAGATTTATCAAAATTGTTGATAAGTAATCCGGTATAGTTTTTTAATTTTAAGCCAAATCATTATATTTGTCCAAATAATTTGTACAGATGAAGTTTATTGTGTCAAGTGGAGAGTTGCAGAAAGCACTGCAAACCGTTAGTGGAGTAATTTCAACCTCCCAGTCAAGACCCATCTTAGAAAACTATCTTTTTGAATTAGAAAACAACAGTCTGAGGATAACCGCTTCCGACGGCGAAACTACCCTTATTACTTCCCTGGAAGTGAAATCTGAGGACAGCGGCAAATTTGCGGTTCCTGCCAAGATCTTTCAGGACTTTGTAAAGACCTACGGCGAGCAGCCGCTTACCCTTTCTGTAAAGGAATCTGCTGATGCTGCCGGTAACGTTTTGGAAATTCTGGATGAAAAGGATAACTTCTCTGTGGCATTGGATAATGCGGAAGACTATCCCGAGATTCCTGAATTCGAAAGCGCCCAGAGTGTGTCTCTGCCTTCAGGTGTCCTTTCCGAAGCGCTTAGCAATACGCTTTTTGCAACCAGCAACGATTCCCTGCGTCCGGTGATGACGGGTGTGCTTTTTCAGTTTGGTGAAAATGAAACCAATTTCGTCTCTACTGATTCTCACCGTCTCGTTGTTTACAAAAGAAAGGACCTCGTATCCGAGCCGATGGAATTCATTATGCCTAAGAAACCTCTGAGCATTTTCAAGAATATCCTGGCGAGCACAAATGATGATGTACTTATTGAGTTTAACGAGAATATGGCCAAATTCACCTTTGGCAACAATATCTGGATCTGCCGTCTGATTGATGGTAAATATCCCAACTATTCTGCAGTGATTCCAAAGGAAAACCCGAATGTACTTACGATCAACCGCAACCTGTTGCTGAGTGCGATCCGCCGGGCATCCATTATGTCCAATAAATCTACAAATCAGGTTCGCTTTAAGCTTTCCGGAAATGTACTTCACCTGCATGCCGAAGATACTGAATATGCAAACAAAGCCGATATGCAGATTCCCTGCGATTACAACGGCGAGGACATCAATATTGGTTTCAGTTCCAAATTCCTGACAGAAATGCTGTCTGTTCTTCGTGCTGATGACATCACCATGAAAATGTCGCAACCCAACAGACCGGGTATCGTAGAACCTGTGGATGGCCTTGAAGACAGCGAAAACCTTCTTATGCTTTCCATGCCGGTTATCGGGATGTAATTGGATAAAAATCAAAATATAACCCGGGCGACCGGGTTTTTTCTTTTTGGACGGGTCCCTCAGTTTTAATTTTTATTTTTGTCGAAACCATATTCAGCTTTTGAAGGACTATTACTATTTTTTGGGAATTAAGGACGATGCTTCGGAGGAGGACATCAAGACCGCCTACCGGAAACTGTCGATGAAATATCATCCCGATAAGAATGACAATGATGCCTTCTTTGCCCAACGTTTCATGGAGATCCAGGAAGCTTACGAAACGCTGAGTGATCCACAAACGCGCCGCAATTATGACCATAACATCGTTTCCGGCAGAGGCAGCAGCCGCAGTTCTTTGCCCTCCTCAATAAAAAGCTTCACCAGCAATAAAGTTCATGCGGTGAAGGGGGAAGAAGTGATTATTAAATGGAATACGCTGAATGCCGACGTGGTGAAGATCGTTCCCTTCGGTCTGGAGAAAGCCTACGGCGAGCGTACTTTCAGGATTACCGAATTTAAAAACGGGAAATTTGTCATTATCCTTCATGCCGCCAATTCATTGACTCGCCAAACGGCTGTGAAGGGAATTACAATAACTGAAGTCTTTGAGAATGACCGTGAACGGTTCCGCGAAAATGTTGAGAAAGTCTTTCAACAGGAAAATAAGGCTGAGACGCTGCGAAGTAACACTTCAGCGTGGATGAAGATACTGCTTGCCATCCTGCTTCTGGCTGCAGCACTCTATTTTATTATGCAGGAATTCTAGGCCAGTTTCAGCCTTCCGGGACACTTTTTGCAGCGCTTACCGGTTTTGAATTTCTTACAGCATTTCTTTTTTCCACAGTACATTTCATCTGAAAAAGAACCTGCAGGAAGTAGCGGGGCTATCTTGAAAGGAACAATACCTGTTTTCATGGCGCAAATATAATTAATTTAGACTAATTATAAATAAGCTTTGTGCTATTGATTAACTGATTAAATACAGGGTTGCCCAAAATGCATAAAATCCGTAATTTTACAATCCTATACTCCCATTAAATAAATCTTAAATAAAAATGAATACACAGCAGTTTGTTAGCCGTCACATTTCTATGAATGAGGACGACAAAAAAGCGATGTTGGACAGAATCGGTGTGTCCGGTATCGATGAACTCATCTCACAAACCATCCCAGCTTCCATTAGAGCGGAAAAGGAGCTCAACATCTCCGAGCCCCTCTCTGAATATGAACTGATCCGTCAGTCCACGGCTTTAGCTGCTAAAAATGCCGACTATACCAATTACATCGGTTTCGGATACCACAATACCCTGTTGCCGGCGGCTATCAAAAGGAATATTCTTGAAAATCCTTCCTGGTACACGGCTTATACGCCTTATCAGGCTGAAATAGCGCAGGGAAGACTTGAGGCACTGCTTAACTACCAAACGGTAATTTCCAACCTGACAGGTTTCCCGCTTTCCAATGCTTCTTTGCTTGACGAAAGTACTGCAGCTGCAGAAGCGATGAGTATGTTCTTCTCCAACAGAACCAAAGAGCAGAAGAAAACAGCTACGAAATTCTTTGTTTCGGATCTTGTTCTGCCTCAAACGGTGGCAGTTCTGCGTACGAAAGCCGAAGGTCTCGGAATTGAGATTGTAGAGGGTAACCATAAAAACCACCAGTTCAGTAATCAGTATTTTGGTGTGTTGCTGCAGTATCCGGGTAAAAATGGGATTGTTCTGGATTATTCCGATGATATTACTGCATATAAAGAACTCGACCTTCAAGTGGTAGTGGCCTGCGACCCAATGGCATTGGTGAAACTTAAATCACCTGCTGATATGGGTGCCGACTGTGCCGTGGGAACTTCGCAGAGGTTCGGGATCCCAATGGGATACGGTGGTCCCCACGCCGCATTTTTTGCTTGTAAGGAAGAATATAAGCGTGATATCCCCGGAAGAATAATCGGTGTATCCGTAGATGCTTATGGAAAGAGAGCCCTTAGGATGGCACTTCAGACCCGCGAGCAACATATTAAGCGCGAAAGGGCGACTTCAAATATCTGTACTGCGCAGGTTCTGCTTGCCGTGATGGCCGGTATGTACTGTGTATACCACGGTCCGAAAGGCCTGAACTATATCGCAGACCAGATCCATTTCAAAGCCAATGCACTCTCTGATGCACTTTCTGTATTGGGTTACGATGTCGTAGAGGAACCTCACTTCGATACTGTGAAGATGAGAATCCATGAAGACGAAAAAGGTAACCTGATGCGTTTGATGCGTGACCGTAAGATCAACCTTAATTATTTTTCTGAAGGTATAGTGAGTATTTCAGTTAATGAAAGTACTACGATTGAAAAACTAAACTGTCTGGTAGAAGCGTTTGCAAATTTCAAGCAAAAACAGGCGTTTAAACTGGAGATCAAGGAAAATCACAGCATCCCGCCAGAATTGCTGAGACAGGACCCAATCCTTACGGAAGAGGTTTTCAACAGTTACCATACGGAAACAGAACTGATGCGCTATATCAAACGTTTGGAGAGAAAAGATCTTTCTCTTACACATTCCATGATCGCTTTGGGTTCATGTACAATGAAACTTAACGCGGCAGCACAGATGCTTCCGATCTCGTGGAGCGGCTGGGGAAGTGTTCACCCGTTTGTTCCAACCGAGCAGGCTGGCGGTTACCAGGAAATAATTAAGGAACTGGAGCAGGACCTGGCTGAAATTACAGGTTTTGCGGGAACTTCCCTGCAACCTAATTCCGGTGCACAGGGTGAATATGCTGGACTGATGGTGATACGCGAATATCATAAAGCCAATGGTGAAGAGCACCGTAATATCGTACTTATTCCACAGTCGGCACACGGAACCAATCCGGCATCTGCAGTGCTGGCCGGTATGAAAGTAGTGGTTTGTAAAAACCTGGAAAACGGTGAAATTGATCCTGAAGACTGGAAAGCCAAAGCAGAGCAGCATAAGGAGAACCTTTCTGCGGCCATGATTACCTATCCGTCTACTTACGGCTTCTTCGATGCCAACATCAAGGAAATCATTAAAATTGTTCACGATAACGGCGGACAGGTGTATATGGACGGTGCCAACATGAATGCACAGGTTGGATTTACAAGCCCCGGACTGATTGGTGCTGATGTTTGCCACCTGAACCTCCACAAGACTTTCGCTATTCCTCACGGTGGCGGTGGTCCGGGTGTAGGCCCTATCTGTGTTGCTTCACACCTGGTGAAGTTTCTGCCAAGCAATCCTAATATCAAGATCGGTACTCCGGAATCTATTGACGCCATTTCTGCTGCACCTTACGGTTCCGCACTGGTATTGAATATTTCTTATGCGTACATCAAGATGTTAGGCGCCTCCGGACTGAAAAAATCTACTGAACATGCGATCCTGAACGCCAACTATCTGAAAGAAGTTCTGGCCGAGCATTTCCCGATTCTTTACAGCAACGAAAACGGACGGGTAGCCCACGAGTGTATCGTTGATTTCCGTCAGTTCAAATCCTTAGGCATTGAGGTAGCTGATGTGGCCAAGCGTTTAATGGATTATGGTTTCCACGCACCTACAGTTTCCTTCCCTGTAGCCGGAACCTTGATGATTGAACCTACAGAATCTGAAAGTAAGGCTGAAATTGACCGTTTTGCGGAAGCGTTGATCAGCATCAAAAAGGAAATTGACGAAGTTGCCAAGGGCGAAGCAGATCCTGCAAATAACGTTTTGAAAAATGCACCTCACACGGAGCAGGTGGTGATTTCAGACAGCTGGGACAAACCGTACAGCCGCGAGAAAGCCGCTTATCCGCTGGAGTGGGTACGCGACCACAAGTTCTTCGCCTCAGTATCCAGAGTGGATGAAGCTTATGGAGACAGAAACCTGGTTTGCACCTGCGAACCGATTGAAGTTTATATGTAATTAAAGGATTTAACTAAATTTATTTTGAAGTTCCCGGCCGAAGGCCGGGAACTTTCTTATTTACCGTCCTATCAAGCATATAATTTCTGGTCTTTTTCGCAGTAATAGGAACGTCTGTTGGTTATTCCGATGTGATTTTTGGTAAGTGGTTCACCACATTTGGGACACGTTTTTTTTGTGTGCACCAGCCAGTTTTTCTTAAGCACATATTCTTTTTTCCAGCGCAGGAAATCAAAACTATAGTTTCTGGCCTCAAAGATAAGTGCCGAAAGCTTCTTTGGCGGAAGTTGTCCTACCAAACTTTCAGGATGGACACCGATTCGGAACAGGACCTCATTCTTAATGATATTACCCACACCGGAAAAGATATTTTGGTCCAAAAGTGCGTCGCACACCATCGTTTCTGGCTGCGCTTTAAGTTTTTTTCTGGCTTTCAACGGTTTCCAGTCATCGCTGAGGACATCAGCGTTCCAGTCAATTTCCTTCAGAACTCCAATGTCGAGGAGTTTTACGGAACAGGAGTAGAAATAAAGGTCTCCGTTTTCAAACTCTAGATGTAGTCTGAGCTGGCGGTCCGGTTTTATATGTTCGTCTACAGAATAGGATCCAAACATCAGAAGATGAATCCGGATGGTATAAGGCCTGACAACCAAATACGACTGCTTGCCGAAAATTTTATACTCTTCAAAGGTTAAACCCGGCAGTTTTTCGGTTTCAATCTTTGCGTTTCCGGACGCAGAAATGATTTTCTTGCCGATGAACTTCTGAGCTTTCTCTTTCAGGATTATTATAGACGGTCCTTCGGGCATACAGCTATTTTTTCAGGTTGAATTCAAATCTTAAACCATTAGCCTGCGTCATAAAATCCGTATTTTTGGATAATGAATCTTAACAGCATTTTCACCAATAAGCGCACAGGAAATATAGCCGCTACTTCCGCATCGCGGACCGATTATCAAAGGGATTTTGACCGTATTATCTTTTCGGCTGCGTTCCGAAGGCTGCAGAACAAGACCCAGGTTTTTCCGCTTCCCGGAAGCGTTTTTGTCCACAACCGCCTCACACATTCACTTGAAGTCTCATCAGTCGGACGCAGTTTGGGCAGCGCGGTGGGCGAATTTATTTCCTCGGAATTTTCGTCGGAACTGGATGCCAATGCTCACAATTTCTATCAGCATAACCTTCAGAATGTGATAGCGGCGGCCTGCCTTTGCCACGATGTCGGGAATCCCGCTTTCGGCCATTCAGGCGAGGATGCAATAGCCAGCTATTTTGAAAAAAACGAGGATCATCTGAAGTCAAAATTTGGCAAAAAAGAGTGGGCAGACCTGGTTAATTTTGAGGGTAATGCCAATGCGGTAAGGGTCTTGACCCATCAGCAAAACGGAAAGGACGAAGGCGGTACCCAGCTTACCTATACTACGCTGGCCAGCATCGCCAAATATCCCTGCGAATCAGTAGCCCGGCAAAAAGGCGTGCTGCACCGCAAGAAGTTTGGTTTCTTCCAGAATGAGAAGGCAACATTCCTTGATATTGCGGAATCTGTCGGTATGATTGCAGAAAGTTCAGAACCCACCGTATACAAGAGGCACCCTTTTGTTTTCCTTGTTGAAGCGGCCGATGACATCTGCTATAACATCATCGACATGGAAGATGCCCACCGGTTGGGAATTGTATCCACCTCCGACTGTGAGGATCTTTTCTTTGAACTGATCCGCTCAGAAAATCAGAATACCGGCAGGGTAGAGGACAAGTTGGCCGTACTGACCAATGCCAACGAAAGAATATCCTATTTAAGGGCAAAGGTCATCAACGCCCTGATCAATAAATCCATACAGCTGTACCGGTCAAATTTTTCCGAAATAATAGCAGGAACGCTGGACAGATCACTGCTTGACATCTACAAAATGGAAAACAAATCCCTCCAGGAAATAGAAAGTTTCTCCATCGAGAAAATATATAATCATAAGGCCGTAGTAGAAATTGAAAATGCCGGTTACAATGTCATGTATGAGTTGCTGGATCATTTCGTACCTGCCGTTGTAAAGCCAAAGGACCAACGCAAATCGTACGACCGCATGGCCCTCAAACTTTTGCCTCAGCAGTTCATTTATGAAAGTGGAAGCGATTACCAGAAAGTGCTGGGCGTCATAGACTTCGTTTCGGGCATGACGGACAATTATGCCACCGACCTTTACCGCAAGATCAAAGGGATTGAGATCGGAATGACGGTTTAGCTGGAGAATCACTATTTGGCCGGAATTGTGAGGAAAAAACCACTTTTTTGTTTATCTTTAGTGCTCAAACAACTATTAATCACAGACAAAATTTAAAACATGGTTTTTTTAGGTATTATTGGTTTTCTCGCGCTTATTACGCTCTTCGCCTCATTTTTTACGGTGAAGCAGGCCACGGCCGCGATTGTAGAACGACTCGGTAAATTTCATTCGGTGCGCCAGTCGGGGCTGCATCTTAAGATTCCTTATATCGATCAGGTGACGAAAAGGATGAACCTGCGTATCCAGCAACTGGATGTAATCATCGACACTAAAACACTTGATAATGTATTTGTACGCATGAAAGTATCTGTACAGTATCAGGTCATCAAAGAGCAGGTAGCGGATTCTTTCTACCGTTTGGAGAATCCTGAAAATCAGATTACTTCATATGTATTTGATGTAGTGAGGGCAGAAGTGCCGAAGATGAAACTGGATGATGTTTTTGTACGTAAGGACGATATTGCCATCGCTGTAAAGGGAGAATTGCAGGAAGCGATGCAGAGTTACGGATACGACATTATCAAAGCTCTGGTAACCGATATCGACCCGGACGAGCAGGTGAAGCATGCCATGAACCGTATTAACGCGGCGGAGCGTGAAAAAACTGCGGCGGAGTACGAGTCCGAAGCACAGCGAATCCGCATCGTTGCCGTAGCTAAAGCGGAAGCAGAATCGAAGAAACTTCAGGGTCAGGGTATTGCCGACCAAAGACGCGAGATTGCCAAAGGTCTGGAAGAGTCTGTAAAAATGCTGAATTCAGCCAACATCAGTTCCCAGGAAGCATCTGCTCTGATTATCATTACGCAGCATTACGACACGCTGCATTCCATTGGCGCCAGCAACAGAAGCAACCTTGTGCTCTTGCCTAATACCCCTACATCGGCCAGTACAATGCTGAACGACCTCGTGGTATCCATGGCGGCCACCCAAAAAATGGATGACCTGTCCAAACCGGGAGTTCCGCAGCCTCCAAAGCAGCACGGTCACTAAGACAGTAACTGTAATTCATATTAGCCGGACATTTTTTGTCCGGTTTTTTATTTCTGAAAATTACCTGTCCGTTTTGCGGTTGTTGTGGTTGCTGTTTTATAATTAGTTTTGTATTGTTAAATTGAAAAAATGCAGCTTACATCCGAAATCATGTATCAGGCTTCAGTGGATAAAAACCCGGATTTCGAAGGGGTTTTCTGGATGGGCGTAAAGACCACCGGGATATTTTGCCGGCCTACCTGTCGGGCAAGGAAGCCGAAAATTGAAAATGTCGAATTTTTTAAAACGGTACACGACGCGCTGAATAAAGGCTACCGTCCCTGTAAGGTCTGTAATCCACTGGAGCATCCGGATGAAACTCCCGCAGCGATCCGCGAATTAATCCAGGAAATGGCAACCGATCCTTCCGTTAAAATTACAGACCGCGATTTATCAGCCCGTGGTTTGGAGCCCGTAGCCGTACGCAGATGGTTTACAAAACACCATGGCATGACCTTTCAGGCTTTCCAGAGGTTGCACCGTCTTAATTCGGCCGTTAAAAAACTGAAACAGGGTCACGACGTGCTGGATGCGGCCTACGACAGCGGATTTGAAAGTCTGAGCGGATTTGCAGGTGGCTTCAGCAAGATCTTTGGCACCTCACCTGGTCAGGGGAAAACTCAGAAAGTGATAGACCTTAAGAGAATTGAAACCCCATTGGGAACAATGTACGCTGCCGCTGTGCCGGAAGGTCTCTGCATGCTGGAATTTGGTGACCGTACCACACTGGAATCCACGCTTGTCAAATTAGCAGCCTCGCTGAACGGTAGGGTGGTGCCGGGAAATAATCCACATTTTGACTTGTTGGAGAAGGAACTTGGCGAGTATTTCAGCGGCAGAAGAGCGGCCTTTACTGTGCCTCTTTCACCCGTAGGTACAGATTTCCAGAAAGAGGTTTGGGAAGTTCTGCGCAAGATACCTTATGGTGAAACCTGGACCTACAGCCGGCAGGCGGAATTTTTGGGAGACGTGAAAAAAGTCCGTGCGGTGGCCAATGCCAATGGTTTAAACCGGATTTCAATCATCATTCCCTGTCACCGTGTAATCGGTAGCAACGGCACTCTTACGGGGTACGGCGGCGGCGTTTGGCGCAAGCAGAAACTGCTGGAACTTGAACAGAACATGCTGAAAAATTTCCGGGAATAATATTGGATCATTTCTGCAACTGCAAACCGGAAACGGCAGGACGAAACAAATATTGACTGACGGTTAACCTTCAACTTAATAGTCAAACTGATAAAACTCGTAACCTTTATCGGAATACCGCGCGTTGATGTGCTGAAGGCCATTCGTCAGAATAATTTCCGGTGCGCCGATGACCGAGTTATAGCGCGCGGTCTGCTCAAAAGTTTTTTCCGTAAGCGTTATGGAGGGTGCTTTACATTCAACCAGGATTTTAGGGGCTGTTTTCTCCGTTACCAGCAGGTCTATACGCTTGGTCAACCCGTGCAGAAGTACCTTCTTTTCTGATATTAATGCCGATGCTGAATAGCCTTTGCTGCTGAGGAAATAATGGATCCAATGCTGCCTGACCCACTCCTCAGGAGTAAGCAGCAGGTAGGTTTTCCGGGTAAGGTCATAAATAAATAAGTTATCTTTGTCTTTCCTGAAACGGAAGTTATAGTTTTCCCGAAAATTAAGTTTAGGCAGTTGCAAACTGGTATGAAAGATTTAGAATTATTGCTCAAAAATATTAAAAATAAAGCACTTCTTCCCGTCTATTTTTTCCATGGTGAAGAACCTTACTTTATTGACATTGCTGTAAAAAGTCTGGAAAACGATGTTCTGACTGAGGATGAGAAATCCTTTGGGCAAACAGTGCTCTACGGAAAGGATACTTCCATCCCTGAAGTCATATCGCTCGCACAGCAGTTCCCCATGTTTGGTGAATTAAACCTCATTATTATTAAGGAAGCTCAGGACCTTAAACTGGGTGAGGATGAACTGAAGTCTCTTGAGTTTTATCTTGAAAATCATGTGCCTACCACTGTCCTGGTTTTTGCCTATAAGCACAAGAAACTGGACAGCCGGAAAAAAGTTGCCAAAATCCTTACCAAAAACAACTGGATTTTCCTGAGTGAAACCATCAAGGATTACCATCTTGCCAAGTGGATTGCCGACGAATGCAAGGCCCACCACATCAAGACCGCACCCAATATTTCCCATTTGCTGGCAGATTATCTGGGCAACGACCTTTCCCGTATTGCCAATGAATTGGGTAAACTGAAAATGGTGATGAAGGAAGGGCAGGTGCTGGACGAAAAACTGGTGGAAACCCACATAGGGATCAGCAAGGATTTTAATGTCTTCGAACTTCAGAAAGCTTTAGCCAACAAAAACCAGGCGGCCGCCCTCAGGATTGCTTTTTTTATGGGCAAAAGTCCCAAGACCAATCCCTTCCCAATGATCATTGGGAACCTCTACAACTATTTCTCCAACATCATTATCTACCACACCATGCAGGGCCAAAGTCCGCAGGCCATGGCCACGGCTATGAATATCAATCCGTATTTCCTAAAGGATTTTGCCGAATCGGCGCGCTTCTATCCCCTAAAACATGCAACCAGAATCATTTCCCTGCTCCGCGAATCTGATCTGAAAAACAAAGGACTCGGTGCCCACCAGACCGATGATGCTGAACTTCTGCTTGAATTGACTTATAAGATCCTGAATGTAGATCGGTTGAAGGTAAGTGTATAATCCAATCCTAAAAAATTGTCAGGGGGTACTAAGACTCGAATGTTAAACTCAGGACTTTTTGATCTTGCATTTTGGATTTTGAAATAGCCCCGTCAAGCCGACCGCTGATGGCAAACCTCTGACCTCTGATGTCTGGCATCTTTGACTCAATTCCTCAATCCCTCAACACTCAATTACTCTGCCACATCTAATACAATTTTTCCCGGATCCCCGTGCCTCCCGCGTGTCTCCCTTTGTGGTTAATAAATCGCTGCAACTGGGTAATTATAATATCACCCCTTCGGGGTTCTTTGTAATCGTACTTTTATTATCTATAAAAGTGGCACCCCTTCGGGGTTCCGGAATCTTAAAAAGGGAAAACTGCAATCGTCAGCTGCAACACATCTACATGGCTATAATGCTGCACTGGTACATTTTTACATTCCCATATCTCACTCTAAAATCTAACATCTGGAATCTGATGTCTGATATCTGAAATCTTTCATCTTGACTCACTTTTACCTTTTTACTTTTGCCTTGGATCTTTCCCCTTTCCTCTTTCCTCTTTCCTCTCCAACCACGCAGGCAAACTTTTTGTACTCGTAATCAAACCAAATCCAATATCATGGCTGATAATAAAACCAAAAAAGGAAAACAGGACCGTAACCAGGTGAGCGGTTCCGAGAATTACGAAATTCAGTATTTTAAGAAAAAGATGGGCGTAAGCTCACAGGCTGTAACCGGTGCCATACGTGCCACCGGATCAAACGAGAGGAAAGTTCTGGAAGACTACCTTAAAAAGCGCCACAGCAAATAATGGCAAAATTCATTTAATACCCCGTCAATGTTTTGGCGGGGTTTATCACGTTTCACTTAGAATCAAAAATTATGGCACTGGAAGAATACCGGAAAAAACGCTCTAAAGAAAAAACACCCGAACCGTTTGGTGGCAAATCCACCGGAAAAGAACTTCAGTTTGTGGTTCAGAAACACGATGCCTCGCATCTGCATTACGACTTCCGGCTGGAGATGGACGGCGTGCTGAAAAGTTGGGCTGTTCCCAAAGGGCCATCTCTGGATCCCTCCGTAAAGCGGTTGGCCATGATGGTGGAAGACCATCCTTTTGATTACCGTAACTTTGAAGGTGCGATTCCCAAAGGCCAGTACGGCGGCGGCACTGTAATCGTATGGGACCAGGGCACGTATCTTCCTTCGGAACCGGAAAAAAGCCCTAAGAAACAGGAACAGCAGCTTCTGGAACAACTGAAAGCAGGAAAACTTAAATTTACCCTTAACGGTACAAAACTGAAAGGGGAATTTGCTCTGGTAAAAGCACATGGCCGTGGCGATAACGGTTGGCTGCTGATGAAACTCAACGATAAATATGCCGACACTGAAGATATTACTCGAAAAGACCGTTCTGTGCTTTCTGATAAAACCATAGCGGAAATGGAAGAGGCACCGGTGGAGGTATACGGCCAAAAGAAATCCAAAAAAGCAAAGACTAAAACGAAGACTGCATCAAAAACTTCCAAAAAGAAATCAGCGGAAACTGAAAAGAGCAAAACTGCCGTAAACAAACCTGCGGAGTCTGTCGAGAAATTGATTGCAAAGACCCCAAAACAGCCGTTTTATACCGAGGTTGCTCCCATGTTGGCCACATTGGTGGATAAACCGTTCGACAGTGACGAATGGTTGTACGAGGTAAAATGGGATGGTTACCGCGCAGTGGCTTTTATGAAAGAGGGTGAAGTGACCCTGAAATCGCGCAATAACAAGAGTTTCAGCGAAAAATTTTATCCCGTTCAGGAAGAACTGACAAAACTTAAAATGGATGCTGTGCTGGATGGTGAAGTAGTGGTCCTGGACAAAGACGGAAAAGCGGACTTCGGCAAACTCCAGAATTGGCGCAGTGACTCCGACGGCGATTTGGTTTACTATGTCTTCGATCTGCTTTGGTATCAGGGTAGGGACCTGAAAGAACTTCCGCTAACAGACAGGCGTGCTGTTCTTTCACAGATTTTACCCAAGTCAGAAGGCATTATGCTCAGTCAGGAGTTTCATACCTCGGGTATTGAATTTCTGGAAGCTGCCCGCAATATGGACCTGGAAGGGATTATGGCCAAGCGTAAGGACAGTGTGTACCAAACCAAAAACCGGACGAAAGACTGGCTAAAGATTAAAGCCAGCAAAAGACAGGAGGTGGTAATAGGTGGATTCACCGTGAATGATGATACCAAAAAAGCGTTCAGCAGTTTGTTGGTGGGTGTTTATGACGGCAGGAAACTCGTATACAGTGGTAAGGTGGGCACCGGCTTCAACGCCAAGACCCACAAGGAAATGATGGATCTCTTTAAACCGCTCATCACGGACAAACATCCTTTCACTCAGGAGCCTGATGTAAACAAACCTTCCCGGTTTCGACACAATCCGCCCAATGCTACTGTTACCTGGGTAAAACCTAAACTGATCTGCGAAGTGAATTACACCGAGCTTACATCAGACGGCATAATGCGCCATCCCTCTTTCAAAGGGATGCGGTCCGATAAGAAGGCCGCACAGGTGGTTCTGGAACAGGAAAAACCGGTGCAGGAAGTGGTGCCTAAAGCAGAGACGGTGGTCACTGCACGGAAAGATCCGGGGCGGAGGACCTTGCTGAATCCAAAAGAAAAAACCCAGGTAAAAAAGGTGAGCGGCCATGAACTGAAATTTACCAACTTGGATAAGGTGTTCTGGCCCGATGAGAAGCTTACAAAACGCGATCTGATTAATTACTATTACCGCGCCGCTCCTTTTATTCTGCCGTATCTGAAAGACAGGCCTCAAAGTATGAACCGCTTTCCGGATGGAATAGAGGGTGAAGGCTTCTATTATAAAGACGTTTCCGGCAGTGCGCCTTCGTGGGTAAAGACTTTCGGTTATACCAGCGACTCCGACAAACGTGCCCGAAAATATCTGGTAGGTACAGATGAAGCATCATTGCTGTATATGGCAAATTTGGGCTGTATTGAGATGAACCCCTGGAATTCTACGATAAAGAAGCCGGATAATCCCACTTACTGTATTCTGGATCTGGACCCCGATAAGAATTCATTTAATGACGTCATCAAAACCGCACAGGTAACCCGGCAATTGCTGGACGAGTTGGATATTCCTTCATACTGCAAGACCAGCGGTTCTACAGGTCTCCACATTTACATTCCGCTCAATAACAAATACTCGTACGAAGAATCAAAGGAATTTGCGCGCCTTCTGGTCACAATTGTGCAGGGTGAGCTTCCTGATATTACAAGTATTGAAAGGATCATTAAAAAACGTCAGGGCAAGATTTATCTTGATTTTCTGCAGAACCGTCCGCATGCCACCATTGCCGCACCTTACTCCCTGCGGCCCAAACCCGGGGCGACTGTGTCAATGCCGCTGCATTGGGACGAAGTGAAGAAAGGTTTGAAGATGAAGGACTTTACCATCTTTAATGCACTGGAGCGAATGGAAAGTGAGGGCGATCTCTTCAAACCCGTTCTGGGCAAAGGAATTAACCTCAAAAAGGTGATTAAGAAAATGGAAGGGCTTTAGCCCTTCTTTTTTCGTTTACTTCTGAGCATTCTCCTGCAGGATTTTGTGTTCTCAACATCAAATCTCTGTCCGAAAAATTCAACTGCACTGCCGCTTCACTTTCTGAAAATAGTATCTTTGTAAAAATTTATTATTCTATGCTGGTTATCGGAATCGCAGGCGGAACAGGATCGGGTAAGACTACCGTGGTCAACAAGATTATGCAACAGTTAAATACTGAAGGCGTGAACGTGCTTTCGCAGGATAACTATTACCATGATAACCAGTCGCTTACCTTGGCCGAAAGGGAAGTCCTGAATTACGACCATCCCAAATCCATTGATTTTGACCTGCTCCTGCGTCATGTTCAGATGCTGAAAAACAATCAGCAGATCGAGCAGCCCATTTATTCTTTCGTTACCCACTCCCGAACCGGGGACCATGTAGTTGTGGAACCAAAGAATGTCCTTATTGTGGAAGGAATTCTGGTACTTACCCATCCTGAACTGCTGAAGGAATATGATTTGAAGGTTTTCGTACATGCCGACTCCGATGAAAGGCTGATCCGCCGTATCCGCCGGGATACGCAGGAAAGGGGCCGCGATCTGCAGGAAGTGCTGCACCGCTACCAGAATACGTTGAAACCTATGCACCACGAGTTCATTGAACCGTCAAAGAATGAAGCCGATCTTATTGTGCCCAATATGAAGCACAATACAGTGGCAATTGACTTCCTTTCAACAGTCATTAATAATTCACTTAAAAAAGTACACTGACATGGCGAAGAATGATCCGCTCATAAAACCCATCAGGCCCAAATCGCCGCTGGAAAAATTCGTCCGGAAATATATTGTTAATAAATATTTCGTTACGGTGTTCAGTTTTCTGGTGTGGATGGTTTTTTTCGACAGTACATCATTTCTGGTTATTAATGAACTGAACAGTGAAATTAATAAATATGAGGAGCAACTGGCTTATTATAAGTCCGAATACCGCAAAAATGATGATTTCTACCGCAGGCTCATGAATAATAAGGATGAAAAGGAAAAGTATGCCCGTGAAAATTATTTCATGAAGAAACCGAATGAGGAGATCTTTATCCTTGTGGTAGACAGTTCCAATGTAAAGAAGCAGCCCTAATTCTAAAATTCAAATAACCATCAGAATGTTTGCAAAGACCACACTCAGCGACTGGGAAAACTTAGTTCAGAAACAGCTTAAAACAGAAGATATCTATTCCGTTCTGCAGAAAGAAAACCTGGAGGGAATCACCGTTAAGCCTTACCACGCTGCCGTGCAGAAACCATTGTCGCTGTTGCCCAAAGTGGAGGAGTCCACCCAGTTGGTGTCCCGGTACAACGAAAGCCTGGAACAGGATGTTATTGCCTTTCTGCTGGATATGAATGTTGAAAACCTGGAAGAGAAAAGTATTTACATCAACAATAAGGAACTCGCCGAGCACATCTCGCCGGAGGAAACCAACAGCTATTACTCACTTATAGATGTTTTTTCTGAAACTAACGGCGAAATGGACAAACAGTTAGGAACCGAACTCCTGGCAAAGGCCTTTAACAGAAATATCTGTGTTGATGTTTCCCTGCATCAGAATGCCGGGGCTGCAATATACCAGCAATTGGGCATCGCGTTGGCAAAGGCAAAGGATTTGGCTGAAACTTTCGGTCCGGAAGTCCTGGACAAACTTGTGTTCCGCTTTGCTGTAAGTGCCAATTATTTCTTTGAAATTGCGAAGATTCGTGCTTTCAAGTTGCTTTTTGCCCAGTTGGCAAAAGAATTTGACCTCCAAAGCATTCCCTATATTTTTGTGGAAACCTCCCTGCGGAACAAATCCAAAAATGACCCCGAAAACAACCTGATCCGTTCCACGGTAGAACTTTCAGCAGCCATGATTGGTGGTGCCGATGCGGTATTTTCCAACGACTATATGCTGGACAGCGGAAATTCTCTGTCTACAGAAGTGTCCTTTAAGCAGCAGATTGTTTTGGCTTACGAAAGCATCATTAATGTTTTTGATGACGGTGCCAACGGAAGCTATTATGTGGAAGACCTTACCCGGCAGTTGGCGGAAAAAGCCTGGGCATTTTTCCTTGAAATGGAGCAGGCCGGTGGTTATGCCGATATGATGAAGAAAAGTGAACTGCAGAAAATAATTTATGCTCGGGCGCTTGAAGAGCAAAGGTGGGTAGAAGACGGACGTTTGAAACTGATCGGTGTAAATATGTACCCAAAACTGGAAAAGACAAGGGAAGCCGGCGAACTTTACAGCGCAGATGAAATCCGTGCGGTACGGCTTGCGCAGATGTTTGAATAATTTTTAGCCTTGACATTTTTTCAGACAGTATTCTGTTAAAGACGGTCACCTTTTTCTGTTATCTTCATCAATCATGATTAGAAAAGAGATTCAGGATTACATCCGTGCGAACATTGGCACCGATTTCCCTACTTTACTGTTGCGCAAGAGCCCGTTCCCTGATTTCTCCATGCAGGAAATAGCTCAGCAGGTAAAAGGTCTGAAAGTGGCTTCAAAAAAATTTCCCTTCCTTTTGAAAGAAGGAATACAGTTTCCGCCGGGGCTCAACCTGGAGCAGGCTTCATCTCAGTTTACAGGTCAATTTAAAGCGCGCGATCTTCAGGGTGAAAAATATCTCGACCTTACCTGTGGTTTTGGTATCGATGCCTGGTTTATGTCGGAAAAGTTCAGGGAAATAACACTTGTAGAACAGAATCCGGAACTTATTGAAACCGTAAAGTATAATTGGCAGCTTTTGGGTCGGGAGGCCAATTTCGTCAATGACTCGCTGGAAGAATTTCTGAAGTATAATAGTGAGCGATTCGATCTGGTTTATCTGGATCCGGCGCGGCGGGACCAGCATAAGAACAAAAAATTCCTGCTGGAGGACCTTTCACCAAACCTGCTGGAGATTCAGGATGATCTTTTCAGGATTTCAGATCATATCATAATTAAACTTTCACCGCTCATTGATATATCCTATTTGTTGGATGCTGTCCGGAACATCAGCAAAATACAGATTATAGCAGTACGTAACGAAGTCAGGGAACTGGTGCTTCATCTTCATCCGGATACCGCAGCAGTTCCGGTTATTGAAGCTATCAACCTGGAAACCACCGAACCTGCATTTGAATTTATGGTTGGTGAAGAAGCTGAATGCACACCGGAGTATGCCGAACCCGAACAGTTTCTGTATATGCCCGGCACAGCCGTGCTGAAGAGCGGGGCTTTCAACCTCGTAGCTTCAACATTTGGCCTCCGGAAACTTCATCCAAATACACATCTGTACACCTCGGCTGTCCATATAGATAATTTCCCCGGCAGGGTGCTGCGGGTGGAACCTGTGGAAAGTAAATCAATAAAAAAGGGTGAAAAATTTAATATCGTTTCCAGGAATTATCCTTTGACTCCGGATGAAATCAAAAAAAAATACAGGATTTCCGATGGTGGCAGCCAGTATCTGATATTTACGCAGTCCGTTAAAGGCAAAATAATATTGAAATCGGTTTAAAAGTTTGGTTAAAGGAGTCAAAATTTCTTATTTTTGGTGCCAATAATCCAGGAAGAATTATAATTATGAAAAAATTGGTATTGGTATTGTTTGTTGCAGGCTTGGCTATGAGCTGTAAAGATGTACAGGCAGGTGGAAATCAGGGCGTTTTGAGAATGGAAAAGGGCGCCGACCGTTATGATTCTCACGAAAACAGAGCACCGCTGCCCGAGGCAGCAGTTGCAGCGCCTACTGCCACGGATACCCTGGCTACCGCTCCGGAATCCGGAATCATCAGCGACTCTGCAAATGCGCAGTCAAGCCAGACCCGTTAATCCGCAGACTGCACTTAACAGAAAAAGACCAATGCCTTGCCTACGCGGGGCATTTTTTTTATTTTTACGAATCAGATGTCAGATGTCAGATGTCAGATGTCAGATGTCAGATGAAAGCTGCAAGAGGCGAGAAGCAAGACGCCAACTGCAAGAAGCACACCTCAACACCTCAACAACCCAACAACTCAAAGAAATATGCAAGAAACACTTAACTACATTAACGAAAATAAAGAACGCTACCTGGAGGAGCTTTTTGAACTGCTTAAAATTGCCTCGATCTCCGCAGACCCTGCATATAAGGAGGAGGTACTGAAATGTGCTGAAGTTTGCGCAGGACATTTAAGGGATGCTGGTGCCGACCATGTAGAGGTTTGCCAGACCGCAGGCTACCCTGTAGTCTATGGTGAAAAGATGGTGGGCGAGGGCTTGCCAACGGTCTTGGTATACGGACATTATGATGTACAGCCACCGGATCCGCTTGAACTTTGGACCAAGCCGCCTTTTGAACCTTATGTAGAGAAAACAGACTTACATCCTGAGGGCGCGGTTTTCGCCCGCGGAGCTGCAGATGACAAAGGCCAGTTTTTCATGCACATCAAGGCTTTTGAAGCCATGATGAAAACCAATACCTTACCCTGCAACGTGAAATTCATTATTGAAGGCGAGGAAGAAGTGGGTTCCAAAAGCCTGGGCGATTTTGTTAATGAATACAAAGAGAAGCTTTCCTGCGACTGTATCCTGATTTCAGATACGAGCCTTTATTCCACCGAGCAGCCCACGGTAACAACCGGTTTGCGCGGCCTGAGTTATGTAGAAGTAGAGGTGGAAGGACCAAACAGAGACCTTCATTCCGGACTATACGGTGGTGCGGTTCCCAACCCAATCCATGTCCTCAGCAGGATGATTGCCAATTTGATTGATGAAAACGGTCACATCACCATCGACGGTTTTTATGATAATGTAGAGGAGGTGTCCACAGACGACCGTGCGCTGATGAACAAACTGAAGGATGATCAGGAGGCTTTTAAATCTTCAATAGGACTAAACGGAGTGGAAGGTGAGGAAGGTTTCACTACGCTGGAACGTACTTCTATCCGTCCGACTTTGGACTGCAACGGAATCTGGGGGGGCTATACCGGCGAAGGTGCCAAAACCGTAATTCCGTCCAAAGCTTTTGCCAAGATCTCCATGCGTTTGGTACCATATCAGACTCCGGAGGAGATCACCGAAAAGTTTACAAAGTATTTTGAAAAGATAGCTCCGGCAAATGTAAAAGTGAAGGTGAATCCACATCATGGCGGTATGCCTTACGTTTTACCAAGCGATACAAAGGAATTTAATGCCGCAAAACAGGCTATGGAAACCGCTTTTGGTAAGGAAGTTCTGCCGTTCCGCAGCGGTGGCAGCATTCCAATCACTGCCATGTTTGAAGAGGTTTTGGGTGCGAAGTCAGTACTTATGGGCTTTGGCCTGGCTTCCGATGCCATCCACTCACCAAATGAGCATTACGGACTTTACAATTTCTACAAAGGCATTGAAAGTATCCCGCTGTTTTTTCAGAATTATGCTGCAAGATAGGGACAATCATATAAATGTGAAGCCTCGCAAATAGCGGGGCTTTGTAATTTATTACTTTGTTGATAATAATATTTTTGGTGATTCCATAATTTTTTGTATGTTTATCATTACTAAAAAATAAAATATTATGAAAAAAATCTTACTTTCTGCATGCTTAGCGGTGTTTTCATTCGCAAATGCGCAAACAACTGTGTACAGTTATGGTTTCGATACTGATTTTGGCACAGACTGGACCAAGACCAACCAAAGTACAGCACCACCCGCTACACCAACTTTATGGAGCAAGGCAACTTATACAGCACAAACCTCTTCTATTTTTGGCAGTGGGATTGGTGGCGTGCCTTCCGGACAGGCCGGAGGACAAAATTCCTTTGCACTGGTAAATTACACCAGTACAAACACCGGTACCATCAGTAACTGGCTCATCACTCCCAGCGTAAATGTGCAGGATGGAGATGTTGTAACGTTTTATACACGCAAAGGTACAGACGGGACTATGGATTATCCGGACAGGTTGGAGCTGAGGTACAGTTCCGCAGCTACTACAGTGGTGCCAAGTACGGGTCCAGCCGATGTGGGTAGCTTCACTAACCTGGGAGTTTCTGTAAATCCAAATCAGGCGGTAGGTTTTGTGTACCCTCAAATCTGGACTCAATATACTTTTAATATTACAGGAGTTGGCTCAACACCGGTGCCTGTGAAATTTGCCTTTAGGTATTTTGTAACCAACGCTGGACCAAGTGGTACTAATTCAGATATTATTGGAATTGACAGCTTCCAGGTAACCAGATCTACGATGGCTACAGGTGAAGTTTCCAGAAATAAATTATCCCTTTATCCTAACCCTGCAACTGATTTTATTAACTTGAAGGGTACCGACAAACTGAAATCGATCGCAGTTTATGATATGAGCGGTAGAAAGGTGCCTGCAACATTAAACGGAAACGCAGTTGACGTAAGAGGTTTAGCCAACGGTACATATCTAATAGATATAGAAACGGATAACGGAAAAGTATCTCAGAAATTTATTAAGAAATAATAGAAAAAGAAACCGGCCATGGCCGGTTTTTTTAATTTAAATGTTTAGATTACATATAAGCTTCAAACTGTAAAGGTACAAGATTAGGGGTCGTTTAGGTTCTTAGCCACGCATGTGAAGATATATTTAAAAAAAATTGGCACACGTCTAATATTGTATTAAATTAGCCGGAAATTAAAGAAATTAAAAAAAATATGAAAAAAGTTTTATCCTCTCTGTTGCTTACTTCTGCAACAATGATGATGTTTGGACAGGTGATCTTAAACGAAAATTTTAACGCTTTAACTACGGGGAATCTGGGAACCAATGTAGCCGGTACAACTGCCGGCCAAAATAATTGGTTTACGTTAGGAGGAGCTAATGCCGATTATCAGGTAACAACGATTGATGCGCCACATGGAAAATCGCTGCAGATTGCGGGCTATAACGGTTTCGATGCGGTGAATACAGCTTTGAACGGCAGGATAGCGGCGCAGTTATCTACCGTGACTGCAGCGACAGGAAACAATATTTTACAGGTAAAGTTCGAATTGTATACAGGCAACTCTGCCGGAGCAGGAACGGCGCAAATGAGAGTTTGGGGTATGGATGGTACTACATCGCGAACCATCGGGGGCTTTGTATATAATTATGCCACTAAATCCTTAACTGGACTTGCAACTGCTAATAACCTTGTTCCACCTTCTCCACCAACTACGACCACTCCGCTGGGCCCGGTAACTTATACATTCAACCTGGCTGCTGCACCTGGGGTGGTGTTGGCGGCTAATACGTGGTATACTTTAATTTATGAGTATAATACTACAACAGGTGTTTCTACCTGGATACATCCGGCAGGCTCAGGTTCTACCTCAAGTACCAGCACAAGTTATTCATTGATTACAGGAATGACCGCAGAAGATATTTATTTCTACAATAACTCCTCGGCAACAAACACGGTCAGTAATGTTATTGGTGTGGATAATATCATTGCGCAGTTTGGTAATGCAGCATCACTTTCAACGAACGATGTGGTGAGCACTGTAGAGGTGAACGGCAGTATTTCAATCTATCCAAACCCAACTTCTGACATCCTGAACGTAAAAGCCAGTTCCAAGATCAATGCGGTTTCTGTAGTAGATATGTCCGGTAGAAGTGTCAAAGTAAATGTTGATGGCGACAAAGTAGATGTAAGCGCTCTTCCGGTAGGAACGTATTTAATCAATGTCGAGACTAAAGACGGTATCTCTACAGAGAAATTCATTAAGAAATAAATTTAGTATAAAATTGGAAGCGCTTCACTAACGGAGCGCTTTTTTTCTGCATTCTTATTTCCTTAGTTGATTGCTTTTAATACAAATGAAAAGCAGTCCCTTCAGGAGGTGTTTTTTATTTTATAAAAATATTATGGTAAAGTATTAACTAATTGATTATTTATATACATTTACTGTAAATAATTTACATTTATATGAAAAACTTTTTACTTCCGATTTTTGCTGCCGCCTCAATAGGTTTGGGCGCACAAACCTGGACTCAGCAGAATACTGGGTTCCCTCAACCTTCAACCGGCGCTAACCCGGTTAGAATCGTCGACGCTAACACTGTTTGGGCTTTGGGTTATGACGGATCTGCTACAGCTGCTAATTTTCAGACCTTCTCAAAGACCGTTAACGGTGGTGTATCATGGACTCCGGGATCAATTAATGTGGGGAATCCTACTTATCTGGTGTCCGACCTAACGGCTGTTTCGGGCACAACTGCCTGGGTAACTGCTACGCCAACTGCCGGAGGTGCCGGTGGGGGTGTTTGGAAAACAACAGACGGCGGAACCACCTGGACCAAGCAAACTACAGCCTCCTACAATTTGGCAGCTTCTTTTGTAAATGTTGTCCATTTCTGGGATGCTAATAACGGAGTAACTATGGGTGATCCCACCGGAACTTTGATGGAAATCTATGTAACATCTAATGGCGGAACGAACTGGACCAAACTTACAAATTCGTCTGTACCCCCAACTCAATCAGGTGAGTATGGCTATGTACATAACCGTGCTGTCGCAGGAGATAATATTTGGGCAGGTACAAACAAGGGCAGAATCTTCAAATCGGCAGATAAAGGACTTACTTGGACCGTAGTTTCAACCCCAATTACCGATTTTGGCGGAACCGCTTCAAGTGGAACCATTGCTTTAAAAGATGCTACAACAGGCTGGATTCTGGATAATAATGGCGTTGTAAGAGGCACTACAAATGGCGGAACAAGCTGGACTACACTAGCTACAATACCACAATCAAACGGTATTGTTTATGTTCCCGGTACTGCAAATACTCTAGTTGCCGTAGGTAATGGTGACGGGTCAAACATCAGTTATAATGGCGGCAGTACCTGGACGCCTATTGAAAATACTAACGCTTTTGTAAGTGTTGCTGCTTTAAATTCAACAGCAATATGGGGCGGTGGTTTCAGTGCTACACCTACCTCCGGCGGAATTTATAAGCTAGCAGGCATACTTGCTGTAAACGATGTAAAGCCTAATGAGGGCCAGATCGCTGTTTATCCAAATCCTGCAACTGATGTTCTGAATATCCGTTACAAAGGAAAGTTGAGCGGGGTGTCAGTTTATGATCTGTCCGGAAAACGCATGGTAATTAATACAGACATAAATTCAGTAGATGTAAGTTCCTTGCAGGCCGGTGTCTATATGTTAGTTGTTGAAACCGATAATGGGAAATTTTCTGAAAAGATTATTAAAAAGTAAAATTTCCAGACATTAAATCGCTCCTTTATGGAGCGTTTTTTTTTGCTTTGATGTCAAAGAGAAAGCCAATCTGCTAAGTAGGACCCGTGAGGTTTATATCTCAGATATTTTGGTCCGCAACGCTGAATGCAGTGTTGTAAAATATTCGCACCTGATGTCCGGCCGCGTGCGCCCTTTTTCTTATCTTTAGGCCACCAAAATTTATATTATGTTCGAAGATAAAGTGGTCTATATTACGGGCGGAACCAAAGGTATTGGTTTCGGTATCGCCGAAGTTTTGATAAAAAACGGAATCAGGGTAGCGGTTTCCGGCAGAAAACAGGAAGATGCCGAGGAGGCAGCCAAAATACTTTCCGATGACGGAACAATGGCATTCGGAATTGCATCGGATGTCCGCAATTTTGAAGATGAGAAAAATGCGGTGGCTGAAATCATCAATAAATTCGGCAGACTGGATTACGTGATCGCCAATGCGGGTTTGGGCGTCTTCAAACCCATCGACCAAATGGAACTGGAGGACTGGAACAGCATGATAGAAACCAACCTGACTGGTATTTTCCACACCCTGAAAGCCTCTGTAGATGAGCTAAAGAAAACGGAAGGTTATTATATCACCATTTCCAGCCTGGCAGGGACCAACTTCTTTGAAAATGGCGCGGGTTACAACGCCTCCAAGTTTGGTGCGGTAGGTTTTACACAAGCCGCCATGATCGATTTGCGTAAGTACAATATTAAAGTGTCCACCATTATGCCGGGGTCTGTTTCCACCAATTTTAACGGTAATGAACCTTCCGAAAAGGATGCCTGGAAAATTCAGCCTGAAGATCTTGGTGAACTGGTAATGGATATTCTCAAGATGAATCCGCGTACCTTGCCGAGTAAGATTGAGATTAGGCCCTCTAAACCAAACAGTTAATTATGCAGTAAATATTATTCAGCATAGTGCTATGCATGCATAATATTTATTTTTTTTATCTTAGCGAAAATAAACTTCATAACCAGAGCCTTTTGGTTCTAAATCTATAAAATAACTTTCAACATGAAAATATTAGTTTGTATCAGTAGTGTTCCGGATACTACTTCCAAAATTAATTTTACGGCAGATAAATCTGCGCTGGACAAAAACGGCATACAGTGGGTGATCAATCCTCTGGACGAGTTCGCATTAACCAAAGCTGTGAAGCTGCAGGAATCCCAGGGTGCTACTGTAACTGTACTTAATGTAGGTGATGCCGGTACTGAGCCTGTAATCCGGAAAGCGCTTGCTATTGGTGCAAACGATGCGGTAAGGATCAATGCGGAGCCAAAAGACAGTTATTCAGTTGCCAAAGAGATCGCAGCCGTTGCTGAAGCAGGTGGTTATGACCTTATCCTTTGCGGACGTGAATCCATTGATTATAACGGTGGTGCGGTTCCGGGCATGGTGGCGCAGCTGCTGAACAGGCCATTTGTAAACGCCTGTGTAGGACTGGAAGTGAACGGGGCTGAGGCTCAGGCTGTTCGTGAGATTGAAGGAGGTAAGGAAACCATCTCTGTAAAACTTCCGGCAGTTATTGCAGGTCAGAAAGGTATGGTAGACGAGAAAGAACTCATTATCCCGAATATGAGAGGGATCATGTCGGCAAGGACAAAACCATTAAACGTACAGGAAGGCACATCTGCTCAGGTTAAAGTGCAGGGTGTTTCTTACGATTCCGTTCCGCCAAGAGCGGCGGTCAAAATGGTATCGCCGGATAATATAGACGAACTTGTAAGACTGCTGCACGAAGAGGCAAAAGTGATCTAATTCAGACAAAATTAATTTAAAAAGATTTAAAATGGCAATATTCGTATATGCAGAAAATATAAACGGAGTTTATAAAAAAGCCGCTTTTGAAGCTGTTTCCTACGCTAAATCTGTAGCCGACGGTATGGGCGATACAGTGACGGCAGTTTCGGTGAACCCGACTGACGGAGCACATTCTTTATATAAATATGGAGCAAACAAAGTCATTAATATTAAAGATGACGGTTTGAAGAATTTCAGTGCACGTGCTTATGCTGAGGCAATGAATGCGGTAGCAGACGGAAATGTGATTGTATTCCCACACACTACAGACGCTTCTTCAGTTGCACCCATGCTGGCAGTGATGAAGGATTTCTCGCTGATTACCAATGTACTTGATGCTCCGGAAAGCACATCGCCGTTTCAGGTGAAAAGAAAAGCCTTTTCCGGAAAGGGTTATATGCATGCAAAAGCCGAGGGGCAGGGCGTCATCATCACTGTTTCCCAGAATGCGTTCGGTGTGAAGGAAAATGCTGCGGCAGGAACCGAGGAAGTGAAAGACCTTACGATTGCAAATGAAGATACCAAAGTTTTGTCTCACGAACAAAGTTCCGGTAAACTGGACCTTAAAGAAGCAGAGGTAGTGGTATCGGCAGGCCGTGGAATGAAGGGGCCGGAAAACTGGGGTATGATTGAGGATCTGGCCAACACTTTGGGTGCGGCTACAGCCTGCTCCAAGCCAGTATCCGATATTGGCTGGAGACCGCACTCCGAGCACGTAGGACAAACAGGGAAAGCCATTGCGCCTAACCTTTATATCGCTGTAGGAATTTCAGGAGCTATACAACACCTTGCAGGGGTTAACTCCTCCAAGACGATTGTGGTGATTAACAGTGATGCGGAAGCGCCTTTCTTCAAATCGGCAGATTATGGAGTAGTGGGCGATGCTTTCCAGATCATTCCTGCACTTACAGAGAAAATCAAAGCATTGAAAGGGTAGATAAAACCCTTGCTATAGACAGAGTCCGGCTGAGTCCGGACTTTTTTATTTTTAAGCCTGAAACCAAAGTTTCAGAATAAATACTAAATTTAATTATATTTGTGGTTATGGATTTAAAGCAACTCGTCATACGCGGAATTTCATACAGCCAGACCCAGTCCGGTGCTTATGCGCTGCTGCTGGAGCATGAAGAAACCAATGTGAAACTTCCGGTGGTAATTGGGAATTTTGAGGCGCAGTCCATCTCTTTGGGTTTGGAGAAGGACATACATCCGCCCAGACCATTAACCCATGACCTGTTCGCCAAGTTTATAACAGACACAAAGCATTCTATTGCTTCCGTCATCATCTATCAGATTGTGGACGGTGTTTTCTTTTCAAATATAAATCTTCTGAATGATGAAACGGGACAGCCCGTAGTCCTGGATGCCCGAACTTCAGATGCAGTAGCAATGGCCGTACGTTTTGATGCGCCCATATTTACCACGGAAGAGGTTCTTAGTGAAGCCGGAATCCTGCTTGAAATAGAGGAAAAGCAGCCGGAAGATCCCGAATTCAGTGATTTGGTCGCCGATCAGTCGCTGAGCTCACTCTCTATGGATGACCTTCAGAAACTGCTGGAAGATGCGGTGAAGGACGAGGATTTTGATACCGCCATGGAAATTCAGGAGGAGATCAAGAGGAGGAAAAAGAAAATTGAATAATCATACTATTTTTATGAATTTAAAATTAAGACTCACCGTCCTGAGTTTTCTGCAGTTTTTTGTGTGGGGAGCCTGGCTAACAACTTTGGGTACCTATGGTTTCTCCTATAAAGAGTGGAGTGGTGCCGAGTTCGGTGCCGTATTTTCTACCCTTGGGATAGCGTCGATATTTATGCCGGCACTTATGGGTATAGTTGCCGACAAATGGGTTAATGCCGAAAAATTATACGGAACACTTCATATTCTGTATGGCCTCACGCTCTTTTTGCTGGCACAAACGGATGATCCCACTACATTTTTCTGGATTTTGCTCGTGGGGATGTGTTTCTATATGCCTACTTTGTCATTGTCCAATTCAATTTCTTATAAGTTGCTGAAGGACAGTCAGTATGATGTGGTGAAAGTTTTCCCCCCAATCCGTGTTTGGGGTACCATAGGTTTCATTGCTGCCATGTGGTGCACCAATATCTTCAGTGATGAGCAGTCGTTCTCTTCCTTTGGAATTAAAATAGGCCAGTCAGTTGCAGATATTCTTGGTAATTCACTTAATGCAAATCAATTTTATTTTGCAGGAATTTTCGCGGTCGTGTTGGGAGTTTTCTCTTTTTTTCTTCCTAAATGTCCCCCACCAAGGCTCATAAGCAAGGATGCCACTGTTGCCCAAAAATTAGGTCTGGATGCTTTTAAACTTTTCAGGGAAAAGAAAATGGCCCTGTTCTTTGTTTTTTCTATGTTTCTGGGTGCAGCACTGCAGCTTACAAATATGTACGGTGATACTTTTCTGAAGGATTTTGGTTCAGTAGTAGCCTATAAAGATTCGGCGGTTGTGCAGTATTCCACAATGATTATTTCAATTTCGCAGATTTCTGAAACTCTCTTCATACTTGCCATACCTTTTTTCCTTTATAGATTTGGTATTAAAAAAGTGATGCTCATCTCGATGGTAGCATGGGTGCTTCGTTTCGGATTTTTCTCCTTCGGAGAGCCTGAAGGCTTTGGTCTTCTGCTCATCATCCTATCGAATATTATATACGGAATGGCGTTCGATTTCTTTAATATTTCGGGCTCTCTGTTTGTAGAAACGAACACTGACAGCAAAATCCGTTCTTCTGCGCAGGGCCTTTTTATGATGATGACAAATGGCTTTGGAGCTATCCTTGGAAGCGCGGTCAGTGGTTGGTTAATTTCTACCTTCTTTTCTACAAACGACGGTGGCAAAATGTGGCATGAGATCTGGCTTGCGTTCGCGCTTTATTCACTTGTTGTGGCCATTCTCTTTGCCATTATGTTCAAGCATAAACACAACCCCGAAGCTATCGGCGCTGTAAAACATTAAACTGAAAAAACAAATAATCATGATGAAACTAAAATTAACAGCTCTCACACTGATGCTGGTTTCCGGTCTGTCCTTTGCCCAAAAGGTAAAATACAGTAAGGAAGAAATCAAGGAGATGGACAATTACATGTTCGAGGAAATGTTCACCGGCTTCTCGCCCAAAAAAGAAACGCGTATACTGCTGAAGGATGCTACAAACATTCAGGGTACTGCCAGAGACTTGGACAGGAAGAAGGGACAAATCTATTCTGTAAAGGTAAAAAACAGTTCTACGGGAAAGGATGAAACCTTTAAGGCTGAAGATATTGAAGAGATGTATTTACCTGTGTCAGGATTCGAAAAAGGCATGCGTACGGCCAATTACTTCAACAAAATCAATAACTGGAGCCGCAAGAGCCCTTCTAAAATAACAAATAAAGACGAAGTGTACCTGCGTAACCAAACTGTTTCGCTCAAAAATAAAAAAGCTGAGAAGGAATATCTGATGCAGCTCATCAATCCGGACTTCAGCAGCATCATTGAAGTATATGCCGATCCTGTAGCCTCAGAAACGGCGGGCGTTTCTTTTTCTATGGGACCAATCAGCAGCCCTCAGGTAGGCGGTGGGGTTACCAAATCATTTTATGTGAGAAAAAGTGACCGCGTGATTTGGCTGAAGAAATCGGACTTTGAAGAGAATTATAATTTCCTGTTTGGCGATAACAAAGAATTTATGGCAAAGTATCCTGCAGAATCCGTGAAGTGGGAATATTTTAGCTGGTTGGTTTTTCAGTACACGAAAATGACCGAAGAAGCAAAGGGGTAATCTCCCTGAAATTATTTATTGAAACACACTTATACAGGTGTGTTTTTTTCAATATACCTTTCAAACATATTCATTGCAGATGACTGCGTGCCTTTGGATGAGTGTGTTTTCACCTTAAACACAACTTAATAAATTATACAAACTAAAACCAATAAATAACCACGATGAACAGAAAAATTTTACTATCGGGAATAGCGCTGTCAGTTTCAGCGGTGCTGTTTGCTCAGGAAACTCCAACGCTCGGACAGATGATGAAAGAGCACGCTGCTAAAGTAGACAGCATAGTTGTTGCCGAAAAAATGATGATGAATGCCGAATTTAACCGTCTGGATTCAGAATATAATGAAGGCAGAATTACTGCCGCTCAAAAGGAGACGCAGCATAAAGAAATTGCTGACCGCTATGAACAGGCTGTTCGCGATAAAGTGAAGGCGGAGAGGGAAGTATTGGATGAAGTTACAGAAGATGTTCTGGCTTCTGCCATGCAAAATTCTGACAGCGGTGAAGACACGGAAACTTCAGAAGTTAGTGTGATTGTAAAGCATAAGGGTAAAAAAAGTAAACATCCTAAAGATTTACTGAACAGTTCGGATCTTGCCGTTAGCATTGGCATACCCACCTTAACCAACAGCGATGCACCGTTTAATTTCCTTAATGATCAATCTGAAGTTCGGCTGGGACAGAGCATGTCCTGGAATTTTGTGCTGCGCCGTGAGAATCAGTTAGGAAATTATAAAAGTCCCGTGTTCATAAACTATGGTTTAGGTTTCAGGGAAGATGTTTACGACCTGGGCCCGGAACGGGTGTTCGCACAAACCGGGGAATACCTTTACATTGCACCCTTTGATGGAGGAAAAATAAAATACTCCAATTTGGCCGTTGATTATATTGAAGTTCCCGTGGGCGTCAACTTTGTATTGAATCCCAAATACACAGAGCATGAAGGTACTGAATATCTGGACGCAACAAGGAGCCAGTTTCGTGTGGGTCTGGGTATCTACGGAGGAGTAAAAGTAGGCAACCGGATAAAATACAGGTATTCCTCCGATGTAAGCAACAAAATTGTGGTACAGGAAAGGGTGACTGACGGTGTGAGCCCGTTTCTTTTCGGCGGAAAATTCAGTCTCGGTTACGGCGGTATTCATCTGTTCTTAAAGAAGGATTTTACTCCGATATTCGAAAAAGACACGCAACTTAATAATAAGCTCGGTCTTCAGTTTGGGTTGGAATTCGTAAATGTAACATTTTAACGAGCCCTTCAAAATCATGAAAAACACACTCCGGACGAGTGTGTTTTTTTTCGTAATTTGCGGCTTCTTAAAATCAATAAAAAGGCGGTCTTTACTGCCATCAATCAAATAATTTAACAAAATGAAAGAAGTATTCATCGTATCTGCTGCAAGAACGCCAATCGGAAGTTTTATGGGAAGCCTTTCCACGGTTCCGGCTCCAAAACTTGGTGCGGCAGCAATTAAAGGAGCATTGGATAAGATTAACCTGGATCCAAAGCAGGTTCAGGAAGTATATATGGGTAATGTGCTGCAGGCCGGCGAAGGTCAGGCACCTGCACGTCAGGCGGCTTTGGGAGCAGGACTTTCCAATGAAACACCTTCAACAACAATCAATAAAGTTTGCGCTTCCGGTATGAAAGCGGTAATGATGGGTGCACAATCCATTAAAGCGGGCGATCAGGAAGTTATTGTTGCCGGTGGTATGGAGAATATGTCCGCAGTTCCTCATTACTTCAACGCCAGGAATGCAACAAAACTGGGCGATGTAAAGATGCAGGACGGTATGGTACTGGACGGACTTACAGACGTCTACAATAAAGTACATATGGGTGTTTGTGCTGAAAAATGTGCTGCAGAGCATGAGTTTTCGCGCGAAGACCAGGACAATTTCGCAGTGCAGTCCTACAAGCGTTCCGCTCAGGCCTGGACCGACGGAAAATTCAGTGATGAAGTGGTTCCTGTAGAGATTCCGCAAAGAAAAGGCGAGCCTGTAATCTTTGCTGAGGACGAAGAATACAAATCGGTAAATTTCGACCGTATCGCTACTTTGCCAACGGTTTTCCAGAAAGATAACGGCACAGTAACAGCGGCTAATGCTTCCACACTTAATGACGGTGCTTCCGCACTCATCCTGATGTCCGGTGAGAAGATGAATGAGTTGGGTCTTAAGCCTCTGGCAAAAATCGTTTCCTATGCTGATGCTGCCCATGAGCCGGAATGGTTCACCACCGCACCGGCAAAAGCACTTCCCGTTGCTCTTAAGAAAGCAGGTCTGGAAGTTTCGGATATTGATTTCTTCGAATTCAACGAGGCATTCTCCGTGGTAGGACTTGCCAACAATAAGATCCTGGGACTGGATGCAGCTAAGGTGAATGTAAACGGTGGTGCCGTATCTTTGGGTCACCCCCTGGGAAGTTCAGGTTCCAGAATTATCGTAACGCTAATTAATGTACTGAAGCAAAACGGTGGTAAATACGGTGCCGCAGCTATTTGTAACGGTGGTGGTGGAGCTTCTGCTATCGTTATCGAGAACATGCAGTAAGAGCCACTTTAAATTTCGTTAAACCATTAAGAAATGCAGTTAATTTTAACCGTGTTCTTAATGGTTTCTTTATTTTTGTTAATATTTCATCTCCATGCAGGAAACAAATCCGACCACGACCAAAAGAATCAAGAACAATCCCAAAATCATGAAAGCCTGGGCAGCATATGACTGGGCAAATTCGGTTTATTCACTGGTAATCACATCTACCATCTTTCCCATTTATTATGCGATACTGACCACGATTACGGAAAAGAAGGTTTTTGTGGAGGAAACCGGTGAGTATATTATGGTCCCGGTTAGGAACCAGATCACGGTTTTCGGCGAAACTTACCATCCCGATGCGATTTACGGATATTCACTCACCATTTCATTCTTTATTGTGGTACTGCTTTCACCCTTCCTGTCATCACTGGCTGATACGATTGGGAACAAAAAGTCCTTCCTGCAGTTCTTCTGTTACCTGGGTGCCACCTCATGTATGGGTTTGGCAATGTTTACCGGTATGGGGAACGTCTTTTTGGGACTTCTTTTCAGCATAACTGCCAGTGTGGGCTTTTGGGGAAGTTTAGTCTTCTACAATTCCTTCCTGCCGGATATCGCCACGCGTGACAAACAGGATGCACTTTCTGCCCGTGGTTATGTTTACGGATATATCGGATCCGTAGTATTGGTCATTATCTGCCTTATATTGATTCAGGTGCTTGCTAAAGATGCAGAACAGGCCAAACTTTATACCCGCATATCCTTCCTGCTTACAGGTGCCTGGTGGTTTGGTTTTGCACAGTATACCTTCCGCCATCTGCCCCAGTTCGGAATGGTGAAAGATCAGTTGCCCAAGGATCTGGTGCTGCTGAACTATAAGAATATCTTTAAAAAACATGAAGAGCAGGGCGGTTTTTTTGAGGTGCTGAAGGACAATATCAATTTCTACCTTGATGTTGCCAAAGAGAGTTTTAATGAGCTCTTTAAGGTAGGACGAACCCTCTTTAAAGATGCCAACCTGAAATATTTTCTCTCCAGTTTTTTCTTTTACAGTGTGGGTATGCAGACCATCTTCCTGATGGCCACGCTTTTCGGTAAAAGCGAAATCAACCTGGAACAGGGCAAGCTTATCGCCACGCTGCTCATTATTCAGATTGAAGCCATTATTGGTGCTATTATATTTTCCAGGCTCTCACGCCGCATCGGCAATAAGAATGTAATCTCAATTGCTGTGATTCTCTGGATGGTGGCTTGCCTTTCGGCTTATTTCCTGAACAAGGAAAATCCATATGTAGAATATCAGTTTTATGGTGTTGCCGCAATTGTGGGTCTGGTGATGGGTGGTCTGCAGGCCATGTCACGCTCCACTTACTCCAAATTGCTGCCGGAAGAAAGCAATGACAATACAACATACTTCAGTTTTTATGATGTTTTGGAGAAACTGGCTATTATTTTAGGAACCTTCATCTTTGCTACGCTTATAGACAAATTCGACAATATGCGATATGCGGCACTTTCAATGACGCTGTTTTTCGCGGTCGGCCTTATACTGATAAGATTTATGAAGATTCAGATAAATACGGATAAAGAAGTTTTATAGTTTACACACTGATAATTATGTGGCTTGGCTTTTGCTAATTGCTTAGCAGAAAGTCACACAGCTTTTCGTATCTTTGCAGTTGGAAATGTGATCCTTAAATAAATATGACGAATCCTTTATTTTACGCGAAAATCCTTCTCTTCGGTGAATATGGTATCATCGAGGATTCTCAGGGGCTTACCGTGCCTTACAGTTTCTATAAGGGTACGCTCAAATTTTCAGCATTACCTACAGATTTTGAGAAGAAATCCAATGAGCACCTTAGACTTTATGCTTCTTATCTGAATACGGTTACACTGCCGGCCGGATATGAGCTGGATCTTGAGGCATTTCAGAAGGACATAGACGATAACCTTTTCTTCGACAGCAATATACCGCAGGGATATGGTGTGGGAAGTTCCGGTGCCCTGGTGGCGGCGATCTTTGAGAAATATTCGCTTACCAAGTACAACCCGGACAGTATTTCCAAAGACCAGCTGAAAGACCTGAAAAAGGTTTTCGGTATTCTGGAAAGTTATTTCCACGGCACTAGCTCCGGTATTGATCCGCTGATTTGTTATATGAATCTGCCCATTTTGATTGAAAACCGCGAAAGTGTGGACAAAGTTTCTATTCCGGCCAGTGTAGAAGACAGAAAAGGTGCCATTTTCCTGATTGACAGTGGGATGGTGGGAGAGACCGGTCCGATGGTGCAGATTTTCTTTGAGAAAATGAAAACCGAAGGCTTCCGCAAAACGCTTAAGGAGGAATTTATCCGTTATAATAACGCCTGCATCGATGCCTTCCTGAAAAAGGAAATGAATCCGTTTTTCAAAAACCTGAAGAATCTTTCAGTTTGGGCCTACGAGCATTTTAAACCTATGATTCCGGAGAGCATCTATAACATCTGGAAGAAAGGTATAGACACCAATGCATACTATCTTAAACTTTGCGGCAGCGGCGGCGGCGGTTACATCCTTGGTTTTACAAGGGATTACGAAGAAGCCGAAAAGATGCTGAGTGGCTTTAACAAAGAAGTGATTTACAGATTTTGATCATCAACCTGATTCCTTTTGATTACCGGCTTGCCATGTGATTGTTTATGAAAAAAAAACCTGTAATCTACAGAATTTCACAGCTGACGGGCTTCCTTCTGGGAGCGCGTTTTTTCATGACCATCCTGCTGGCTTTTGCGCTGTACGTCTCCACTTTTTTTCTCTTCAATCAGGAAGAAAGTCTAAGGGCCTTTGTTTTTGATTTTCGGGTGCACGGTATTATTATCTGCAGTTTACTGAGCATTCTGGCGGGTGGCATCATCAACCAGTTTTATGACCGCGAAAAAGACCGGTTGGTCAAACCTTTCCGAAGCAGGCTCCAGGCTTTCCTGAAACAGAAGTATTTCCTGTATGCTTACCTGATCCTGAATACACTGTCGCTGGGTATCGCACTGTTGATCTCAGCGCGCGTTGTTATTTTCTTTCTCATCTATCAGTTTTTGATGTGGCTGTACAGTCACCGGCTCAGCCGCATACTCGTGATTAACAATGTCACATTTGTAGCGCTTACACTGTATCCTTTTTTTGGTATGCTGGTTTACTACCGAACTTTTTCCTTGCAAATCTTTATGATGGCGCTTTATCTGATGCTTATGTTGCTGCTTACGGACATCATAAAGGACACCCTCACAAAAACAGCGGACCGGCTTTTCGGATATATGACCATTCCCAATCATTTCACCGAGAAAACCTCGTCTGCCGTGATTTCGGTTCTTCTGGCACTCACTTTTGGTGTTTCATTTCTTATTACTGACTGGCTTGGACTGGAGCGGGTGATGGGATGGTATTTTCTCCTGGGCCTGGGCGTATTGACGGCCGTATTTTTCCAAATGATGGTCAAAAGGGACAGGTCGCGGTCCTATGCACTTAATATCCTGCGGATCTGGATTTTCGTGGGCATACTGGCCATGCTTGCAGATGGAATTATATTGAAGTATTAACCTTTTTTATACCGCAAACTATTGTTAAATTTGCTGCAATAATTCCACCCATTTTATGTCCATTTTCAACGATACCAAAATTGCTTTTCAGGATAAATCTACGGATCAGCTCCGCAAAGCATATTGGATGTTTAAAGCCATTGAGCATCCTTCGCTTACAAGTTTCGGAATAAAAGCACTCAACTTCACCATTCATAACCG
Source organism: Bacteroidota bacterium (assembly GCA_023386965.1). Taxonomy (GTDB): domain Bacteria; phylum Bacteroidota; class Bacteroidia; order Flavobacteriales; family Weeksellaceae; genus Marnyiella. The sequence goes on from JAEWIR010000034.1 coordinate 63,639, forward strand.
ATTTCCCCTTGTGGAAGGCATAGTTCGCAATACTCTTTTTGAGCAGTTTGCCGGTGGCGAGACCAGGGAGAAAAGTCTGCAGGTCGTTGATAAATTATACAGGCATCATATAGGCAGCATCTTCGATTATGCTATTGAAGGCAAAGAGGATGAAGCGACTTTCGATCTTACCTGTGAAGAGATCAAAAACAATATTAATTTTGCCGAAGGCAATCCTGCGATTCCTTTCGTGGTTTTTAAGCCTACCGGATTTGGACGTCTGGGCATTTATCAGGAGATTCAGGCCGGAACGGAACTGACGACCAGTGAAAAGGAAGAGTGGGCACGCGTGGTTAAACGTTACGAAAGCGTTTGCCGACTGGCTTATGAGAAAGATGTAGTCATCATGATCGATGCCGAGGAAACATGGATACAGTCCGCTGTGGATGATCTTGTTAATGATATGATGTCCAGATTTAACCGTGAAAAAGCCATCGTTTGGAACACCATTCAGATGTACCGCACAGGACGGATGGAATACCTGGCGCAAGACCTGACACGGGCTACGGAGGGTAACTATTTCCTGGGTTATAAATTTGTTCGCGGTGCCTATATGGAAAAGGAACGGGCCCGCGCCGCCGAGATGAACTATCCGGATCCTATACAGCCTGACAAACAGTCTACCGATGACAATTTCAACTCAGCCATCGACTTTGTGATGAAGAACACTGACCGCGTTTCCGCTTTTTTCGGTACGCATAATGAAAAATCTACGGAACTGGTCATGGACAGAATGCGTGACCAGGCTCTGCCAAATGATTACGAAAAAATTCACTTTGGTCAACTGTACGGGATGAGTGATAATATTACCTACTTTTTAGGCGAAAATAAGTACAATGCCACCAAATATCTGCCCTACGGACCGGTCCGTGATGTCGTTCCTTACCTTACGCGCCGCGCGCAGGAAAATACTTCTGTGGCAGGACAGACGGGTCGTGAGCTGGCACTTATCTCTAAAGAGCTGGAAAGAAGAAAGGCAGTTAGCTAAAGCATCACTTCAAATAAATTATGAAAAAGAGCGGACCGTTTCCGCTCTTTTTTATGCTCAAAAAACCGGTAAAACTTATATTAAATCCTTATTTTTGGATTTACTTTTCAGCAATCACCTCCAATTTCACAAGTACTACCTTGAAATTTGCACAGATAATTCTTCCGCTTAACCTGCAGGGAACATTCACCTACTCTGTTCCGGAAACCATCGCGGATCTGCTTCTGCCCGGAATGCGGGTTTTAGTGCCTTTTGGCGGAAAAAAAATTTACACGGGTATCGTCTTTAGGGTTCATGATGAAATTCAGGACGCTTTCTTGCCAAAGGAGATAATCAGCATGCTGGATGAATCTCCCATATTGCCACAGGAACAGATTGACTTTTGGGCCTGGATGTCAGATTATTATCTGTGTAATTTGGGTGAAATTTACAGGCTGGCTTTTCCGGGTTCCCTGAAACTGGAAAGTGAGACTTATCTGAAAATGAAGCCTAATGTAGTTGTAGATTTCGAGAATCTTGATGTGCACGAAATGTATCTGATTCAGGCCCTGGAGGTCAGACAGTTAATTAACCTTTCGGAGATTGAGGCCTTCATCCCTAAAAAGGAAATAATTAAGACCATTAATTCACTGATAGACTTACAGTATATTGAGGTTGATGAAAAAATCACTGAGAAGTACAAAGCCAAGGAAGTAGCCTATATACGTATTAAGGATCCGGAAGCGGTCCGGAATCATCTGCCCGAAATCCTGCTTCAGCTGAAAAGGTCGCCCAAACAGCAGGAACTGTTTCTGATGATCCTTCAGAGCCATACCGAAAATCCCGAAGCTCAACTTCGCAAGTCCCATATTCTGGACGATGGTAATTTTGCCCATGCGCAACTAAAATCCCTTCTGGAAAAACATCTTGTTGAGGAATATTTTCTGCAGGTGGACCGCCTGGAATCATATGAAGGTGAAACAGAACAGCTGGAAGAGTTGAGTGATGAGCAGAAGCGTGCCCGAACTGAAATAGCAGAAGCATTTGAGGAAGGTAAAAATGTGCTGTTGCATGGCGTAACCTCATCCGGCAAAACCCATCTCTATCTTGAGAATATAGAGGAAACGGTTTCTGCCGGTCTCAATGTCCTTCTCCTGCTGCCGGAAATTGCGCTAACCAAACAAACCGCAATGCGTCTGGAAAAGAAGTACGGTCAGGCTCTCGGGTTTTACCATCAGAAACTTTCGGATTTTGAGAGGGTAGAAGTGTGGCGCCGTATCCGCAACAATGAAATCAAGGTTTTGGTGGGTACCCGAAACGCGCTTTTTCTGCCCTTCCGGAATCTTGGACTTATTGTGGTAGACGAGGAGCATGATACTGCGTACCGTCCGCGGGAGGTGGCGCCCTACTTTAACGCACGGGACGCCAGCCTGATCCTGGCGGAACTTTATGGGGGCAGGGTTATTCTGGGATCCGCCACTCCGTCGGTAGAAAGTTATTGGCTGGCACAGAATGAAAGGCTTAAACTTGTAACCTTAAATGAGAGATTCGGCAAGGTGAATTTGCCTCAGTTTGAAATTATCGATTTTAAAGAGGCACAGCAGAGCAAAAAGGTTAGTGGCAACTTTTCCCAGCAGGTACTCGATGAGATTACTGAAAATCTTCAGCATAAAAATCAGGTGATGGTTCTGCACAACCGTCGCGGCTATGCAAACGTGGTGGAATGTGAGACTTGCGGTCATGTTTCCTATTGCAGCAACTGCGATGTGATCATGACCTATCATAAGTATTCCAATGAACTTAAATGTCATTACTGCGGAAATAAATCTTCCAAACCAAGCAAGTGCCCAAAATGCAACGCGGAAAATCTGAATACCCGCGGTGTCGGGGTGGAGCAGATCCATGAGGAAGTTTCACGGCTTTTCCCTGATGCGGAAGTTGAACGCATGGATGTGGATTCTATGCGCCGGAAATTTGCCTATGAGAAACTCTACGAAAAGATTGCAAGTGGCGAAACGGACATCATTGTAGGCACCCAGATGATTTCCAAAGGATTGGATTTTGACCATATAGAATTGGTAACTATCCCGCGTGCGGACCATATGCTGTATGTGCAGGACTTCCGTGCAGAAGAAAGAGCCTACCAGCTCATTACTCAGGTTTCCGGACGCGCGGGACGTGTATCCGGTAGGGGAAGAATACTGATTCAGACCTATAATCCACAGCATTTCATATTTCAGTTGATCCGTGAAAATGATCCGCGTGAAATCTACACCTACTTACTGGAGGAAAGGAAAAAATTCAATTATCCACCTTTTACCAAAACCATCCTTATTGAACTTAAGCACCGTAACGAAGGCAAGACAGACCGGTCATCACAGTTTCTGGGTTCCATTCTGCGTAAATATTTACCGGCAGAATGTGTTCTGGGACCCGAGAAATCGCCGCTGGCCAAAATCAACCTGATGTATCAGTACCAGATTTTAATCAAATTACCCCGTGGAAAATCTTATAAGATTTTTAAAAATTATATAACGGAAAGTATCGCTGAATTTGAGGAAATCGCAGCTTACCGAAGTGTAAAACGTCACATTTATGTTGATTATTAACATTTTTTAACAGCATTTTTAGTCTTTTAGGTTTTTTAAATGATTGATATTCAATATTATTTAATACTTTTGGCGCATTGATCAGCTGATTTAGAAACTTCGCAGAAGTTCTTTAACCATAAGATAAAGCATTAATCAAAAATAAAGTGAACAATATTTATGATGATTAAACTGAAAAACTATATCGCCGGTGTCTCGGTCATGTTTTCAGCATTGATGGCTGCACAGTCGGGCAACAGTTCCGTGAAGCAGTATCCTACAATGTATGAAAACCAGAGCACCAGCCTTCCTTCCAATACATCCGTTACTGCTGAAAAAGTAGTACTTTCTGCCAAAGAGCTTGTCGACATTAACCTGAACGGTATGATGAATGACCCGGTTCTTCGGAACGCTGACTGGGGATTCGTGATATATGACCCAAAAACCCGTAAAGTCATTTCTTCCTATAACGAGACAGCCTCCCTGATTCCGGCCTCCACTACCAAACTTCTTACCACCGAAACTGCTTTGAGCCTGCTTGGTGACAAATTCCGCTGGATTACCCAACTGGAATATTCAGGTGAGTTAGATGCAGATGGCAACCTGAACGGGAACCTTTATATCGTCGGTAGCGGCGACCCTTCCCTGGGTACCGGTAAGGCCGGTGCCAGTACATACAGCCGGATTTCTGCCGACTTTATTTCAGCAGTCCAAAACCTGGGAATCCGCAGGGTAAACGGTGGGATCATTATCCAGAATGCCGTCTTCAAGGAAAATAAAAGAGCGGTACTTCCCGAAAACATTGTGTGGCTGGAGCACCATAATTATTATCTGCCGGTGGGCACCACTGCGAATATCAATCCTGCCAATGAAAAACTGATTGCGAAGAAACCCAATCCTTTTGATAAGGAAAGCAAACGTTATTTCTATGTTTCGCCCTACATCAACAAGATGGTTTATGCGGAAAAATTTGAAGGCAGTCCACTATCCACAAAACTACCGGATGCTCCCTATTCACTTGCAAATACACTGAGAACTGCACTGGTGAAAAAAGGCATTCCCGTAACAGGAAAGGTAGAGTCCCGCACAACCGACCTGAATCCAGAGGAGAGAAGATTCATCACCTTCTACAAGTCGCCCACTTTAGCTGAGATCGTTTATGATACCAACCAGCGTAGTGACAACGCCCTGGCGGAGGCACTGTTGAGAATGTCGGGTTTTCAGAAAAAAGGTGATCAAACCCTGGAGTCGGGCCGCGAGGTTGTCAACGCGCATTTGCTCGCACGAGGTTTTGATATGAAAGGTTTAAATTATTATGACGGAAGCGGACTTTCACGAAATAACCATGTTACCCCAATTGCGCAGGTGAAATATCTTACCGATCTGATGAAGGAGGATTACTATAGGATTTATTTTGACTCACTGCCTATTGCCGGACAGACCGGTACACTGAAAAAATCTTTTATGGGCAGTGGCTACGGACAGGTGTTTGCTAAAACCGGCACTCTGAATAAAGTTAAGACACTGGCCGGCTATCTGAAAACCAATACAGGACGGACACTTGTTTTTTCCTTAATGGTGAATAACTACGCGGGTTCCGTGGACCAGGTGAAACAGCGTATGGAAAGTATCCTGGCGCCCACCTTAAATCTTTGATGATATTATTAAAATGAATATTAACCTTCCGGAATCCAACCGGGAGGTTTTTTTATATCTTTATTTCCTTAATTTTTATGAATGAAAAAGATATTTTTTTTACTCGTTACTATATTGGCTTCCCAGCTGAAAGCCCAGATACTTCCTGACCAAACTTCAGTGCTGATAAGTAAAGAACAGAAGGCCTTCCTCAATAAGATGAATGTTGGAAATGTAAACCCCAACACGCTGAATTATGACCTACGCTACCAGCGTATGGACATAAGCGTGGACCCCGCGGTTTATCAGGTTTCCGGCAGTGTGACCTCGCATTTCATTCCGAACCAGAATATTTCCAGTATTTACTTTGACCTTACCACTCAGCTTACTGTTTCGCAGGTGGTCTATCAGGGTGCTAACCTTAACTTCCAGCAACTGGGCAGCAACGAGGTCAAAATTGACTTTCCTGCTGCACGTCCTGCAGGAGTGCTTGATTCATTGAGCATACATTATGCAGGTGCACCGGCACCGGGTTATAATGCATTTACAACCACTACACAGAATGGGGTCGCTTTGCTTTCTACATTGTCCGAACCTTACGGCGCGCAGGACTGGTTTCCGACCAAGCAGAGCCTTAATGACAAAATTGAAAACTTTGACATAAAAATTACCGCACCAGCCCAGTATAATGTGGCCTCAAACGGTACGCTGATGTCCGAAACCACTTTAACGGGTGGTCAGAAGCGAACTTTCTGGCGAACGCAGTATCCCACGGCTGCTTATCTGGTAGCGATAGCTGTAACCAACTACACAAAACTGAATGATGTTATCGGTACGCCCCCTTTCCCTTTTGTGAACTATATTTATCCATCTACTGTAAATGATGCTACCGCCATGGCCAATATTGAATGGACCAAGCAGGCCATGACTACTTTTGAGACCTATTTTGGCGCTTATCCTTTCCGCAACGAAAAATACGGTCATATGCAGTTTCAGTTTGGCGGCGGTATGGAGCACCAGACCATGTCGTCCATGGGTGGATTTTCAAAGCAACTGATTGCCCATGAACTGGCGCATCAATGGTTTGGCGACAAGGTAACCTGCGGCGCCTGGAACGACATATGGCTTAACGAGGGTTTTGCCACCTTTGGCGAGCATCTGGTCAATGAAAAACTGATTATGACGCCTGTGCAGTTTATGAACTATCTGGAGGACCAAAAGGATTACATCACTTCGGCCACGGGCGGAAGTGTTTATGTTGCAGATGCCAATTTGGGAAGTGTTAATGCCATTTTTAACGGAAGATTAAGCTATGCGAAAGGCGGTTATGTAGTCCGCATGCTGAAATGGGTATTAACTGATCCTGTTTTTTATCAGGCCGTTAAGGACTACCACCAGCGACCTAATCTCGCCTATAATTATGTGCGAACAACAGACCTAAATACCTCACTTCAGACATCAACCGGAAAGGATTTTACCGAATTCTTTAATGATTGGGTGTATGGTCAGGGTTATCCTACCTATAATATCAGATGGAAGCAGAACGCGAACCAATCCATCACTATTCAGGCGCTGCAGACTACCAGTCATCCTTCAGTAAGTTTCTATGAAATGCCTCTTCCCATTAAGGTGAACGGTACAGGCGGTCAGGTCGTTTATTTGAAGCCTGAACATACCGCAAACGGGCAGTATTTCAATTTCCCGCTCAACTTCACCGTAGCTTCTGTGCAGTTCAATTATGAACATCAGATTCTGGAAAAGAATTCAACGGTAGTGATGGATGCATCCCTTTCTACGCTGGAAACGGTAAAGGATACTATATCCGTGTATCCGGTGCCGGCCGGTGATGAAATCAGCATCTCAGGGTTAACCCGTCCGGCGGATTTCAAAATTTTTGCAACGGACGGAAAGCTGGTAAAAGTGGGAAATTATACTCCGGGTAAAGCTTTGAATATTTCCGAACTGGTTCCGGGCAATTATATTCTTGCATTTGGGGACGGTAACTATAAATTCATCAAAAAATAATAGCGGAATAACGGATTAACATCTTACGCTAACCATGGTAAAGTGCGGAATTATTGTTTTAGTAATTTTGCCACGAATGCCCAAGTGTTAGTATCCTGCCTCTATTTTTCTTAAATTAGCCCATCTAAAATTAATAAGAATGATTTCACAAAAGTATCTGGACAACCTGCAGCAGGAACTTAACAATATAAAGAACGACGGCCTTTTTAAAACCGAACGGATCATCACTTCGCAGCAGTCTGCTGAAATTGAGGCCAACGGTAAAAAACTGCTTAACTTCTGCGCAAACAATTACCTTGGACTTTCAAACCATCCGGAAGTGATGAAAGCGTCACAGGATATGATACAGAGTCATGGCTATGGCATGTCTTCCGTACGTTTCATCTGCGGAACTCAGGATATCCATAAAGAGTTGGAAGCAAAAATTTCTAAATTTCTGGGCATGGAGGATACCATTCTGTACGCCGCCTGTTTTGATGCCAACGGTGGTGTCTTTGAACCGCTTTTCACCGAGGAAGATGCTATTATTTCAGATGAATTAAACCACGCATCCATTATAGACGGAGTCCGTCTTTGCAAGGCGGCGCGCTACCGTTACAAAAACAATAATATGGAAGACCTGGAAGCACAGCTGAAGGCGGCTTCCGAAAAGAACCACCGTTTCAGAATCATCGTTACCGATGGGGTTTTCTCAATGGACGGCATTGTTGCGGACCTGAAAGGAGTTTGTGACCTGGCGGAGAAATATGACTGCCTGGTAATGGTGGACGATTCTCACGCTACGGGTTTCATAGGCAAAACCGGCCGCGGTACCCACGAATCTAATGAGGTAATGGGTAGGGTAGATATCATCACATCTACCTTAGGTAAAGCGCTGGGTGGGGCCTTGGGCGGATTTACTTCGGGAAAGAAAGAGATTATCGATATGCTGAGACAGCGTTCCAGACCCTATCTTTTCTCAAATTCTTTGGCTCCGGGAATCGTAGGCGCAGCTTCAAAGGTGATCGACATGATTTCCGAAGATAATTCGCTCCGTGATAAAGTGATGCAAAACGCTGAGTATTTCCGCACCGAAATGAAAGCCCGTGGTTTTGACATTCCGGATGGTGATGCAGCCATTGTACCGGTAATGCTGTACGATGCGCCACTTTCTCAAAAAATGGCCGAAATGCTTATGGAAGAGGGGATCTATGTGATCGGATTCTTCTATCCGGTGGTTCCTAAGAACAAAGCCCGGATCCGTGTGCAGCTTTCTGCGGCGCATACCCGCGAACATCTGGATAAAGCCATTGAAGCATTTACGAAAGTAGGAAAGGAACTTAATGTAATCAAATAGTCTATAATTTCGCTGTCTCCAGGACAGCGATTTTTTTTGTTTTCCGTTGCTCTTTTACCATAACATAAAGACGCAGAAACTTTGTCATTCCGCAGGAATCTTGATATTCTGAATCGTTAATAAATAAATTCTTCCCAAAATCTAATTAGATTATGAAGCATAAAGTCCACTTCCTCATTTTTCTTTTGTTTTTCGGATGTTTTTCTGCACAGGACAAAGAAAAGAAATCGATGGCCACTTTGGGTCTTATGAGTTCATTTATTAACCAGCGATGGACACTAGGGTACATTCATAAAATTAGTGACCGCTTTCGCGTAGGAGTCGACATGGGATATGGTGCAAAAGGTATTGTAGTTGCCCCGGTTAAAATAGGTGAGGACTTTACCTCTTATGAACTCCGTCCTGCGTTTTATTACAGTCTGGCACCCGATTCCGTTCTGAAACATTTTGTAGGCGCCGATTTTTTCTACATTCGTGCCAACCGTACACTTACCCACAGTTATTTTTTCGATGATTACAAGTACTATTGGGCAGATGCTGCGAATGTGGAAAGATCGAAAACCGGTGCAAATCTGACCTACAGCATATTACTGCACAAAGAAACTTCCAGAATCGCCTTCATGCCCAAAATTGGGTTTGGACTAAGATATCTTGATGAAAAATACAGGAACGCTGTCAATCTAACGGAATCGGAACCTCCGATAGATGGATTCCCGTTTATATCTGACGCTCCCAGGGAAGGGACAAAGTTCAATTTTGATATTGATATAAAACTGGTGTACAAGTTTTAATTAGCTTCAATTTCATATCTTTGCGCTTAAATTTTTTGGATGCTCTACACCGTCATCAAAGCCGTTCACATCATTTTTATGGTCAGCTATTTTGCCGGACTTTTCTATCTGGTCAGACTCTTTGTGTACTATAAAGATACTGACGAGTTTAAGGAGGAAAAGAAGAAGATCCTGCGCGAGCAATACCTGTTCATGACGCGCAGATTATGGAACATTATCACAGTGCCCGCCGGTGTTATTATGCTTCTGAGCGGCATTACCCTTATTATTCTGAACTTTGGACTGATGAAGACGCCCTGGTTCCATCTGAAGTTGACCTTCCTGCTGGGGCTTGGTATGTATCATTTCTGGTCCTGGAAGCAGGTTCTGAAGATGAAGTCATTGGCCGGTGAAAATTTTCCTACAGCTAATATTAAACTGAGACAGGCCAACGAAATCGCAACCTTTATACTTTTCTTAGTCGTATTCACCGTAATACTAAAATCAATGGTAATCGAATACTGGTGGCAGCTTCTGGCCGGATTTGTCGCATTGGTAATGGCCATCATGCTTACCGTAAAGTTAGTGAACAGGAATAAAAAAAAGATTAACGGATAAAATCCTCTTTATAATTCAATATAAATGACAGCAATATTTAAAAAAGAACTTTGGACTTATTTCGGCAACTGGAGTGCGTGGGTCATCATTGCGGCATTCAGTTTAATCAGTACGCTCTTTCTATTCTTTTTTGAAAATGATTCAAATATATTCGATATTGGCACGGCCACACTGCAAAGTTACTTTGTGCTCGTTCCCTGGCTTTTAATGTTTGTTATTCCGGCGCTTTCCATGAAGTCATTGGCCGAGGAAAGGCAGGGCGGAACGCTTCAGTGGCTTTTTTCCCAGCCTGTACGCATCTCCGAAATCGTGACCGCAAAATTTCTTGCCGTTTGGTTTGTAGGTGTATTTTGCCTTTTACCGTCCGTGGTTTATCTGTACACCGTTTATGTGTTGGGCGTGCCTCAGGGAAATCTCGATATGGGAGCGACCATGGGCAGTTATTTTGGACTCATCATTCTTGTAGCGGCATTTTCGGCGGTGGGAATTTTGGCCTCGGCGCTTTCGCAGAACCAAATTATGGCCTATCTGCTGGGAGTTTTCATGTGTTTCATCCTGTATTTCGGTATTGAGCAGCTGGCCAGCTACAAACTTCTAGGAGGTGCAGATTATGTTCTGTCACAGCTTGGTTTTTACCAGCATTTCCTTGGCTTTACAAGGGGGCTTATCGATCTCCGGGACATTTGCTACTTCCTCCTGGTAATCGGGATCTGTCTTTTTCTGTCTAAAATTTTTGTTGAAAAGAATAAGTAATTGTTATGAAGATGAAAATGGAAAAGAATACAGTTTTATATTTTATTGCGGCAGTTGTTTTACTTTTAGGTGCTTATGGCCTTTTCAGTTTCAGACTGGACCTTACCGAGGAGAAACGTTATACACTGTCGGAATCATCACAGGAGGTTCTGAAATCAGTGGATAAGCCGCTTATGGTTGAAGTTTATCTTGAAGGAGATTTTCCTGCAAGTTTCAGACAGCTGCAGAATGAAACGCGTTTTATGCTGGAGGAATTCCGCAAGATCAATCCGAAAATCGACTATAAATTCATTGACCCTATAAAGACCAAGATTTCACAGGATACTTTGATGGCTATGGGTCTGCAACCTTCGGTTTTACCAGATATGAAGGACGGCGAGATCCGTCAGATCGTTATGTTCCCTTATGCAGTCCTGAAATATGAAACTTACGGCACATCAATCCCGCTTATTGTAAACCAGGCAGGGCTGGATCCGGCAGAACAGCTGAGTAAGTCCATTGAAGGTCTGGAGTACAGCCTGATTTCAAATATTAAAGACATCACCCGCGACACCCGCAAGAACGTTGGGATCCTGATAAACCAGGATGAACTGAGACCCGAAGAATTTCAGGGTTTTATGCAGATGGCGCTACAGAATTACAATACAGGACCCATAATTCCTGAGAACGGTACCGAACTTACCGTGGCAGATGTCCCTAGGCTGAAGCAAATGGATGCGCTGGTGATCGCCAAGCCGCGTAAACCGTTTACTGACGGTGAAAAGGTAGTGCTGGACCAATACATTATGAACGGCGGCAAAACTTTGTGGATGATGGACGCAGTGAATGCGGAGATGGATACGCTGTACAGATCTAAAAAGATCATGGCTTATCCCATTGAGACCAATATGAACGATTTCTTCTTCAATTATGGCGTTCGTATTAATGCGGGTCTGGTGAAGGACATGAAAAAGTCGGCGCTCCTGCGCATTGTTTCGGGTGAGATTTCCGGTAATCCGCAGTATAGCTCCTACCTTTGGCCTTATTTCCCCTTAGGTATCGCCGAAAGGAATAATCCTATCACCAAGAACATCAACCCTGTAAAATTTGATTTCCCGACGGCGATTGATACGTTAGGCCGCCCCGGAATAAAAACCGAGGTCTTGTTTGAAAGCAGTGAAAGGACTTTTGTAAAGCCTGTTCCTAATTATGTTTCCCTTTCAGAAATCGTTAGTGCTGACTCGGTAGCTGCCTTCGAAAAGCCAAGCACACCGAAGATTTTTGCTGTTTCGCTTCAGGGAAAATTCACCTCTGCGTATGCCAACCGTATTGAGTCCAGGTCCTATCCGGGTTTTAAGAAGCAAACTGAGGATAATAAAATGATCGTAATTTCCGATGGTGATGTGGGCCGAAACCAAATCGTGAAAGGGCAGCCACTTCCATTAGGTGAGGATTTACTTACAAAACAAAGCTACGGCAACGGACAGTTCCTGAGCAACGCTCTGGATTTCCTTCTGGATGATGCCAATCTCATGGAACTCCGTAACCGGAATATTGAAGCCCGCCTTTTGGACAGGCAACGTATTGATTACGAAAAAAGTTACTGGCAATGGATTAATTTACTGCTTCCTTTAGCCATCATCGGAATTCTGGGTGGTTTATTCTACGTGATCAGAAAGAGGAGGTTTGCATAAAAAAGGTCACACATCCTTTATAAAATCTTCATACTCATAATAAAAGCGTTCAAAACCTTCCATTTTTTCCACGAAGAATTCAAATATGTCCTGCCAGGTGTTTTTATTGAAGATGGAAACATTTTCCTTTGAAACCCAAATCCGCGAGATTACTTTGCCGTTTTCAAGGGTGTAGAATTCGTCTTTTTGAAACTCGCCCACATGTTCTTCAAGCATGTTTTCCAAAGACCATATTTTCTCGTAATAGGCATTGCGGAACAGTTCGTCCTTCATTTCCAGATCCAGTGAGACCTCGGCTTTCTTATTGTCGGCGTAAAATTTAAAGGAAAAATCCTTGATCTTGGTATCGTAAAGGATCCATTTCCGCGGAAAACTTTTGCCGAAGGCGGTCCAGAACTCCTGTTTTAACTGCTGTGCTTCCTGTTTTGAGAACATAAATGATAAAGTCTAAACATTATTTGCACTAACATAAGGATTTTATTCATGCCTGACACCGTGCAGGGCTTACCTTTTTGCTTACTTTTGTGCGCAGATTTAAAAAATGAAAGAACTTTATATTGTTGCCCTGTTCCGTTTCAGGGAGAATTATCTGATGGACGCGGTAGAGATCCTGAACAAACTTGTTTACGAAACCAGGAAAGAGGAAGGCTGCCTGCAGTACGACCTGGTGGAAGATGCAGATCAGAAAGGTGTATTTTTTATTGTTGAACTTTGGCGTTCGGCAGAACATCACCAACAGCATAATGTGAGCGAACATCTGACGGACTTCCGCAAGCAGGCTGCTCCGTTACTCCAGGATTCCGTGCAGGTTTACAAAGGATACAAAACATTATAAGTTAACTAGCTGTGTAAATCAGATCAGCGTAGCTTCAAAGACCTCGGTAAAGTGCTTTTTGATTTTTTCCTTCAGTTCAGCTATGTCTTCGTCGGTAAATTTCCTCTCAAGTTCACGCTGCAGTGAAGTAACCGCTTTATCTTTTATACCGCAGGGAATGATGTATTCGAAGTAGCGTAAATCGGTGTTCACGTTCAGGCCGAAACCATGCATGGTAACCCATTTGGACGTTTTAACTCCCATCGCGCAGATTTTACGTGCATAAGGTTTTCCCACATCCAGCCAAACGCCTGTCTGTCCTTCACTGCGTTCACCCTTCAGGCCATATTCTGCGATCGTGCGGATGATTACTTCCTCCAGGTTTCGCATATAGAGAAAGATGTCGGATTTAAAATTGTCCAGGTCCAGAACCGGATAGCCTACGAGTTGGCCAAAACCGTGATAGGTAATGTCGCCGCCCCGGTTGGTCTTTACATAGGTGGCATTTATTTCCTTAAGCTTTTCAGCATTTGCCAGCATATTGTGTTCGTCTCCTGATTTTCCCAGGGTGTACACGTGTGGATGCTCTACAAACAAAAGATAATTAGGCGTTTCCTCTCTGTCATCCTCACTCTTTTCGCGGTTAGCCAGTTTAATGTCGATAATTTCCTTCATCAGCTTTTCCTGGTAATCGAAAGCGGGCAAATAATCCATTAAACCAAGGTCACTGAATTTCAGGCTTCTGTTCTGGGTTGCTGTCATAATCACATTTAAAGGTGCAAATTTAATATTTATTATCCTATGCAGTGAATATTAATTCAACAGAAAATTAGAAATGATCTTTTTACCTTCTGTTGTCAGCACACTTTCAGGATGAAACTGCACGGCATGTAGGTTATAGCTTCGGTGCTGGAGCGCCATTATAATACCATCAGCATCAACGGCAGTTACTTCAAGTGGTTCCGGAAATGTGTCCGGATGCACCGCCCAGCTGTGATATCGACCTGCTTCAAAATTTTGCGGAATACTTTGAAAAAGTTTGCATTCGGTATTCAGGATGGTAACAGGCGAAGCTACACCATGATAAATTTGGTGAAGATTGATGAGCTTTCCGCCAAAACATTCGGCAATGGCCTGCAGGCCCAGACAAATTCCAAGCATTGGGATCTCCTTATGAAGTTCTGCAATTAGTTTATTGAGGATACCGGCTCCGGCCGGTACTCCCGGACCGGGAGAAATAATGATTTTGTCAAATTGCGCTGCCTGGGCCACACTTATTTCATCATTTTTGGCAACCTGAACCCTTTCACCAAGGATTTGCTCGGTCATCTGGACCAGATTATAGGTGAAGCTGTCGTAATTGTCCAGAATCAGAATCTTCATGGCGCAAAAATATAAAAAAAGACTTTGCCCTGTTACGGGGCAAAGTCGCATTTAAGATCCATTCACCGCAGGTCCGTTTTAGGCGCTTAGGTTAATCATGGTCTTCATCCTTTTCGGACTTATTGAAGGTATTGCCGTTGATTTCGTTTTGTGAAGTAGCTACACTCCTGATCTCTGTATGGCGGATCTCGCCGCCAGTGGTGCCGGCTTTCTGAGCGAAAAACAGGGTCGCGAGACCAAATAAACCTACAACAAAAGGCATTATTTTAGAAAAAGTATAGTTCCTGATACTCGCAAAAAGCGCTACCATGCTAATTCCACCTAAGATATAGGACAGCGCGGCAAACACCTCAGCTGCTTCCTCATGCGTTTCAATAAGACGTTCGGTCACACCCGGAAGGTTTTCTACACCGTGCTCCGCGCCTTCGCCGGTGGCCATGGCAGCAATTGAAGTAAGCGCACCCAGGATGAAAATGAAATAGGAGTTGCGTTTTGATACTTCAGTTTTTGTGAAAATCCCGATAAGAAGCAGGATCATTCCTACCACTGGAAATATGATTGGCAAATGGTTTACTACCAAATGCAGATGTGTATGGTTCATTTTGACTGATTTAAAGTTTAAATAAAGGAGAATTGCGAAGCCTAGTCAATTCAGTAATTGAACAGGTTTTCTTCTGAGGTAATTTAAACAAAAATCGGTGGGCGGAAAACGCTGTTCAGCGTATTGGAATCATAAATGAAATTACGGAAGGGAATAAATTTTCGCTCCCTGAATAGGGCAGGACCTAACAGTGAAAATGTAAAATACTCCGGAATTGTAAGTGGATTTACGACTACTGTATTTGTCCCGTGAGTTTTAAAAGGGAGTTTCATATCCTGCTCATAATCGGAATCTACCGTCTGCTCATCAACATAATGCATCTTCAAGAAGGAAAATACGGTCGTGTCGCTGTTGCTGATCCTATGCGCCAGAAAATGCGAAACAAGGTTGGGAAATCTCAGTATTTGCTGTACCTCCGTAAATGAGAGCAGGTAAACAGTTAGAAATAAATAGACGGTAAGCCGTTTCACCAGACAAAGGTACGTGGTTTTTCGTTTATTTATTTGACCCTCAAATATTTGTAATTATTACAATTAAAAATAAGGTTTGAATAATATCCACTTTCACTATTTATACTCGCAAATTAAAAACTTAATGTCCTATTTTTGTCCAAATTTGATATTATGAAAAAGCTACTTACTTTAACTTTCGCAGTTGCCCTTATCTCGGCAAGCTGTAGTAAAAAAGATGAAACTTATCAAAAGGACAGCAACACCATGCTTGCCGAGCCTGAAGTTTCTGAAATGGACACCACACAAACCATCTCCGAACCTACTGCAACTTCCACCTTTGATGGTCCGGGACCAAATGCCAGCGGAGATACAATTAAGCCTTATCCGGCGGGAACGACTTCTACAGGAGCCACAGATAAATCCAAGCCGTCCGGGAATGAATAAATTCCTCATTTCCTTCCTGGCTGCGGGCTTCATTTTTACTGCATGCGCAAAAAAAGAGACCGTTTCTGTTCCTGATTTTAATGCACCGCCCACTTCCGAGCCGGAAAAGGTTCAGGAAACTCAGGTGGAACATCCCATGGCCCGAATAGCAGAAGGTAAATCACTTATAGAGGGAACCGACTGTATGACCTGTCATAAAACTGACAGTAAACTTATCGGTCCTTCCTACCTCGACATCGCGGCAAAATATGACAACAGTCCCGAAAACCTTGAACTGCTGGCCGGCAAAATAATTGACGGCGGGAGCGGGGTTTGGGGCAGTGTCCCGATGTCTGCACATCCGGGCATGAGCCGGGACAATGCAAAGAAGATGGTGGAATATATCCTGAGTCTGCGCGTAAATTAGCCCTTTGCTAAGCAATATACAGCAGCCTATAAGGCTGCTTTTTTTATGCCCCGCTGTTCCGATTACTGCAGAAAATTACCTAAATTTGCCCTCTTAAAAAGCAAGCAAACATGCAGTTATCAGAACAGGAAATCATCAGAAGAGAAAAGCTCGCAACCCTTACCAAAATGGGTATTGATGCTTTTCCGGCAGATGAGTATAAAATCTCAGCAACTACTAAAAGTATAAAGGACGATTTCACTGAAGGTAAACAGGTGCAGATTGCCGGCCGACTTATGAGCAGAAGGATTCAGGGCAAGGCAAGTTTTGCTGAACTACAGGATTCCGAAGGAAGGATTCAGGTCTATTTTAACAGAGACGAAATCTGTACGGGTGAAGACAAAACCCTGTACAATGAAGTTTATAAACACCTTTTGGATATAGGTGATATCATCGGTATTGAAGGTGAGCTTTTCAGTACACAGGTGGGCGAAAAGACCGTAATGGTGAAGAATTTCAAAATACTTACGAAATCACTTCGTCCGCTGCCGCAACCGCGTACAGATGAAAACGGCGTAGTGCATGATGCGTTTAATGATGCGGAACTGCGTTACAGACAGCGTTATGTGGACCTAACTGTAAATCCTCACGTGAAGGAGATTTTCGTAAAGCGCACAAAACTTTTTAACGCGATGCGTACCTTCTTCAATGAAGCCGGTTATTTCGAGGTGGAGACCCCGATACTTCAGTCTATTCCCGGTGGTGCGGCTGCCAGACCGTTCATTACCCATCATAATGCGCTTGATATTCCGCTTTACTTAAGGATCGCGAATGAGCTTTATCTGAAAAGATTAATTGTTGGAGGTTTCGACGGTGTGTATGAGTTTTCCAAAAACTTCAGGAACGAAGGAATGGACCGTACCCACAATCCTGAATTTACCGCAATGGAGATCTATGTAGCCTATAAAGACTATAACTGGATGATGGACTTTACTGAAAAACTGCTGGAATTCTGTGCAGTTCAAGTTAACGGTACCACTACAGCTACCTTCGGCGAAAACCAGATCGATTTTAAAGCTCCTTATCCACGGGTGTCCATGACAGAGGCCATCCAGAAGTTTACAGGTTTTGACATTACAGGTAAATCTGAAAAGGAACTTTACGATTTTGCCAAATCAATCGGTATTGAGGTGAATGAAACCATGGGCAAAGGGAAACTCATCGATGAAATATTTGGTGAGAAGTGTGAAGGAAATTTTATTCAGCCCACATTTATCACCGATTATCCGGTTGAAATGTCGCCTTTAACCAAAAAACACCGCAGTAAAGAAGGTCTGACCGAGCGTTTTGAACTGATGATCTGCGGAAAGGAGGTAGCTAATGCCTATTCGGAGCTTAACGACCCAATTGATCAGCGTGAACGTTTTGAGTCTCAGCTGGCCCTTTCCGAAAGAGGAGATGATGAGGCCATGTTCATCGATAATGATTTCCTGCGCGCCCTGGAATACGGAATGCCGCCAACTTCAGGTCTGGGAATTGGTATGGACAGGTTAATTATGTTCCTTACCAATAACGCTTCTATCCAGGAAGTACTTTTCTTTCCTCAGATGAAGCCCGAGAAAACAGTTCCGCAGGTTGAACTTGGCGAGGACGAAAAGGTTATTTTGGAGATCCTGAATTCTCAGGAAGAAGCCATGCAGCTGTCAGAGGTTAAGGAACGTGCACAACTGTCCGGTAAAAAATGGGATAAAGCGACCAAAAACCTTACGAAATTTGAGATGATTAAGGTTGAGAAATCGGGTGACCTGATCATGATGCAACTTACGTAAAACAAATTCATAAATATAATGACGGGCTTCGGTCCGTTATTTTTGTTTAAGGGGCTCTGTATCTTTCACATAACCCCTGTATTCAGGGTTTACACCATTACTTTAAATAACACTTTTTAACTTTTATATCCGGCTAAAATTCGCGATATTTGTGGGTCTTTGCAAACCGCAAAAACAATCATTAAATTATACATTAAATAAATATTTTGCTGCACATTAATTTGCAGTGGCAAAAACAAGCAGTATGAGTCAGAAACAATATACAGCGAGCAGTATTCAGGCCCTGGAGGGTATGGAACACGTGCGGATGAGACCATCCATGTACATCGGTGATGTAGGTTTAAGAGGTCTTCATCATTTGGTTTATGAAGTTGTGGACAATTCCATTGATGAGGCACTGGCCGGACACTGCGATACCATTTCCGTAACCATTCATGAGGGAGAATCCATCTCCGTAAAGGACAACGGACGTGGGATTCCGGTAGATTTCCACGAAAAGGAGCAGAAATCGGCTCTGGAAGTGGTAATGACAAAAATTGGAGCAGGCGGTAAGTTCGATAAGGATTCCTATAAGGTTTCCGGTGGTTTGCATGGAGTAGGGGTTTCAGTTGTTAACGCGCTTTCAGTGTCTCTTGTGGCCACTGTGAACCGTGACGGCAAAGTATATCAGCAAAAATACTCACGGGGTGCGGCACTGGGGCCGGTTAAGGAGATAGGAACAACAGAGGAGAGAGGTACAGAAGTTTCCTTTGAACCGGATGATACTATTTTTCAGGAAATACTCTTCAATTATGATACTCTGGCAGCGCGCCTGCGCGAACTGGCTTTCCTGAACCGCGGAATTTCCATTACCCTTACAGACGAAAGGGTAAAGAATGAAGACGGATCCTTACAGCAGGAGACCTTTTATTCCCAGGGTGGTCTTAAGGAATTTGTTGAATTCATCGACGGAAACCGGGAGGCCATCATGGATAATGTGATCTTCATGGAGGGCGAAAGGGACGATATTCCCGTGGAAGTGGCTATGCGCTACAACACGTCATTCAACGAGAACTTACATTCCTATGTAAATAACATCAATACACACGAGGGTGGTACCCACCTTACAGGATTCAGACGTGCCCTTACCAGGACACTGAAGAAATTCGCTGATGAACTGGGTATACCTGCCAAGGAAAAGGTTGAAGTTACCGGCGACGATTTCCGTGAAGGACTTACAGCCATTATCTCGGTAAAAGTAATGGAGCCACAGTTTGAAGGTCAGACCAAAACGAAACTGGGTAACTCCGAGGTTGCGGGAGCTGTAGATAAGATCGTGGGCGAAATGCTGACCAATTTCCTGGAGGAAAACCCGAACGAAGCCAAGATGATTGTGCAGAAAGTAGTTCTGGCGGCTAAAGCCCGGCAGGCTGCCAAGAAAGCACGTGAGATGGTTCAGCGAAAATCACCTATGGGTGGAGCCGGACTTCCCGGAAAACTTGCAGACTGCTCTTCCAAAGATCCTGCGATTTCCGAAATTTACCTGGTGGAGGGAGATTCTGCAGGTGGAACTGCCAAGCAGGGCCGTGACCGTCATTTCCAGGCGATTTTGCCCTTGCGAGGTAAGATCCTGAACGTGGAAAAATCCATGATCCATAAGGTGTACGATAACGAGGAAATTAAGAATATTTATACTGCTCTCGGTGTTTCAGTGGGAACTGAAGAGGACAGTAAAGCTTTGAATCTTTCCAAACTGAGGTACCATAAGGTAGTGATCATGACCGATGCCGATGTGGATGGTTCGCATATCTCCACACTGATTTTGACTTTCTTTTTCCGCTATATGAAGGAGCTTATTGAGCAGGGCTATGTGTATATCGCATCGCCACCACTTTACCTCCTGAAGAAAGGTAATAAGAAGATTTATGCCTGGAACGAGAAGGAGCGGGAAGACTATACCCTGGAAATGGCTCCGGACGGAAAAGGGGTTGACATACAGCGTTATAAAGGTCTCGGTGAGATGAATGCTGAGCAGCTTTGGGAAACCACAATGAATCCCGATCACCGTACCATGAAGCAGGTAACAATAGACAACGCAGGTGAGGCCGACCGTATTTTCTCCATGCTGATGGGTGACGAAGTTCCGCCAAGGAGAGAATTTATTGAGAAGAATGCCAAGTACGCACGTATTGACGTCTGATTTCAGTTGAACAATATATATAAAACCGTCCGGCTTGGACGGTTTTTTGCTTTTCAATTCAAATGACTATTATGAAACAATACTTTTGCACTCTTTCGCTGGTGGGTGCACTTTCTGTAAGCTGCACCAAGAAAACTGTAGAAACAGCCTTGCCGGAATCAGCATTAAACAAAACAGATACAACAGCGGCAAAGGAGAAGGAATCCTTTGCTGTTGACTCGCTTAAAATAGCTGATTCCGCGGTGATTTCCCCAACGCTAACTCTGGAATACAGCCAGAAGGTGCTCCTGCTCAAAGGTTTGGAAAAGCCGGTATTGGATACTTTGTATGCTGATGTACTATTCCAGGATGGTAAGGTATTGCCCGACTATTCTAAAACTACTGTACATAAGGCCGCCACTGAGCGGATGCTTAGCTACTTTAAAGAATCCGGCAAAGATTACCGGGATTTTATGCCGGAAAGGCCTCAAATATGGGATCAGCATTCCGAGATGAAAGTTTACAGCAGTCAGCGCGGATATCTTACGCTGCAATATACTGGTTACGGATACACAGGCGGCGCACATGGGTATGCATATGAGAATTACAGGAGTGCTGATATCATTCAGCAGAAAAATATTATGCTGGAGGATATTGTAGATGTAAAAGAAGTTCCGTGGAATCAGCTATTGCTCAAACACCTCGGTTCCCGCAAAGGCGAACTTTTTGAACCTACCTCTTTAACCTACACCCAAAATTTCTTTTTTACCGAAGATTCACTCACCTTTGTGTACGGGCAGTATGAAATAGCGCCTTATGCTGCCGGAATTATTCGGATAGCATTACCACTGAGCAGCATTTCCGGCGCACTGCAGTCCGAATTTAAAGTGCGGATGGGTATTCCGTCCAAATAAATAACATTTCTTTACCTACTTTTGCAGCTATGTTGCGCACCGCTTTTATCATCAATCCACGTTCTGCAAAAAACAGTGCAAACCGGTTTCTCAGGCAGCTAAAAGCCCGGGCATCGGATTCCCTTGTGCATATTTCCCAATCGGTACAGTCCACACATGATTTCGTTCTGGAAAATTTCGATGAGGTTGATGTTTTTGTTGCAGTAGGCGGAGACGGTACCATATCCAGTGTGGCTTCGAACCTGCTGAACACCCCGAAACTCATGGCCGTAATTCCGGCAGGGTCGGGCAACGGTTTTTCGCGTGAGATGAAATTTTCATCCAACCTGGACCACTTGCTTGGTAAAATCAAGGCGGGAAAATTTGAAGAGGTTGATACTTTTACGGTGAACGGCAGGATTTCCGTGAATGTCTCAGGTATCGGTTTTGACGGCGAAGTTATTCAGGCCTTCGAAAAGACCTCCCGCGGATTTGCCAATTACATCCGTACCTCCGTGGCAAAATACAGGAGCTACAGCCCCATCCGGGTACGTTTTGAAGAGAAATACAGTGACTGTAACGGTGAATATCTGATGATTAATGTGGCCAATACCCGGCAGTTTGGAAATAATGCTTTTATCGCACCTCATGCCAGCCACAGCGACAGCCTGCTGGAAATCGCCTTGGTCAAAAAATTTCCTTTCATACATGCGCCGGTCTTTGCCTATCGGATGTTCTCTAAAAAGCTGATTCCAAATCAGTATATAAAATATCTTTCGGTGCCGGAAATAAGTTTTGAGGTAGACAGTGATGTCTGGCATCTGGACGGTGAGGGCGTCAGAATACCGTCGCCGGTGCATATAAAAATATGGCCTAAGAGCCTGAAAATTGTCGTGTAAATTTTCAGATAGGTTTCATTGAAAAGTTTTAGAGCATTTTCATGATTTCATCTGTATCTTCATTCTTGAAGTTGGAGTAAACCGTATGATGAAACGTATTTAGTTTTTTAAGTGAGGATAGAAGCTCTTGCTTTTCCTTCAGGCTGAGCTGCCCACACATGATCCTGGAAACTTTGGTGATGTCCTGCATGGATTCCAAAAAAACTTTGCGGCCCTTCTCCGTCACTGAAATCCGGGTGCTGCGCTTGTCATTCTCATCAGGACTTTCTGCAAACAGGCCGCTTTTTACCAGACGTTTAATGATCTCGATGCCCGTCTGTTTTTCGTGGGCATTTTTTTCAATGAGCTGCATTTTCGTCAGGCTCTCATAATCCATCATTCGGAACAGATAGGTGAAATCCTCATTGGCCAGTGCAGGATGGTTTTCCAGGGATTTACGGATCAGTTGTTTGGAATAACGTCCAAGCATGATCACCTGTTTGGCGATTTCATTTTCCAGATCATATACCTTAAGGTCAAATTTTTCAGAAAGATTCCTGGGAGTCTCTCTTTGGTAGGCTCTTTGGTTAAGGTGCATACGGAAATCTTCCAGACTTTGCTGGTTTTGTGGATGACTTTTCTGAAAGTGGTCCAGTTCTGTCAGAATTTCAATGATAAGATGAAGTTCCATCGTTTATTTATGTTCAGACCACCATATTTAAGGCTAAGTTTTGGTCCAGTGTACAAATGATCTCTGCAAAGATACTGAGAATGCAGACAGATGCCAAACAGTAGCGTATGCATTACGTACAGGAGGTGTCTGCCTCAAAAAAGATTGTAACCCAGTACTTTAAAAAAGAGTATATTTATTATTGATTTTCCTTATTGTAAATATAGGCAAATATATTTCTAAATTTGTTTTAAAAGTATATTTTTGTACTACTTGATTTTACCCTATGAAAAAAGCAGTTATCATTGGATCCGGTTTTTCATCATTATCCTGCGCCTGCTACATGGCCAGGACGGGCTATGAGGTAACTGTACTGGAGAAAAATGAGCAGATCGGCGGACGTGCGTCCATGTTGGAGGCCGATGGCTTCCGCTTCGATATGGGACCCAGCTGGTACTGGATGCCTGATATTTTCGAAAGGTTTTTTGCTGATTTTGACCGAAAGGTTGAAGATTATTATACACTTGAAAAGCTTTCACCTGCCTACCGGGTATACTTCGGCGAGGATGATTATATAGACATCGCCGACAATCCTGAAAGCATCATCCAAACATTTGAGCAGGTAGAATCCGGCAGTGGCGCTCATCTTCGCAGGTTTATGGAAAAAGCGCAGGCCAATTACAAAGTAGCCATGACGGAACTTGTGTACAATCCCGGTAAATCGCTGCTTGAACTTGTAAGTCCGGAAACAGCTGCGCGTCTGCCCTTGTTTTTTCAGAATATTTCACAAACGGTCCGCCGCAATATTCAGAATCCTAAGTTACGCAGCATTTTGGAATTTCCGGTGCTGTTTCTGGGCGCAAAACCTTCGGATACCCCGGCTTTCTACAACTTTATGAACCATGCGGATTTCGGGATGGGCACCTGGTATCCGAAAGGCGGCTTTAACGCGGTTGCGAGGGGAATTCACCAACTGGCGCTTGAACTTGGCGTGGAATTTAAGGTTAATGAAGAGGTGACCTCAATAGATTGCATGGGTGATAAGGCTAAATCAGTAAACACTCAAAGTTCAACTTATCATGCAGATGTTGTAATCTCAGGTGCCGATTATGCGCATACCGAAACTTTACTCCACAGCGACCTTCGGAATTATTCAGAATCTTACTGGCAGAAGAAGACTTTTGCTCCCTCGTCGTTCCTGTATTATGTGGGATTCAACAGAAAGGTTCCGAAACTGCAGCACCATAATCTTTTCTTTGACACGGGTTTTGAGGAGCATGCGCGCGAAATATATGATACCTCCACATTACCCCAAAAGCCCCTTTTTTACGCTAATTTCTCCAGCAAAACAGATCAGGGGCTCTGCGATCCTGATAAGGAGGTTGGCTTCTTCCTTATTCCGGTGGCTGTGGACCTTAACGATTCGCAGGAAATTCATGACCGCTACTTTGACCTGATTCTGGAGCGAATCAAAAAAAATACGGGCGAGGATCTGCGGGATGCTGTTGTTTTTAAGAAGAGTTTCGGTGTGCAGGATTTCAAGGAACGCTATCATTCGTGCCGGGGCAATGCCTACGGTCTTGCCAATACGCTTTTGCAGACGTCCGTGCTGCGGCCGAGAATTGACAACAAAAAAGTAAGCAATCTTTTTTACACGGGACAGCTCACGGTGCCGGGCCCCGGGGTTCCGCCCGCGCTGATTTCCGGAAAAGTTGTCGCCGAATATATTTGTAAGAAGCAGAAATCACCTAATCACCCACAATATACTTATGAATAATCTAGACATTTTCCACACGGTTTGCGGACTGTCCTCCAAGATGGTGACGCAAAAGTACAGTACCTCGTTTGCGTGGGCTTCCACACTGTTTAAACCTGACATCAGACAGCATATTTACAATATTTACGGTTTCGTGAGATTTGCTGATGAAATTGTGGATACGTTCCACGGTTATGATAAGGCCCAGCTTCTGGCAGAATTTGAATCCTGTTACCGCAGCGCGGCTGAAAAGGGTATTTCTCTAAATCCCATCCTGCACTCATTCTGCCGGACACAACAGGAAAAAAACATTCCGCAGCATCTGGTCGATTCATTTTTAGACTCAATGCGTATGGATCTGGACGAAATCCGTGATTTCAATGATTCCAAATACAATGAATACATTTATGGCAGTGCCGAAGTAGTGGGTCTCATGTGTCTGAAGGTTTTTGTGGATGGTGACGATCAGGAGTATGAAAAAATGAAACCTTATGCGCAGAGTTTAGGCGCAGCATTTCAGAAAATCAATTTTCTGCGCGATATTGCAGCCGATTTCAATGATCTGAACAGAACCTACTTCCCCGAAGTGGATTTCCGTAAATTCAGCCTGGCCGACAAAAAAAAGATTGAGGAAGACATTGCCAAAGATTTTGCTCACGCCTTCATTGGCATTAAGATGCTGCCCATTTCCAGCAGGATGGCCGTTTTTATGGCTTATAAATATTACCTGAACCTGTTCCGGAAGATCAGGAATACCGAACCGGCACTGCTGCTCACCAAAAGAATCAGGGTGTCCAATGCAAGGAAGATTTACCTCTTTGGCGAGATGATGCTTAATAAGAATTTTAATTTTGTGAGGCTGTGAAAAAATTACTAACCCTGGTTCTGTTCAGTTCGTTTGTGCTGGCCAGTAGTCAGAATCTGGAGCGGTTCCGTAAACTCATGCAGCAGGGTGAGCACTCGGCTACTGCCTCCAAAATGCTTTTTGAGGATTCACGCAGAAGCTACGATTCGGGTGGTAAGCCTGTTTACCTGGCATTTTTTGCGCTTGGAAATTTTCTGATGGCCAAACATTCCACCAATCCCATCGCCCAGTATTCTTATTTCAGTAAAGGCAAAAAGGCGCTGGACGAAGCGGTACGGAAGGATCCGAAAAATCTGGAGATCCGTTTTATGCGTTTTATGAGTCAGGACCAGGCACCCGCGGCACTGGGTTACCGCTCCGATTTGGATTCGGACCGGAAGTTTATCTTATCTGAGGTGAAACGTACTTCAGATGTTTACCTTATAAGGAAGATTAAGTCGTATTTTAAGATGTAAGTAATGGAAGTTCTTTTTTATATTTTAATCACTGTTGCTGTATTTGTTGGTATGGAAGGGATTACCTGGCTTACGCATAAGTATATTATGCACGGGCTGGGTTGGTACTTTCATGAGGACCATCACCAGCCCGGATATCCGCATGTTTTCGAGAAAAATGATTTCTTTTTCGTTGTTTTCGCTGTTCCGTGTATGCTATTGTGTTATTTTGGAAGTTGGTACGGTCTTAACTGGCTTTTCTTTGTAGGTTTGGGCGTTTTTCTGTACGGTATGTGTTATTTCCTGGTACATGACGTCCTTATTCACCGCAGGTTTAAGTGGTTCGACAAAACCAACAACTGGTATTTCCGGGCCTTGAGAAAAGCGCACAAAATTCATCATAAACATTTGGGAAAGGAGGAAGGCGAATGTTTCGGTATGCTCTTCGTGCCGCTGCGTTATTTCCGGGAAGCAAAATCATCAACAAAATAATTATCTGTCTTGCAGCATTACTACTATCTGTTACTTGATCTTCTGAGTTTCTGCATTCCTTTTCTTTTCAGTTTCGAACGGAAAAGAATGCATTTTATCCAATACTGGAAGCCATTCTTTTCGGCGATACTCATTGTCGGACTGTTTTTTATAGCCTGGGATATCTGGTTCACACACATGGGTGTCTGGGGATTCAATGATGACTATCTTATTGGTTTGCGAATCGCTGGGATGCCTCTGGAGGAATATCTGTTTTTTCTGCTGATCCCTTATGCGAGCGTCTTCATCCATTATGCCATGGAGTATTTTCTGCCAAAACTTTTACTCAGTAAGTCTGTTACTCAGTATATCTCCCTTTTCCTGTTTGCTTTAAGCGCGGCAGTTGCGGCTCTTAACACAGATAAGATCTATACAGTCACTGCATTTGGTCTGTTCTCATTGTTACTGCTTCTTCAGCTGATTTTCAGATGGAAATATGCCTCAAGGTTTTATTTGAGCTTTGTTATCATATACATCCCCTTTTATTTTGTTAATAATGCTCTTACCGGCAATTATTCAGCTAAGCCGGTGGTATTTTATGATGATGCTGAAAATCTGGGAATCCGTGTGGGAACCATGCCACTGGAAGACAGTTTCTATTGCTTTGCTCTACTGTATGGTATTGTTCTGGTCTTTGAATATCTTAAACTAAAATGGCGGATGCCTTTAACCAAGACACAATGAAACTCAAAATAGTAAAACAGTCCGGAATCTACACACTTACCTCTGAGCAGGTACTTCCAATATCATTGGATGAGGCCTGGGCATTTTTCACTGTTCCCGGCAATCTGGACCGGATCACGCCCACAGAGATGAAATTCAGTATTACCAACAGTCCTGGCCAGGATACGTATCAGGGGCAGATTATTACTTATAAGATTGGAATAATTCCTTTCGTTAAAAGCAACTGGATAACAGAGATCACGCATTTTGTACCTAAGAAATTCTTTGTGGATGAACAGCGCTTCGGACCTTACGCCATGTGGCATCATGAACACCATTTTACCGAAACCGATGACGGACGCGTGCTAATGAAAGACATTGTGAACTTTAAAATGCCCTTCGGCATCTTTGGCGACATACTTGCAGGTGAAGCTGTGAAAAAGCGTGTGCTTTTTATCTTTGAAAGCCGATACAGAATTCTGCAGAAACTCTTCTCAAAATGAAAATTTTTCTTACCGGTGCCACAGGTTATATTGGCAAACGTTTACTCATACAGCTACTGGAAGAGGGTCATACAGTTGTCTGTTCCGTACGCGATCCTAAGAGGTTCAGCACCCGGCTTTACCAGAATCACATGGACAGGCTGCAGGTGTTACAGAATGACTTTCTGGACTCCGCCACGCTGGATAATGTTCCTGCGGATGTAGAAGCGGCCTATTATCTCGTACACTCCATGTCGTCCGGCGAAGGCGATTTTGCCAAAAAGGAGCGGCAGTCGGCAGATAATTTCCGTAAGGCCATGGAAGCAACGCACGTGAAGCAGGTTATTTTCCTCACCGGAATAGTGAACGAGGAGAAGCTCTCCAGACATCTGGAGTCGCGGAAAAGGGTGGAAGAGTCGCTGAAAAGTAAAAGATATGCGCTTACAAGTTTGCGCGCCGGAATCATCGTAGGCTCCGGCAGTGCTTCATTTGAAATCGTACGCGACCTGGTGGAGAAACTTCCGGTAATGATTGCTCCAAAATGGCTGAACACGAAATGTCAGCCCATCGCAATCCGGAACGTGATCCAGTTTCTGGTAGGTGTTCTGGGCAAGGAGTTTACCTTCAACAAAAATTATGATATTGCGGGTACCGATATCCTGACTTATAAAGAAATGCTGCTGCAGTATGCTGAGGTACGCGGACTTAAAAGGCTCATCTATATGGTGCCGGTTATGACGCCCAAGCTGTCTTCCTATTGGCTTTACTTCATCACGAGTACAAGTTATCCTTTGGCAAAGAATCTTGTAGACAGTATGAAGATCAATGTCATAGCCAGTAATAATACGCTTGCTGAGGATCTTGGAATTCAGCTTTTTTCTTACCGCGAGGCCATTCTGATGGCTTTTGACAAGATTAAACAGAATGATGTGCTTTCCAGTTGGTATGATTCATTCAGTGGGCCGTTTCATTCCCGTAATGTCTGGCAATATCTTGAAGTCCCGTCCAAAGGCTGTTATAAAGATGTCCGTTCCATGACGGTGGATAGCGAAAATGCTGCCCTGGAACGTATATTCAGTATTGGCGGCAATACCGGCTGGTATTATGCCGATATTTTGTGGCGCATCCGGGGCTTCCTTGATAAGATGTTTGGTGGGGTAGGTCTTTGCCGCGGACGCCGGAATCTTAATGACCTGGAAGCCGGCGACTCAGTGGACTTCTGGCGGGTACTTTATGCAAGCAAGGAAGAAAAAAGGCTTTTACTTTTTGCTGAAATGAAAGTTCCGGGCGAGGCCTGGCTCGAATTCAGAATAAAAGATGGCGTACTTCATCAGGAGGCCACGTTCAGGCCATTGGGTTTGTCCGGAAGATTGTACTGGTGTGCGGTTCTGCCCTTTCACGGGCTAATTTTTAACGGGATGCTCAGGAAATTGGCAGGAAAGGATTAATTAGACCTTTAAATAAAAACTTGCCCGTTGTTGCACAGGTTTCGGCTAAATAAATATTATGTAATAAATTTTTTACGCGGAAACTCACTTAATACAACAACGGCAAGAAATTGAAAGGCAGATTCTCATCATTTGTGTTCCTGAATCTGTACAAATATATTGCACTCATTACTTCCGGCGCTTAACATTTGTTAATTTTAGAAAAATTTCCTTTTTCTTTGCGGATTCGGGAAAGATGAACCGGAGAAATATTCAGCCATGACGCAAGATGTTTGAGGGGCACGACGTCTAAATAGTGAGAGAAATGGTTTTCTATGAGATCGTAATTCTCACTTGCACTATTGAAATTCAGTTTATTACCAAAATTTAGTAAACTTACATAATGTTCCTCCATAATAAGCAATCCAAACAGGGCCCAGTCGTGATACAAGGCGTACAGTTTCATTAAATTCTGTCTGTCTATGGAGTAGACAATCGAATCCTCATAACAGTAAATATTGCAGTTACTGGTAGTTTGGGAGCTGAAACTTTCAAATTCAGTTATTACAGAGCTTTTCTGCTCCAACCAAACGGTCTTTTCTTCAGCCTCACCGTTTACGAAAAAGCACCGTGTAATTGAATTTTCAACCATGTAAATCCGCTTACAAACCTCACCCTCCTTTAAGATAAATTCTCCCGCTTTATAATAATCCACCTGAAATTCCGTCAGGCCGGCTTCCAAAATATCCAAATCAAAATCCGGTTTATACCCCAGAACCTTTTCTTTGATAAAATTTTTATTTTCTTTATTCATAGTTTATTATTCTAAACCAACAGAATCATCGCCGCGACCGTCCGCAATTGCTGTTCTCAATCCCGTATCATCTATGACGATCAATTCTGTCCTGCCAATCTGTTCCTTTTTCACAAATTCGTACTTCTTTTTATTAAGTGACTGTATGGTTTTGTCGGGGAATGTTCGCTCAACCAGGACGCCCTCAGGCAGCCACTGATGGTGAAACTTCGGCGTATTTACGGCTTCTGATGGGTTTAACCCGAAATCCACAATATTTACAACAGTCTGAAAGACGGAGGTTGGAATTGTAGTACCGCCCGGTGTCCCAACTATGATGTACGGCTTACCCCGCTTCAAAACAATTGTGGGGGTCATTGAGCTCAGCATCCTTTTGCCTGGTTGTATGGCATTGGCTTCGCCACCAACAGCACCAAACATATTGGGTACTCCGGGTTTAACTGAGAAGTCATCCATTTCGTTATTCAGGAAAAATCCGGCGCCCGCCACAACCACCTTGCTGCCATATAATCCGTTGAGGGTGGTAGTGACCGATACCGCGTTTCCATCGCGGTCCAGGATTGAAATATGCGTTGTCTCAGTAGACTCTTGCGGCTGCGCTGTGATTTTACCTACTGCCGCACTTGGAGTGGCGAAGTTTCTGTCAAAATTTTCCCAGCGCTTTTTCAGATAGTCGTCAGAAATCAGCATCTGGGTCCTGTCTTCAGTGAAATCCGGATCACCCATAAATTCAGCACGGTCAGCAAAAGCCCTGCGCTCAGCTTCCACCATGATCTGGACAGCTTCAGGTGAGTTATGCGTATACTTTGCGAGGTTTTCAAAGCCCGACATCTTCAGCATTTGGGCGAGCAGAATCCCGCCACTTGAGGGCAAAGGCATAGATACGACTTCATTCCCTTTGTAACTGAAAAGTAGGGGTTGCCGTTCAACAGTTTTATAATTCCGCAGGTCCTGCAGTTCAATGATGCCGTTGCCCCGTTTCATTTCGGCGACAACCAATTCTGCAGTCTTACCTTCATAGAATCCTTTGGCGCCATCCTTTTGGATTCTTTTCAGTGTTTCAGCAAGTTCCGGCTGGACCAGCAAATCTCCTTTCTTCCAGAACCCTCTTTTCTGAAATACGGACGGAATTTTATTGTGTTTATTGAATTGAGGCATTTCACGGTTGAGCAAAGCGGCTTCACGCTCTGTTAGCGGAAATCCTTTCGCTGCAAGCTCTATGGCAGGCTGTATTAGAACTTCCATCGGCAGATTGCAGTGTTTTAGAGTGGCAAACATTCCTGCTACAGAACCGGGAACGCCAACGGCAAGTCTACCGTTTTGGGAAAGGTCTGTATCGGCATTGCCTTTTCCGTTCAGATACATATCCCGTGACGCTTTAGCCGGTGCAGTTTCGCGGTAATCCAGGGTGAATTTTTGTCCGTCACTTTTTACGGCTACCAGAAATCCTCCTCCGCCCAGATTTCCTGCCTGCGGATAAACCACGGCCAAGGCCATTTGGGTAGCTATGGCAGCATCGAAAGCATTACCACCGTTCCGTAAAATGCCTGCGCCCACTTCACTGGCCAGTGGATGAGCGCTTACTACTATACCTTTATACTTAGTATGTACTTCCTTTACAATATTAATCTTTTTGAACTGCGCAAAGGTGACACACGGCCAAAGCAAAATAATCAAAAGCAACTTTTTCATGTCAGGAAGTTTTATCAAAAGTAAAGAATACTTTCATTAACGTATCAATTTTTCTAAATTTGCCGGTATCTAATTTCTAAACAAAAAGCATGGAGTCCTACACGGAAAAAATCCTGATTACAGGTGCCCTTGGGCAAATTGGAACTGAGCTCACCAACAGACTTGTTGAAATTCATGGCGCCGAAAATGTGGTGGCATCCGGACTGGACCGTTACGATAAAAACCTTACCTCTGCAGGCTATTATGAAAGGATGGACGTATCCAATACTCAACTCGTTAGGCAGGTGGTGAAGGACTACGAAATTACAACTGTGTATCATCTCGCTTCACTGCTCTCCGGAACCTCCGAGAAGCAACCGCTGTTTGCCTGGAAACTTAATGTAGAGCCTTTGCTCAATTTCTGTGAACTGGCGCGGGAAGGTTTGTTGAAAAAGATATTCTGGCCAAGTTCCATTGCAGTGTTCGGTAAAGGAATTCCCAAGCATAATGTAGGGCAGGACGTCGTTTTGAACCCAACAACTGTTTACGGCATCTCCAAAATGGCCGGCGAAAAATGGTGCGAATATTATTTTGATAAATATGGGGTGGATGTTAGGAGTATCCGTTATCCCGGACTTATTTCCTGGAAAACACCTGCCGGAGGTGGAACCACGGATTACGCCGTGGAAATTTTCTACGAAGCCGTGGAAAAAGGCAGCTATACGAGCTTCATCTCCGAAGAAACTGCCATGCCTATGCTTTATATGGACGATGCCATCAATGCCACGCTCCAGCTCATGGCGGCTCCTTCTGAAAATCTGACGGTACGTTCCTCTTATAATCTGGGTGGAATGTCATTTACGCCTCAGGAGCTTGCGGCAGAAATCAAGAAAGAAATGCCCGGGTTTGAAATCGGTTACCAGCCGGATTTCCGTCAGGCAATTGCCGATTCCTGGCCATCATCCATTGATGACAGCGTGGCAAAGAAAGACTGGGGATTGAACTATGAATTCGATATTACGGATATGACGAAGGATATGCTGAAGAACCTTAAAGTAAAATTAGGAAAGTAGAATTTAGTTTAAATCATATAATTTATCTAACAGAAAATCAGTTTATAAGAGAATTTAATTAAAAAATACTTTAAATTTTATTGACTAATGTTTACCGGGAAAATTGGGGGCCGCAGATTGCGGTCCCTTTTTAATTTAGCTAAGCTCAAACACGGTCACCTCCGGATCTATACCCACCCTTCCGGGGTAAGCAATCACTCCAAAACCTCTGTTCACGTAGAGGTATCTTCCATGACTTTCGTATAGGTCTGCCCATTTCTTATACCGGTACTGCACGGGACTCCATTTGATATTTTTCAAATCCAGGCCAAACTGCATACCGTGCGTATGTCCCGAAATGGTGAGCTGCACATTAGACGGATGCTTTTTCACCACTTCATCGAAATGTGACGGATCATGACTCATTAAAATTTTTATGGCTTCCGGAGGTATGCCGGTGGTGGCTTTGTTAAGGTCGCCATACTGCGGAAAAGGCCTGATGCCCCAGTTTTCAACTCCAATCACGAAAAGGTCGGCACCTCCAACAGTCAGTTTCCGGTGTTCATTTAGAAGGGTTTCGAAACCGGCTTTTTTCAGAAGGTTGATGAGGTTGGGAACATTGGCTTTCTGTTCTTCTTCAGATGCCCACTCGCCATATTTTCCGTAATCATGATTGCCCAGAACAGCAAACTTGCCGTCAGGAGCCTTGATCTCTGAGAAAAGTGGGATAAACCGTGAGAATTCTTCCGCATAATTATTGACTACGTCACCGGTGAAGAGGACAAGATCCGGTTCTTGGCTGTTGATGAGTTCAATCGCGGGTCTTAACTTCTCAGGGTTAAAGAAACTCCCGCTGTGAAGGTCGGAAATCTGAACGATGCGATAACCTTTAAGTCCAGCAGGTAGGTTCGGAATTTTAAGCTTCACCTTACGCGCTTTGTGACGGTACTTTCCAAATATGATTCCGTCGGCAAACAGACCTGCCGCCAGTCCGAATAAACCTATACCGGCCAGGCTAAGGAATTTCCGTCGCTCCGGATATTCCGACGTGGGGTTAGAGGTCATGTATTGATAGCCAAACTGAAAAAGTCTCAGAATATCATCTATCAGCAGCATTAATACCACTAGTAGCTTTGGCAGTACAAAGATCAGAAAAACAGATACGATGATCTGTATCCGGTGATGCTCACGGTCCGCGCGGTCCAGTGTGAGCATCAGGTAAACCAGAGTGGCATAGGTAAATATGGTAACAGTCCAGTACATGGTCCTGGCTGCGCCTTTGTCAAAAATATTCCTGAAGGCCTGAAAGACGTAAAATTCCAGAAAGAAGATAAGGACAGTGAATATCAGAAAATTCCTTTGCATAGGGTAAAAACTAAAAGGCACAAAAATCAGAAAATTTTGTGCCTAAATTGATTTATGTGATCTTTTTTACGGGAAACGGTAGACAATACAGTTGATGTTCATACCGGCGCCTACAGAAGCGAGCAGAATATTGCCTTTGTCCGTAAACTTCTGTCCCTCCATTTTACCTTTTTTGATCATATTGAACATGGTAGGCACGGTAGCCACAGATGAGTTCCCCAAGAACTGAATGGTCATAGGCGCGATAATGCGGTCATAATCGCTGCGCCCGTACAGTTTCATAAGGCGGTCTATAATTGCATGGTCCATTTTGGCATTAGCCTGATGCAGGAGGATCTTATCGATATCATCTATATCCAGTCCAGCATTGTCAATAGTAGCTTTCATTGCGGCGGGAACGTTCTTCAGTGCATATTCGTAGATTTTCCGTCCCTGCATACGAACATAAAGCGGGATCTGGCTGGCTTCTTTATTCAGTGAAGGTGCATTTTCCAGATAATTAAGTTCTGCGTCATTATCGCAGATGGTGTTATGCTCCAGAATACCCACATTTTCCTCCTCAGTGGCCCGCACTACAACGGCACCGGCACCGTCAGCAAAAATCATTTTGTTCCTGTCGTAGGGATCAGTTACGCGGCTCAGTGTTTCGGCACCCACTACCAGAATCATTTTCGCTGCACCGGCTTTAATAAGGTGATTGGCCATAATCATGGATTCCACCCAGCCCGGACAGCCAAAGATCATATCATAGGTAATACACTTTCTGTTCCTGATGCCCAGTTTCTTTTTCAGACGGGCGGCCATATTAGGCATGAAGTTAGAGCGTGTGCTTTCGCTAACCTCACCAAAATTACTGGCGTAAATAATATAATCAAGTTCTTCAGGATTGATTTGCGCATCATCTATTGCCTCCTGAGCCGCTATAAGACCGATATCGGAATTCATTTGGGTATCCTCCACATATCTTCGGGTCTCAATCTCCGTAATCTCTACAAATTTGTCTATAACTTCGGCATTTGGTTTATCGATGCGCTGGCCTTCTTCGGTATAGAATTCACTGTCCAGGAAATGGTCTCTACCTACTACTCTTGGCGGAAGATAGCTTCCTGAACCTATTATTATTGTACTCGGCATTTAAATAAAAATATACCTGCAAATGTATGAATTAAAATCTACAGGGCAGAACCAAAAATATTACTAAATTTGCAGAAATATCAGCGAAAAACAATGAAAAAAAACCCCGCCCTTACAGGCTTTATAATTTCCGTTTTCTTCGTAATTATGGCGTTTGGGGTCTATTTTCTTTTCCTTTCCAAGAAAGACTATTACCTGGTGGACAATCCTACTCCTGATATCTATTATTTCAGGATTAATGACGATGCTGAACGTATTATCACTGCAGGGCAGTATATAAAGGTGGACCTGCCTAAGGGTACGAACCGCATAAAGGTTTATGATGAAAAGAAAAGCATGATTTACGATTCTGCATTTACTGTAAACAAGGTGCGAGGTCTGCTTAACATCAGTCACCAGGATTATTACATCAATACCCAGTATTATGGTTATGACCTGAAACGTGATTCCCTGCTCTCGGCTCTGGGCACTACAATGATTGACGGCAAGGCCTACCACGGCGCGCCAAAACATTTCAACAGCCTGTATACTGAGGATTTCTATTATAATCTGGACGAGCGTTATGATCCCGTGATCAAGAACATACAGAAAGTGGAAGCGCGTACCAAGATTTTCCGCAAACAGGATTTCCTGAATTACTACAAAGATTACTATCAATTTTAATTAACAGATTTGGAACAGATAAAACCCTATAATTCGGATGCCAGCAAAAAAAGTGAGGTGGAGGATATGTTTGACAACATAGCTCCCAAATACGATTTGCTGAACCATGTACTCTCGATGAAAATTGATGTGGCCTGGCGCAATACACTTGTAAAATGGATGAAGAAGGATGGCGTGAAAAAGGTTCTGGATGTGGCTACCGGTACCGGAGATTTGGCTATTGCAGTCCATAAAGGCACGCAGGCCGAGGTTGTAGGTTTGGATTTATCTCAGCAAATGTTAAATGTTGGTCTGGTTAAAATAAAAAAACTTAATTTAGACGGCAGAATTTCCATGCAGAAAGGTGATGCTGAGAACCTTCCTTTTGAAGATAACAGTTTTGATGCGGTTTCAGTAGCGTTCGGAGTTCGTAATTTTGAAAACCTGAACAAAGGCCTTGCTGAATTGAGGAGGGTAGTGAAGGAGAACAGAAGCGTGTACATACTGGAATTTTCTAAGGTGGAGGGCTTCCTGGGACCGTTTTATATGTTTTATTTCAGGAATATCCTGCCCAGAATCGGAAAGCTGATCTCTAAGGATCACAGAGCTTACAGCTATCTGCCGGATTCGGTAAATGCATTTCCGTATGGAGAGAAGATGAAGAATATCCTGCTGGAAACAGGATTTAAAAATG
Source organism: Bacteroidota bacterium (assembly GCA_023386965.1). GTDB lineage: Bacteria > Bacteroidota > Bacteroidia > Flavobacteriales > Weeksellaceae > Marnyiella. The sequence goes on from JAEWIR010000034.1 coordinate 100,080, forward strand.
TTGAGTTTAAGAAGCTGAGTTTAGGCATTGCCACTATTTATAAAGCTACCAAGTGATATCCGGCGGCAGCGCGGGATGTTCTAAAAATTAATATAACACATGAACAGAATTTTATTTAAGTCTTTGGTCCTGTCGTCGTTGGCATTTGCCACTTTTGCAGATGCACAGTTCCGTACAAGAAACCGGATGGATAAACTGGAGAGTTTTGACCAACAGAAATTCAGCTGGGGCTTTTATCTTAATGGGGCAATGTATGATTACCGTCTGGTACTGGATCCCAGATACGGGATGGATGTAAACCACAATCTCGTAACCTCCAAGCCAAGCTACGGTTTTGGTGCCGGCCTTATTGGTAAGATGCGCCTTAACGACCATTTTGACTTAAGACTGGAGCCGGGACTGCAGTTCATTCAGAGAGAGCTTCGTTTTGAAACCCAGAGCAATGACCAGTATTCCGCAGGTACGCTAACCAATCCACCATTTGCTCCAAAGGAACTTACCGAAGCAGATAAGGTTCGCAACATCAAAGCCACCATGCTGGATATTCCTGCTATGATTGAGGTACACGGTGACCGCTGGTACAACACCCGCGCCTATGCTGCCGCAGGTGTAAATTACATTATGAACCTCCAGTCCAATGCAAATAACAGCGACGATAACCTTCAGGGTGTTTTCCGTTCCACAACACATAATTTCGCGTGGTCGGCCGAAATGGGTGTTCAGATCTATTTCAACCGTTTTAAACTGACACCAGGCTTCAGAGGGACCTTCTTCCTGAATAATGAAATGGTTTCAGACGATCCGGCAACTCCACCTTACTGGGCAAAATCCATTAGCACGGCACAGTCCAGGGCTTTTATGTTTATTCTTAAATTCGAATAAGACAGTTCATATAATCAATAGGAAAGAAGGTTTGTTAAAGCCTTCTTTTTTTGTGCGTGCTCCCTAAAATACTGCCTGCTAAAGTACCTGATTTCAATTTAATTTTATACTTTTGCTTAAATGTTAGAATTTTAAAGACGCGGAATGCTAAAAGAATTAGAAAATAATTTTTCTGAATTAGAAAGAAAAATTTCTAATGTTAGTAAGGATTACCGTAATCTTTATACCAAATATAAGGACCTGGAAAAAGAGCACGCAGAGCTGCAGCTTAAATATGATGAGGAGCGTAAAAAAAACCAGGTACTCGCAGAAGAACAGAAGAAAATAAAACTTTATTCAGCAATAGCAGGAAATCCCGAACATAACAGACTAATGAAGAGTCATATCAACAGGTTGATTAAGGAAGTGGATTTTTGTATTGCAGAGCTTCAAAACAGTGGACTGTAATGGATGTGAGGCGAATTACAATCAATGTGGCCGGAAGGGTTTATCCGCTGAATGTACCTGCCGCTGAGGAAGAAACGCTCCGCAAGGTTGGGAAGCAGATTGAAGCGATGATTAAAGATTTTGAGCTTAATTTCGATGTCAGAGATAAGCAGGATGCCCTGGCAATGTGTGCCCTAAAACTGGGTACCAGTGCTGAAGTCTCTGCCAAGAACAACGAGAAGAATATAAATGCTTCCAACGAAAGACTGGTGAAGATCAGTCAGATGCTGGAAGACCTGGAAAAGTAGATTTTTCTTTTCCGCTAAGTACTGCCTACAATAGTTCTAACACATTAAAGGTAAACTCAACGCTAAACAATTACCGAACAAAAGTCCAGTGAATGGCGTGCCGCAACCGCGGATTACAGACATTGGAAATCAGTTCAAATCGTGTTGATTAGGAGTTTACTCTATATCACTGAACTGTTGTGGGCTTTTTTTATTGCAAAACATTTAAAATAACATATAACTAGACAAATAAAACGCAATATGACAACAACTGTTATTATCGTAGGCATTCTCGCACTGGTCATTGGGGCTGTGCTGGGTATGGTTTTTTCCCGAAGTTCACTTAACACCAAAGCCAAATTCATTCTTGAAGATGCAAAGAAGAATGCCGAAAACGTTATAGAAACTGCTAATGTAAAAGCCGAAGCAGTACGCAAGGACAAGGAATCTCAGGCAAAAGTTAAATTCCTGGAGTTGAAATCCCAGCACGATTCTGAGATCCAGAGCCGTGAAAAGAAAATGCAGGATGCCGAGAAAAGAATCCGCGACAAAGAGCAAAAACTGAATGATGAACTAAGCAAGACGGGCAAACTTGAAAAAGACCTGGACAGACAGATTGCTGATTATGCGAAAAAACATGAAATCCTTGAGAAGAAACAGCAGGATCTTGATGCAGTGATCGCTCAGAAAGTTGAGATTCTGGAAAAAATTGCCAATTACAGCGCCGAAGATGCAAAGACGGAGTTGGTGGAAGCTATGAAAGCAGAAGCCAAAAGCCGTGCACAGGCTCACGTACAGAGCATCATGGAAGAAGCGCAGCTTAACGCCAAGCAGGAAGCCAGAAAGATCGTCATACAGACGATACAGCGTATCGGTACGGAACAGGCCATAGAGAACTCTGTATCCGTTTTCAATATTGAATCTGACGAGATCAAAGGACGCATCATCGGTAGGGAAGGACGTAATATCCGCGCCCTGGAAGCTGCTACAGGAGTAGAAATCATTGTTGATGATACTCCGGAAGCCATCCTGCTCTCCTGTTTTGATCCGGTGAGACGTGAAATCGCCAGACTTTCCCTGCACAGACTTGTAACCGACGGCCGAATTCACCCGGCAAGAATCGAAGAGGTGGTTGAAAAGACCAAGAAGATGATTGAGGAAGAGATCATTGAAGTGGGTAAGAGGACCATTATGGATTTGGGTATTCATGGCCTGCACCCCGAGCTGGTTAAAATTGTAGGCCGGATGAAGTTCAGGTCTTCTTACGGTCAGAACCTTCTTCAGCACTCCCGTGAAGTGGCGAATATCGCCGCAACTATGGCTGCAGAACTTGGTCTGAATGTAAAGATGGCTAAAAGAGCAGGTTTGCTGCACGATATAGGAAAGGTTCCGGAGCAGGAGTCAGAACTACCACACGCACTGTTAGGAATGCAGTGGGCTGAGAAATATGGTGAAAATGCAGAGGTAGTGAACGCTATCGGTGCACACCACGACGAAGTAGAGATGACTTCACTACTGTCGCCAATCATCCAGGTGGCTGATGCGATTTCAGGTGCCAGACCGGGCGCCAGACGTCAGGTGTTGGAATCATACATCCAGCGTCTGAAGGACCTTGAAGCTGCTGCCATGAGTTTTGACGGTGTGTCCAGTGCTTATGCGATCCAGGCCGGACGCGAACTCCGTGTGATGGTAGAAAGCAATAAAGTGAACGACGACCAGTCTTCCCAGCTTTCTTACGATATTTCAGAGAAGATTCAGAACGAACTTACTTACCCGGGTCAGGTACGTGTAACCGTAATCCGCGAAACAAGGTCTGTGAATATTGCGAGATAATTTTAACCAATATATTTCAACCACTCAATCCTTTCTGATGTAAGAAAGGATTTTTTGTATCTTAACCCAACAGTAAGCAATCTTTGATTTACAGTAACCTTAACCTAAAAAGACTTATGAGTACTGAATTTATCAGAAGAGAGGTATATCTTCTCCCGAACGGTTTTAAAATAGTTGGCGTCGCTCTAATCCTATCGTCAGTGGCTGTTTTTATTTTCCAAACGCAAGGATTCTTTCCAGATACTGATCATGACGTTAGGATCGCGGTCACTTTGTTATTAACTGGGCTGGCGTTCATAAATATTTCAAAGGAAAAAATTGAAGATGAAAGAATAAAGAAGATCCGCTACAAAACATGGAGCTATACTCTTCAAAGCATTATAGGCCTTGTAGTTGGCGGACGGATTTTAAATTCCTTTCTGGAAGAGCCGCTGGAATATTTCAACTCATCCTCAGCGCTATTGATTGTGACCTTACTTCTGAACCTTATTTATTTTGCCACTTCTAAGGAACTGGAATACGATCCAGAATAACAAACGGGCGTATTGCGAACTGCGAAGAAGACGCAGCAAGAACATGCCGCTGAGTTGGAGTATCACGCCAAACAATTAATTCAATAAAAACCGGGCGTTATGTTCCGTCTACAGTTCTTGCACTAAAAATTGCGCATTTTTTAATAAAACTTTTAACGGGATTTTCTTTTTGGAGACGGAGGATTAGAAACAAAAATTCTGTGCCCCTATTGTCTTTAACTTAAAGAAACGGCTTCATCTCATCCTCAATCTGCTGCCTCAATTCCATCAACCGTATAGCGTAGACCTCGTTCTGCTTGTCCTTTTCCGTTTCGGGAATCCATTTTTTTACGGGGAGCTTTTTGCCGTTTTCGTCCACAGCAACAAACACGATGATGCAGTGCGTCTTTTTGTAGAAATTTGGTTGCTTCAGATTTCGGGAGAAGACGTTGATAGAAATATGCATGCTGGAGCTTCCGGTATAAATGACCTGAGCTTCCACTTTTACAATCTCACCTATCTTGGTGGGTTCATAAAACCTTATGCCACCCACATACACCGTTATGGAATAATTGCCGCTCCAGGTGGTAGCACAGGCATAGCCGTCCTGGTCAATCCATTTCATTACGCTGCCGCCGTGCACGTTGCCACCGTAATTAACATCACTGGGCTCGGATATGAACTGAAAACTGATAGGAGTGTTTACCATAGTTCAATATTAAATTTAAAGTTAATGATAAAAAGGGGATGGTGGTTCAGTAAACAGCCGCTTTTACCCGAAAATTTAACACCTGTTAACGGTAATAAGCATAGAAATTGATTAGTTCAGGAGGCTGAAGATAGTCTTTGGTATTTAACATTAAAAATTACAAACAATGGGATTAGGATCATTTTTAAAAAACGTAGGTGAGAAAATTTTTGGCGGTGGTGAGAAGCCGGAAGAGCAGGCACTGAAGGTGAAGAATCATGTGGCCAAATATGGTTTTGATATTTCGGCACTAACTTTTACAGTGGCCGATGATAAGGTAACCATCCAGGGTGAGGCAAAGAACTGGGACGAGAAGGGAAAAATTTATGTAGCAGCCGGAAATGTGGAAGGTATTGATGGTGTAAATGACCGCATGACGGTTAAAGCTGTTCCTGCCGCAACGCAGAACCCGGCACCTGCCGCTGCAGTTGTCCAACCGAAATTTCATACTGTACAAAGTGGTGACACATTATCAAAAATCGCGAAAGAGGTCTACGGTGATGCTAGTGCATACAACAAAATTTTTGAAGCCAATAAACCAATGCTTTCCGATCCCGATAAAATTTATCCGGGTCAGGTTCTGGTGATTCCACAGTAGGGAATATAAGATATTATGAAAAGCATCCTTTTTTTAGCCAAATGGGTGCTTTTCTAATGAAAATTATGCATGATTTATGCCGTCGCGCATTTATTTTTTATTATATTAGCAAGATGAAAAAAGTTTTTTACCTTAAAACCTGCGATACCTGCCTGAAAATCCTGAAAAAATTTAATTTGAAAGATTGGGAACTTCGCGAGATTAAGATAAATCCAATTACAGAGGAAGAGGTGGAGCAGATGCATAAGCTTGCCGGCTCTTATGAAGCTTTTTTCAGCAAAAAATCCAATCAGATCAAACTTCGTGAGCTGGACCCAAAGAAACTTACTGAAGAGGACTACAAAGAACTGATTCTGGATCACTACACTTTTCTAAAGCGTCCTGTTTTCATGACGGACAATGAAATCTTCATAGGTAACGACAAGAAGAACCTTGAGGCCTTAAGGTCTTATTTTGCCGATTAATGTGAAATTTCTGTGGCTGATATGGGTGCTCACCAGTATTTCGGTCACAGCCCAGAATGTATACCGAACTCCTGGGGGTACAAAGTATCATCTCTCTAATTGCCGAATGGTCAGGAATGTTTCCTCTGTTTCAGGCATTGAAAATGCTGTTCGGAGCGGACTGACTCCATGCAAGATTTGCCGGCCGCCATACCGCCAGGTCTCCGGAATAAAATCACTGCCGAAAAAGGTTTCAGGAACCAATTCCGCCAGCCGCTGCCGAGGGACTACCCAGGCAGGAACACGCTGCCAGCGCAAAACAAGGATCGGTAATGATTTCTGTTTTCAGCATGTGCGTTAAAGTGACAAATTTTCCTAAAATTTTTTTAAAATTTCGACTTATTTCTGACATATTGACCTGGTATTCAGTATAATCTATAAAAATGTCCGCAGAATATTGCGGGCATTTTTTTTGTGTCCTCTTCGGTATAATTACTTGATGTCTAACCCAAAAAATTGATGTATCATGTCTAATTTGATCAGAAGAAACAGTTTTTTTGATGATTTCATTACCCGAGATCTTTTCGATTTCAACAGACAAAGATTTTCACCTTCCGAAACCACTTTACCTTCGGTAAACGTGCTGGAACAGAAGGATGGTTTTGAAATACACGTTGCGGCGCCGGGAATTAAGAAAGAGAATTTCAAGATTGACCTGGAGCGAAATGTATTGACGGTAAGCAGCGAAACACGTGAAGAACATTCGGAAAAGGATGAGAACGGTTCCTTTACCAGGAGGGAGTTCAATTACAGTTCTTTCAGCCGGTCTTTCACCTTGCCGGAAAATGCGGCAGCTGAAAAAATTGAGGCAGCATATGAAGACGGAATCCTTAAGATTACCGTTCCGAAAAAAGATGTTAGCATGGAGAACATTAAATCTATTGAGATTAAATAGATTTAAGCAGTAAAGAAAAGCGGCGCGCGGCATTTAAGCGCGGCGCGTTTATTTAAAAAAAAAAACG
>JAEWIR010000037.1 GCA_023386965.1 Bacteroidota bacterium
ACTGTGCCAAGTTTCTGGTTGATTATTGTCTGGATCATGATATCAAAAAAATCAATTTTACGGTGCACAGTCAGAATCCTATTGGCAAAGAAAATATAGAATACCTGCTCAGTAACTTCAATAAAATCTGATCAACGACCTCTTCTGTCTTTATCACAAAATACTTTTGTTTAATTGATTTTAAGATTAAGACTTTATGCCGCAAATTGTATCCATTGAATCAGACTCATCAGAATTTCAAAGTTGAATCCATTTCTGATCATCATATCTGATAATGCCGGAGTTTCCTGGCAAATCAGATTTCCCGGTTCAGATGAAGTTGGTGAGTTTCTGGATATTTTCAGGAGGGGCGAAACCATTTTCGCGACCACGCCGAAAGGCAGATTTAGATCTGTGGATTCCGGTGCTTACTGGATGCAGATTTAATAAGGCCATGTTCCTTCGCCCCAAATCAGTTCATGGCATTTTTTGTGAAAGGAATGAATTGTTTCTTCCCCTTCTACGGTCGTCACGAAAGGAATTCTTTTTCCTTCTGAATCTGCGACAAAGCATAAGTCATCCACGTCCGTTTCCTCATGTTCGCAATAATTGAGAGAAATTTTAGCACGCCCCGTAGCTGGATTAAATTCGCGTATGACTGAATCGGAGACAAACGGATAGACCACGTTTTGATTGATGTCAATGACCCCGAATACGATCTTCTGAAATTCTTCCGTAAAATGTTTGAAATACTCCGAATAATAAAGATTGGTTTCCGCTAACTTGTTCTTGTCAAAAAAGACATCGACTGTTTTCCCAGCTGCAAAATTTTCCTGATTAATTTCTAAATGTGCCCAGGTAAAATCAATGACGGTTTCCTGCTGATAATTAATTGCGCCATACTTTCCATTGAGACGGACTGTTACATATTGACCGTTGAAACTTGTAATGTCGTCATAATGGAAAGGAATCAAAGGGTTTTGGTTCAAATCCATTAGTCCGAATTTTCCGTTTAGACAGGCCGCAAACGTAGGGTTCTCCTCAAGAAGATTCCCATAGAGGTCATCATAGATAATTGGGATCAGAGCGTTATTGTACCTGTCGATTAACCCATATTTCCTATTTTTTCGAACTTTACATAAACCGTTCTGAAAATGCGGGTAATAGATACAGTCATATTCGTCGGGAATAACCAGAAAGCCCTCCCGGTTTACAAAGCCCATACCATCATCTGTTACCACCCATCCGTAACCTTCTTCATCGAAATCAGTCACTTCTTCCCAATTGGTAGGGTGGAAACCTCTTTCTTCGTAATCGTCGGCGAGGTCATTTGCTTGCCCGGGTTGAAGTTTTTTCATTTTAAAAACTTCCCAAGTTCACTTCCAATTTTATTCTTGATATCATACGTGGAATACCCTCTTGCAGAAAAATGGGGAATTGCAATTACTTCTCTGCCGTTCAATATTCCGGTTTTTGTAAAATCTCCTACTTTCTTAATATCCTTAACTCCGTATTTTTTTAATATTCTTGAATCCGAGGTGAAAAACACAATATTTCTGGGCTCAATAATTTCTATAAATTCTATTGTTTTTGAAGTACAAAAATTGACTATTTCAACACCTAATTTCTTGATGTCAGAAGAACTATCGGTATTAAAATAGACCATATTCATCATTACTGAATTCTCCAGGTATTTGAATAGATCTTCCGAGTGGAAAATCGCTTTAATTTTTTTTCGGACATTCTCCATGTTATCCCAATCACCTCCGGATTCTACTAAAAGATTCTTGTCATAATCCAAATTATCTGCATTTCTTCGGTCTTCGTTTTTGTTTTGTTTTATGTTTTTTAAGGCTTCTTGGTAGGTACCGGAGGATCCGGGATTCATTCCAATCAGCAAAAGCTCTGGTCTGAATGTTTTAGAGGAATTTTGAAAAACATAAAAATCTTTGTCAATCTTTAACGCATATTCATGACATTGATCGGCAACTTCATTAAGCCATTTTTCTCTATTATGAAAAAATTTTTCTTTGGTTTTCATTTATTAGCATTTTTCACAAATATAGAGTATTTAACCGTCAGAAGAAGTCCCCTAAAAAGATATTTTATATTCATTTTAAGAGATAACTTAAACTCAGAAATACCTTTAGAACTTTGGCAAAGTTGCGACCTTTCCCTGCACAACCCGAAGCTGCATGACCGACATACACAACTTTAAGAGGAACATCCACTGGTCAGAGGTGAGAAGCAGTGCCGCGATGCATACTATGATCATCGGCACCAGCAGGTGCTATGCTGCATATCAAGATCTTTATTACCTACAATGTTCTTACAAACCTTTGTCGCCATCTTATCTTTTTTCAGTAACAGGCTTCAGAATGATATTTGCTGCAACGAAGCAGGTAAGGAAAACTGTTCCAAACAAGGCCAGCCAAATCGAAACACAGGGCAAAATGTGGTATTCGCAGCTTCATCGAACAGAATTATATCCTACTTGCATCTAAATTACCACATCCGGGTTCCGCTCTCGCCTCTACCCCACCACCACTGCAGTCTTCCCTCGTAGAAGTTCCCCCTCGGCATCGTAAAACCGGATCAATGCAAATTTTAGCATACTTTCTTCTACATCGGTAAAACTGGCATGCTCTGGAATGGAAAACTCTGCACATGGAAGCGCCACTTCAAATACAGCTTCCAAATAGTCCAGCGGCTCCTCCCTTTCATCAGGTCGGATCAACCGCAGCGTCACTTCTGCTTTGGAGCTGCCCGCCGGAATGTGGTCAAAATAGAGCCTTCGCTTTTCAAAATCATAACGGCAACTCTTTCCCTCACGCAGATTCCAGACAAATCCGGCCAGTTCTGCCCTGCCTTCCGTCTGTTGCAGGCCACACAGCACGCTGCGCTTACCTTTTTCAGACTGCCTGTCATACTTCATCACCTGATGCAGCATCTTCGCCATTCTGCCGTGAATTTGGGGGTCATTCAGGTCCTTTAAAAAAGGCTGGAGTGCCCGCCTAAGGCGCCCGCCAAATTTGGAACACCGCCCAAACTCCGCGGCATTATTTCTTACCTTCACATACTTGGCGTCATGCCGGATCTTTTCGCCGTCAAAACCGCCCGGCGTGCGCACAATGATCTTACCGTTCATTTCATAGAACGAAAGCCCGCTAAGCTTTCCTGTAATTTTCAATATACCCTTAAGTTCCGCCATAACAGTACCGGTTAAATGTACATCTAAGTTAGACAAATTGCGGGATATAGTATGCTTATAGTATAGCAAAGTGCACCATGCTTCGGCCTCAGGGCACTGTAAAATCCCATTTAAGTAGGATAATGACTACTCAGCAGCCACCAGACGCTAGACTTGCCACTTTGTACTTAAGCTAAACACCACCCCCTCAGTCCGGAACCCACGTTATGCCTGTCGCTCGCGCAACCCCTCCTCTGTCATCCCAAAGGGATCTAATCTGCCAATAGTGGACCTGCACGTCAAACACTCAATTACTCTACTACATCCAATACAAGTTCTCCGTGCCCCTGCTCTGTCATCCCGAAGGGATCTCTTCCGACTTCGTCGGAAGGCACTTTTGCCTTTTGCCTTGGCTCTTCTCCCTGTCATCCCCAAGGGATCTAATCCGCCAATAGTGGACCTCCACCTCAAACACTCAATTACTCTACTACATCCAATACAAGTTCTCCGTGCCCCTGCTCTGTCATCCCGAAGGGATCTCTTCCGACTTCGTCGGAAGCCACTTTTCCCTTTTTCCTTTTGCCTTGGCTCTTGTCTAGTATCTTGTCTCTTCTCTCAAAACATCAGTCTGAAATCTGATATCTGACATCTACCGCCTCTAACCTCCTCACAGATCCCACCTTGGGATTGCCGCGTCGCTCCCTCCGTCCGCTCCTCGCAAAGACAGTTCCTAAGTTAGGGAATAAACCTCGCCTTAAACACTCAACCACTCATTTACTCTTTCACATCTAGCACAAATTATCCTCACTCCTGCTCTGTCATCCCGAAGGGATCTCTTCCGACTTCGTCGGAAGCCACTTTTCCCTTTTTCATTGGCTCTTGTTCGTTCCTATCTCAAACATCAGGTCTGAAATCTGACATCTGACATCTGAAATCTACCCTACTAACCTTCGCCCTAGTGTCCCTTGCGAAACCTTAGTGCTCTTTGTGGTTAAAACAATAACGGAATTAGAGGTTCCTGGTCGTAAGCCACATTTTCCCAGATTCTTGGTTAAAGGTTCGCTTCCACTGCTTACGCCAACAGATAGCGTACCTACGGCACGCCCCTTACTCCCGCGATTTACCTGCTACACAGATGATGTTCCTACGGAACATTCTCTCTATTCCGCAGCGTTAACTATTGGCTCCTTTCCCCAACTTAAGCACCGCCTTGGACAAAGCCAACAGAGGGGCCGCCAAGCAATTTCCAGTTTGGCTCCTTACAAATCCTGCACTTAATTCACTCCACAACTTAACGACTTAACGAATTTACCACTCTACGCCTTTACCACTTTGCACCTCAACCACTTAACCTCTTAACCTTCTAACCCTGTAACCTCTTAACCTCCTCACAGAACCCACTTCGGGATTGCCGCGTCGCTCCTGCCGTCCGCTCCTCGCAAAGACAGCCATGTAATTTTGGGAAGGAGACTCGCCCCTTCTCCCAGGAAAACCTTTACATTCTTAAAATACCAATAAAACGACCTCGGAGATTTTTGCGTTAAGAAAAAATAAGTGCGTAGCGTAAAAAAAATCCACTGTTTGAAGTGCGACAGAAATCAACTTATTATCTGAATTCACCGATTCGCACAAGTTTGGATTTTTTAGCTACGGACTTATTTTTTTAGTAAAAAATGTCCAGTCTTGACTTTTTTGGTTACTTTTTGTGTCAAGACAAAAAGTAACGTACAAGAATCCACTTCGGGATTGCCGCGTCGCTCCCTCCGTCCGCTCCTCGCAAAGACGGTTCCTAAGTTGGGGAATAAACCTCGCCTTAAACACTCAACCACTCATTTACTCTTTCACATCTAATATAAGTTCTCCTCACACCTGCTCTGTCATCCCGAAGGGATCTCTTCCGACTTCGTCGGAAGCCACTTTTGCCTTTTTCATTGGCTCTTGTTCGTTCCTATCTCAAACATCAGGTCTGAAATCTAACATCTGATATCTGATATCTGAAATCTACCCTACTAACCTTCTCCCTAGTGTCCCTTGCGAAACCTTAGTGCTCTTTGTGGTTAAATAATTCCGGTGTCAGACGCTCCTGGTCGGAAGCCACATTTTCCCAGATTCTTGGTTAAAGGTTCGCTTCCACTGCTTACGCCAACAGATAGCTTACCTACGGCACGCCCCTTACTCCCGCGCTTTACCTGCTACACAGATAATGTTCCTATGGAACATTCTTTTTGTTACGCGGCGTTAACTATTGGCTCCTTTCCCCAACTAAAGCACCGCCTTGGACAAAGCCGACAAAAGAGGCAACGAAGCACTCCCAATTTCGAATCCTTAATCCCTGCAATTAATTCACTGCACAACTTTACAACTCAACGCCTTTACGACTTTGCACCTCAACCAGTTAACCTCCTCACAGACCCCACTTCGGGATTGCCGCGTCGCTCCCTCCGTCCGCTCCCCGCAAAGACGCGTCGTAAGTTGGGGAATGTAACTCGCCTCACTTTTCCTCTGTCATCCCGAAGGGATCACTTCCGACATCGTCGAAAGGCACTTTTGCCTTGGCTCTTGACTCCTGGCTCCTGCCTCCTGGCTCCTGGCTCCTGGCTCTACTTTAACCACAGAGAACACAGAGAATTTACAGCGCACACAGGGAAAATCCAAAATCCAAAATTGAAAATTTATAATTTATAATTTAAAATCCTGGTTCTCGGCTCCTGGTTCTCGGCTCTTTGCTCTAATTTAACCACAGAGAACACAGAGAATTTATAGCGCATACAGGGAAAATCCAAAATTCAAAATCTATAATTTATAATTTAAAATCCTGGTTGTCGACTCCTGGCTATTGGCTCTTCTCTCAATACATAAGTCTGAAATCTGAAATCTGCCATCTGAAATCTGAAATCTGAAACCTGAGCTTTTTTTAATTATTAAGCCCCATCTTTGCAGCATTAAACACTCAGCCCATGTCTACAGAAAAAACAAGACTTCATATACGCAATAAGAACCGAGAACGTTACGACCTGAATGCCCTCAAAGAGGCCGAACCGGCACTCGCTAACTATATTAAACCCAATAAATACGGCGACGATTCGGTGGATTTTGCCAACCCTGAAGCGGTTAAGTTGCTTAACAAAGCTCTGCTGAACCATTATTATGGGATCAAAAACTGGGACTTCCCGGCCGAAAATCTCTGTCCGCCCATTCCGGGCCGTGCCGATTATCTTCATTATATGGCAGACCTGCTGGGGCAAAGTAATTTCGGCAGTATTCCGGAAGGCGAAAAAATCACTGTACTCGATATCGGTGTGGGCGCCAACTGTATCTACCCCGCGATAGGCGTCAGTGAGTACGGCTGGAAATTCGTGGGTTCGGATGCGAATCCCAAATCAGTAGATTCTGCAAAAAATATTGTTGATTCCAATGATCAGTTGAAGGATAAAGTTGAAATTCGCCTGCAGCCTGATGCTGACTCTATATTTCACGGAATAATCGGCGACGGTGAACGCTTTGATTTCACGCTTTGTAACCCTCCGTTCCATACATCAGCCCAAGACGCGGAAAAGGGCACGCAGCGGAAAGTCCGCAACCTGAGCGGCAAACAACCTGCTGATACGGAACTCAATTTTTCCGGAATCAGTCAGGAACTCATCTATCCCGGTGGCGAAATCGCTTTCATCCGCAAAATGATTGCGGAGAGCCGCAAGTTGGGAAAAAGCTGCTATTGGTTTACTACGCTGGTATCAAAGGAATCTAACCTCAAAAAGGTGTATAGCGCACTGGAAGAAGCCGGAATCGTGTACCGGAAGACCATTCCAATGGGCACAGGAAACAAAGTGAGCCGCATTGTAGCCTGGACTTTCCTGACCCGGGAAGAACAAATTGAATGGCGCGAAAACAGGTGGAAAGAAAAGAAAGCGGATGAAAAACAAACGGAGGAGCCGGAAAGCAAAGACTGATTCGCCACGCAATGAGTGGTGACTGCCTCTCCATAACGGTGATACTTACTATCTATATTTCAGCCGTAAAAATGGAATGAATTTTCCATACCTTGGCTGAAGATTAGCCATTCAGCAATGAACCTCAGCAACTTTAACAGGAAAGGATTTACTTTTAAAAAACATACTCCGGAAGAAGTTTCACCCTTCGACCGGATTTTCGATGTGTTCAAAGATCTGCTGACGCACACTTCAGGTGATTTGGAAGAGGCTTTTGAGTGGTTGGAGATGCTGGAAAAGGAGTATGATATCTTCACCGATGAATATACAATGGCCGATTTTGAAGAAGACCTCAAAAAACGTGGCTACATCAGGGAAGAAATCAAACCTGAAGAGGGTAACACCGGAAGCGGAAAAGGCAGGAATATTGTTACGCCCAAACTGGAGAAGGCACTGCGCGAATTTGCCCTGGACCAGATTTTCGGCAAACTGAAAAAGACGGGGATTGGAAACCACCGGACTTCGAAAGCCGGCGTGGGCGATGAGCGTGACGGCGAAAACCGCAGTTTTCAGTATGGCGACGAACTCTCGAACATCAACATGACGGAAAGCCTCAAGAATGCCCAAATCAACAACGGTATTGCAGACCTAAGGCTTACGGAAGATGATCTGATGGTGGAAGAAACGCACCACAAAGCCCAGATGAGTACCGTGCTCATGATTGACATCAGCCATTCCATGATCCTGTACGGTGAAGACCGCATCACTCCGGCTAAAAAAGTGGCCATGGCCCTTGTTGAGCTTATTAAGCGGAAATATCCCAAAGACTCGATCGATATTATTGTTTTTGGCAACGAAGCCTGGCCCATTAAAATCAAAGACCTGCCCTACTTAAACGTTGGGCCCTACCATACAAATACCGTGGCCGGACTCGAGCTTGCCATGGACATCCTGAGGCGAAAAAGAAACACCAACAAACAGATATTTATGATCACCGACGGCAAACCGAGTTGCATGAAACTTGCAACGGGTGAGCTCTATATGAACAGCGTGGGCCTGGACGAGAGAATAGTGAACCAATGCCTGAAAAAAGCCGCTCAGGCGCGCCGGCTCAAGATTCCGATCACCACCTTTATGATAGCTCAGGATCCTTATTTACGCAGTTTTGTGGAAGCCTTCACCGCTCAAAACCAGGGCAAAGCCTTCCTTACAGGCCTCAACAACCTGGGTGGGATGATCTTCGAGGACTATGAACGGAACAGGATAAGGAGGATTTAGGGTGAAGATTTTGAGATGTCAGATTTCAGATATCAGAATATAGAGGTTAGAAGTTAGAAGGTTATAAGGTTATAAGGTAATCAAGTTAGGAAGTTAGGAAGTTAGGAGGTTAGAAAAAGAAAAATGGGAATTACGATTCTGGGTTATCGGATAAAATTGTTAACATTAATGAATGTATTTTTATATCAAAAGTCAAAAGTCTGAAATCTGATATCTGAAATCTATAATCTGACATCTGATATCTTGACTCTTAGCTCCTGGCTCTACTGTCTGACATCTGATATCTAACATCTATAACAATAAACCAAAATGAAAGATAATACAACCTTTGGCGAACTGAAAAAGTCAGGATATGCCCATAAAACCATTTCTGAAGAAATTCAGCAAAACCTAATTGCAAAGATTAAGGCGAAAGAGCCTGTTTTTGAAGGCCTGTGGGGTTATGAAGACACCGTAATTCCTCAACTTAAAAAAGCGTTGCTGGCGGGACATCACATTAATCTGCTGGGATTGCGCGGACAGGCGAAAACACGTATTGCGCGCAGTATGGTAAGTCTGCTGGACGAATATATGCCCATCGTGCAGGGTTCAGAAATCAACGACAGTCCCTTTCAGCCGATCTCCAAGATGGCGCGCGACCTTGTTGTTGAGCTGGGTGATCAAACCCCTGTCTCCTGGGTACACCGCAGCGACCGCTTCTTTGAGAAACTCGCTACTCCGGATGTGAATGTAGCCGATCTCATTGGCGATATCGATCCTATTAAGGCCGCCACGCTGAAACTGCCTTACTCCGATGAGCGGGTGCTGCATTATGGTATGATTCCAAGGGCCAACCGCTGTATTTTCGTACTTAATGAACTGCCGGACCTTCAGGCACGTATTCAGGTTTCACTGTTCAACATCCTGCAGGAAGGTGATATCCAGATTCGCGGCTTCCAGCTCAGGATGCCTTTGGATATCCAGTTCGTATTTACAGCAAATCCCGAAGATTACACCAACCGCGGAAGCATTGTGACTCCGCTGAAAGACCGGATCGGCTCGCAGATATTTACCCACTATCCTCAAAACATTGCCCTGGCCCGGCAGATTACGGAGCAGGAAGCACGCATTTCTGCGGAGGACAAGGCGGTTATTGAAGTTCCCGATTATGCAAAAAACCTGCTTGAAGAAATCGCTTTTGCCGCGCGGAACAGCGAATTTGTTGATGCCAAGAGCGGTGTAAGTGCAAGGCTTACCATCAGCGCCATGGAAAATCTGATGGCTGCCGCCAAACTTCGCCTTATCGAATCTGACCTGGACCGTACAGCCGTCCGGTTACTCGATATTCTGTCAGTAATTCCGTCTATTACAGGCAAAATCGAACTGGTTTATGAAGGTGAACAGGAAGGTGCGGATCATGTGGCAAGAATCCTTATCGACCAGGCGGTAATGAATCAGTTTGAAAGTATTTTCCCAAGGATTGGCAAACTGGAGAAAGAGGGCGTGAAAACCCCTTATACCGATATTGTTCAGTGGTTTGACGAAAACCAACTGCAGCTGAATTATCAGGACACAGATGTACACTACCGAAGCAAACTGAACAGCATTAAGCCCCTGGTAAGACTGGTAGATGAAAATACCGGCGATCTGAACGACAGCGACCGCTACTTCTGTATGGAACTTGTTCTGTGGGCACTTACCGTGAGCAGGAAACTGGATAAATCCGAAAACGAAAACAGTTTCACCTACGATGCACCCGGCATAGGCAAATACTACAGCAGATAAAAAGGTAGCCCATTAAAAAAAACAAACCTCTCCGGTATATTTCCGAAGAGGTTTTTAATTTTCACATAAAGCATCAGGCCTAGTCAGCCATCGCCTCACCCGCCTTGCGGTAGATGAAGTTACCGTAAATATGGCGTCTGGCGAATCTGCTCGGAGAATCTGCATTCACCATCTTAATATAGGTATTGCGCGGAACACCGATGTACTCATACATTTTACCGTTAACATGCTGTATCTTAAGGATCTGTTTTTCATAGTCAAAATCCTGGATATTGGATTTGGACGTGGTTTCGCTGTATTCCTCTTTGTATTTCTCCTGCGTTTCGGGATTGATGCTTACCAGGAAATGATAGGCCTCGATAACCGATTTACTCGTGGCCTCAGCCACGGTACGTCCCTCCTCATCATTTACGAATTTATCCGGATGCGCTTCCTTCATTGTATTTCTGTAAATGGTTTTCAGTTCTTTCAGGGTCACCGTCTTGTCTACACCCAGCAGTTTGCGGTGTTCGCCAATTCTCTTCATATAAAATAGTATTGTGATTCAGGAATAAAGAAAGGTGTTCGGTTTCACCAATAATAACCGCCATCCTGTCTGAATTTCGGAGTGCAAAATTAGGCTTTTAATTTTTAATATGAAGAGTGATAATAAATTACAGATTTATTTTTGCAGAATGAATACCTTTGCGCCCTGTTTTAACCCTATAAAAGTGCAGGAAGGAGGCGCTTCTTCAAATATTGAATGGATTCGGAATTAAAATGCCGGACCGCCTGCGGTGACTGTGGCGGAACTGGAAAGAAAAAGCAGCGCCTTCGCAAGAGCGTGCGCCTCCGCTTTGAAAAATCACTCGAAACCTGGCAGAGGCAGGGTGCCAAAGGACCTCAGCCTTTAAAACCCAAACCTCATTACACCACGTGCAGTGTATGTTCCGGCAGTGGCCTGATACCTTCTGAAAACTACCCATTACCCGATCCGGAAAAATTCCCACACCTGGCCATCGTTGGTGGCGGCATCGGCGGAACTGCACTCGCGCTTGCCTGTTTGCACCGCGGCATTCCGTTCACCCTGTACGAAAAAGACAACAGTTTCAGTGACCGTTCCCAGGGTTATGGACTTACTCTGCAGCAGGCCAGCAAAGCCATGCAAGGTTTCGGCATTAATAAGCTTGAAAACGGCGTGGTTTCCACAAGACATATAGTGCACACAACTGACGGTACAGTCGTGGGCGAATGGGGAATGCGCAAATGGCTCGGGACCAACAGCAAAGCCGGCAGCCGGCGCACCAATATACATATTGCCAGACAAAATTTAAGGTCAGAACTCCTAAGTCCAATGCAAAAGAGCGGTTCAGTAAAATGGGGTTATGAGCTTCTGGAATTTAATCAGAGTGATGATAACCGTGTAAACCTGAGATTTAGAGTAAATAATGAGACAGTTGTGGAGAAAGCCGATTTGGTAATCGGTGCAGATGGTATCCGAAGCATCGTTAGGAGACAGATAATAGGAGAAGAAACTCTCCCGCTCCGTTATCTGGGCTGCATGGTCATCCTGGGAATCTGCAGGCTCGATGAAATTGGGGACTGCGACCGCTCCCTTTTGGATTCGGCTACTGTCTTTCAGACCGCCAACGGTCATGAGCGCATCTACATAATGCCTTACGACGCGGTATCAGTAATGTGGCAGCTTAGTTTTCCCATTTCGGAGGAAGACGCGATGGCTTTGCGCAAGAGGGGAAATGAAACCTTAAAGCAGGAAGCGATCCACAGAACACCCTGGCATGATCCTATCCCGCAAATCCTGAAAGTGACCGACCCATCCAAAATTTCCGGTTATCCGGTGTATGACCGGGACCTGCTCACACCGGAACTGCTGCAAACCTGCGGCCCTGCGACACTGATTGGTGACGCTGCCCATCCCATGAGCCCCTTTAAAGGTCAGGGAGCCAACCAGGCTTTGCTGGACGCGCTGTCACTGGCACGGGGAATCACAAAAGGATGTTCAAATCCAAACGGCTGGCAGGATAAAAGCAATAGGGAGAACATTCTAAACCGTTTTGAAGCTGAGATGCTGCAGCGAAGTGCCATCAAAGTGGAAGATTCGGCAGCGGCAGCGGAATTCCTGCATTCGGAACTGGCACTGTTTGAAGCGGATGAGCCACGCGGTAAGGTCCTCAAAAGAAAGCACAAAGAATAGAATTCGCGATAGTAGCTCTTACTTCTGGAAAACAGCAAATCCGCCGGGTTCCAAAGTAAAATGGGCCCAGTTGCTGAAATCACGTGTTGAATGTGTGAAAACACAGGTAAAAACTCCGGATAGCGACTCTTCCGTGATCTCAAAACTGAGTGGTTCTGCAGAAAAACTGAGCATCGTGAGTACTGCGTGTTTTCCATTTTTTCTTAGGTACACCAGAATCTTATCATCGGCTGTGGTATTCAGTAAGTGAGTCGTCACTGCCGGGTCGCCACCCCGCAGCGCCGGATTATTCCTTTTAAGGTGCAGTAGGGTTTTGTAAAAGCCATGCAGTTGATTGGTCCCGGTCCACGGAATAAGGTCCTTTTCAAAAAACTCCAGCCTTTTTGTGCGCATCGGTATTTCCTGCCCGTTATACATGAGCGGTACGCCGTTCCACGTTAAAGAAAAGACGGCCAGCGCCTGAGCGAAGATCCCGTATTTCTCATATTCAGTACCGTTCCAGGTATTCTCGTCGTGGTTGGACGTGAACCAGGCACGCATGGAGCCATCTCCGATCTCTGAATACCTCCTCAACAGATCTATAAGCTCACTGAAGGTTGCATTCCCATCGCAAAAATCCTTTGTGAGGTGCATCCAGTTCCAGGTATAGCTGGCATCGAAGATTTTCCCATACCCGGGATGATCCAGTTCATCGAATTCACCCAGCCAAAACAGAGGTTTCAGCTTATCCAGTTCTGGCCGTGCCTGCAGCCAGAAATCCAGTTGCACCCAGGCGGCCAGGTCGCAGCGGAAGCCGTCTATCTTTGCTTCCCTAACCCAAAATTTCATGGCTTCAATCATGGCCAGACGCATGTCAGGATTGGAGTAATCCAGCTCAATGATGTCGTCCATTCCGGAAGCGATTTTAAAATCGCCGGTAAGCGGGTCCCGCAGGTAGAAATCCGGATGGGTTAACGTCCACATATGGTCCCAGCCGGTATGGTTGGCTACCCAGTCCAGGATCACTTTAAAGCCCAGGCGATGCGCTTCCTTTACTAAATTTTTAAAATCTGCCAGCGTGCCAAATTCGGGGTTTACAGCTGTATAGTTCGCTGCCGCATACTGGCTGCCCATACTTCCTTTTTTATTTTTCTGTGCAATAGGAGTTATCGGCATCAGCCACAGGGTTTCCACGCCCATATCCCTAAGCCGGGGCAAATGTGCCGCGAAAGCATTGAAAGTACCTTCGGGAGTGTACTGTCTCAGGTTTACTTCATAAATATTTGTGGTGTGCTTCCAGCTGCAGGTCCGTTCCATAGCGTTCTATTAAAAGTAGATTTAAGAACAGCAAGGTCGGGATAATTCCGCAATTTGTTCCCCGGAATGGAGCTTTACAGATCCAGCGATATAAGATTACTTCCGGACATTAAAAAACCCTGCGGCTGCAGGGTATATTTGTTAATCTTCATCTTCATCATCCAGTGGCTCATCGGCGAAATCCAAGGCATCGTCATCATCAAAATCATCATCCTCATCGGCAAAATCACCTTCTTCAAACTCATCGCTGAAACCAAAATCATCGTCCTCGTCCAAAAGCGGCATCACCGGCTTCTTGCTTTTCCCTGTACTTTTACCGGGTGCTTTCAGTGGCACCGCACCAAAACGGAAAACCGTTATAGGATAATTAACAGCAGGTTTTTCATCCACCATCTCTACAAGTTCGCAGAAAAATTCCCAAAGGTCAAGCAGTCCGTACTGAAACTGTGCGCGGTCGCCTTCATTTCCGAATGCTTCATCTATATAAACATCGGACATGATTTCGCCATCGCCCTCGTCGGTCATATCCTCCAGAGGGACGGACTTAATGATGGTGCCGTCTGACTCGAGCAGGTTAAAGGCTGACAGTTCCTCACCCTGAAGGCTGAAGGCACTCTTGATGCCTAAATGAAGGTTCCAGAGTGTCTGCTTTCCTTTGATTTCTATATCACGGAAAATATTGTCCTTGGTATCTAAAATGACGCGGATTTTATAAACCATTATTGCTTTCTTGTATTTGTTTTGCTTAATGTTAACGGTACAAATATAGGATAATTGTAAGCGGAGCAAAAAGTTTTAAAAATCTTTTTTTTTAAAATATTTTATTACATTCCGCGCCCTTTACGGCTCGGTTTCCAGCATAAAAGTAAAGGTGGTCCCTTCCAGATAAACACTGTGTACGGAGATGGCCTCGTTGTGTGCCTCGAGGATATGTTTTACTATGGCCAGCCCTAATCCGGAACCGCCACCACGGCGGCTGCGTGAAGATTCAATCCGGTAAAACCTTTCGAAGATGCGCGGCAGAAGTTCCTTTTTGATGCCCATTCCATTGTCGGCTACCTCAACCAGCACTTTTGAGCGCAGTTTGTTGGTACGCACGGTGATAAGTGCATTCTCGCGGTTGGAATAATGGATGGCGTTTGAGATGAGGTTAATGAGCACCTGGCTGATCCGCTGCCTGTCCGCACGCACCATGATGGCGGCATGCGAGGTTTGGAGCTGCATTCTCGCTTCCCGGCGCTCAGCTTCAAGATCCAGCATGTCCATGATTTCGCGGATGAGGATATTGAGGTCAAATGTGGTAATATTAAGGTTGATTTCGCCGTATTCAAACTGATTCAGCATATCCAGGTCCTTCACGATATCCAACAGTCTTTCCACCGATTTATCAATACGTTCCAGGTATTTGTCACGGATGGCCAGATTCTCCACACCGCCATCCATAAGGGTTTCCACATATCCCTGAATGGAGAACAGCGGTGTTTTCAACTCGTGTGATACATTGCCGATATATTCCTTGCGGTAGCTGGCCATACCTTTCATGGTGTCAATTTCGCTGGCATTTCTCTGGGAAAGCTCGGAAACCTTTTCACCAAGTTGTGTGAAACTCATTTTACTTTCGTCTGTCGGGATAATGCCTTGCGGCAGGATGGTACTGATGCGTTTGATCTGTTTTTTGCCATAATAGCCGAACAAAAATTCCAGCAGGAAATAATTGACGGCCAGCATGATCAGGACACAGAGTGACATGATCATGTAAAAACGGTTGCGGTCCTCTGCCAGCTGTTCCTGTGAGAGATTGAAGGCCAGCGCCACAAAGACCGTCACAAGCGTAATGAACAGTGAGGCGATGAAAGTAAGTTCCCTGAATTTCAAATTGAAAAAATATTTGTAGATCTGTGGTTAAACAATGAGCTTATAACCAATTCCTTTAAGCGTCTGAATAGCGTTGAGGCCTAACTTTTCCCGCAAGCGGCGGATGTGTACGTCTATCGTACGTTCTCCCACTACGACATCGCTACCCCAAACCTTCTCCAGGATCTCCTCTCTTTTAAAGACCTTATCGGTATTGGAAGCCAACAGATAAAGAAGGTCGAATTCCTTCTTGGGCAACAGGAAGGCCTGTCCATTTCTGGAAACCCTGAAGTTATCCTTGTCGATCACCAAATCGCCTACTTCGATAAGTTTGGCCTTTTCATTTACATGCGAAGTAAGCTGCAGAAGTGCATTCACCTTCGAGATAAGAACCTTGGGCTTGATGACCTTTACTATATAATCATTACCGCCCGCCTGATAGCCCGCAAGTTGGGAGAACTCCTCACTGCGTGCCGACAGGAAAACAATAAGCGTTTTCTGAAGGCTTTTTATCTGTCTGAGTTCCTGGCAGGTTTCAATACCGTCCTTTCCGGGCATCATGACATCCAGAAGGATAAGATCCGGTACGAGTGTGCGCGCCTTTTCGATACCTTCTTCACCACCGCTTGCGGTCACTACTTCATAGCCTTCCTTTTCCAGATTATAGGACAGGATTTCCAGGATGTCCTGTTCATCATCAATCAGTAAGATCTTTTTGGTACTCATCTTCAGTTTTTATCCTTTCAAAATTACTAAAAATTAACACGTGGGCCGGCCTGGAGGCCTTTATTCACGCAAAATTAATATTGGCATTTTCCTGTTCATTATTTATTAAAACAAACTTAAAACTGGGTATACAGCAATTCGCAGAGGACTGAAGACCTTTGCACTGAAAGAAAAACAAGTTAAAAACAAGAAATGAAAATCACTAAACTAAGTGTCGGAGTTTTGTTCCTGTTGGGAACTGCGCAGACACTTTCCGGACAACAGGCCGCACAGGATACGCTTAGGAACGAGAAACAGATTGAAGGTGTAGTGCTTCGCGGCAGCGTAAAAAAAGGAGCGGAAAGTAACCTGATCAGCCTTCAGCGTAAATCGGCCGAAGTAATTGAAAGAGTAGGTGCGGTGCAACTTGAGAAACAGGGCGTCGGCGACGTATCTGTAGCGGTAACCAAAGCCACCGGCGCGCAGAAGCAGGAAGGCAGCGGCCAGGTTTTCATACGCGGACTGGGCGACAGAAGTAACTCCACAAGTATGAACGGGCTGCCCATTCCTTCCAACGATCCCGCTTATAAAAACATTGATCTTGGCATCGTGAAAACAGACATGATCGATTTCGTAGGTTTGGAAAAAGTATATAACCCAAGGCTTTGGGGCGATATGGCGGGCGCAAACGTTGATATTGTCTCCAAAGTATACACCGGGAAGCCCTACTTCAAAGTGAATTTGGGATCATCAGTGAACTTCAATGCTTTTTCGAAACCCCATTTTTACCTTCAGAACGGTCCGGACTATTTAGGTTTTAAACAAATTAACAAGCCGAAAAATGCTAAAATCGCACAATTTGGATATGCCTTCAATACAGGCTGGCAAAACCAGGAGACCTATAATCCCATCAACTCTTCACTTGGCGTTGACTTTGGCAAATCTTTCCGCATAGGCGAAGATGGAAAGCTGAGCGTTTTCGGATTTGGAAACTTTGACAATGATTACAATTTCAGAGAAGGTATCATACGTTCCGTTGATAATTCCGGCGCACCACTCAAAGACCTCTGGGGTCAGGAATTCACCTACGATACCAATACCACCGGGCTTCTTAACCTTAATTACCGCATCAACAGCAATCATACGGTAAAGGCCACCACGAATTATATTCATACCACAGAACAGAAACTGGGACTTTATGAAGGCTATATCCGGGATACCAATGAAGACCGGGCCAATGAAACCGCACACCTGCGCAGAGCTACCTACAAAACAAATGATCTCTGGATCAACCAGATTGCCGGTGAGCACCGTATTACTGATCCGCTGAAGATTTACTGGAACCTGGGTTATAACCGTCTGGACAGCCGGCGCCCGGACCGGCAGCAGAATATCAGCGTTGAAAACCTGAACACCGGCCTTCACCACTTCATTGCCGGAAACGCCGGAGCCAATCACCGCTATTTTGACCAGCTTCTGGAGAATGACTACGCTGCAAATATCTACGCGGATTATCAACTGAACGACCGTATAAAACTGACCGCAGGTTACCGCGGACGCTTAAAAGATTCGGATTTCCGCGCCACACAGTACAATTTCCGGGTTAAACTGGCACCGGGCAATTATTATGTAACTCCCGAAGATTACGGTGCTTTTTTCAACTATGATAACTACCAGTCCGGTGCATTCTTTGACATAAGGACCTTCCGCGGAATCGTAGGTTCCGATGAGATGGCGCTTGTTCCGCAATACTATCAGTCTGAAGTGATGAACCACGGGGCTTTTGCCAATGCCGAATTTAAAGCCGGTGAAAAGCTGACTGCCCAACTGGGAGTGAGCTATGAGAATCTCCAGCAGTCCATCCTTTACAATACAAGTATCCAGGAAGGTGATGCAGATAAAAAATATTCTAAAATACTGCCGGCACTGAACGTAAAATACAGTCTGAACGACCTGCATAACCTCCGTCTCTCAGCGTCCAAAACATATACTACTCCACTTCTGCTCGAAATTGCGCCCTTTGAATATGAGGATATAGATGAACTCAGCTTTGGAAATACAGACCTCAATCCGGCAGATAATTACAACCTGGATCTGAAGTGGGAATGGTTCCCAAAACGGGGCGAACTGATTTCGGCCACAGTTTTCGGAAAATACATTACAGACCCAATTTCACGCGTTACCGTAAACTCCTCTTCAAATTCAGTTTCGTTTGTCAACACAGGCGACAGCGGAATGATCTTCGGTGTGGAGGCTGAATTAAGAAAAGACCTGTATACGAACGGCAATTCCCGGTTCTATACATTTATGAACGCCACCTACCTTAACACCGAACAGGAACTGGATTCCGAAAAGGTGTACAGAGAAAACCCAAATTCAAAAGTTGCAGTTTCCTTTATCAGCAGCCAGGACAGAATGCAGGGAGCTTCCGACTTCCTGGCCAACCTTAACCTGGGCTGGGAACAGAAATGGAACCGGAACACAGTGGATGTGGTCCTGTCCTACTCACATATTTCGGATAATATCTATGCCCTGGGCTACGAAAGTAAAGGTAACCTGGTGGATAAAGCAGTTAATTTTCTGGATGCAACCGTGAGGTTTTCCCTGAATAACGGCCTGGGAATATCGGCCAGCGCGAAAAATTTGCTGAACACCAGTTTCACCCGCGTACAGGCCAATAGCAATGGCGATGTTATAGTTAGGGAGTATAAAAAAGGGATCAACACCGGAATCGGTTTTTCCTATCAGTTTTAAAATCAAAACCAATATAATCTAAAAAAAGTTTTCCTATGAAAAAGAACAGTCTGAAAGTCCTGGCAGCAGCACTTATCCTTAGCACAGCCACATTTGCTGTACAATCCTGCAGCAATGACGATGATCCCATCATCACCACACCCGCCGGCAGTTTTGAGCCTGGAAATTTTAAAGGTGAGATAACCTCGGGTACTACCATTACACTGGATCCCTCCAAAGTGTACAAACTTACTGGACCTCTGGTTGTGAAAGAAGGAGGTAAGCTGATCATTCCTGCCGGAACCCGAATTGAAGCTACCGGGGGCACCTCTGCCTACATCACGGTAGAGCAGGGCGGACAGATCTTTGCCAACGGTACCGCGGCGGCACCTGTTGTTTTCACAGCCTCCAATGCGACACCCGGTGCCTGGGGCGGACTCGTAATCTGCGGCCGCGCGCCCATTAACAAAGGTACAACGGCAATGTCTGAAGTAGGCAATGCCACGTACGGCGGCACCATCCCCACAGATAATTCAGGGGTACTGAACTACGTACGTATCGAATATGCAGGCGCCATCTTCACCGCAGAAAAAGAATTCAACGGTCTCTCCCTGTTTGGCGTGGGCAGCGGAACTCAAATCAATAATTTAGCCGTAGTAAACGGATCTGATGACGGTATTGAATTCTTTGGCGGAACTGTAAACGCTACAAATATCCTGTCCGTAGGTAATGAAGATGATGCTTTCGACTGGACTGAAGGCTGGAACGGTACGGTGAATGGTGTTTACACCAAAAGAAGAGCTGACAATACCGGAAACAGAGGTATTGAAGCAGATAACAACTCCAATAACAGAGATGCCAGCCCACGGTCGAACCCGACGATTAAGAACGCCACATTCATAGGAGCACTAACCGGCGAAGCTGACGGAATTAAACTTAGAGAGGGAACGCACGCAACCATAGACAATGTTGTTCTTTCCGGCTGGAAAACCGGAATTAATGTAGAGCACGACCAGTCTGTCGCTTATTTCAACGGTGGTGGTAAAATTACCAACGTAAGATTTGACAATGTACAGACAGAAGCCTCCGCGAAAGCTACGGCTGTAGGAACTACGCCTGGAGTCACAGTCCCTGTTCTTCCCGGTACATTCACCGTAAATGCCGCAGCCACAGGCGCTGGCGGAAGCAACGGGACAGGTTTACCTACCTGGGCTACCGGCTGGAGCGGACTTTTTTAGAACTTTTTTTCTTTCATTCATATCAGCAAGGCGCCGGAGTTATCCGGCGTCTTTTTTACGCATCAGAATTTCCAATATTAAATTTTGCCGTTCCAATGTTAATTTAATATGAATTTTTTGTTAATTCAATAATAATTATAGTACTTTGACTCAACAAACCGACAGACCTAAATTATTAAGATATGAAAAAGACGGCAATAAAAACAGCAGTATTGGGAACCTTACTTTTCCTGGGATTTTCAGGAAGCCTTCATGCACAACATACTAACGGCCTTATTGAAGAAGTTAGGATTACGAATAATGACGGCTTCACCCAGTTGAGGAATATTATAGAGCAGAACTTTGATTTTACCGATCCACAGCTCACCGAAGGAACCACCGATTCGTTAGTGAAATTTAATATTTCAACAGACGGTAAAATTGAGAATGTTCAGGCAGAAAGCCGCTGCAAGACCATTAACAAAAACCTTGAAAGCGCTTTAAGCGGTCTGCATTTGCGTTTCAAAGAGCAGCGTGACAAACCTGTGACGTATGTAATGCCGGTACAGATCGCTATCGCGTCCCGCTAGTTATTAGAATGATGAGAAAAACGAAACCGGTTCCAAATGGGAACCGGTTTTATTATTTATTTGAATATTCAAAGCTCTGAACTGCTTCCAGCGTCCGGCTGATTTCCGCGTCTTTTACGGCGTCACTGATGAAGTACGTTTCATAGCCGCTCGGTGGCAGGTAGATTCCGTTCTTCAGCATGTGGTGGAAGAAATTATTGAAGAGAGAATGATTGGCCTGCTGTGCCTCATCAAAATCAGAAACGGCAGCAATATGGAAAAACACGCTCATCATGGAACCTTTGCGGTTGATGCGGTGCTGAATATCTTTGCTGTTCAGAATCTTACCGATTTCAAAATCAAGTGTTTCGGTGGTTTTGTTGATCCGCCCGTAGAAACCGGCATCGTTCTTAATGAGTTTCAGGGTTTCAAGACCCGCACGCATGGCGAGTGGATTTCCGCTTAACGTTCCGGCCTGATAAACAGCTCCTTTTGGAGCCAGATGGTCCATAATTTCATTCCGTCCCGCAAATGCACCTACCGGAAGCCCTCCGCCAATGACCTTACCGTAAGTCACCAGGTCTGCTCTTACGTCAAAAACTTCCTGTGCCCCTCCGAATGCCAACCTGAAGCCGGTCATCACCTCATCAAAAATCAATAAGGCCCCATTGGCATCACAAGCTTTCCTAAGTTCCTGCAGGAAATTGTTCTCAGGCAAAACACAGCCCATATTTCCGGCTACAGGCTCAATGATTACCGCGGCGATCTCACCTTCGTTATGGCGGAAAAGATCCTGTACCTGCGCAATATCGTTATATCTGGCGAGCAAAGTATCCTTCGCTGTTCCCTGCGTGATGCCCGGTGAATTGGGATGTCCGAAAGTCACCGCACCGCTTCCCGCCTTGATCAGGAAAGAATCGGAATGTCCGTGGTAGCAGCCTTCAAACTTAATGATCTTGTCTCTCCGGGTAAATCCGCGGGCCAAACGGATGGCGCTCATACAGGCCTCGGTACCGGAAGAAACCATGCGGATCTGATCCACATTAGGCACATTTTCAACGATGAAACGGGCAACTTCAGTTTCCAGTTCCGTAGGAGTACCGAAGGAAAAACCATTTTCCGCCTGCTTCTGGATAGCTTCCAGAACCACAGGGTGGGTATGTCCCAGAATGGCAGGCCCCCAGGAATTGATATAGTCTACATAGGTTCGGCCATCCTCATCGGTCAGGTAGGCTCCCTTGGCCGATTTCATAAAAACAGGTACGCCGCCAACAGATTTGAACGCGCGAACAGGCGAATTAACTCCGCCCGGAATATAGCGCTGCGCTTCAGTGAAAAGCGCAGAACTTCTTTGATATATCATCAGTTTATTTTTAGAATTGTAAAAGCGGAGACCAATTATCTTGGCTTACGTCCCTGCAGGAAGACCAGGTCACCGGCACGCAGTTTCCCGCCGTCTTCCATCCTGTTCTTGGCCAACAGTTTATCCAGCCTTACGCCGAACTTCTGTGCGATCGCATGCATATCTTCGCCAACTTCAGCCTTGTACGCAGGAACATTTCCTTCGGCACTTTTAGACTCCAGGAAAACAATATCATTCTGTTTCAGCTTGCCGCTGCTCATGTCATTCCACTTCAGCAGGCGGCTCTCACTGATGCCAAATTTATCAGCAATCTGAATAAGGTCCATATCTGCAGGCACTACAAGATATTTCATCCCGCCGTTGGGATGGTTCTTAACCAAAACTTCTTTTAAGAGATCGCTGTTCTTCTGCTGCTGAACTTTCTTCTGCTGAGTGGCATAAGACGTCTGCTCGTAACGCACCTTAATCGTTTTAGCCTGACTGTCTGACGAAGATTTACGTCCCGGATTCATTTGCGCCAGGAAAGTACGGTCGTCCTGAAGGGATGGATATCGGTTAAGTAAAGCCGCATATACCGTCTTTGAATCCGTATTGTCGTATTCGTAGAGCTTATGCCTTTCTATGATGGATAGAAGGATGTGTGCATAGCGCGGGTTGGTGGCATAACCGGCCTTTTTCAGACCGTGGGCCCAACCTTTATAATCCTTGATGTCGAGTTTGAATAGGTTGACGTAGTATTTTCTTTCTGCCAGGAATCGGGAATGGTCTTCATAGCTTTGGCGGACATCATCATACACGCGGAAACATTCGTTAGGAGCATCATCGTTATGCCGCATCGTTTTGCCGGTCCATTCTTCCTTACACTTAATACCGAAATGATTATTGCCTTCCTTTGCAAGACGGCTTTGTCCGGCACCGGTTTCAAGAAGTCCCTGTGCGAGCGTAATGGAGGCAGGAATCTTAAATTTTTCCATTTCCTCTACAGCATAAGGTGCAAATCTTTGAATATATTGTTCGTCGGTGGTCCAGGTTTGGCCTTGAATTTGCGATAAAATAATCAGTGCTAAAGCAATAAATATTTTTCTCATAAATAGTTAGTTTGTGAACTTACTGTATTGTTAATCAGCTTCCTGCCTTTTGCTGCCAACATTTTATTGGCGCCGGAAATGCCCTGAAGGCCACCGGTGTGAAAGGAAAGGATTTTACTTTCTTTCGGGAAAAAATCTGCCTCTATGAGTGCAAATATTCCCTGCATCATCTTTCCGGTATACACCGGATCGAGCTGTATGCCGTATTTTTCGGCAAAAACATTTATAAAACGAATATTTTCTTCAGTTATTTTGCCGTATCTGCCATTTATCTCATTTATCAGCGAAAAATTATTTCTGCCTGATAAAGCAAGCACGCTTTGCTGAAGAGAATCATCATTCACGGTTTTAAAGCCCAGAATGTTCTGTTCTGCCACTGCAAACTTTGAAATTCCGGCTAAAGTCCCGCCGGTTCCAACAGCGCAGCAAAGATAATCAAAACTTTTTGTTTGTTCATTCAGCATGTGCCGGATGCCGTCTACAGCCAGTTCATTAGTTCCTCCCTCCGGAATGATAAGTGCTTCGGGATACTGCTGTAGCATTATTTCCCCAAGTTCCTCCTTTCTCCTGTACTGCTCGCGAGATACAAAGCTAAACATCATTCCCTTTGCCGCGGCAAAGCTCAATGTAGGGTTATGCTGCCATTTATTTGCAAGTTCATCACCGCGTATTATTCCAACGGTCGGAATACCTTCACGATATCCTAGCGCGGAAACAGCGGCAATGTGGTTGGAGAAGGCTCCGCCAAATGTAATCAAACAGGGATTTGCCGTTTTGCGCGCCAGATAGCTGTTGATGTTGTAAAAGAGTTTCCAGTACTTATTCCCTGAAATTTCAGGATCGATAAAGTCTTCCCTTTTTATGAAAAGTCGCACATCGCTGTTTTCTAACTGTATTTCGGTGATGGGGATGTGCGTTTCAGGAAAAATCATCCTGCAAAGTTGTAAAAAAGTTTGAAAATGGAGAAATTCGAACCTTTTGCTCGAAGCACTTGTTGGAAGACTGATTTACTTGGTATAATTTCTAGTGATTTACAGAACTGCAGGAGGCTGGTTATAAATGACATTCAATTTTGCACAGGACCAATACTTTATTGAGAAAAGATCAGGAATCAGCGGAAATCAAATTGCATCAGGACTACTAACGGATAAAACCGGCATCGGATACTGTTACACTGCAGATCGCACCAAGAATTCCACATAAAACTTCAATTTCTTATATTTACGAAGGGTTTTATAAAATTAAAGCCTGAAATAAGCTAAAAAAAGATATATGAAAATAGGTTTACTGGGTTTTGGAAAGACAGGAAAAGCAGTCGCGAATGTAATTCTGCAAAATAAAGATTTTCAGCTGGAGTGGGTGCTCAAACGCAGTAACCAGCTTGAAAACAGAAATGCAGCTGAATTTCTGGGCGTAGACTCGGAAGACCCCGGACTGATAGTTTCCAGTGCCGGCATGACCATTCCCGATCTTCTGGATAAGTATCCTGTAGACATTATTATCGATTTCTCATCGGATTCTGGAATTCATTCCTATGGTCGCCATGCAGCACAGCGTGGCATAAAAATAATCTCTGCAGTTTCCTATTATAAAAAGGCGGAGCAGCAGCTTCTGCAGGAGCTTGCAGCCCAAACGGTGGTTTTCTGGAGCCCAAACATCACGCTGGGCGTAAACTATCTGCTGTTCGCAGCCAAATTCCTGAAGAAAATTGCTCCTGATGTGGACATTGTAATCGTTGAAGAACATTTTAAAGACAAGGACGGAATTTCCGGAACTGCAGCCAAGATTGCTGAAGCCCTGGATGTAGAGAAGTCTGAGATCAACTCAGTACGGGCAGGGGGAATCGTGGGTAAGCACGAGGTAGTATTTGGTTTCCCCTATCAGACGGTAAGGCTTACGCATGAATCCATTTCGCGTGACGCATTTGGCAACGGAGTGCTTTTTGTGGCAGGTAACCTAACCGACAAAAGCACTGGCCTTTATAATTTCGAGGATATTCTTCTGCCTTATTTTTCTACAAATTAGTATATAGCGTTAATTGTCCCGTAAAGGCAGTTGACTAAGAAGCATAAACATTACTGTGTATTTCCTTAAATTTATACAGAAATCTAAAGGATGGGGCGATGCGAACACGAAGCGACAGTCTTATTCGCCGGTCACTGGGCACCTTACTTTTGCTGGTGGCTCTTAATGCCTTTGGCGGTGGCTGGTACGGAATGGCGGGAGCGGATGCTGTGCCAATATCCTGGTTGAAGGGCAGTCCTTTTCGGGACTATTTTATTCCCAGCATGATACTGTTTGTGGTCGTAGGCGGCTCAGCACTCCTTTCAGCCATATCGGTATTTATGAGACACAGGAAAGCACGTTTTCTCTCTTTTCTGTGTGTACTTACCATCATCCTGTGGCTCTCTGTCCAAATAATTATTATCGGTTATGTGTCGTGGATGCAACCTACCACAGCGGCAGCAACTTTCATAATCCTTCTGTTAGCCCTTAAACTGCCGCAAAATGGAAACTAAATATTTTCTGCTTTGGCTCCCAATAGTACTTCTTGCGTTCGGAAACGCGGCGATCAGGGAAATTGCTCTAACTAAATATTTTAGTGAACTCCGGGCCCACCAGTATTCTACACTATTACTTTGCTTTCTTTGCGCAGCTTATCTCTGGATTATTTATCCACTTCTACATATCCGAAATACCAATCAAGCTTTATTCATTGGGGTTGCATGAGCAATTCTGACCGTTATTTTTGAATTCTCCCTTGGGCGTATCACTGGCAAGTCATGGGATTCCTGTTCCGCGATTTCAATCTGACCGAGGGACGCTTATGGACAGTATTCGTCCTATTCCTTACGATGCTTCCTTTGCTTTATTTCGTAATCAAACGATGTAAGGAAATGTCCGTGAAGTTTTAGCGATTTTATCCTCAACTCTTAGTAATCCATTTTTGACGATAGTAAACAGGCCTTGGATTACTAATATTTTTATGCTATAATAAATTTGTTAGATTATTCTAACTTATGTAAATTTACAGCTCAAACTTTCCCGGATGAAATTGAAATTATTCTGCCTGACGGCTGTTCTGCCCTTAATGTTCCACACTCAAACCGCCTCATACGATAGTTTATCTGTGAATACATTGATCCGGGACACCATTACGGAAAAAGTATCCTCGTCCATCGATGAAGTGGTGATTTCCGGTACCATGAAGGCAGTAAAGCGACTTGAAAGTCCAATTCCGGTGGAGGTGTACTCACCGGCATTCTTCAGGAAAAATCCTACACCTAATATCTTTGATGCGTTGCAGAACGTAAATGGGGTTCGTCCTCAATTGAACTGTAATATCTGCAGCACCGGCGACATCCACATTAACGGACTGGAGGGCCCGTACACGATGGTTCTCATTGACGGTATGCCGATGGTAAGTTCACTGGGCACTGTGTACTGTCTTACGGGCATACCCAACTCGCTGGTTGAAAGGATTGAAATTGTAAAAGGTCCGGCCTCGTCACTGTACGGAAGTGAAGCGGTGGGTGGCATCATTAACATTATCACCAAAAAAGCGGGAAACGCACCGGCTTTCAGTGCCGATGTGATGTCTACGAAATGGGCGGAAAATAATATTGATCTGGGTTTCCAAATAAAGGCCCGCCCCGGCACTACCCTGCTTACCGGAATCAATTATTACAGTTATAAGGAAGTTTCGGATATGAACAGCGACCGCTTTACCGATGTTCCGCTGCAGAAAAGGATTTCGGTTTTTCAGAAATGGAATTTCAGGCGTCCCGAAAACAAACTTTTCAGCATGGCTGCCCGGTATATGTATGAGGACCGCTGGGGCGGCGATGTACGCTGGAACCGTTCCTACCGCGGTGGAAACGAAATTTATGGGGAGAGCATCTATACCCAGCGTGCCGAACTTTTCGGTGCCTACCAGCTGCCGGTTCGGGAGAGTATGAATCTGGCTTTTTCCTTTGTAAACCATGACCAGGACAGCCGTTACGGTACGCTAAGCTATATTGCAAATCAGAAAGTCGTCTTCGGACAGCTGACCTGGGACCGACGTTTGGGAAAACATGACCTGCTTACAGGTGCAGCAGTGCGCTACACTTATTATGATGACAATACGCCGGCGACGGTTAATCATTCCAATAACAACCAACCCGAGAAAGTACTGTTGCCGGGAATTTTTGTTCAGGATGAAATTAAGCTGAACGACAAACACAGTGTCCTGGGAGGCCTGCGCTTTGATTATAACCAAAGCCACGGTTCTATATTTACGCCATGATTCGCCTACAAATGGGCACCAAATGATGAAAACATTTTGAGGTTCAATGCGGGCACGGGTTTCCGTGTGGTAAATCTCTTTACCGAAGACCACGCAGCCCTCACCGGTTCACGTGACATTCTGATCCTGAACGGGTTGAAACCTGAAAAGTGCTATAATGCCAATCTGAATTTTACCAGAAAATTCTATTTTGAATCCGGCACATTCATGGGTCTTGAGGCTACCGCATTTTATACTTTTTTTACCAACCGTATTGTACCGGATTATGAAACCGATGCCAACAAGATCATCTATGACAATCTTGAGGGACATGCGGTAAGCCGCGGCCTTAGCATTAATGCAGACCTGAACCACCACAGCGGTGTTAAACTTATCTTGGGAGCAACACTGATGGAAAATACGCTGACGGAAAATGGGGTGCGCAGCCAGCAAATGCTTACCGAAAATTTCACCGGCACTTGGGCTTTGTCCTATAAAATCCGCAGTGCCAGTCTAACTTTGGATTACACGGGTAATGTGTACAGTCCGATGCGTTTACCACTCTTGGGAGATCTGGACCCACGGAAACCGACCTCGCCCTGGTGGAGCATACAGAATATTCAGATCACCTATGACGGCCTGAAAAAGTGGGAAATATATGGCGGTGTAAAAAATCTGCTGAACTGGACACCCAACCGCGGAAATCCTTTCCTGATCGCGAGAAGTCATGATCCGTTTGACCAGAACGTAGTGTTCAATCCTTCCGGGCAGGCAGTCGCTACTCCGGAAAATCCGTATGCCCTTACTTTTGATCCAACGTATGTGTACGCACCCAATCAGGGAATTCGTGGCTTCCTGGGAGTTAGATTCAAACTTGACTGATATGAAAATTGCTGCCGCTTCAATACTGCTTTGGCTACCGCTGATGTTGTTCCCGCAGCGCACCAAAGAACAGCCACGAAGAAATGCACTGGAGGAAATCCAGATCCGCCATGCTGCGGAACCTCGTCCGTTGCTTGTATTTATCACCGCTGACTGGTGCAGTTACTGCAAGCTGATGAAAAAAAAGGTATTCAGCAATCCTGAGGTTACAAAGAAGCTGCAGGCCGACTTTTACTTTGCGGAACTGAATGGAGAATATACAGAACCCATTGTCTGGCAGGGACAAACCTACCGCTATGTGCCCAATGGCCCGTGTACCGGCACACATGAACTGGTGCAGCATTTGGGTGCAGTTAACGGAAAACTGACTTATCCGACTCTTGTTGTCCTGGATAAAAATAATGGGGTGCTATTTCGTTATGGAGGATTGCTCACAGCCAGCGAAATTGTAGCGCTTTGGGAAAAAGTCAAATCTTAAACATCAACTGACTGAGTTATGCTCCCGCCTCCTTTCCAATGAACTTCCGGAATCCCCAAAGTTTTCTTTTTTTCAGGTAACTGAAGTCATGTTCGTAACTGAAGGCTTCACGTTCAAACGAAATGGACTGATAAGCGCGGTGAGCGTTGCCCAACCGCAGATACCAATAAAGATATTCCAGGATGTACCAAACGTAGAAGAATACAATCAGGAGTTCGAGTTGCTGGCGTAAGTGGATTTTCTCGTGATTCAGCAGGATCCGGTTGCCGCGGAGTTCAGGGCTTCGCAGGAGAATAAAAGGGTAAAGGGTGATCCCTGAAATTTTTGTATTTTTGAGAAGCCATTGCCAGATGATGATCATGGCACAAAGATAAAATTTTCAGTATTCCTTTTTAACCAATGCTAAACAATAACATCAAAGAGAACGAAGACTTTTATTATAACGAACAGGGTTATAAGGTCTTTACAGAAGCGTATCACCTGAAGCGCGGTTATTGCTGCAAAAGCGGCTGCCGACACTGCCCCTACGGATACGACAGAAAAACCGACACCTTTAAGAAACCAGATAAAAAACAGCAGTCATGAAAAAATATCTTCTATTGATTTTAGCTTCGGCTACTTTGGGACTTACCTCCTGCAGTCCTTTCAATGTGCGCTCGGATTATGCCGAAACAGCCACGTTCAGCAATTACCGTACTTATAAATTAAGAATTGATGATCTTAAACTTAATGACATCGATAAAGACAGAGTCCTGAATGAAGTTTCGCGCCAACTGCAGACCAAAGGTCTCAGTGTTTCAGACAGTCCGGACCTGATCATTAATGTGAAGGCCAATCACAAAAAAATCAAAGACATCCAAAGCCGCAGTCCCTACGGTATGTACGGCTGGGGCGGACCGTTTGGCTGGGGTGTGGGCATGAGCCGCACGTGGACCTCCAACCATAATGAAGGAGCGCTGATCATTGACCTTATTGATGCAAAGACCAATAAACTGGTTTGGCAGGGCATCGGAAGTGGAATTTCGGTAGATTCACCGCGTTCCAAACAAAAACAAATCCCACAGATCGTAGCCGAAATAATGGCCAACTATCCGCCAAAGAAATAAATTCGGATATTCCGTATAAACAAAGACCGCCTCAGTAATTAAACTGGGGCGGTCCTTTTTTCCGGAACTGGTTCCTTACTGACCCATGAGGTCACGCAGTCTTTCCTGCATAAGCTCCTGATCTGAAAGTGCGTCCAAACCTACTGTCATGATCATGATCACCATATAAATCACCGTCAGCGCACTAAGCACGATGCCCACATAACACAGGATTTTTCCCGTTTTTAAAGTCTGAAAGTCGCTGTAAAGGGTTGGATTGGCCAGGTATAGTGCCTCATCTTTTTTGGCCAGCACCAGACCAACAATTCCGCACACCAGTCCGATAATACCATAACAGCAGCATCCCAGGATGGAGATGATGCCCATTACAAGCACAAGTGTAGCATTCGGTAATTTCTGTTCGTTCATAGTTTATTGTTTTAAGTTGTTTTTATCTGAATAAATAGTCATTCCGCATAAAATAGGAAACCACCATGATGACGGAATTCAGGATGGCCAGAATGACCAGCGCTGAAGCGTAATTCCTTTTTTTGTCCAGGAAATGAAGCGCCACAGTAATTCCGAAAACGATCAATGTATAGACTGCAGGAAAAAGCTGGAAAGCCTCTGCAAATCTGCCCTCCCAAACCATAAGCATGGCCCGCTGGGCACCGCAACCGAAACACTCAATGCCGAATATCTTTTTATTCAGACAGGAAACCATATAATCCTCCGCCGCCATTTTTAAATTTTATGCATTCAATAATACAACTTTTTTAGATTTTACACATCACTTCTTCGCACGGTCATACTGGTGTGGAAACGGACAGTCTAAGTTGCGGGCCATTGCGCCCTGAATGGCCAGATAAGGATTCCTCAGGATCTCACGGGCCACAAAAATAAGATCAGCCTGATTTTTCTGAAGGATTTGTTCTGCCTGTCCGGCACTGGTAATAAGACCCACGGCTCCGGTGGCAATACCGGCTTCTCTTCTGATAGTTTCGGCAAAAGGAACCTGGTAGCCGTCAAATACCGAGATGCGTGCACCGTGGATGTTTCCGCCGGATGAGACATCTATGAGATCTACACCTTTTTCTTTAAGCATTTTAGCCAGCTGCACACTTTCATCTAGGTCCCAGCCGTTTTTGGCATACTCCGTGGCTGAGATCCTCACAAACAGAGGATGGTCATCATCCAGGAGTTCCTGTACAGCCTCTACAATTTCGAGCAGGAAGCGACTGCGGTTCTCCAGACTGCCCCCATACTGATCCTTTCTGATGTTTGATAAAGGCGAAAGAAACTGATGAATGAGATAGCCGTGTGCAGCATGTATTTCAATAAGGTCAAAACCTGCATCTAGCGCCCTTCTGGCACCATCCCGGAAAGTCTGAACCAGACCCGTAATTTCTTCTGCAGAAAGTTCGTGCGGCGTACGCTCACTTTCCTCGTAGGGAATGGGTGACGGAGCTACGGTTTCCCAACCTTCCTCCAGCGGGATCTGTTTGCCGTTCCAGGTAGAGGCTTTACGTCCCGCATGCGCAAGCTGGATTCCGATTTTGCTCTCTGAGCGGGAATGTACAAAATCCACGATATCTTTAAGTTTTTGGGCCTGTTCGTCCTTCCAGATGCCCATGCAGCGGTTCGTGATCCGGCCTTCGGGCACTACCCCGGTAGCTTCTATAATCAAGAGACCTGTACCGCCCTGCGCGCGGCTGCCGTAGTGAACAGTGTGAAAATCATTAGCCAAACCCTCTTCGCAGGAATACATGCACATGGGCGACATGACCCAACGGTTCTTCAGTTCAAGGTTCCGGAATTTTATCGGAGTATAGAGCATATGTGAATTAAATTTGGTTAAAGCGTAAAGTTAGTGATTACCGCAGGAACTGCGACACGACCGCAACGAAGAAGCCCAAAAAACCCATGTAGAATCTAAAGAAAAAACACTTACCTTTACTTCCCCATTTTTTATATGCATGCAAAAAGAAATCAAGATCCTGTTTGAGGAAATCGCAGGATATGCCGAACTGAGTGAGACCGAAAAACAACTCTTTGAGGCCGCCAAAAAAGTTCGGGAATCGGCGTATGCACCCTATTCTCATTTTAAGGTGGGTTGCGCGGTGCTGCTTGAAAACGGTGAAATTGTGACCGGCAGTAACCAGGAGAATGCAGCATATCCGTCGGGACTCTGTGCGGAAAGGACTACCATTTACTGGACATCCGCAAATTATCCGGGAGTGAAAATGAAAAAACTTTTTGTAATTGGCGCACCCGATACAGCACTCACCTCTGTACCAATTCCCCCTTGTGGTTCCTGCCGGCAGTCTATCCTGGAGTACGAAGCAGTGCAGGGCGATAATATCGAAATATATTTCTCTTCCCTCAGTGGCGAAATATATAAAACTTCATCTGTTCGGGATCTTTTACCCTTCTCATTTGATTCGAGCTTCCTCTAAAAAATTCAGCAAAAATAAAATTCTTTATAACTGACATTCTGTTTGTTGTATCGGCAAGTGTGCAATTTTGCCCCACCTGCGTTCATCAACATAAATTAAAGACTATCTTTGCGCCACTTTCAGAAAAGGGAATCACGTGCAATCCGTGAACTGTCCCCGCAACTGTAAATCACACGCCCACAGAGATAAAACATCTGTGAAGCAATATTTTGTTTTAATTAAGCCACTGGAAACGGGAAGGCAAAACAAAGGTGAAAGTCAGGAGACCTTGCTGAAATACTTTTTTTATTAATCGCTTTCGGAGGAAAAGTCGGATTACCGTGCGTTTTCACGCGTGGTTTTTTACACTTTATTTTTTCCGGTAGGCATTTACCTTAACTTAAATTTTTTTTTCATGAAGAAAAGAGTAATTTATGTTGGAGCTTTGCTTGTCGTTAGTTCGCATGTACTGTCCCAACAAACGCATGAAACCGTCATTGATGAAGTAACTGTGGCGTCAAAAATTCCGCAGCAGCTTTACAAAACCGGTAAAAATGTAAAACTGCTGACCCAGGAGGACCTGAAAAAATATCAGGGCCAAAGTGTAGCGGAGGTGCTGCAGCAGGTGGCCGGTCTTCAGCTAACCGGTAGCGCAAACAATGCGCAGGAGCCCAAATTCACCAAGGTTCGCGGCGGTAAACTGGCTAGTATCCTGATTTTGCTGGACGGTGTACCTCTAAAAGATGTCACCGGAAATGACTACAGTGCGGCTGACCTTAGATTGCTGGCGCTGGAAAATATAGAACAAATAGAAGTACTCAGCGGCGCCTCATCTGTTCTTTATGGCTCCAATGCGGCGGGTGCCGTAATCAATATCCGCACGCAAAAATACACTGCGAAAACTGTGGAAGGCGAAGTTGCAGCCAGAGGCGGTTCCTACGGAACATTTGCGCAAAATGCAGCAGTTAGGGGTCAGATGAAAGGATTTCACTATCAGATTTCAGGATTTAATGAAAAGTCAGATGGATTTTCCTCCGCCGAGGGTTCAGGTTTTGATAAAGACGGGTTTGAAAAGCAAAATGCCTCCGCCACCGTGGGCTACCGTGGTGCGCGTGTTAGCGCAAACGTGCAGGCAGGCTGGAACCACCATCTTTTTGAATATGATGCCGGGGCGTTTGCTGACGGGAGAAGCCGTGGTGACGATACGCAGAAATTCATTGGCGCCCACTCGGATTTTAAGTATGGCAAAGGTCAGCTGGTGGCCAATTTGCGTTATACCAACACCGAAAGAACGATTCAGGGTTATGCGAATGACGCGTACCGTGACGAATATTTCTATGGTGGCAACAACCTTTTCGCCGAACTCTTCAATAACTATAATGTTTCCGAGCGGTTCAGCATCACAGCTGGCGTTCAGCACGAAAGACAGCAGTTGGGCTCCAGTTCACTGCCCTGGGGCGGTTCTGAAATGCAGGAAGATCTAAAAAAAGCCGATACGGAACTTTATAACACCGATCTTTTCGCCAAAGCAAGTGTAAATTATATGGATTTTCATCTGGATGCAGGTTCCAGGATGACCAATAACTCCAGGTTCGGGAATCATTTTGTGTACAGTATAAATCCGTACTACCTTAAAGAGACCGCAAAGATTTACTACAAGATAGGTTACTCATTTGCCACCGCATTCATAGCGCCTACCCTCTATCAAACCTACGGAACGCTCCCATATACCACGGCCAACTTTGATCTGAAACCGGAGCGCAACAGTACACACGAGGTAGACCTTAGCATCGGGAACAGGGACCGGAGTTTGCTTTTTAATGCCACCGCTTTCCTTACAGAGGAGCAGGATGTATTTGCCTATGCAATGAACCCCGACTTTACAGGAAATTTTGTTAATGTGGACGAAAACAGGATTAGGGGAGTTGAAGTTGGCTTTGATTACAGAATCATTGATCAGGTAAAAATTGGCGGCAATTACAGTTTTGTTGAAAAGGAGAAGGAAGCTACAAGACTCAGAGTACCAAAAAACCGGGTAAATTCATATATTGACATCACTCCGTTGGAAGGAACACGCATTGCCCTTTCACACCAATACGTTTCCAATCGTGCTGATTATTATTTTGATGAGAATTTTCAGCGCGTAGATGTTACTCTGGAGGCGTATCATCTGATGAATCTGAACATCAATCAGAAGCTGGGGAAATCTTTTGAAGTATTCGGCAACATTGGCAACCTCTTAAACACGGGCTACACCGATGTCGTAGGATTTACTACTAAAAGACGAAACTATACAGCAGGATTCAGTTACAGATTCTGATGCATAACGGAAAGAAAAAAAGAAGCGCGGCCCCAAAAATTTTTTTTTTTGGCCCCCCGCTTCTGTTAACATTTTTAATCAGTCATCGGACGAAAATATCCCGCTCACCAGGGAGGTAATCAGCGAAAGAGCGATACTGAAAATAAAAGCCCACCAGAACCCGTCGATTTGCATACCTTCGATAAAATAATCGGCGATCAGGATTACGATGGCGTTTATCACCAGTGAGAAAAGCCCCAGAGTGATGATGGTAAGCGGTAGTCCCAAAAGTTTCAGGATGGGTGATACGATAAGGTTAAGTATTCCCAGCACGATGGCAAAGACAATGGCTGTGGAGAAGCCGTCAATATGAACCCCCGAAAGTACCTTGGTAAGCAGAAAGGCAACTGCAGCAGTCACCAGCAAATTGATAATAATCCTCATAGTTTACATTTTTTATAGTTTTGTAAAGTTAGCAAGATTTGTTCTTTTGAAGGTGAGGCTTTTGCCCATCCAGGAAAATTTCCAGAAACCCCGGACCTTCAGAAACCCCTCTTCCGTAATTTGGGCAGTTGAATCCCAAAATTTACCGGAGCTTGCGTCATAAATCTTCCCTTTTTCCCAGATGTGACTTTTTGCATTATACACCAACCCTTCCAGAATTTCCATGCCAAGAATTTTCCTCTTGCGAAGTTCAGGTCTTGGATTACGGTGATCCAGGCGGGTATGAATGGGTGTACCACTCCCCAACTCGGGGTCAAACCAGAGAATTTTAGCTTTGTATTCCCTGCCGGACTTATAGATGCCAACCGCTACAGAATGATCGGTTGCCAGCCAGGTACCCAACACCTGATCGGCACGGGACTGCGAATATAGAAGAGAAAATGAAAGAAGGAAGGTAAAGAAGGATATTTTTGCAAACATCCTATCGAGTATGCAATCTTTCTGCCATGTACGCAAGGAAAACTCAAACTCATGAAATATTTATTAATCGAAGTACCGTAATAACCTGCTGTCGTTTAAGTGATAATCAACATTAAAAAGAAATTCTCAACTAAAAAACCACCGGCTGTCCGGTGGCTTCTATTATTTTGGCGCAAATTAATTATACGTTAAATCGGAAGTGCATGATATCGCCGTCCTGAACGATGTATTCCTTACCTTCAACGCCCATTTTACCG
Source organism: Bacteroidota bacterium (assembly GCA_023386965.1). GTDB lineage: Bacteria > Bacteroidota > Bacteroidia > Flavobacteriales > Weeksellaceae > Marnyiella. The sequence continues at coordinate 35,787 of JAEWIR010000037.1, forward strand.
GCCTCCTTTACTTTAGCTTCGGAACCATAGGTTACATAGTCGTTGTATTTAATGACTTCGGCACGGATGAATCCTTTTTCAAAATCGGTATGGATGACGCCGGCAGCCTGAGGTGCGGTCCACCCTTTACCAATGGTCCAGGCACGGACTTCCTTCACACCGGCAGTGAAATAAGTTTGAAGCTTCAGCAGGTCGTACGCCTTTCGGATCAGTTTGTTCACGCCTGGCTCGTCCAGACCAATCTCGTCCAGGAACATTTTTCTTTCCTCAAATGTTTCCAGTTCATTGATGTCGGCTTCAATCTGCGCCGCAAGAACCACCACTTCCGCATTTTCGCGTTTGGCCATCTCTTCAATTTTGGCAATCCATTCGTTACCGTTCTTAATTGAATTTTCATCTACATTACACACATAGAGCACTGGCTTATTGGTAAGAAGCTGCACTTCATCTATAATGGCTTTTGTATGGTCATTGGTTTCAAATTCACGGGCATTGCGTCCGTCTTCCAGGAACTTTTGCAGGTTCTGCAGGGTTTCGTAGTTCAGGATATCCTCTTTCTTGCCGGATTTGATGAACTTCTTGGCTTTCTCTACCGCCTTGGTCACCGTTTCAATATCTTTCAGCTGAAGTTCGATATCAATGATCTCCTTATCACGCATAGGATCCACGGAACCCTCCACGTGAATGATGTTGCCGTTTTCAAAACATCTTAAAACATGGATAATGGCTTCACATTCGCGGATGTTGGCCAGGAACTGGTTGCCCAAACCTTCCCCTTTGCTGGCCCCCTTTACAAGACCGGCGATATCCACGATTTCCACCACCGCCGGCAGAACACGCTCCGGATTTACTAACTTTTCCAGCTCAAAAAGCCTTTCATCCGGCACAGAAACGGTTCCCAGATTGGGTTCGATGGTGCAGAAAGGATAGTTGGCAGATTGTGCTTTGGCGTTGCTTAAGCAGTTAAAAAGAGTTGACTTACCTACGTTTGGAAGTCCTACGATACCACATTTCATAAAAAAGGAATTTGAAAATCCGGCCTAACCGGAATTCCGGATTGAACCATAAAATTAATGTGCGCAAAGATAGGGATATATTGTGAATTGAAATTGGCAATGACGCCCAATTAACGTTCTGTAAAACAAAAAGCCCGGCAAAAGCCGGACTCTATTTCAATAGCGGGTTATATTACCACTCTCTTCTTCTGTCGTTATCGCCACCTCTGTTATAACCTCCGCCGCTGTTGCCGCCTCTGTTATAACCTCCGCCGCTGTTACCGCCGCCAAAACCTCTTGGTCTGTCCTCTTTTGGACGGGCTTCGGATACATTAAGTACTTTTTGCTTGAATTCCTTTTGATTAAGTTCCTCGATTGCTTTCAATGCCTCCTCGTTGTTTGGCATTTCTACGAAACCAAAGCCTCTGCTTCTTCCGGTTTCTCTGTCTGAAATCACTTTTGCAGAATCTACGTCTCCATAATTTTCGAATAACGCCTGCAACTCGGACTCAACTACTGAATAGTTAAGATTTGAAATAAAAATGTTCATAATAAATAAATAAAAATTGTTGATTAATTAAGCGGAAATCAACTAATGAACAAAGGAACCTTGATTGAATTTCTCTTTAAATAATTAGCTGCAAGATACAATAATAATTTATTTATCAAAATAAAATTATAATTATTGAAAATTTTGTCCCACAAGCACTTTAACCAATTTTTATCGGCTCCAGTGCTTTTGGCAGGTAAGATTCGGAAAACACAGCCCGCGCCTCGTCTGTAAATACACTCAGGTCTCCATACCTGTTGGAGAAATGACCCAAAATAAGTTTTCCAACATTGGCTTTCCTGGCGATGCGTGCCGCCTCCAGCGCGGTGGAATGTCCGGTAGAATCCGCCATTTCCTTCAGATCATGCAGAAAAGTAGACTCGTGATAAAGTACATCTACCCCTTCGATAATTGGCACAATGCTTTCCAGATAACGTGTATCGCTGCAAAAAGCATAGCTTACCGATTTGCTGGGCTCAAGGGTCAGCTTTTCATTCTTCAGAACATAACCGTCGCTTAGTGTGAAATCTTTTCCGAGTTTTAGATTGTGATAGTCGCAGATTTCAATTTCCGCATATTTGGAGATCTCGGCCGTATTGAGGTGCCTTTCCTTCGGTTTTTCACGGAAAAGGTAACCATTGCAGTAAATCCGATGGTCCAGCGGTATGGTGAAGACTTCTACGCGGTTGTCCTCATAGATCTTTTCAGAATTCCTGCTCTGCAATTCATGATAGATAAGCTCGAAGCCGCGGTGTGTTTGCGTAATGCGGAATATGGTTTCAAGCATCTCCTTTATTCCTTTCGGCCCGTAAATGTGCATGGGTGTTTCCCGCCCCAGCAGCCGAAAAGAGGAAATAAGTCCCGGCAACCCGAAGAAATGGTCGCCATGCAGGTGGGAGATAAATATATGGTTGATTTTGGAAAAACGTGCTTTCGCTTTGCGAAGCTGCACCTGAGTACCCTCGCCGCAGTCTATAAGGAAATGCCGCTCCTCCATCTCCAGGAACTGCGCGGTAGGTGATGAATTAACTGTAGGGATGGCTGAATTGTATCCCAGAATGGTTAGACAGGTGCTCAAGGTCGATTTATTTTAACGCGTAAATATAGGAAAGATTATGCCGTAAGGTTCAACTGGAATTGCGGAAACTACTGCTCCATATCGGCCAGAAAAGCATCCAGAGCCTGCTTGCGGTGACTGATCCGGTTCTTGTGTTCGGGTTCCATCTCGGCGAAGGTCAGTTCGTAGCCTTCCGGAACAAAAACAGGATCATAGCCAAAGCCCTGTTTTCCTTTATTTTCTGTGAGCAGATTTCCATAGGCACGTCCCTCATAATATTTCGGACCTTCGCTGCTGTAATAGCAAAGGACTGTCACAAAATAGGCGCTGCGGTTCGTATTATTCCCCAGCTCTTCCAAAACTTTCGCAATATTCTTCGGGAAGTCATGGTTGGACGCATAGCGTGCTGAATAGATGCCGGGCCTGCCATCCAGTGCATCCACTACCAAACCGGAGTCGTCGCCCAGGCTGGGGATCCCCGTTTTATCAAAACAGTATTTTGCCTTGATCAGTGCGTTTTCGTGAAAGGTGTGGCCATCTTCAATGATTTCATCATGAAGATTGTAATCCGTAAGGCTTTTTACCTCAAAAAGTCCGTGCAGGATCTGCTGTATTTCTTCTTTTTTATGTTGATTATGTGTAGCAACGAGTAATTCCATATTAAGTATTTAACTGGTTTGAAGATGTATATTTTTTTGTGAAAAGAAAGTAAAACAGGACAAACAGTACTATTCCTACCGCCAGCAGAAGATATTCTGACACGGCAAAAGCTTCGGAGAAACTTTCGGTGTCGCTGTTAGTGAGCAGCAGCACGGAGAGCAGATTGTTAAAAGCATGCAGGAGTATGGGCATCAGCAGAGACTTTGTGCGGTGATACACCAGCCCAAGCACATAACCGAGCAGCACGGCCCCTACAAACTGCCAAGGATTGGCATGAACAGTTCCAAATACCACAGCGGATATCCATATAGCCGTCAGCGGTTTCATTCCTTTATTGATCAGACCTTTCTGAATGATTCCCCGAAAGACTACTTCTTCAAAAATGGGCGCCATAATCACAGCCAGCACGACAAGAGTGGCAGTATTTTGTGTCATCTGCTCCATTAATATTGAAAAAGCTTCGTACATGGGTCCAAAAAAGGGCCCTGTAACCGGTAACTGCCCACTTAAGAATTCTGCGATCAGCATCATACCGAACATTAAGGGAAAGATCAGTATGTAGGTACTGAAACTCAGAGGGTTCAGGTTGAACCTCAGCGGCTGACCGGTTCCAGCACGGCATTCAAAATAATCATAAGCCCAAATGGCACCGAGCCACAGCACAGCATTGGAAATCAGTAGATACAGATCATTCTTCCGAATATCAAACCCAAGGACGGTTTCTGCCAGAAAAACGCCCAAACTGAGGAGAGTCACGGGAAGCATAGCTCCCAGGAGGAGCACCACGGAACCGCGCCAGCCAAATTTATAATACGGTAAGGATTTACGGGTACGTTCAGGCATGTGAAAGCATTTTCGGCAAATATAAGATTTTGCCTTGAAGACCTCACCCCGAATTGTGGACACGCAGGCTTACAACTTTCACATGTCATTAAAAATCACGATTTTTGCAGGCACAATTTTCTATATGTCAGATTTAATCAAAGAAATACAAAAACGGAAAACCTTCGGTATCATTTCCCACCCGGATGCCGGTAAAACTACGCTGACCGAAAAACTCCTCCTTTTTGGTGGAGCTATTCAGGAAGCGGGAGCCGTAAAATCAAATAAAATTAAGAAAGGGGCTACTTCCGACTTTATGGAAATTGAAAGACAGAGGGGAATCTCTGTAGCCACCTCGGTTCTGGCCTTTAACTACCGCGATCATAAAATCAACATTCTGGATACGCCCGGTCACAAGGATTTTGCGGAAGATACCTACCGAACCCTCACCGCAGTAGACTCTGTAATTGTAGTGATAGATGTCGCAAAAGGTGTGGAAGAGCAGACTGAAAAGCTGGTGCAGGTTTGCCGTATGCGGAATATCCCCATGTTGGTTTTCATTAACAAACTGGACCGCGAAGGTAAGGATGCTTTCGATCTTTTGGATGAAGTGGAACAGAAACTGGGACTCACCGTGGTGCCGCTTTCCTTACCAATCGGTATGGGATCAGATTTTCAGGGCATTTACAATATCTGGGAAAACAATATCCAGCTCTTCCTGGAAGAAAAGAAACAGCGTGTAGGCGATACGGTAAAATTTGATGATATCTCTGACCCACAAATTGACGATGTCATTGGAGCAAAAGCCGCCACCACCTTACGAGAGGAACTGGAACTGGTACAGTCTGTATATCCGGAATTTAACCGCGAAGATTACCTGAACGGCGATTTGCAGCCGGTATTCTTCGGATCGGCACTGAATAATTTCGGGGTTCGTGAACTTTTGGATGCCTTTATCGATATTGCACCCATGCCGCAACCTAAGGAAAGTGAAACCCGGGTGGTAAAACCGGAAGAAAAGGATTTCACAGGTTTCGTATTTAAAATTCACGCGAACATGGATCCCAAGCACCGCGACCGTCTGGCTTTTGTAAAGATCGTGTCCGGTACCTTCAAACGCAATGAAAATTACTTACTGGTTAGGGAAAACAAAAAAATGAAATTTTCTTCGCCAAACGCCTTCTTCGCCGATAAAAAAGAGGTAGTGGACGAAAGTTTCCCTGGCGACATTGTTGGTCTGCATGATACGGGTAATTTCCGTATTGGCGATACCCTTACTAGCGGAGAAAAAATAAGCTTTAAAGGAGTGCCGAGTTTTTCGCCGGAACATTTCCGTTACATCAACAACAACGATCCGCTTAAAGCCAAACAACTGGCGAAAGGTATTGACCAGCTTATGGACGAGGGTGTTGCGCAGCTTTTCACCATGGACATGAACGGCCGTAAGATTATAGGAACCGTAGGTGCGCTTCAGTACGAAGTGATCCAATACCGACTGGAACATGAATACGGTGCAAAGTGCACTTATGAACCGCTTTCTATTCACAAAGCGTGTTGGGTAGAAGCCGATGAAAAATCTGAAGAATTCAAAGAGTTCGCGAGGCTGAAGCAGCGTTTCCTGGCCCGCGATAAGTATGATCAATTGGTTTTCCTGGCAGATTCGTCATTCACCATCCACATGACACAGGAAAAATTCCCGAATGTAAAACTGCATTTCGTAAGTGAATTCAGGAATCAGGATTAAAAAATATCCCCAAAAAAACAGGCGGCCCCTTTTACCGGAGCCGCCTGTTTAATTTTATAGAAATGCTTATTTTGCTGTAAAGTTGATCTGCAGGTCAATATCATCCTTTATCACCACATCCTTCATGGAGGACTGGTAAGCAATGTCCCACTTCTGTCTGTCTATGGCAAATTTGTCTGAAGTTAAAGTCAGCACACCTTTATTCAAAGCGATTTTTGCGGGAAAGGACACTTCATTGGTCTTCCCTTTTGCATTCAGAGTACCTGAAACCAAATGTGGGAAAGCCGCGTTGCCAGACTTCTTCACACTGCTGATCTTAAATACCGCGGTTGGATATTTATCCGTTTCGAAAAAATCCCCGTTCTTAAGGTGGCCGTTAAGTTTCTGCTGAGTAGTTCCGGTAACATCAGTTGCATTGATGGAGTTCATATCCAGCACAAAGGTTCCGCCGGAAATGGTATTGTTCTTCATCTGCACATGACCTTCTTTCACTTTCAGGTTGCCGTTGTGTGAAGACGACTCGGTTTTAGCCACTTTATAGCCCCACCAGTTAATATCGGAGGTCACGACTTTTTTGGTTTGTGCAGTAACTGCTGCAGACAGCATTACGAATGCAAGTGCCAGTTTTTTCATTTTTCAGTATTAATTATTAAAATTATCCGGCAAAAATAAGGTTTCCGTTAGGAATGGCAAAGTGGAGGGGATGAGGCATCAGGATTTTAGATATGAGACGTGAGCTATTAGATGTCAGATTTCAGATTTCAGATTTCAGATTTTGGAATTAAGAGCCAGGAGCCAGGAACCAAGATTTTAGATTTTGCTCAGTGCTCGCCGTCCTTCCTCTGTGCCCTCCGTGGTTAAATAACAGCTGAATGCTGAATGCTGAATGCAGAATTCCAAGAACCAGGAACCAAGATTTTGGATTTTGCTCAGTGCTCTCCGTACACCCTCTGTGCTCTCCGTGGTTAAATAACAGCAGAATGCTGAATGCTGAATGCAGAATGCCAAGAGCTAAGAACCAGGAACCACGAATCACCACTCACCACACCCGCTCAACCGTCTCAACTGAAATAAATACCTTTGTTAAAATTATTCAATATGAACAGAACCAAAATTACGCTTCTCGCGCTGGCATCCCTGCTTATACTTTCGTGTACTCCACAGATGAATGTCACCGCGGAAAGTGCTCCACAGGAACAGGGCACGCCAAAGGGCCAGAACAGCATTGACCGTTTTGGGGACATTGAAGTTCTGCGGTACGACGTGCCGGGCTGGAATGACCTGACTTTAAAGGAAAAGGAATATGTGTACTACCTAAGCCAGGCTGGATATGCAGGCCGGGATATCATCTGGGACCAAAACTATAAAAACAACCTGACCATCCGCCGGGCGCTGGAAAATATTTATCAGAATTATAAAGGTGATAAAACCACGCAGGACTGGCAGAATTTTGAGATTTACCTAAAACGCATCTGGTTTGCTAACGGTATTCACCACCACTACTCCAACGATAAGATGAAGCCGGCATTCTCCCGCGCCTATCTGGATCAGCTTTTAAAAGAAACCAACACGAAGCTGAATACAGCAGTAGCCGACATACTGTTTAACGACAAAGACAGCAAAAAAGTTAACCTTGATCTTAGTAAAGGACTTGTTGAGGGTTCAGCGGTTAATTTTTATGGCGAAGGCATCACCGCTGAAGAAGCAGAACGTTTCTATGAAAACATGAAAAGCCCGGATCCGAAACGTGCGCTTTCAACAGGGCTTAATTCAAAACTCGTTAAGGAAAACGGCAAGCTTAGAGAGAAAGTCTGGAAAAGCGGCGGCATGTACGGCTCAGCCATTGACCAGATTACACACTGGCTGGAGAAAGCCAAAGGCGCGGCCGAAAACCAAAAGCAGGCAAATGCGTTGGATCTGCTCATAAAATACTACAAAAGTGGCGACCTTAAAACCTGGGACGATTACAACGTAGCCTGGGTGGATGCCACTGAGGGAAATATCGATTACATCAACGGGTTCATTGAAGTGTACAGCGATCCGCTGGGTCACAAAGGCACTTATGAAAGCGTGGTACAGATCAAGGATTTTGATATGTCCAAAAAGATGGAGGTGCTTTCGAAGCAGGCGCAATGGTTTGAAGACAACTCGCCGCTAATGCCTCAACAAAAAAAGAAAAATGTGGTGGGCGTAAGCTATAAAACGGTCATTGTAGCTTCAGAATCCGGTGATGCTTCACCCAGCACACCGATTGGTGTAAACCTCCCGAATGCGGACTGGATACGCGCTGAACATGGTTCAAAATCCGTTTCACTGGGAAATATCATAGATGCTTATGACAAGGCATCTGGTTCCGGACGTCTTAAAGAATTTGTGAATGATGATGAAGAACTGCGCCTTGCACAGAAGTACGGCGAACTTTCCAGCAAACTGCACACCGCCCTGCACGAGGTGGTGGGTCATGCCTCTGGTCAGCTTAATCCGGGTGTCGGAACACCTAAGGAAACACTGAAAAGCTACGCTTCAACCATGGAAGAAGGCCGTGCTGACCTTGTAGGACTGTACTTCCTTTACAACCCTAAACTTCAGGAACTGGGACTGACCGATGACTGGAAAGGTGTGGGTAAAGCCTCATACGACAATTACATACGTAACGGACTCATGATGCAGCTTGTGCGTCTGGAACCAGGCGCTGATATTGAAGAATCGCATATGCGTAACCGCCAATGGGTTAGCGCGTGGGTTTTTGAGAAAGGCCAAAAGGACAATGTGATTGAAAAAATTACACGCAACGGCAAGACCTATTTCAATATTACCGACTATGACAAACTGCACAGTCTTTTCGGCCAGTTGCTGCGCGAAACCCAGCGCATTAAATCTGAAGGTGATTACAATGCCGCGAGAAACCTTGTTGAAAACTACGGGGTGAAGGTGGATCAGGACATTCACAAGGAAGTGCTGGCGCGCAATGCCAGTTTTAAGGAAGCGCCCTACCGCGGATTTGTGAATCCTTATATTACGCCTGTTAACAATGCCTCCGGAAAGGTGACCGATTATATCTTGAAGTATCCTGAGACCTTTGCAGAGCAGATGCTGCGCTATTCTAAAGAGTACAGTTTCCTGCCGGATCAAAATTAAATTGAGCCTACCGACACAACTCTTTGAGTTGTGAAGTCAGGCCGCAGTTCACTGCCTAAAAGTAAACCGTTTCATCATCTGATGGAGCGGTTTTTCATTCTTTGGAACTGAAGAAATGGCCTCGAAGATTTCCGTTTGATTAACCTAAGGGTACACAATTTGAACTTTGCCAAGAGGAGTTTAACCTCATTTCATGCTTACCTGAATTCCGGCAAATGGCAAAACGAATTTCTAAGTCCTTTTTTCAAAAATATGATGCCGTGCATCTGGCGAAGTCGCTGTTGGGAAAAACCCTGGTTCGTCAATTTTCGGATGGGCGGGAACTGCGTGCGGTTATCACAGAAACAGAAGCCTATTTTGGTCATGATGATTTGGCGAGCCATGCCAGTAAAGGCCGCACTTCCCGCACCGAAATCATGTTTGGCGACGGCGGTTATGTGTATGTTTACCTTATCTACGGGCGTTATTGGTTACTGAACATTGTAACCGGAAAATCCGGGCAGCCTGAAGCTGTGCTTATCCGCGGACTACATACGGTAAACGGACCCGGAAGGATAGGCAATCTTCTGGAACTGGATAAAAGCTTTTATGGTGAGGATCTTGATAACTCAGAGCGGCTGTGGATGGAAGATACCGTTACAGGAGGAAGTATTAGCGCCGGTGCCCGGGTGGGTGTCGATTATGCGGGCGAGGTATCGAAAAATATGCCCTGGCGTTTTATTCTGCATATCGGAAAAACCTGAGCAGATTAGGAAATGTTAGGGAGAAGAAGTTTGCTTAATGGCAGCTGTTTTGGCGCATAGAAGTCTGCTGATCCGTATGATGTTATGATGTCACACTTACCTTTTGGCTGATAAGGCTGAGTGATGATGATCTGTTTAATTAATAACGTGCTATGATGTATTTTGAAGCAAACTTGATTTGCACAAAATCTTCAGGCAGCTTTTTTGTCATGACAGCAAGAAGCGCCCAACTTACTGATTGTACATCCTGAGAATTTCAACCAATTCCGGGATGGATTTTATGTTCAGCTTCTCGAACAGCCTGTTTTTATAGGTACTGATCGTGGATGAATGCAGGTTCAACTGGTTTGAAATTTCTTTAAGTGGAAGCCCTTCCGCCAGTTTGCTGGCAATCTGGAGTTCACGGTCGGACAGCGCTTCAACAGGTGAACTCTTCCTGGAACCATTTACAGATTCAAAAAACATAACCTCTTTCACAGCTTCACTGGCATAGCGACCGGTGGTAAGCATAGATGTAATTGCAGTCTCAATGACACTGTACCGGCTTTGCTTGCTCAGGTAACCTCCTGCCCCCATCTTCAGATAGCGCAAGCCGTATATTTCCTCATCCTGTGAGGAGAATATAAGTATTTTCAGGTCGGGTTGCTTTATTCTTATGAAATCTATAGCTTCCTGCACGCTGCCGTTTGGCATGTTGACGTCCATAATGGCCAGGTCCAGCTGTTCCCCCGAAATTACCTTATACATGGCTTTGAAATCTTCAACTTCGATGATCACCGCATCAGGCAGGAGACGTTTAAGGGTTTGTATCAAACCCATGCGCACGATTCCGTGATCATCTGCTACAATAATCCTGACATTTGTTTTTAACTCCTTCATTGGTTGAATTTTGGTAAAGATTGGGACAGGGCTGCGCCTTTGTTGGAATTAGGGGACACAATAGAAATCGGTCCCATTCTGAAACTGATTTCGATTTGCAGGATATTAATCTTAAAATGCAGGCCGCTGATAAGGTCGCTCATAATTAAGGCAGCAATGTAAAAAAATCAACGTCAATTTCCAATTAAAGGATGATTATACGCTATATTTTAACTATTTCTTTGCCAAAGCAGTTGCTTATCGCGCCGAAAAACGTGAGCTCGATAGAAATTAAAAAAAATGACTCTCCGGCCTGCAAAAACTTTTTCTGTGGCGTAGATTCATAACCAGCCGAGCGGCACATGGATATATTGTCAATTTTCTACTGAAAGAAACCTGCGTCGTGAAAATCAGCATGGGTTCAGATACGGTTTAATGCAGGCAGTAACACGCATATCAATGCTGAATTCACAGTATACCGATGCATGACACTGACCTCAGCTCCGGGAAAAGGGTGTAAACACAAATATTACATCCGCACTTATAGTACAATTTGTGTGAAAAGACATCATACGGAATCGGTACTCAACTAATGCCCCCCATAAACTCAAACTCAAAAAAACATCTCCCTAAATTGCTGTGAAACTATAGTAAACATTCACTGAGTATGTGCTGCTTTCCTTCCCTACCAATGTTTGCGCAGCGGCCGGCGGGATGGTGTATATTACGTCCAGTTCGCGGTCCAGAACAGGTGTGCCGTTGGAGAGTATCTTTTGTGGCGTCTTGGATAAAGGTGCATTTACAGCACCGCCCACCAGGCCAATTTGCAAAATATTGGAATTGATCTCGGTTTGCACCCCACCTTTCTTAAAATAATTCTCGTCGGACTTTACATACAGTTCAAAGCTCTCATTATTGGAAAGGACAATCTGTTTGGGAACTGTCTGCGACTGACCGCCGGCATACTGTGCTGCCGTATTAAAATTGAAGTTCACATTTTTGCCAGTAGTGGGGATAGTGATTTCTGAGCGCGGTAATACCTTCAGCTGGACTGAGGTATTTTGCAGGCTGTTGAGCGAGTTGTCCGTGCTTCTGGCACTAAAGTTCAGCTCAAAAGTATATGTTCCGGCTTCAAAAAAGTGTGTTTTCAGATCTTCAGCAGAGAGTGAAAGCTCCGGCACAAAAACATTACGGTTCCCCGGCAGCACACTAAAGTTGGTCGCAGAAAAATTCTGAAAGGTAGAAGATAATGATTTGCCTAAAAGTCCCGGTCCGTTACTTCCCAGCTTGATGGCTCCAATATTGCGGGTTCCCTGGGTTCCTTTAGACGAAACGAACTGGATGCTGTTTGAGGCAGCTTTTGCCCACAAATTAAAATCGACGGTATTTCCGATTTCCACATTCCCCAGGTTTCCCAAGACGCGCGTGCCTGTAACCCGGTAGTCATTCAGCGAAGATATTTCAATATACTTTGTGGGTGTTGCCGTGATCCACCGGAGCATGGCCGGAACCGTTATGACAGTTCTGAAAGACCGCGGCGTAAAATCGTAGTTCTGCGTGATATTCATGGAATAATTACCGGCCTGAAAGGCATTTGCGGCGAACTGGTCGGCAGGTATCTTAAACGTGAAATTGATGTTCCCGCTTCTGAATCCTCCTCCAAAAACATTCGAAGGCGGTCCAAACCAAATCACAGGTGAGGTTTTAAAAGATTGAAAATCTGGCAAATAACCCTGAAAACCCGTAGACGGCAACCGGCCACCCATGCTCTCAAGCTGCCACAAAAGTACTGTAGCCGGTAAGGCAACCACAGATGTGGCGTGTATAAAATTTGCCCCTGAAGTTGACGTAAATGTAGGACTTATGGGACCAAAACCAAAAAATGTGTAATCCCAGTTGGTCCTGCTGGTGTTCATTACTGTAATGGGTGACGAGGTAAATTCAGCCCTGTTCAATATATTGGTTTCAGGAATTGACACATAAACATCCTGCGCCTTCATCACCGGTAATACGCAGCAGATGGTAAAGATCCTTAATATATAAATCCTGATTGCCTTCATATCTCTAAATTTAAAACTTTTTCACCTTCACAGTGGTGTCTTTCTTCTTATATTCAAACAGTACCGTACCCGCATAACCTTCCCTGGTCACCTGGATAATCTGCCTGGGCTGAGTGTAAATGTATTTGTCATTTTCAATATAAATCTCATATTTCCCGTCTTTCAGGAAAAATTCAAATTCACTATTCTGATTTACAACAGCGGAATGTACCGTTCCATCTTCCTCCTTTGCATATACCACGATGCCGGTTACATCCGTTTCCAATTCATCATAGGCCTGTCTGATCTCTGTTAATTTCCCGGTAACTCTGATGTTTTTCACCAGACCGACCTTGAGGTTCATATTGCTGTTTACCGCAATTACCGGATCCATCATCAGCCGGGAACCTGCACTTTGGTTCACCATTAATGCATAAGTTCCATGGGGCACATTCCGGAAAACAACCTTCCCGTTTTTATCTGTCATGGCTACAAAACTGTTCAGTTTCACAATTTCGTTAGCAAGCATTACCTCACCCGGCTCCGGAACACCGTTGAAATTTTTATCCTCAAATAACTGCAGAGTCACTTTGTGATTTCCCGGGGCCGTGGCGGCAGTGAAATATTTCTTTATTCCCACACGGAACTGGTAAAAACTCCCGCTGCTCCCAAAAGTGGCATCTGACTGATAACCGGAGAAATTAAAATAACCCGTAGACGACCAGGAAGGTGAAATTTTATATTCGAGATTTCCGGTGATGTTGCTGTTCAGATTTTTATAGAGTTCGGAATAAGACGTACCAGCCGAAACAGAGCCTGTCAGATTGCTATTGAGCATCTGAATATGGTAAGAGGCGTAGACATTATAATTCGCGAAATTACGGTCGGTGTCGTAAAATGAATTCAGGTCAAAAACATTATTTGCGTTCCACTGCGCACTTCCATTCAGCGAAAACGATCTGTATCTGTACGATAACGCGGTTTTGAGGCTGCTGAACCATTCGGGATTTCCGTTTTCTTTGGAATACGAATATTCTGCCGTCCAGTTTATGCCGTGCGCACCTAATGTGGTGCCGATATTGGTTTCCAGGCGGTATGAAAAAAGTTCATGCGCCGAGTAATAATTAGCAGTTTTCTGTCTGTCTACCTTGGGTGCTACCATAAAATTCCAGTCTTTTGAAGAAAACTGGTAACCGCCCGTAAAAGCCTCCGTGCTGTTAAAATAATAACGCACATTTGCGGCAGCTCCCACGGGAACCGGCCCATTTTGGAAACTCAGGAATTCCGGCTCAACCTGCGAATTCTGATACTGTATAAATGCCCGCTGGCTGTCGGTAAAACGGTATCCAATACGCTGATTCAAAAAAAAGGAGCCCCGTTTAAGTCCGGCATAACTTTTAGTAGCAAAGGAATTGTCCGACTGAAGATCCCATTTCCCCAATCTGCCACCATAATTGAATCCCATGGACGCTCCCGAATTCTCATCACCGTTGCTGAGACCTTTTTCATGACTCAGGCCTGCCTCCGCCCTAAATGTGTGATTATCATTGATCAGCACTGAAGTAACAGCGTTGGCCACCTGAGTCTCCACACCTGAGCGCGGGTCATGATCAAACACATAGGAAACTTTACCACTGTGTGATTTACCGTTTCCAAAACTGTATTTTGCTCCAGCCATCCTGGAACCTTCTGTCCGCTGGAAGTAATTTCCGTAAAGGTTAAAATTGTTTTCAACAGCCAGTATTTCAATCTGACTTTTATCGCCAAACGCGGTTGAAATCTCAGCGCCTCTGCCAAAAACCGCATAGTCGTAATCGGTACCGCTCACATTTCCTAGCCGTAGGACTGTTTTCTTTCTTTCTACCTCCAGCCAGGTGTCATAGAGGTTATAACGGTTTTCTTCAAGAAAATAATCAGCACCAAGGTTCAACCGCGCTCTCGTATCCCGAGCTACAGCAAGTCCTGCATTTCCTCTCAACTGAAGATAATTGAACCCCGAACTGTTTTCATTATAGCCCACCTCAGCAAAATTGCTACCTTTCACCGCCTGGTTAAGCTGCGAAACCTGTCTGTTGTTCGACAGAATAACAAGGTGTACTGTGTTGCTGCCCACGATTTCGTTATCGGAAAGATCCGTAGCTGTCGCACTGATGCTGAACTCCGGGAAAACAGTATTCTGCTTTCTCACCGCAATTCTGATGTCCACCATTTGTTTTTCCTGGCCTTCCAAGGTTATGGTTTGTTGTCCCGGAATCACCTCCAGACCGTCGGGAATGGACTGCAAATCTATTTTCACAGTTCGCTTGCTGTAGCCCTGGTTTTCAACGGTTAATCGAATGGAAGAAGTTGGTGCGGCCGGATTAATGAAATTCTCATAGGATTCAGTGTAAATGGCGATGTTCCTGTTTTCGTCCTTAATCACGGAGAATGCGGCGCTTTCCGTTCCAGCGGATGTGGAAGTTACATAAGAAACATTGAATCTTATTTCATCGGTTCTGAGTTTCATAAACTCCAGATTGGCAATGAATTTTACAGGAAAGCGCCTGCTTTCACCCGGACCCAGGCTAAATTCAGCTTTTGGATATAAAAGCAAGCCTGGATAGCTGTCCTGAGGATTGATTTGCTGAATGATGATTGCAGATGAACCGCTATTGCCAATAACCAGAATATTGGTAAAAGTGGAACCTTTTTCAACCTTTACAGCCTCCTTTTCAAAACGGAAATCTAACTTCTCCTGTGCTGAGGTGAAAGATAAATTCAGAAATACAAAAGCCAAAAATAAGAATGCAGTTCTAAAGATGTTTATTCCGCTCTGTGGTTTCAAGATGCTGTTTTAAAATTTAAAGTTTTTCTCACCTACCCGTAAATCATTGGATCCTGCCATTTTTACGATGGCCACACCCAGGTAGTTTCCTGACAGGTTTTCCGGCAGCGAAAAATGAACCACCTGGTGCGTATCCGGAATCATGGATATTGATACAGGAGCCAATTTTATTTCCTGCCCTGTATCTGTGTTGGTAAGTTCGAAACCAACAGTAGCATCATTGATGGTATTTCCGTCATTATGAATACTTACCGCCACTTTCCTCTCTTTTACACCATTAGTACTTGCCTCGGAAATATTGGTGATATCCAGACTTTTTACATTGTTTCCCGGCGGCGTATAAAAGATATGAAGTCCCACCTCAAACAGGGTGATGATGCCAATTCCATTCTGCACTTGCGCCTGATCGGACTGCTGCGGCAGTTGAGTAAAGAACAGCATGCTGTTCGTAACGGTTTTCGGCGCGTTGGCCGGGATCTGCATGGTTACTGTAATTTCCTTTTTACTTTTTGCAGGTACTGTTACAGAGTTCTCCAGAGTGGAAACCCAGGCAGCATTGGAAATTTTTGAACTTCCTGGATTCAGGTAAACTTTGTTCCCGTCTTCTTCCCTAACCCAATCCTTGTAATTGAGGTTAAACACATAAACCTTATCTGAGCTGTTGTGAAGCGTAACGGTCTGCATTATTTTCTCACCTGGATTACCTGTAAAAAACAGCCTGGTAGGCGACATGGAAATACTTTGTGCGGAAAGAGAGAATGTTCCCGCCAGGACCAGGAAGAAAATGAAAAGGTGAATTAACTTTCGCATGTGTAATTGATATTTAGATAAAAAGATCCCCAAAACTAATGAAACCTAAATTAAGGTCCTCTTTGAACGCTGCAAATTTACAGCAGTCAACAAATTTTCTGTGTAATGAAAATTGGAAGTAGTTGTAGTATAATAACTACAAAGACATTTAAACAGAAAAAACCCCCAACACCTATATGCTGAGGGATGATATTATCGGTTGTGATTACAAAGCGGTAGCAGTATAAATAACTGTTTGTGTATACGTTCCCGCTGGTTTCCCCAGGATTTTGGGCGAGGAAGATTCCGCTGCAGGAATGGTGTAATCCAGATTAAGGATTAAAGCGCTCCCAAGCGGTGCGTTTGCCACTAAAGTCTGGTCTGCCTCAGACAGAACCACTACGTTTTTGGTGCCACCCATTGTGCCGGCAGCTGCAGCAGCTTTAATGGTTAAAACATTTACCGGTATAAGATTGGTTCCGTTCACGAAGTTGGCCGCACCTGCCTTTACCTTTACGTTAAATGCCTTTGTTGAAGTCACCTTCAATGCGTTGGCTTGAGCCACAGTTTGTGCTGTGTTGTAAGCCTCTGCCGTCGCATAGTTAAAGGCAACGGTACCACCTGTTGCACTGCTCCCGCTATCGATTGAGATCACATCACTCAGGGTAATGTTCACTGTTGTTGTTGCGGTAGTGTTTTGAGCCTGAACAGTAATTCCAAATACAATAGCTCCAAAAGTTAAGGCTGCGGTGATGAATGATTTTTTCATGATAATATTATTTTTAATTTGTTATTTCTTGTTATGTTGTCCCCTTTGAACACTGCAAATCTACAGCGGCTGCTAAAGTTTCTTTGTAGTGGAAAATGGAAGTTGATGTAGTAAAATAACTACACTTGAATTTCCCTGTACAGAAAAGAAAAACCCCAACATCCGAAAATGTTGGGGCATAATATAAACAAGGGTGGCCGCTTACAGGGCAGTCGCTGTGTAAATAACTGTTTGTGTATACGTTCCCGCTGGTTTACCCAGTATCTTGGGCGAGGAAGATTCAGCTGCAGGAATAGTGTAATCCAGATTTAAAGATAGGGCGCTCCCAAGCGGTGCGTTACCCACTAAAGTCTGGTCTGCCTCAGACAGCACCACTACGTTTTTGATGCCACCCATTGTGCCGGCAGCTGCAGCAGCTTTGATGGTTAAAACATTTACCGGTATAAGATTGGTTCCGTTCACGAAGTTGGCCGCACCTGCCTTTACCTTTACGTTAAATGCCTTTGTTGAAGTCACCTTCAAAGCGTTGGCTTGAGCCACAGTTTGTGCTGTATTGTAAGCCTCTGCCGTCGCATAATTAAAGGCAACTGTACCATTGATTGCAGCACTTCCTGAGTCGATTGAGATTACGTCGCTCAGCGTTATGGTTGCAGTTGTTGTTGCATTGTGGTTCTGAGCCTGTACCCGGTTGCTTCCTAAAACGGTTGCGGCGATAGTAAAAGCTGCGATGGCGAATGATTTTTTCATAATATTATTTTTTTATTTGTTACTCTTTGTTTAGTTGTCCCCTTTGAACACTGCAAATCTACAGCGGCTGCGAAAGTTTCTTTGTAGTGGAAAATGGAAGTTGATGTAGTAAAATAACTACACTTGAATTTCCCTGTACAGAAAAGAAAAACCCCAACATCCTAAAATGTTGGGGCATATATATAAGGAAGGCTTAATTACAGGGCCGTCGCGGTATAAATTACTTTCTGCACGTACGTACCCATTGGCTTTCCAAGCAGTACTTTCGCGGCTTTATCGCCAGAAATGGAATACGCAATGTTTAAAGACTGTTTGGATCCCAAG
Source organism: Bacteroidota bacterium (assembly GCA_023386965.1). GTDB lineage: Bacteria > Bacteroidota > Bacteroidia > Flavobacteriales > Weeksellaceae > Marnyiella. Next base: position 53,846 of record JAEWIR010000037.1, read on the forward strand.
CCGGCATTGCTCACCAGGACCTTATCTGCGGTGGAGAGGGTAACCTGATTCATAGTTCCCTGTAAGGTCCCACCCGGCACTGCTTTCACCTGTAACACATCAACCGGAATGGTATTGGTACCGCTTACAAAATAGGCACCTTCTGTTTTCACCTTAACATCAAAATTCCTGGATGAAATAACAACTAGATTGTTGGGTACCGTTACCTCCTTTGATGAGTTATAATCCGCTGTACTTACATATTTAAAATCTATGGAGCTTGCGGAATTATGAGTGCCTATATCCATTGCTATTACATCTGCTAAATTGATACTGACTGATGCAGTAACCTGTTCAGAGTTTTGTGCCCGGACAGTATGAGTTCCAAAAGCCAGGACTCCCAGAGCAAATGCAGCAAAAAGAAACTGTTTTTTCATTTGGTTGAATTGTACAGGTTGTGGTTTTAGAAAATGTCCCTATAAAGAATTCATTATTTCAAATATAATGACATTATCCGTATATACAAGCTGATTTATGATAAATGATACTATCAAACGTAAATATATATAGTCTCTTATTTATATATTTTACAATTTCAGATTTTAAGAGAATAATATCCGCCTTAAAGTGGGGAATTTCAACCCAATAATATCGTCATAAAATCCTTAGGAAGAAAAATATTCTGTTGAAACTGAAATGAGAACTAATGGTCAGTTAAATACAGGACCCGGATGCAGCGACGGACAGATTGACCGCTGTGAAACGTTGTGATAATAGAGATACCCAAAGGTAAGCCTGCTGGAAACCAAAAATTCACCAACCAAAGCCGATAAAAAAAACACTCACAGTTTTCTGTAAGTGTCTTATTATCAAGTGGAGGATATCGGGATCGAACCGACCACCTTTAGACTGCCAGTCTAACGCTCTAGCCAGATGAGCTAATCCCCCGTTTTGGTTGTGCAATAATACTTATTTTTTTTAAATATTTAAACTAAATCCAGCGAAATACTGTTATGAGATGCATTTTTTATGGCCTTGCCGTTTTCCAGCACTATCAATTGCGGACTTTGGTGCTCAATATCAAAGAGTTCCGCAATCCTATTTGAAACAGTGCGGAAAGCGATGAGATCCAGAAAATAATACTCCGCGTCCTTATCCGACGCTTTCACTTCCCTTTCAAAATTCTTCAGAACGGTCTGGCTGATAAAGCATCTGGTGGAATGTTTAAACAGAACCACTTTTTTTTCATGTGATTTCTGCACGGCATCTTCCAGCATCTGTTCTGAAGTCATTATTTTCCAGAAACCCCGTTCTTTTTCGCTGTCTTGTCCCTCATTACTTCCAAAAATTCTGTTCAGTAAACTCATAATCCAAATTGTTTTAAATGGTGATCCAGATGTTTGTACTCCAGGAAACCCCAGTCCTTAGGCTGCATTTTGCCGAAAAGCGGATGCTTGTGCGGAAGTTTACCGGCATCTGCAAGCGCACAGTACTCGTCCAGGGTATGCAAAAGTTTTACCATTTCAGTTGTAAAGTCTGTGCATTCTTCCGCACGGAGTTCTGCAAAGGTGGGCATATTTCGTGGAATTCCGTTTTTAAAGATTTTCATCTCCATTTTGGCTACAATTCCAACAATACGAACAATACGCGGGGGCTCTGTTACTGAGATTTTCCCCAGAGGAATTTCCAGCACCAGCCGGCAGTGCTTCAGCATCCGGACAGCGTTCATCTTTCCCCACTTCGGAACGGCATCTTCGGTAAGGCTGCCAATACGCTTTCTTAGCTCATCCTGGTCACAAAGCCGGTGCAGACTGTTCAGCATTACCAGCCCATCCGTTTTTTCAGGTTTTCAATATGGGCAAGATGATGACTGCAGTGCCACGCATAGAAGGCCAGACTTTCGCGAAGGGTAATGCTTCGCTGCTGTTCGGGATGTACAAATGTACGCTCAAATTCACGGTTGGTTAATGCCTTTAACTCGTAAACCCAACGCTGGTGCAGGCCTTTCAGGATCCGGAGCGCCGGTTTGATGTCAATGGTAAAACTGTCCTGAAGTTCGGCCCATTTGGCTTCATTATATGGTTTAATTACAGGATTGTCCTCGGTAAGGGCAAGTTTGAATCTGATATAACTGTTCATATGACTGTCGGACAAATGATTGATGAGCTGGCGAACGGTCCAGCCACCAAGGCGGTACGGTGTATCCAGCATATCGTCTGTCCATGAGTCCACTACATTCTTCAGCCGTCCGGGAAAATCCTTGAGAACACGTATGTAATCGTCTATATCGGCATCGCTGATCTCATGTGCCGGTTCATATTTTCCCACGGGAAATCGGTATTCTTCCATATCATTCATAAACAGGACGTTTTGGCATCAGCAACTCTTTGGCTGAGCATTTGCGTTTACCGCGTAAATTTAGTCAGAGAAGCGGCAGATGCTGCTTACAAGATAAAAGAAATAATTTATACTTTAACGAAATGAAAAAAGCCCTGATAATTGTAGATGTCCAGAATGATTTTTGTGAAGGCGGTGCGCTGGCCGTTCCGGGTGCCGCGCAAATCATCCCCTATATTAACTTATTACTGCAAGACAATCAATATGAACAGGTGGTCCTGACCCAGGACTGGCATCCTGCCAACCATAAAAGTTTTGCCTCCACCAATAACCGTAAAGTGGGCGAAAAAATCAGCCTGAACGGCATTCCGCAGTTTATGTGGCCCGATCATTGTGTGCAGGACACTCATGGTGCAGAGTTCCACCCCGACCTGGACCGGTCCAAAGTAACCCATATCATCCAGAAAGGCAAGAATCCGGAATTCGACAGTTACAGTGCATTTCAGGACAACAACCATTTTATGAAAACCGGTTTGGAGGATTTCCTGAAATATCATGATATTCAGCTTGTTGAAATTGTAGGTCTGGCTTTAGATTACTGTGTAAAGGCCACCTGTCTGGACGCCGTACAGGCCGGATTCATTACCTGCCTTCATTTCCACGGCACGAAAGCGGTAAATGTTAAACCTGAAAACGGCCGCGACGCTATTTATGAAATGCTTGAAAACGGCGTCACCGTGCTTGGCTAAAGGGTTCATAATAAAAGATTACAGCTCCGTTTTCTAATCTTGTTGTACGAAGTAACTTCATCCGGATTCTTTGGTGAATACCGTCGAAAAGGCTCGTGCCGCCGGCCGCCACTACAGGATGAATGCAGAACCGCCATTCATCAATCAGATTTAGATTTAAAAACTGGATGATGAGAGTGCAGACAAAAGATCTGTGTCAAATAAGGTCATATACAGATTACTACCATTTGGAGAACAAAAATCTGCAGGATAAAGTACTGTTTGGCTGTAACACAATTGCTCCTTTTGTGTCTTATTGGTGTAACTGTAACCAATGAAAAAAAATCTGATTGCCCCTATCCTGCTTTGCGGGATCTTTACCTCTGCACAGGATGCCACAGCCGATACTTTAAAAACCAAGAGTATAGAAGAAGTTGTGGTAACGGCACGAAAGCCAACGATTGAAAGCAAAGCAGACCGCACTGTGTTTAATGTAGCCAACAGTGCTATCCTAACCGGCAACACCACCTGGGATGTACTGCGCATGACACCCCTGGTGAACATAGATAATAACGACAATGTTCAGGCCGAGGGAAATGCGGTAACCGTATACATCAACGACAGAAAGTCTGTGTTCACCGGCAAAGAACTGAAGGAATATCTGAAAACTATTGCCGCCGACAACCTTATGAAGATTGAAGTGATTACCACGCCCTCGGCCAAATATGAAACCGGCGGTGCGGTAATCAATATTGTTCTGAAGAGGAATGAAAATGAAGGGATGAAGGGCAGTGTTTCGCTGGGAAATTCGCAGAGTTTCAAAAATTCTCAATCTACCAGTGCCAACCTTAATTATCACCGTAAAGGTTTCACCCATTCACTAAGCGGAAGTTATAACAATACCAACAGTGTAAACGAGTCATTTAATGAAAACCTCATTTATGCTGACAATTCGCTCAGGCGGGTCAGCAGCGAAAGCAACAGCAACGGAAAAGCGCCATCTGTAACTTCTACCACTGAGTTTGAACTGGATGAGAAGAACAATCTGGGACTTGTGGCGCAGTATTACGGATCCAAAAACAGCTATGACGCAGTGGCGCAAGGTCAGTATTTCCTGAACAATGTACTTCAGAATTCCTACACAAATCATATAAATGCCAACGGCAGCAACCTCTTTGCCGGCAGCAATCTCTTTTACAAGTATTACGACAAGGAAAAAAACCGGATTCTGGATGTGAACACCGGCTTCAACTACTCTGCAAACGATAATACCAGAATACAGACAACACTATGGGATCCCGCGGCCTTTGAAGGTATAAAAACAGTTTCCGAAAACCAAAACCGCGAATACTATATTAAGGTGGACTATTCGCAACCTGTATATGAGGACGGCAACCTGCTGGAATTTGGCGGAAAAATGAATTTCCGCAACAATGTGATGCCTTTTGAATATTATAATCAGCAAAACAATAACTGGTTTCTAGACGGTTCCAGGATTAACACATTCCACTACGAAGAAAATCTGAACTCCCTTTACGCCAACTTCAGTAAGACTTTCTTTAAAAAACTGGAAACCCGGATTGGTTTACGGTATGAGCATATTAACTTCACGGTAAAACAGGATGTGGGCAGCGTAGAAAGAACCGATTCCTACGGTGCCCTGCTGCCCGATTTACTCCTCAAGTACTCCTTTAACGAAAACTATAATCTCACGGCTACTTACAAGTACAGTTTGTGGCGGCCGTGGTATGCAGAGTTCAATCCTTTTCTGATGCCTATGGACAATGGGATTTACCAGCGCGGAAATATGGAGCTGGAGCCAAATCCCAATGACCGTTTCGGGCTCAAACTTGGACTTTACAAGAAATATTTCATTTCGGCCAACTTCAATACCACCAACCAGGATTACTGGACCTCGTACATTGTAGAAGACGGTAAAACGATCATGATGCCGTCAACATTCTACGGCCGGGTAAACAATTATTCGCTGTACGCCAATACGAACCAAAACTTCCTGAAAAACAGGCTGAATGTAAATCTAAACCTTGGACTTACGTATGTGGACAACAGCGACTTCAGACAGCGCAATAACTTCGTGGGCCTGCAGGATTATATTACCAACTTCAGCGGCTCTACCAATTTCTCCTACAGTAATCTGTTTGACAGAAATATTAATTTTAACGGTTGGTTCGGGCTGCATTCGCAGAACTGGGGCAATTCCATGGGGAACAAAATGAACTTCTTTCACAGCTTTGGAGCCACCAAGCTTTTTCCTGCCAACCAGATAGAAGCCGGAATCCGGTTCAACAACATCTTCCGCAGGCCCGGAAATGATTTCATAACCTACTCCCCCATCGGTACTTTCAGAAATGTCAATAAATGGGACTGGTATGGAGCGCACCTGACTTTTGTTAAAAGGTTCGGCAATCAGAAAGTGAAAGAGAGCAGCAAGACAAATGTTGAGAAAGAGAGCGGCGGCGGTAAAGGTTAGCAGAGGGTTTTGATAATGATTACTGATGGCTTTCAACTAAGCACTGTTCCTGAATAAGGTAAATTGTCGCAGAAATATCTCAATCCAAAGTCGTATGGATGCATTCGTTTTTAATGTACAGAACTTCAAGCATCTTTGCAGAAGCATATTAAGACTTACCTTTGCGCGTTAATTTTGCTGCTGTGCCAGAAACTGAAATCCTGATTTACCTTTGCCTTGCAGCCTTTGCTGCGGGCTTTATAGACGCTGTGGTAGGTGGTGGCGGACTGATACAGACCCCACTTGCTTTGGCATTCCTGCCCAATATTCCGGTAGCTGCGGTGATCGGTTCCCTGAAGATTCCCGCTTTCAGCGGAACTGCCCTGGCCACATCGCAATATCTGAGAAAAGTGAAAATTGACTGGAAGCTGCTCGCCCTTATGGCTCTGCTTGCCTTCATTTCGGCTTTCCTGGGATCCCAGCTGCTTACGGTCGTCAGCAATGAATTTATGAAACCTGTACTGCTGACTGTACTTATTGTACTTGCGGTATATACCATCTTCAAAAAAGATTTCGGAAATGCCAAAGAGAAGAAGATGCCTTATCATATTGCCGTCATCAACGGTTGCATCGCGAGTATTGCAGTGGGTTTCTATGATGGTTTCATTGGTCCAGCAACGGGGACTTTCTTCATTCTGGCATTCGTAACCCTGCTGGGTATGGATTTCCTGAAGGCCAATGCCAATGCCAAACTGATTAACTTGGCTACAAATGCCGGTTCTATCTGCCTGTTTCTGATAAAAGGAAAGATTATCTGGGCAATCGCTCTGCCAATGGCCGTCTGCAATGCTGCAGGAGGACTTGTAGGAGCGCAGCTGGCGATCCGCAGAGGAAACAAATTCATACGGTACCTGTTTATCTTTATCCTGATCCTTTCCATAGGCAGGTTTGGATATGAAGTGCTGGTGGTGGATTTTTAGGAAATGTCATAAAGTATGAAAATATTCAAATGTTAGGAATGTGAGATCTATTGAACGGTTGAACTCTTTATACGTTTAGAAAAAATACAGCCTTCCTATATGATTATTCAGAAAATTAAAAAACGTCTCCCAAAGGAGACGCTTATATTTCATCAGATCAAATATTGGTTAGTCCACCACCTTGATTCCCTGCGCCAGGATTCTTATTTCAGTTTGTGGCTCAGTAATTTTGGCAATATCTTCCTTGCTTGCGCCGGAATCTTCAGCATAATGCTGCAGTTCTTTTACCGGTGTGGTCTTCTTTTCCGCATTTGCATGCAAAAGAACCGTTTTTCCTACCATTGATTGGGGCAAAAAGAAGGCATAGTCTTTCATTTTCACCATAAATCGCGTGTCATTATCTACAAGCGTTAACCAGCAGCCCTTCTTTTCACAAACTTCACTCACCTTGGCCTGGATGATGATATTGTCCAGTTTATCCGCTTTCTGCAAAGCTTTTTTTATTCTGCCGGTACTGTATACATCAAAGGTCTGCTCTTCGCTGACACCTGATCCGTACTGCTGACCTTTTACGGCTTCCGGAATATTCAGTTTTTGCTGCGCACTGGCGGTAACTCCCATTACAGCGACCATGGCGGCCAATAATAACTTTTTCATGAATTTAAATCTAAATTATTTGGTGGGGAGGACCGGAGCCCTCATTTTATACTTATAACTGTGCAGCGAAGTTAAGAAGTTTTCAATATCTACAAAATCTTCTTCAGAAAGATTTAAAGTGGTGAGCATTCCGGATTTTTTCGGGAAAAGAGGATCTTCCTTATTCCCTTTTTCATCCGGCATCCCGGCATTGTACATATTAAGCACTCCACGGATATTGGGGAAAAGTCCGTTATGCATATATGGTGCAGTATGACTCACCTCTCTTAAAGTCGGTGTCTTGAATTTGCCTACATCTTCCTTTTTCTTCGTAATTTCATACAGTCCGAGGTCCTGATATTCACGTCCGAAATACGTAAGGCCCAAATTATGGAATTTCTGGTCAGAAAAATAAGGGGTACTATGACAGTTGATGCAGTTGGCTTTGGTCCGGAAAAGGTGCAACCCACGAACTTCTGAATCGCTTAGGGCATTCTTCTGACCGCTTACAAACTTATCGAAACGGCTTGGCGGACTCACCAGCGAGCGCTCGAAAGTGGCAATAGCCTTTACAATACGGTCTTCATTAACCTTAGAATCGCCAAATGCAGCAGTAAAAAGATCTTTGTATCCTTCTATCTTTGCGATGCGGCGAACAGCCAGGCGGCTGTGCATATTCATTTCCACGGGGTTCTCGATAGGAATTTTGGCCTGAGTTTCCAAGTCTTTGGCCCTTCCGTCCCAGAACAGCTGTGTAGCATATACGATATTGAGCAATGTGGGCGCATTACGGGTCCCGGTTTGCTTGTCGTGGCCAAATGAAACGCGGCGTCCGTCTGCCCACATCATTTCAGGATCGTGACAGTTTGTGCAGGAGATTTGCCCGGAGCCGGAAAGGCGCGGATCAAAAAACAGCATTTTGCCCAGTTCTTCCTTTTCTTTGGAATAGGGGTTATCTTTCGGGAAGGCCGGCTTCGGGAGCGGTCCAATATCCTGAAACCCTTCAATGGCTTCATCAAAAAGATGAGCCTGCGGCCAGCGGCTTGGGTCGCCACTACCGTAAAGTTCGCGAAGATCAATGGCTGAGTAGGTACGCTCTACCTTTTCTGTTCCGGAAAAAGAGTAAAGAATTCCAAGCGTGGCCAAAATGACTAATACATACCTCATAGCTGTCCTCAACAAACCCAAACTTCAGATAAAACAGTTGAAGTTAGTGTTCTATTAAATGGACTGCAAAGTTAGAAAAAATACTGACGGTAAAATTGGATTGAAACTCCGAAAAAAAATAGCGCTCAACTGAACGCAGAAACTCGCTGGCAGAGTTGTCTTAATTGTTAAATGGATGTTTTCAAAATATTTATACTTCTGCCTTCGGGGGATTATTAATTTCCAACTGCATTTTCTTTAAATTAAAAATATCATGCTGGCTCATCAGGTGCAGGGTCATATTCTCAATAGATAAAGGTGCGCCCGTTACAACTTCCAGTAAATTACTTTGAGAAATAGAACGGCCGTCCAGGATAATGGCCATTCCGGGGCCGATGGCTTCCATCCTGTCCCTGTGGATTAGGAGTGCGGTGTTTTCTTCCAGGCCGACACCCAGAACAGCGGGATTACTGACGACCACCTCAAAAAGCCTTGCAATACGTCCGCGCTCAATGAAATGGGTGTCAAAAACAATATTATTGACAAGGCGAAGCCCCGTCGTTGCAATGACCTGGCCTTTATAGGCAGCCTCCGTGCTGCCTCCCTCAATAATCATAATTTCCGATGCTGCCGCAGCGCCGGCGGACGTTCCGGCGTAAATAAAATCCGAATCTTCTAATTTTTCTTTAAGCAATGAGTAAAATGTAGTGCCTCCTATTGTAGATGTAAGCGCCAGCTGGTCTCCGCCTGTCGCAAATAAGGCATCACAATCTTTCAGCCGCTTAAGTATTGTGGCGTCATCTGCCTGGGACCGGTTTTCCACTTTCAAAACACCACAATTTTCAGCACCTACTTTACGGAAGGCTTTTATATAATCCCTTCCCATTTCTTCCGGAACAGATGATGCCGAGGTTAAAATCTCGATACGAGACCGTTTTTTCATCCGTGTTTCGCTGATGAAGCGTTCCAGAATTGAAATATCTGAAAACCGGTCTCTTTTTCCGCTTTGGTCTTCAGCACCTCCAATAACCAATACCTTTCCTTTCATATTTTATTCAATTATTTTAAAACAAAATCAGTTATGGTGAGACCTGATGATTTCCGTCACTTCATGGTAATTATCACATAAAGCCACGATGAAATCATCTTTTTGTGCCCTGGCTAACGCTTGCCTGATAGCTTCCTTTTCGTCGCGGATTAATTCATAGGAAACCTCAGCACCTGATTCGCTGATTCCCTGAATCATCAGGTTGTTCATTTCATCTAAAGTCCGTCCGCGCAGGTTATCGTCCTGGCGGATAATGATATGATCAAAACACTGGGCTGCAATCCCGGCGAGCTCCAGGATGTCGCAATCGCGCCGGTCCCCCACTCCTGCAATAATACCCACCTTCCGGCTTGCAGAGACCTGGCTTAAAAAATGCTGAAGTTCCGTCATTCCGTGAGGATTATGTGCATAATCAACGAGTACCTTAAATCCATTCAGTTCAAATAGATTCATGCGCCCGGGAGTAAATTCGGGACCTGGTTGGAAGGATTTGAGTGAAGCCCGGAGGTGCTCCAAGGAAAACCCATAGGCAAAAGCAGCGGCCACAGCAGCCAGCACATTGGCAGTCATACAGCGCACCTTTCCCTGCATTGTGAGTGGTATATCATTTAAGTTAAGTATTGTGTGTACCTGCAGATTGTGATAGACTCTAACCTCATGATCCACTACTGTAACGGCCAAACCACCGCCCGAGATATGATTTTGCAGAATTTCGCCCGAATTTTCCATTGCAAAGTAGGCGATATTACAGTCCAGCGAGGCGGCAATGCGAACACAATGTTCATCATCGGCATTCAGCACGGCCCAACCCGACTTTTTGACGCTTCGTAATAACGATGCCTTTACCTCAGCAAGTTCTTCCAATGTGTTGATGTTTTTCAGGCCAAGATGATCGGCAGCAATGTTGGTCAGTACGGCAACATCGCAGGAGTCAAAGGCGAGTCCTGAGCGCAGGATTCCACCCCGTGCCGTCTCCAGCACTGCAAAATCCACCAGAGGATCAGCCAGGACTGTGGAGGCACTGGACGGGCCGGAACAGTCACCGCTAATAATTTTAAAATCCGAGATATAAACTCCGTCCGTTGTGGTGTAACCAGGGTTATATCGCGTGTGCCGGGCGATATGAGCGAGCAGCCTTGTAGTAGTGGTTTTACCGTTGGTGCCCGTAACTGCAAGAATGGGAATCCGACATT
>JAEWIR010000023.1 GCA_023386965.1 Bacteroidota bacterium
CCCAACAGTATGGTACCGGAATAACTGGTCCTGGGGTTACGGTACATATAGACCTACAATAAAGGCCGGCGCCGACGGTAGTTTAGAAATTGAGCACGACAGATTAAGCATTAAGAAACTGTATGCACGCGATACGTCCGCAACCACGCTCTTCTGCGACAATGAAACCAATATCAATAAGATTACCGGAAATACTGCGCAGGCAAACTATTACAAAGACGGCATTAATGACTTTTTGGTTCACGGCCGGGAAGATGCAGTAAATCCCGACAAAACAGGTACTAAAGCCTGCTTTCTGGTGAAGGCGGAGTTGGAAGCCGGTGAAAGCCGAACCTTTGATTTCAGGCTCAGTCCGCGAGACCTGGATGATCCGTTTTATGGTTTTGATGAGATGGTACTTCAGCGTAAGACGGAAGCCGATGAGTTTTACAGTATCTTTCAGTGTGAAATCCCGGATGAAGATGAAAAAAACATACAGCGGCAGGCCTTTGCCGGTTTGTTATGGAATAAGCAGTTCTATCACTATAATGTTTCCAAATGGCTGAAAGGCGATCCCAAGCTTGAGGCAAACCGCGATTTTAAGAACCACGTAAGAAACCGCGAATGGGAACACATGCAGAACAAGGACATTATCTCCATGCCTGACAAATGGGAATATCCCTGGTTTGCAACCTGGGACCTGGCTTTTCACTGTGTTCCGTTTGCGCTGATAGACCCTCAATTCGCAAAAGACCAACTTCGTCTGCTAACAAAGGAATGGTATATACATCCTAACGGTCAGTTGCCCGCTTATGAGTGGGATTTTAGCGATGTAAATCCGCCGGTACACGCGTGGTCAACATTCCGGGTCTATAAAATTGATGAAAAGATTAATGGCCGGCCGGATATCCCGTTTCTGGAAAGTGTTTTTCAGAAATTACTGCTCAATTTTACCTGGTGGGTAAACCGCAAAGATAAAAACGGCAACAATGTATTCGGCGGAGGTTTCCTGGGCTTGGATAATATTGGGGCATTTGACAGGAATATGGTTTTTAAGAACGGAGATCATCTGGAACAGGCCGATGGCACGAGCTGGATGGCCATGTTTGCTCTCAATATGATGCGAATCTCTATGGAACTTGCACTTCATAATCCGGTTTACGAGGATATGGCAATTAAATTTTTTGAACATTATCTGTACATCGCCGAAGCCATGGAGAATATTGGTGATGCCAAAGGGGGTCTGTGGAACGAGGAAGACGGATTTTTTTATGATGTCCTTCAGCTGAATGACGGAGATTCCATTTCACTTCAGCTGAGAAGTATTGTAGGCCTCATCCCCATGTTTGCTGTTGAAATTGTAGAGCATGAAACCCTGGAGCAACTCCCCAATTTTACCAAAAGGATGGACTGGATCCTTAGAAACAAACCTCAGCTGGCCAATCTGGTCTCACATTGGGAAGTGGAGGGTAAGGGGCGGAAACACCTTATGAGTATCCTGCGCAAGACCAGGCTTACAAGAATTCTTAACAGGATGGTGGATGAAGAAGAGTTTCTTTCGGATTACGGAATCCGCTCCATGTCCAAAGTTTATGAAGATCAGCCTTTTGAATTTACAGTAGACGGTCAGGATTTCACGGTGCGTTACACACCGGCAGAAAGCGACAGCCGAATGTTTGGTGGTAACAGTAACTGGCGGGGACCCATTTGGTTTCCTATTAATTTCCTGATTGTAGAAAGCCTGCAAAGATTCTACTATTATTACGGCGAAAGCCTGCAAATTGAATATCCCTCCAAGAGCGGTGAGATGCGTAATCTGGATTTTGTAACAACTGACCTGAGCCGCAGACTTTGTTCCATCTTCAAACGGGACGAAAATGGTGAACGCCCTTTTAACGGTGGCGATAAACTCCTGAACCATAATGAACACTTCCGGGACTACCTTTTATTCCATGAATATTTCAACGGAGATACCGGAAAGGGAATCGGCGCCTCACACCAAACAGGTTGGACAGCTACCGTGGCCAAACTGCTTCAGCCCGGCCGTACGCCAAAGGGTAAATTTTCCTGATCAATTACTGCCTAAGCTACCTGTCCATTAACCGTAACCTCAAATGAAACAGTTACGTTTGGTTCCAGAGTTTTGGTAACGGAACAGTATTTTTGGAAGGAAAGTTCGGCAGCTTTTAAGGCTTTTTCCGGATCTACAGAACCTTCAAGTTTAAAAGTCAGTTTAATATGTTTAAAAGGCTTGGCTTCATCAACCTGGATACGCTCGCCTTCTACCTCAGCGGCGAAACCGGTGATTTCCTGCCGCTGCTTTTTCAGGATGCTTATGATATCTATCCCACTGCAGGCAGCTGCAGCCATCAGCAGGCTTTCCATTGGTGACACTCCTTTCGCATCTGGTTGCGAGGTATTGTCCATCAGTATCTTATTGCCTGCTGCATTTGTACATTCAAATAAATAATCGTCGTTAATTCGGTTTAGACTTACTTTCATTTCTTATTTTTTGTTAAAGGAGACCTCTGGCTTTTACTTCAAGGTATTTATTGATGACTTCGATATTCAGATTTTCAGGCAATGTATAAATGGAGTGAATGCCATACTTCCTCAGTTCCTGAATAATCAGTTTCTTTTCAAATTCCAGTTTTTCGGCAATGATCTGGTCGTATACCTCTTTCATATTCTCCGGATTAGCCTGAATGAGGTCGTGGAGTTCCGAATTCCGGAAAAACACCACTACAAGCAGATGGTTTTTTGCAATCCCACGGAGGTATTTCATCTGCCGGGTAACCGCATCCAAAGTTTCAAAATTCGTAAAAAGCAGGATCAGACTCCTCTGCCCCACGGTAAACCTAACGTCCTGATACAGCCTGCTGAAATCACTTTCAAAGAAATCGGTCTGAATCCGGTAAAGCGCTTCAGAGATTTTCCGAAGCTGCCCGGACCTGTTATCAGCTGCCACTTTATTTTCGGTTTGTTTGCTGAAAGTCATCAACCCGGCGCGGTCGCTCTTTTTCAGGATAATATGACTCAGCGCCATAACCGCATTAACGGAATAATCCAGTAAACTAAGGCCGCGAAAGGGCATTTGCATTGTCCTTCCCTTGTCAATGATCAGAAAGATTCGCTGGGACTTTTCATCCTGAAACTGGTTTACCATAAGCTGATTCCTCTTTGCTGTGGCTTTCCAGTTAATGGTGCGGATGTCATCGCCTGAAACATAATCTTTAATTTGCTCAAACTCCATAGTATGACCCAGTTTCCGTATCTTTTTCAGTCCGCCCATCATGAATTCGTTCTGAAGGGCCATGAGCTCATACTTCCGCAAATGTATGAAGGAAGGATAACAGGGCAGAGATTCGCCCTCCTGGAATATAAACCGGCGGGAAATAAGTGACAATCGGGATCTTACAAACACATTCAGCTTGCCAAAATGATAGGACCCTCTTGCCTTGGGTACCAGCGGATACTGAAAGGCCACATCTTCATCCGCCTTCATTTTCCTGCTGAGCAAAAAATCACGCTTCTGGAACTGAAAAGGAATCTCGTCTATGATCTGGATGCTTACCGGAATGGGATAGTTATTTTTAACGCTCACAAGGATTTCATTCTGATCTCCATTAGAAAGTTTTTCAGGAAGGGTTCTGCGGGCCAGGAGCGCATTCTTTTTACCAAAGAGCAGGAAAATATCCATAACCATTGCGATCATACATAAAATCAGCAGGATATGGGCGAACCATAATAGCACCGAAAAGAAGAATGCCAACACATATATTGATCCCACAGCAAGGAGCGCCATGTAAAAACGGGAATTGATATAAAGATTCTTCATTGCTCCTGACGGGCTTTAAAAGGTTGATTACTGTTTACTGAATTATCTTGGGATTTCAATACTTTCCAGGATTTGCCTTACAATCTCATCTGAAGTAAGGCCTTCCATCTCACGTTCCGGTGTAACCATCACGCGGTGGCGCAGCACAGCGAAACTCGCTTCTTTTATATCTTCCGGAGTTACGAAGTCCCGGCCGCGGATAGCTGCAAATGATTTTGAGGCCGCAAGCAGTGCAAGTCCAGCCCTGGGCGAGGCACCAAGGTAGAGGAACGGATTCTCACGGGTGTTTACGATGATGCTGGCTATATATTCCAGCAGGTGCGCTTCCACAACAATATTCCGTACAAGTTCCTGAAAATCTTTTAATTCGGAGGCACTTACTACCTGCTGCACGGCATCTGTTTTATCGGTCAGCCTGTTGGAATGTTCTTTTGTAATGATGGAAATTTCCTGCTGCAAATCCGGATATCCCACATTTACTTTAAAAAGGAAACGGTCCAGTTGAGCTTCAGGCAGGCGGTACGTACCTTCATGCTCAATAGGATTTTGAGTGGCAATCACCAGAAAAGGCTGTTCCATCTCATAACGTTTCCCGTCCATCGTAATCTGTCTCTCTTCCATCACCTCAAAGAGCGCCGACTGAGTTTTAGCCGGTGACCTGTTAATCTCGTCAATAAGGATGAAGTTTGAGAACACGGGACCCGCTCTGAATTCAAATTCTGTGGTCTTCGCATTAAATACAGAAGCGCCTAAAATATCAGACGGCATAAGGTCCGGTGTAAACTGTATACGGCTGAAACCCACATCAATGGTCTTTGCCAGTAATTTAGCGGTGATGGTCTTGGCTACCCCCGGCACTCCCTCTATAAGCACATGCCCGTTAGCCAGGAGTGCCGCAATCAGGTGTTCTATCATGCTTTCCTGACCAATAATTACCTTCCCTATCTCACTCTTAACCAGGTTCACGCTACTGTGTAAATGCTGAAGGTCTATACGTGGGCGAAAGTCTCCGGAGGTATCCGGACGGAAGTTCATATCTGTATCGTGCATTTTATATCTATTTATATTATGAATTATTTTAAAATTTTATCAAGTAAAGTATTCATGATCATCAAATCCTCCTTTGTGACCTGCGCATAGGGATCCTGGGCCTTGCCAATAAGTATCAGCGCTTTCTCCACATCATTAATGTCGCTACCCGTCTTCAACGAGAGCTTAGCAGCGAAATGCTCATCCAGAACGCGGGTGTCCATCAGAAGTTCCGTACGCACCTTGTGCAGGAAATACTGTGCTTTCTTAGCCATCATATCGTGGAAATCGCCTTCCTGAAGATACAGATTCCCGATACTTCGTACAAACTCAACAGATTTGTTAGGAAGAGGTTCTATTACAGGGATGATTCGCTGCCGCCGCTTCACATTAAATATTACAAACATAAGCAGTGAAGCCAGGAAGAGCCACCACGCGTATCTCAGGGGCGGTTGCGAAAGGATGAAACGTAGTGGCGAAGAGGAGGATTCGGAAGTGGCATCTGTAAACCAAATGGTTCTCCTGTCCGGGAGATAAGAAAAAACATTCTGGACATAAAATTCGGAACCTGGTTTAAGCAGATAATAATTGGTGAGGATCAAAGGTTCGGAATGAAGATAGAAATTTCCCGCACCCCATTTTATTTTTATAAAATTGGACTTGGGTAAAAAATCCCTGGAGAGAGCGGCCCCTAACACTTCATGTTTGTGCCCATAGTCACTAAACAAAGTATTTGAAGGCCTTTTATCCAGGACCAGCGAATCGTTTACATATTTGCGGTCTGTAAGTGTAATCAGTTCCCAATCATCCCCAGGTATAGTAGTACCAAACTGTAACGGCTCAGCAAGAGCGCGGGGAAAGACAGTACTTATTATCATAGCGTCTGAACCTTTGGACACTTCGTCCAGTATTTTTTTGGTAGATTCCTGGTCAATTTCTTTCTCAATAATGAGGATATTATGTGCATCCCGGGTGCTGTCTGCATAAAACTGATAGGGCGACCGCGAGATTCGTACCAACCTGTTACTGAAAACAGCATCGGCTTCCTTATTGAAAACAAACAGTCCAAAAGGCGATTTCATATTTACATCAAAATGCCTCCGCCAGTCTGTAACCTGCCTTTTGTTCAGTTGCAGTAATGCCAACAGCACCAGGGTGATGATGAAGATAATTCCGTAAAGTCTAAAAGTTTTATTCATAACCTGCTGAATTACCCTTTTGAAGGTACGACTGAATCAAATTTTACTGAAAAATGTTTGTAGCTGGCTTCATCAATATCAAATTCACCATACCATACATTATCATAAATATAGACAAGATCTGAAAATTGCTGCTTTAACTCAGGTTGCGTAATCTCGGACGTGTAATCCCTGTTTGTTTTCTCGGGAGTCCAGAGAATCACATTCTGGTCTGTAAGGTTCTTGAGCACTTTTAAAAACCTGTAGCGTACCGCAGAGCGGAAATCACCCTGCTGCTCATAAGCCAGAATAGTTTGAGCAAAATTGATTTCATGAATATTTTCATGGACTTCCGTACCGTTTATAATTACTTTGCTGTTCTTTTTTGAAGAAAAGCTTCCGTATCTGGAAATGAGAAAGCGAAGTAAAAAATAGAGTAAAAAAGAAATGAGTAGGATGGCCATAATTCTGATAATGATGCCGGTAATCCCCATGGCCTTGCCCGGATTAAGTTCATCAAAAAGGAAATCGATAATCTCCTCAACCTTCTTCAGAAATTTCTGCCATACGGATTCACGGGGCTTCACTCCGGAATAATCGAAATCCGGTCCCCTATACTGCTGCCTGTAGTCCTTAGCGAACTTTTTGGGATAAACCTGATTGTCTGTAACAGTGGAGCCGCGTGAAAAAGTATCTGCTGCCGCACTTCCAGTGTATCTGTCCAGTAATATGGAGTCTATTTTTGTGGTACCCGGCACAGGCTCCTGTGCCGAAAGCGCAGCGCAAAGAAAGAGGATATAAAAAAGTGAATACTTAAGCCTCATCGCGTCCGATAGCATCTATGTTGGAGAGATCTACATTACGGTGGAGATCTGTTCGGCTGTCATAATACATCAAACCGCCATTTACCAGTATCAGATTCATAAGAATAAAGGAGACCAGTATGGAAACTCCATAAGTCATAAAAAACAGCATTCCCATGCCTCCTGCCATAGGATTTTGAGGACCAACCCCACTACCGTCTTCAACTACAGCAAAAATCCGGAACATCATGATCACCAGCGGTATCATTGTGAATATGGTTGTTATCACATTGATAATAAGATACATAATAAAAGTAGAGCCCCAGTATTTCCAGAGGGGTGAACGGTTTGGAAAATTGGCGTAGCTAAACTGTGACCTGAACGCGTAACTAAGGGACTGGAAGAATCCCTGTCCGGTATGGAAATAGTGGAAAAGGAGAAAATTGATGACATTCATTGCAAGCGGCAGCAGAAAAAGCAGCATAAAGAAGCCGATAACGATAATCATCAATGCATAGGATATACCGATAACCACTAAGAACACTGGCGCTACAATGAAAAGCATACCCAGGAAGAAGAGTACAAATCTGGAAGCGTTGGAGCGTATGTCACCCAGAATCTCATCGGCTTTAATGTCTTTGTTGCCAGTTTCGCTCAACCTTTTCATGTAAAAGACCGGGAAGGTGTAGCTTACTATACTGGCAGCCAGAAAAACAATAAATACGGCGGCCAAAGAAAGGATGAGCATGATTTGGTTCTGCTCAAAATATTGCTGCCACAGGTAACTGCTGCCATCTCCCGCAGCACCCGAAATCTGTGAGAAAAACTCACTGTAGCCAATAACAAACAGTACCACCAAGAGGATGAGCAGAGGTCCGTTCAGCATTAACCAGTTCCTGAAATAATTCCGGCCATGTTTTTGAAAAAAACCAAACGTATCTGAAATAAGTGCGCTGAAATCTCTTATCTTATAAAACTGTGTCATATATTAGTTTCAATTTTCGGTGTACAATAAACGGATAAACAAGGTAGTAAAAGGAAATGACAGTAAAGGTGAGCAGAAGTAATATCAGGTTAAGCATCAAAGGCATTTCTAACGCATATCTCGTTACATACCCCTCTATAACTCCTGCACAAAGAGTGAATGGAACCGTACTCAGGAAAATCTTGAATGAATTTTTAAAACCGATCTTAAAGGAATTATAACGCGAATAAGTATTCGGAAAAAGTATAGAAGCCCCCAATATCAGGCCCGCCATGGCTTCAATAACCATGCTGAAGATCTCAAAGATGCCGTGCAGCCAGATTCCACGGGCACTTTCCTGAAGTGCTCCCTGCTGATGAAAGAAATACTGAAAAGTACCCACCATTATAGCATTCTGCATCAGCACAAATAGGGTTCCAAGCCCACCAAAGATCCCGTAAATATAAAGTTTGGCTCCGACGGCCAAATTATTAACTATGATATAAACCATCATACCCCAGTTAGAGCCCTGCTGATAAACCCCGACCGCGTTTTCCTGCCTGATATTTTCAAGGGTTCTGTTCACATAATCCTCACCCAGGATCAGCTTTGGAAAATCTTTATCATAAAAGGTGGACACCACACCAATCAGGACAAAAAGGAAAAAGAAAAGGAACGCATAACTAAGGAACCTGCGATACTGATATACAAGTAGGGGGACTTCCGTCAGGAAAAAGTAGCTTAGCCTGTTCTTCTCGGTACGTCTTGTTTTATAAATGCGCTGAAAGATTCTGCCTGAAAGATAGTTAAGATAGACTGTGGTTTTACTTTTGGGATAGTATGTTTGTGCAAAGGAAAGATCATTGAGCAGGTTGATATAAAGTGAGGACAGGTCGTCCGGATTTTTTTTTATCTTTCCGTCCACAACCTGTTCAATTCCCAGCCATTTTTCTTTATTTTGTTTAATAAACGCCACTTCCCTCATACGTAGCTAAAATAGTAAAATATATGTCTCAAATTGACATCACTACCTCACAAAATATAAATATACAATACCAGGTGGCGGGTATCGGCGAAAGGATAGCGGCATTCCTGATCGACATGATCATAAAAATCGCCTATGTCATTGTCCTCTATACTGTTTTGTCGAAGTTCTTTAATCTCGAAACCTATTTCAACTCACTGGACCGTGCATCAATTGTCGCGATCCTCACAATGATTACGCTGCCCGTTCACCTCTATACACTTGTTTTTGAGAGCTTGATGGAAGGCCAGACCCCGGGTAAGCGCCTTATGAAGATAAGGGTGGTAAAGATTGACGGCTATCAGGCTTCTTTTGGAGATTATCTGGTGCGCTGGGTTTTCAGATTAATGGATATTACAAGTAATTCCGGCGTAGTTGGCATTATATCAATGATTGTCAGCAAAAACAATCAGCGCCTGGGTGGCATTGCCTCCGGAACAGCAGTCATATCGCTGAAGAATAAGACAGGAATCTCGCAAACTATACTGGAACACCTGGATGAGGGGTATACCGGAACTTATCCCCAGGTGGTGGCACTAACTGACAATGATGTACGCATCATCAAGGAAACATTTACGCGCGCAATGACCACCTATGACCGGCAGGTAATCTCGGCGATCGCTGCTAAAATACGCGAAACAGTAAAGCTTGATCCAGATCAGATTAAACAGACGGAGCAGCAGTTTATCCGCACGGTGATAAAGGATTACAGCCATTATACCGGCCGGGATGAATGATACGGCTGGCTTTGGTATATTTATTTCATCAGCCTTGCCATGAAGTATACAAACAATAAATCCGGTAACGGAGGTGTAATTACACTTTCCAATGATGAGGCAGAGATCGGCAGAGCAACATATACCGTTTTTCCGTCTGAGCAGAAATTAATTATCTCATTCGTGCTTGTACATCCACAGTTTGAAGGGCGGGGAATGGGAAAATATCTCGTTGAAGCCACTGTGGCGTATGCCAGGGAGAACAACTGGAAGGTTTACCCACATTGCTCCTATGCGCGTGCGGTAATGAACCGGATGAATGATGTAGAAGATATCATGCTTCACAGGTAAAAAAAGACTGTCACCTCATTTGGTAACAGTCTTTTTTATCCATTGAGAAGCTGCTTACAGCGTCGCCATCAGTTCGTCAGTGATTTCCATATTGTGATAAACATTCTGAACGTCATCGTCTTCTTCGAAACGCTCAAGCATCTTCATATTTGCCTTGAACTGTTCCGCAGTAACCGCTTTGCTGTTATTGGGAATCCTTTGAAGTTCGGAACTCTTAGCCTCAATTGAAAGTTCATGCAGTTTATGCGACAATGAACCGAAATCCTCAAATTTGGTAGTGATGTATACTTCATCTTCATCCTGATCGATCTCCTCGGCACCACCATCTATCATTTCCATTTCAAAATCGTCCCAGTCCATTTTAATGGCAGCGCGGTCTATAGTGAAAACACCTTGCCTGTCAAATAGAAAGGCTAGTTCGCCGTTCTTACCCAGGTTTCCGTCAAATTTGTTAAAGATTGCCCGAACGTTTGCTACGGTACGCGTGGTATTATTAGTGGTGCATTCCACGAAGAATGCGACACCACCCTGACCATAACCTTCGTACGTTACTTCTTCATAATTCTCAGCATCAGCGCCACTGGCCTTCTTGATGGCACGTTCAACATTGTCCTTGGGCATATTAGCACCTTTGGCATTCAGGATACACCTGCGAAGTGCGGGATTGGAATCCTGATCCGGACCACCAGCCTTTACGGCAAGTGCGATATCCTTCCCGATCTTGGAAAATGTTTTGGCCATCTTATCCCACCGGGCCATCTTTGAAGCTTTTCTGTATTCGAACGCGCGTCCCATAGTCAAATTATGATTAGGGTGCAAAAATAGTTAAAAAGTTCGCACAAAAAAAACACCTCCGAAAATTCGGAGGTGCATTTTATTGAGGAAATTACTTTTTAGTAATCTCTCTTTTTCATCGCATCCCAAGTAGCTGCATCAGCTGGCTTAACGATTACTTTTCTGTCTTTTTCTCTCTCAGCGTTAGAAGCAGATTCCGGTACTACAGCATCCTGCTCGCCAACACCCATTGATTTAAGAGAGCTCTCGTTTACTCCTCTTGCTTCCAGAGCCTGAACAACAGATGCTGCTCTTTGTCTTGAAAGTTTCAGGTTGTAAGCTTCAGATCCTTTTTTATCAGTATGACCGATGATCATGAATCTACCTTGAGAATCTTTAATGATCTGAGCCGCGTTGTCAAGTTTTTCTTTAGACTCAGGTCTTAATGTAGCTTTGTTAAAGTCGAAAAGAATGTTTTCCAATGCCTTAGTAGCTTCGTCACCCCAAACTTCGATTGGCTTAGGACATCCGTTGTACTGAGCAAGACCCGGAACTGTAGGACAGGCATCATCTTTATCCAAGATACCGTCACCGTCTGTATCTGGCCATGGGCATCCTGCGTTTTCAGCTGGTCCAGGAACGTTAGGACAGTTATCATCTCTGTCGATGATTCCGTCACCATCTGTATCTGGCCAAGGACAACCGTTGTTTTCAACTGGTCCTGCAACTTCTGGACATTCGTCATCTTTATCTGGGATTCCGTCACCGTCAGTATCAGGACATCCCTGGAATTCTGGTAAACCTGGAGTATCCGGGCAAAGATCGTCTTTGTCTAGGATACCATCCTTATCTCTGTCTCTCTGTCCAAATCTGAACAACAGAGAAGCAGAAGCCTGCCAGAAGTTTGGTACGTTGGAGCCATCGTTAAATGGAGTCGCAACATAGTCACCCTGAATACCTAAACCAAAGTTCTTGGTGATCCAGAAATTAGAACCAAGACCTACTGGAGTGGCAAAGTGATTTGCTTTTCCGGTAGTAGTACCGTTTTTATCATAAGGAATTACATCGTTATTGTTAGCTGCATCTGCTGCTGGGAAACTAACACCCGAATAATCATGTCTCAGGTAACTTGCACCTACTCTTAAATAAGGGTCAAACCAGGACTCCTCGTTCCAAAGTGTATTTGCTTTAAGTTGAAGACCTAAACCAGTCATCAGCATAAATTCTTTACCCATGTTAAATCTTGGGTTCGGAACATTACCTACAGAAGTTTGCCAGTCCAACACTAGAGGACCTGCAAGGTGTCTTGCTACAGTTAATTTAGAAAGTGGTGGAGTAATATGGTAGTCACCGATATTGAACAGTCTATCGAATGCACCGAATTTGTCACCAATCCCGCCGTTCTGTACGGCCATGTGATTCACCCCGTGAGCACCAACCCCGATTAACCACGGATTGTTGCTGGTCTGAGCGAAAACAGTAGTGGCAACCGTAAGTGCCAATGCTGAAATTCCTAATTTTAGATTTTTCATAGAATTAAATGATTAAATAATTGATATTGCAAAATAAATATAATTTTTCCTTATAAACAAAGTTTCAAAGAGATTATTTAACTTTTCTTAAGAATTCTGTCAAGCGTTCTTTTGTTTTCTCTGTCTTTTAGTGATTCCCTTTTATCAAAGAGTTTTTTACCTTTTCCAAGCGCAATCAGCACCTTGGCTTTTCCCCTGCTGTTAATGTAAAGCCTAAGCGGCACAATGGTATTCCCCACATCCTTCATTTTCTTTTCAAGTTTCTGAAGTTCCCGTTTATGCAGCAGCAGCTTACGCTCTCTTTTTGTTTTATGATTGTAATAGGTACCGAGTTTATACTCATCTATTGACATATTTATTATATAAAGCTCCCCTTCTATAAACTGACAGAAAGCCTCGGTGATACTGGCTTTAGAGGACCTGAGCGATTTAATCTCTGTTCCGGTAAGCACAATGCCCGCCTCCACCTCTTCCAGAATCTCATATTCAAACCGGGCACGCTTGTTTAATATTGTAACAGATTTTTCGATCTTCATCTTATAGGGCAAATTTCTCCAAATTAGTGGCTGTCAGCTTTATATAATTTTTATAAAAGATTTTAATATTCATCCACTTCTTAACATAATATGAATCGGCTTTCAGCATTCACAGCCCGTAAGGCGGTCTCAAAGGGACTGTAATAGTGAAAATCTTTTCGTATTTTTGCACCAAATTTACAAAACTATATGTTAACAGTATCTAACCTATCCTTGCAATTCGGGAAAAGAGTTCTATTTGATGATGTGAATATCATGTTTACCAAAGGGAACTGCTACGGTATTATTGGAGCCAACGGCGCCGGAAAATCCACATTTCTGAAAATCCTGACTGGTAAACAGGATCCAACAACCGGAAACGTATCGCTGGAGCCGGGCAAAAGAATGTCTGTTTTGGAGCAGGATCACTTTGCATATGACAACTATACCGTGCTGGAAACAGTACTGAGAGGCAACAAAAAGCTATTTGAAATAAAGGAGGAAATGGATGCGTTGTACGCAAAGGAGGACTTCTCTGATGCAGACGGAATTAAAGCCGGTGAACTGGGCGTAATTTATGACGAGATGGGCGGCTGGAATTCAGAATCCGACGCAATGACCATGCTTTCCAATGTAGGCATCAAGGACGATATGCATTACCAGCTTATGGGTGAGCTGGAAAACCAGAATAAGGTTAAAGTTTTGCTGGCCCAGGCACTTTTCGGTAGTCCGGATGTCCTTATCCTGGATGAACCTACCAATGACCTGGATATTGAGACCATTTCCTGGCTTGAAGATTTCCTGGCGGATTATGAAAACACTGTAATTGTAGTTTCTCACGACCGTCACTTCCTGGACAGTGTTTGTACACATATTGCCGATTTGGATTATTCCAAACTGAATCTTTATACAGGTAACTATTCATTCTGGTACCAGGCGTCACAGCTTGCTACCCGCCAGCGCCAGCAGGCCAATAAAAAAGCGGAGGAAAAAAAGAAAGAACTTCAGGACTTTATCGCGCGTTTTTCATCCAATGTTGCAAAGGCAAAACAGGCTACTGCACGTAAGAAAATGATTGACAAGTTAAATATTGATGAGATTAAACCGACCTCCAGAAGATACCCGGCCATTATTTTCGATACGGAACGCGAGGCGGGAGACCAAATCCTTGAAATCAAAGGTTTGGAGAAAACAAAAGACGGCGAACTGCTGTTCTCGGACATCAACCTCAATCTTAAGAAGAATGATAAAGTAGCTGTTCTTTCCAAAAACAGCCTTGCCATCACGGAATTCTTTGAAATCCTGGGCGGTAATTCAGAGGCTGACAAAGGATCCTTTAACTGGGGAATTACAACCACGCAGTCTTATATGCCGCTTGACAATACTTCATTCTTTCAGGAAAACATCAATCTTGTAGACTGGCTTCGTCAGTTCACTAAGAACGATGAGGAGAGGCATGAAGAATATATGCGCGGCTTTCTGGGGAAAATGCTTTTCTCCGGAGATGAGGCACTGAAATCCTGTACCGTACTTTCGGGAGGTGAAAAGATGCGCTGCATGTTCTCAAGAATGATGCTTCAGCGAGCCAATGTACTGCTGTTGGATGAACCTACCAACCACCTGGACCTGGAGAGTATCACCACGCTGAACAACTCCCTCACCAACTTTAAGGGTACGCTCCTCCTGGCTTCACATGACCATGAAATGCTTCAGACAGTCTGTAACAGAATTATTGAGCTTACGCCAAAAGGTATCATAGACCGCGAAATGAGTTACGACGAATACCTGGCTGATAAGAAAGTAAAGGAACTTCAGCAGCAGATGTATTCTTAAGTAACAGGTTTTCATTCTATCCAAATAGAGGCTGTCTCACTTTTTGTGAGAACAGCCTTTTTTGTATGATTTGACAGCTTACCTACTGAAGCTGATTTACCTATTTATAATGTTCAACCCGACCCAAAGTTTTAAGTGAGGGAATTCTTTGCCTTTACGATAGGTTCATATCCCATGTCTTCCCACATTTTTTTTCGTATTTTTGTTGAACTATGAGTCAAAAATGGATTTACAAACCTGAACCGGATGAAGATATCGTAGACGGCATAAGTTCGTCGCTGGGTTTTGGAACTTTTGAATCCAAAATACTGGTTCTCAGAGGAATTGACAACTACCAGAAAGCACGGGAATTCTTCAAGCCTAACCTCAACGATATCCACAATCCTTTCCTGATGAAGGATATGCAGCTTGCCGTGGACCGCATAGCGACAGCCATTGAAAACGGCGAGAAAATTCTTGTTTACGGCGATTATGACGTAGACGGAACAACCGCTGTTGCCCTGATGTATCTTTACCTCAGCAAGATTGTAGATAAGAAATACCTGGAATTTTATATTCCCGACCGAAATTCTGAAGGCTATGGTGTTTCCAAAGAAGGAATAGACTTCGCCAAAGAGAACGGTTATACCCTCATCATCGCTTTGGACTGCGGTATAAAGGCGATTGATAAAGTTGAATACGCAAAAGGTTTAGGTGTAGATTTTATCATCTGCGACCACCACCTGCCCGGAGAGCAGATTCCGGACGCTGTTGCCGTACTGGATCCTAAAAGAGCAGACTGCCGTTATCCCTTTAAAGAACTTTCGGGATGTGGCGTCGGTTTTAAACTTTGCCAGGGACTGAACAGCATTTATAAAATTCCGGAGGCTGAACTTTTTGAACTGACCGACCTGTTGGCCATTTCGATTGCTGCCGATATCGTTTCTATGACCGGCGAAAACAGAGTATTGGCTAAGCAGGGACTGAAAGTACTGAGGAAAACCCGCAACTTAGGTTTAAGGATGCTTATCCCCGCCGATAAACTGGCAACTTTCGAGATCTCCAATATTGTATTTGAAATCGCACCGAAAATTAATGCCGCGGGCCGCATTTCGCATGGAAAAGCCGCAGTCGAACTGATGGTTTCGGACAATCTGAAGCAGGCACACCAAATCGTCAATGACATCATCACCCTCAATGACAGCCGTCGTGAGATGGATATGAGCAGTACCACGGAGGCGCTTCTTCAGGTTGAAGAGTCCGGCCAGGTGCAGAATTATACGACAATTGTTTACGGCGCCGGCTGGAATAAAGGAGTCATCGGAATTGTGGCCTCCAGGCTTACAGAAACCTATTATAAACCCACGCTTGTCTTTACCGATGGCAATAATGGCGAAATGGTAGCCTCCGCCCGAACCGTGGCTGATTTTGACGTTCATGACGCGTTGGAGAACTGTTCAGACCTTTTCCTGAAATTTGGCGGACATCCCGCTGCGGCAGGACTTTCTATGGAGAAAGATAAGTTTGATATGTTCCGGGAAAAGTTCGAGAAAATTGTATCTGAAAAAATAAAAGACCACCAAAAGGAACCCAGCATTACCATCGACTCTATAGTTGATGTGGATGAACTGAATAAAGACTTCTTCAACTTCCACCGTAAGTTGGCGCCGTTTGGACCTAATAATATGAAACCTGTGCTGGTACTCAAAAACCAGAAGATATCAGGTTTTGTAAAGACGATGGGAAAGGATGAATGCCATCTGAAGTTCTACATCAGGCAGGAATCTACAGGCCGGAATATTGAATGCGTAGGTTTTAAACTGGGCAAGTATGCGGACGATTTCCGAAACAGGCGTTTTGATATCGCCTTTACGGCAGAAGAAAATCACTGGAAAGGCAATGTTACCTATTTCCTGAATATACGCGATGTTAAATTTATTGAATCCGAAGAAACTCCCGGACTGGTAAGCTCATCTACAGAAAATATTTCATGAAGAAGGTCGGTCTTTTTTTCGGGAGTTTCAATCCTATACACATCGGCCATCTGATTCTGGCCAACTATATCCTGGAAAATTCGGATATGGAAGAACTTTGGTTTGTGGTAAGTCCTCAAAATCCTTTTAAAGAGAAAAAATCACTGCTCAAAGACCACAACCGCCTGGATATGGTACAGTTGGCCATCCGGAATTATCCGAAGATGCGTGCTTCCAATGTGGAATTTTCCATGCCGCAACCCAGTTACACCATAGATACTTTGACGTATCTGCATGAAAAATACCCGGACTATGCCTTTGCACTGATTATGGGCGAAGACAATCTGGACGGTCTCGCAAAATGGAAAAATTCTGAAATGCTGATCAAAAATCATCAAATTATCGTCTACCCACGCACATTTGAAGGTGAAAAGAAGGACCACGAATATCTTCAGCATGAAAATATAGCACTTGTGAACGCCCCGGTGATCGAACTCTCAGCCACTGAGATTCGGCAAATGATTAAAGCCGGTAAGAATGTGCGGCCCATGCTTCCTCCTGAAGTTTTTGAGTATCTGGACGGCAGTGCTTTTTATAAGTAAAACTGACCTGTAATAGGGTAAAATATAATATGGATTTCATCAACAAGTTTTTTGCAAAATATTCCGACGAGAAAATTATTGGCTGGTTCAGGAAGGTGTGCCTGCTGGAAGCAGTGTCCTGGCTTTTCCTTTTTTCCGCCATGATCTGCATCCGTTATGACCGTGAGGGACTGCTGCCGACCATCTATATCATTATCACAGGAAATATTCACGGGCTGTTTTTCACACTTTACCTGTTACTTCTGGCACCTGCCCGCAGGATTTTCAAATGGGATGATGAAGACACCGTGTTTGCACTTCTCTCCGCATTCTTTCCATTTGCAACGATTTGGATTGATAAAAGGCTGGCAAAAATGGAGCGTGAATAATGCTTTTAATCTTTTAAAAATTTATTAAGGGCAGATTTTTCTGCTTTTTTTAGTTTTTATTTTTCCAATAAAATAATTTAATGTAATTCTTACGAGCTGTAATTCAATATTTTACAGAATAAACTGCACTTAAATCGGTACTTTGTATTGCATATTACTACAAATAAATTACATCTTTGTAATGGAAATTAGTAACAAATCGTCAGTAGTGTATACTTATCAGAAAAATTAAGAAAACAGTATTGAAATCCTGCAGGTTTTGGTATACAAAAAAGAAATCACCATGAAAAAACAAGTTACCTTCATTGCCCTACTCGCACTGTCATTTTCTTATTCACAGGAAATGCATCAGAATGACACTGTAGCCACAAAAGAAATTGCAGAGGTTACACTTATCAAAAAAAACTTCAAAAAAGAGTCAGACCGTTTCGTTTACGATGTTGCCAAATCACCCGTAGCTAAAGGTAATACAGCATTCGGAATACTGAAAGCGACCCCGATGGTATCCAGCACTGACGACAAGACTGTTAAAGTACTGGGGAAATCAAACGCAGTTATTTTTATGAATGGTCGCCGCACCAATATGAATGCGGAAGCGGTGGTAGAACTTCTGAAAAACACCCCGGCAGAAAATATCAGCAAAATTGAAGTGATTACTGTACCCGGAAGTGAATATAATGTGGAATCGTCTGAGGCAGTAATTAATATTGTACTTAAGAAAAAACTGGATGACGGACTGAACGGTAACTTTAGGGTAACCAACCATCAGGACTATTACAACCAGCAATCCAGTGCCGTATCTCTGAACTTCAGAAAGGATAAACTGGGAATATCTACCAGTATCAATGGTTCCAACTGGCAAAGAAGACAGTACTACAAACTTCAGAACGGCACGGCAGGTTACCAAAACACATCCGAAGGACCGGTTTCTGACCCCAACCTCAACCTTGGCGGTTATCTGAATATGGATTATGCCCTGACTGACCGCCAGAATATTGCGCTAAGCTGGAATTCATGGGCTAACAGAAGCTATGACTCGAGAGGGGAACTTTTTAATTCAATCACTACTCCGGCGGGGATCAATTACAACAAAACAATCAATAATGAAAATTCACGCTCTTATAACAATTCACTGAATCTGAACTATGAAATAAAAACCGATTCACTGGGCAGCAAGCTTAATCTGAATGTTGCTTACCTGAACTTTAAGAGATTCCAGCACAATACCAACTCAACCTTTAACAGCAATACCTTAAAGGAAACCCTGGACCTGACAAATATGTTCAGGCAGCGTGCGCCGCAGATCATTGACAACTATGCTGCAACAGCAGATTACCTGCATAAGTTTGAAAATGAACTCACCCTTGCGGCGGGAGGTAACTTCAGCAAGACCGAAACAGATAACGACACCTATTTTGAACAGCTGGACCCGCTTACAGGCAGTTTTATAAAAGATGAGAACCAATCCAACCATTTCCTGTACCGCGAACAAATCAGCGGTGCCTACCTGTCCGCTGAAAAGAAAATTGGTGAGAAATTTTCCGGAAAACTGGGACTAAGATGGGAGAACACCCATTCCTTCGGAGAAATCCTGAATTCTGATGTAAATATTAAGAGAGATTACAGCAATCTTCTGCCCTTTGCCAGTTTCAGTTATGACATCAATGACCAAAACAATGTTTCGTACTCCTTTTCCAGCAGGATTCGCAGACCCTCATTCTGGGAACTGAATCCGGTGCGGGTTTACCTTACACCTACGAACTATATTCAGAATAATCCGTTTGTAAAAGCTTCGGAAGTCTACAACCACAATTTAACTTATATGCTGAAGCAATCTTATTTCTTTGTGGTGAGTCACAGTTTAACCAAAGATGATTTTTCGCAGATTCCACTTCAAAATGGTGATGAACTGCGCTACATCCGCACCAATTACGGAGATAAAGTGGAATTCTCTGCTACAGTGGGTACTCAGAAATCCTTTTTCAGCAATATACTCACCACTAACACCAATGTAGGTTTGCAGATAAACCGTGTAGACGCATTTCTGGATCATGACCCAATTACGGGAGACCAGTTTTCACCATTTTCGATCAACACCCACACGAATTCGTTTCTTATCCAGACCAACAATACCATTCGGCTGTCTCCTAAAAAAGACTGGTTCCTGGGTGTCAACTATTGGTATGTGGGCGCACAGATCCTGAACATCGGCACGTTAAAACCCCTGTCTTCACTGGATGTGAGCATTAAGAAAATCTGGAACGACTGGACATTCAACCTGGAAGCCACCGACCTGTTACGGACCAATGTGGTAAAAGTTGATGACACCCAGGGTAACGGTAATTATAACTTTGTGACCAACGACCAGTTTAACCGCGGCGTGCAGTTTTCCGTCACCTATAACTTTGGTAACAAGAAGGTGAAAGGGCTTCGCCAAATAGAAGATGCCAGCAAGGATGCCAAATCCAGAACCAGATAAACACTATTTTATATATATGAAAAATCCACCGCGCCGCGGTGGATTTTTCTTTGCTCAAACGATGTTTATGCTTTGGGAAGAAAAACTTCGGCCAGCATACAGCGTGCACTGCCACCGCCGTTTACCTCAATGGTATTAAGGTCCGCTGAAATAATTTCTGAATATTTTTCGATCCTGCTTATCTGTTCATCCGAAAGGGAACTGAAGGCAGTTTGGCTCATTACGAGAAAGGTTTTTCCGTCGGAATTATGCACCTGAAGCATATTCCCTGCGAAATTCTGCAGCTGTTCCTCGGAGATCTCAATAAGTTCCTTGCCTGTAGATTTAATTACTTCCTGAACCTTCTCACGTTCAATTTCATTATCAATACAGTCCAGGCAAATAACCACGAAACGGTCCGCCACACACATCATCACATTGGTGTGATAGATGGGTAATCTTTCCTCACCGGCATTCTGATAGCTGTGAAACACAACAGGCTCGTAACCGTTCTCTGCACAGAATTTGCGGAACAAACCTTCGTCCAGCCTTAGCGAAACGGAACCATAAGCAATCTTATTGGTATGGTCGAAGATCATGCTTCCTGTACCTTCCAGGTATTTCCCTTCCTCCTCGAAATGGCTCACATCCACCACACGTTCAATTTTGAAGCCCTGATTCTCTACCGCTTTCAGCACGTCCTGCCTGCGTTCTACCCTGCGGTTTGGTGCAAACATAGGATACAGGATTACCTTACCGTCACGGTGGAAACTCACCCAGTTATTGGGAAAAATTGAATCCGGAGTATGCGGCTCCGGAGTATCCTGCACCTTCACGACATTTACGCCCTTCTCCTCCAGCTTAGCTGCAAAGGCATTAAACTCGGCCAGCGCCTTCTTTTGTGTATCATCATTCTGAACATTCACCTGGAAATAATTGTTTTCGGCAGTTTGCGCATTATATCCAAAGGCCACCGGTTCAATCATAAGTACCGTATCTGTCGTTTGCATCTATATTAAATTTTGTGGCAAAAATAGTCAATATTTCGTGATGATTCGCTGTACCTTCGGGAGGCATATTTAAAAAGAAATATGCTGCAACAGGACGCCTATAAAAAATCCGTTTACCTTATATTTACATATAAAAAATACAAAATCAACATGCTTGAAATTGCCTGCTTTGAAATAACCTCTGCGGAGACCGCGCTGCGGTCGGTGGCCGACCGAATTGAGTTCTGCTCGGATCAACATCTTGGCGGGCTTACACCGGATATCGAAGAGTTCCGCTATTTAAAATCGGTATATAGGAAGCCTATATACGTAATGATACGGCCTGTGGGTGGCGGATTTATGTATTCTGAAAGCGAATTCCGGCTAATGCAGAAGAGTATTCTTGAATTTAAACATGCCGGTGCCGACGGATTTGTCTTCGGTATTTTGAGTAACGGCAACACTATTGACATGGAACGGAACAGCGTCCTGATTGAGCTTGCCGGGCAGGTACCCTGCACCTTTCACCGGGCCATAGACCGAACTCAAAATCTTGAAACCGCTGTACAGAATTTAATAAAGCTGGGATTCCGTGCAGTGCTTACCTCCGGTGGAAAAGCTACAGCATGGGAAGGACGGGAACATCTAAAGGATTTAATTGCCTCGTATTCGCACCGACTGGACATTCTGGTAGGTGGCGGTGTACGCTCGGGAAATATCGCCGAACTGAAAGAGTTCACGGGCGGCCGGCATTTTCACTCCTCAGCCATACCTCAATACGAAAGTTTTGCCAATGAAGAGGAAATCCGCAAACTGCAGATGGTAATCCGGCCGGCTCACTAAATTAAGATCACTAATTTTATTCGCGCACCAAAGGCAAGGTAGAACAGCGCAGTAAGCCTCCCATTTTAGAGATTTCGCGATACGGAACCTCCTCCACAGTCATTCCCCATTCATTACGCAGATGATTGTTGAGCCGTGTAAAAGAAGAGTCTGAAACCACGATTTCCGGCGATATGGAGAATATGTTTGGATTCATTTCAAACATTTCCTGTTTGGTGACTTCAAAGCAGTTTTCTTCGCCAAAAATATCAAGCAGTAACCGGTAATCGCTTTCATCTACAAAACCGTCTTTATAAATGATGCATTTATCTGTTCCAACAGGATTGAAAGTGCAGTCCAGATGCAGAATTCCTGAAAATGGATCGGTGTCATTCTTCTTGAGTTCCAGGTCAATCACTCTTTTCTTCGGGAAGTACTCTTTCAGAACCTCAATGGCATACTCATTGGTCCGCGCTGTCTTGAAATTTCTGTAATCTTCCGAAAAGCAAGTACCTACAAAAAGGAAATCATTCCATACAATTACATCGCCCCCTTCCACGTGTGCAGTATCCGGCAGATTAATGATTTTTTTCCAACCTACCCGGGCAAAAATTTTACGGTAGGCATCCTGTTCATTGTAGCGCTCAGGAATAATATTGGAAATAATCATCTTATCCTCTATAACAAAAGCTACATCGCGGGCAAAGACCTGATTATAATTCTCAATGATGTGCGGGCGGAAAACTTCTACATCATATTTCTTCAGAATTTTTTCAAATTCTGTCATTTCATGAACAATGGCCTCTTCCTTCGGGTAGATATTGTTGTAGAGACTGTGATAAGATTTCGCATCGTAACTTTCCTCCAGCGTATGTGCAGGACCCATGGAATGTGGCATACCCAATACTACCGATTTTAACAGCCCTGTTTCGTTATTGATGTTTAACTTCATAAAATGTAGATTATTACAAATATAGACAATCAGGCTGCAATCCAAAATATAATCGTTAAATTTAAAGAGCAATTTAAACCGGGGCTATGGTATTTAAATCAAAGATTCATGAGTCCATTATCATAAATGGTGACCTCCCACTCAAAGCGGAACGGAATTTTGGTTGGTTTGGGAACTGCGATATCAAGATTTATTCTGATGCCAGGCCTGTAATGAGTTTTCACATTAATGGCACTTCAGATAGGGTATCCAAAGTACACAACCAACTGCAG
The DNA here is from genome assembly GCA_023386965.1 of Bacteroidota bacterium. Lineage (GTDB taxonomy): Bacteria > Bacteroidota > Bacteroidia > Flavobacteriales > Weeksellaceae > Marnyiella. The sequence goes on from JAEWIR010000023.1 coordinate 22,952, forward strand.
TTTCCTTATGAGATTATGACGAGGAATGAAGCTTTTTCCGGTAATGACCATTATCTGCTGAAGACGAACCGCAACTATATTTTCAGCGGAAAGTACGGCGAGGTCCTGATAAACGGAAATCCTGTTATGAAACTTCAATTGAAACAGAAGCTTTTTGGAATTGAACTTAAAGCGGAACCGTTGGACGCTGATTTAAAGAGTGAGTCAAAACTAAAATGCGCTCTTTTGATCCTGGCAAATATTGCCGATCTTGATGGCTCCTCAGCCTAAATAATGCAATAAAAAAATTCGACAAAATGAAAGATACGGCTCATCACGATGATCGTGTGGCAAAATTGACCTTTGCATCAGTATACCCGCATTATATCACGAAAGTAGAGAAAAAAGGCAGAAGTGTGGAGGAACTGCATCAGGTAATCCACTGGCTGACGGGATATGACGAAAATGTTCTGCGGCAACACATCGACAGCAAAACGACATTTGCAGATTTCTTTAATTCGGCAGTACTTAACCCAAAAGCTGAATTGATTACGGGAAGCATCTGTGGCTATAAGATTCAGGAGATTGAAAATCCGCTAACCAGAAAAGTGCGCTACCTGGATAAACTGGTTGATGAACTTGCCAAAGGGAAATCACTTGAGAAAATATTAAGGAAATGAGTAGGAAACCCTTTCGCATCCCGATCGCTTTAATTCTTTTAATAGGCTTGGGTACGGCCTTTTTTATTTATCAAAGTAATGACCACGCAGAATGCGGTACAGATGTAGTTCTCACTATGAATATTGACGGCAATATGACGCATATCTCATCGCATGAGTAAAGAAGGCTTTTCCTTTTAACAAAAATTCCTCCCATTAACGGGAGGAATAATTATTATATCCAATAATCTGGAAATTATCTTGCGTTCAAATCTACATAATCGCGTTTTTGAGCGCCCTGGTAAACCTGTCTTGGTCTTCCGATCGGGTCGTTGTGTAAGCGCATCTCTTTCCACTGGGAAATCCATCCCGGCAGTCTGCCCAATGCAAACATTACAGTAAACATTTCAGTTGGGATACCTAAAGCTCTGTAGATGATTCCGGAGTAGAAATCTACATTCGGGTACAGTTTACGGCTTACGAAATAATCATCTTCCAGCGCTACTCTTTCAAGCTGCATTGCGATGTCCAAGGCTTTGTCTTGAATTCCTAAAGAGTTCAGGATGTCATCAGCCGCCTTCTTGATGATAGTAGCGCGCGGATCGAAGCTTTTGTAAACTCTGTGTCCAAAGCCCATCAAACGGAAATTATCGTCCTTGTTTTTAGCTTTTTCCACATATTTAGCTACATCCCCACCATCCTGCTCAATCATTTCAAGCATTTCAATCACTGCCTGGTTAGCACCACCGTGAAGCGGGCCCCATAGTGCAGAAATACCAGCCGAAACTGAAGCGAAAAGGCCTGTATGGGCAGAACCTACCATTCTTACCGTAGAAGTGGAACAGTTTTGCTCATGGTCTGCGTGAAGGATAAGAAGTTTATCCAAAGCTCCCACAACAACCGGAT
>JAEWIR010000004.1 GCA_023386965.1 Bacteroidota bacterium
CTCTTCCTTACATATCCGCACCATGGCCCTGGAATAAGGTCCGTAGGAGTTACCCATCAGCATTACCTGGTTCATGATTGCCGCGCCGTCTACCAGCCAGCCAATTGCACCGATATCGGCCCATGAAAGTGCCGGGTAATTAAAGATGCTTGAGTATTTTGCTTTCCCGGACAGCATATCATTGTAGGTGGTGTCGCGGTCTGCGGCTATTTCACCGTTATTTAATGTTTCGGTAGCCGCATATAGGTATAAACCGTGCCCTGCTTCATCCTGGATCTTAGCCAAAAGGGCCATTTTCCTTCTTAAGGAAGGTGCTCTTGTAATCCAGTTGGCTTCGGGCAGCATACCTACAATCTCGGAGTGAGCATGTTGGGAGATCTGCCTAACGAGAAGTTTTCTGTAATCTTCCGGCATTACATCCTTAGGCTCCACCTTGTTTTCTGCCTGAACGTATTCTAAAAATTTTTCCTGATTCATCTTAATATTATAATAGGTAAGCGCTGTAATTGCTAATTTACAATTTGCCGTCGTGCAAATCGTCTTTCAGATAGATCCCGACCTTAGAGTCGATGAACTCTCCTGCGACAAAGTTGACTGTTTTGCCGTTACCTTCAATCTGGTATTCCTTGAAAAAGTATACATTGCCGCTGTCCGGCCCTTTTACTTCCACTTTCTTATCTACACAGTGCCAGTAATGATTCCAGATATTGAGTCCTTCAATTCTGTATTCCTCATTTTCGTTTATGGCCTTAGAAAATTTCCAGTGAGTCATAGCTTTTATTTGTATTGTTAATATGCAGCAGCTTTAGTCGTAAATCCGTTTAAACATCATAATTCAGCATCACCACATTTGTCGTTGGGTGACACTGGCAGGTAAGAACAAAGCCGCGCTCCACCTCATCCTCAGTAAGCGCAAAATTCTTCTCCATAAAGACCTCGCCTTCCATCACCTGTGCCTTACACGTACAGCAAACCCCTCCTTTGCAGGCAAACGGTACAGGCAGGTTGTCATGTAAAGCCTGATCCAGAATATTTCTCTTCTTTGAATTCAGGTGAAAGGAATACTCATCATCATCAATAATTAAGGTTACCATACTTTCCAGGTTCGGTATTGCCTTAAACTCGTCGCTCATTTCTGCATTCTCATCATCATCCGGTGCCGCGTAATATTCGTACATGATCTGCAACGACGGCACTTTACATGAGTTTTTGAGGTAACCCGAAATGTCTTTGATCATTTCCGACGGACCACAGATAAAATAGGTAGTCTCCTGAACCGGAATATCAGTATACCTGCTGAAAATCTGCTCAAGTTTATCGGCACAGATCCGGCCTTCAAACAGTTCGTCTTCAAAATGTTTCTCGCGCGAAAGCAGATAGATTACCTGAAGCCTTCCCTGAAACTTCACAACCAGATCATCCAACTCCTGGCGGAAAATAATATCATTTACACTCTTATTGCTGAAAAACAGATAAGCTTTACTTTTCGGCTCCTGATACAGCGCTTCTTTCAGATTAGAAAGTACCGGTGAAATGCCGCTGCCTGCCGCCAGACCCACATAGGTCTTTTCGTTGGATGCGTGATAATGGGTATAAAAATGTCCCATCGGTGCCTGAACTTCTACCTCATCACCTAACTTAAGCTCATTATTCAGGAAAGTAGATACTTTTCCGTCGGTAAGATGTTTTACTAATATTTCAATTTGTGAATTCCCCTCACTTGGCGCATTTACAATGGAGTAAGACCTGCGAAGATCTTCATCACCAAAAATGAAGCGGACATTAATATACTGTCCCTGTTTAAATGAAAATTCGTGACGCAACTGCGGCGGAATCTCAAAAGCGATATGTATGGAATCATTGGTTTCCTTCTTTACAAGGACCGTTTTTAGCAGATGAAAATGATGCATATTTTTATAAAAACTCTATATAAGTGAGTTCTACAAATATACTTATTTTTTACAAGGCATAAAAACCGCCCTAAATTCTAATACTCACCCAGCCAAATCATGTCTAACGAAATTAATATCGGTAAAATTGACCTAAAGAGCACAGCCTCAAAAGGTTAATTTCGGAAATTTTGGCTGAAAAACAGGTTGAAATAATGATAAAGTACAATTTTTGCCGCAATTGCCGTGATTAATTACTTGATAATGATACCGGGAATTCACATCAAACTGAATTCCTGATATCTGTAACATAAACCGGAACAAAAACTAAAAATCACAATAATATGAATTTAAACCAATATACTGTAAAATCGCAGGAAGCCATTCAGAAAGCGCAACAGATTGCGATGGAGTTCGGCAACCAAAGTATTGAACCACAACATCTGCTGGAAGGTATCTTTCAGACAGATGAGAACATCTCGGATTTCCTGATGAAGAAATCCGAAGCAGAACTGTTACTTGTGCGGGAAAGGAACCGCGCCGCCCTTGAGAAACTGCCTAAAGTAGAAGGCGGTAACATCTACCTCTCACAGTCCGCGAACAAAGTATTGCTGGATGCACCCAACATTGCAAAAAAAATGGGCGATGAGTTTGTAACCATTGAACATCTTTGGCTTTCACTGCTGGAAAGCGGTTCCGAAGTCGCCAAGATGCTCAAAGATATGGGTGTGACCAAAAAAGGTCTGGAATCCGCAATCAATGAACTGAGAAAAGGATCAAAAGCAACCTCAGCCAGCTCCGAGGAGACTTACCAAAGTCTGAATAAATACGCCAAGAACTTTAATGAACTCGCCGCGGAGGGCAAACTGGACCCTGTAATCGGGCGTGACGAGGAAATCAGGAGAGTCCTGCAAATCCTTTCCAGACGTACCAAGAACAATCCTATCCTGATTGGCGAGCCGGGCGTAGGTAAAACCGCTATTGCCGAGGGAATTGCCCACCGGATCATTGCGGGTGACATTCCTGAAAACCTGGCCGATAAAACCCTTTACTCACTGGACATGGGTGCCCTGATCGCGGGCGCCAAGTATAAGGGTGAGTTTGAGGAAAGGTTGAAATCGGTGGTTAACGAAGTGATTAAATCCGACGGTCAGATCATCCTGTTCATAGACGAGATCCACACCCTGGTGGGTGCCGGCGGCGGCGAAGGTGCAATGGATGCCGCCAATATCCTGAAACCTGCTCTGGCGAGAGGTGAACTGCGCGCAGTTGGAGCCACCACACTTAACGAATATCAAAAGTATTTCGAAAAAGATAAAGCACTGGAAAGGCGTTTCCAAAAGGTGATGGTGGAAGAACCGGATACCGAATCAGCCATTTCCATCCTGCGGGGGATTAAAGACAAATACGAAGCACACCACAAAGTCAGAATAAAGGATGAAGCGATTATAGCCGCTGTGGAACAGTCGCAGCGTTATATCTCTGACCGTTTTCTGCCGGATAAAGCCATTGACCTGATTGACGAAGCTTCCGCGAAACTCAGGATGGAAATCAACTCCAAACCTGAGCAACTGGACGTTCTGGACCGCAAACTTATGCAGTTGGAAATTGAGCTTGCAGCCATCTCGCGCGAGGGTAACGAAATCAGGATTAACCATCTGAAAGAGGATATCTCCAGGATTTCTGAAGAGCGTAATGAGATTAATGCGAAGTGGCTGAAGGAAAAACAGAAGTCCGAAGACCTGACTTCCATTAAAAAAGAGATCGAAGCATTAAAACTTGAAGCCGAAAGAGCCAGCCGGATGGGGGACTACGCAAAGGTAGCCGAGATTCAGTACGGCAAAATAAAAGAGAAGGAAAGTGACCTGGAGAAGCTGGAACTTGAAATGCAGAACAACCAGAACGAGCTTATTACTGAGGAAGTAACCGCCGAAAACATTTCCGAGGTCATTTCGAAGTGGACCGGAATCCCTGTTACAAAACTGCTTCAGAGCGAAAGGGAAAAACTTCTGCACCTGGAAGATGAACTGCACAAGAGAGTCGTTGGTCAGGATGAGGCCATCGAATCTGTGGCAGATGCCATCCGGAGAAACCGTGCCGGCCTGAACGATGAGAAAAAGCCTATTGGATCATTTCTCTTCCTGGGCACTACCGGCGTTGGTAAAACAGAGCTGGCAAAAGCACTGGCAGAATATCTTTTCGATGATGAAAACAATATGACGAGGATCGACATGAGTGAGTATCAGGAACGCCACTCGGTGTCAAGACTGGTGGGCGCGCCCCCGGGATACGTAGGTTATGATGAAGGCGGGCAGCTCACGGAAGCTGTCAGGAGAAGGCCTTATTCCGTAGTCTTACTGGACGAGATTGAAAAAGCGCATCCGGATGTTTTCAACACGTTGCTGCAGGTACTGGACGACGGGCGCCTGACCGACAACAAAGGCCGTGTGGTTAACTTCAAGAATTCCATCATAATAATGACGTCCAACCTGGGGTCGAATCTTATTCAGGAGAATTTTGAAAATATCACTGACGAGAATGTTGATGAAATCGTGGCCAAGACGAAAGATGAAGTTTTTGCGCTGCTGAAACAGACTTTAAGACCCGAATTCCTGAACAGGATAGACGAGACCGTATTATTCCAGCCTCTTACAAGGAAGGAAATCGGCAAGATCGTGCAGTATCAGTTACGCGGATTCAACCACATGCTGGAGCGAAAAGGAATTATTATGACTGCCACAGAAGACGCGGTAAATTACCTGATGAATAAGGGTTATGACCCAAGTTTCGGTGCCAGACCACTAAAGAGAGTGCTTCAGCAGGAAGTCCTGAACAAGCTATCCAAAGCACTGCTGGCCGGTGAAGTGAATGACGGAGACCGAATCACTCTGGACTACTTTGAGGAAAGCGGATTGGTCTTCCGTCCAACAGAGATTTAAACTTTAACTTCCGTTAACATAATACAACGCATTTTCCTGCGTTCTTAAGTTGAAATTTTTTTTCATCATTTGTGTTTTTGGGGTCCGTTGATTTTTCAGCGGACTCTTTTTTATTCAGCCTGCAGTAATATTTTTCCGTTAACTTAATGACTGTGTGAGGAGAAATCATCTTTCTCTTTCTCCACCGTTTCAAAAATCTCATGGCAGGGTTTGGACGGATCTTTCTCAGCCCTGATTTTAACCATATTGAGCATCGGGTAAAATTTCAGGAAGTCCATGCCTTCCTCGGCCAGCTTCTCCTTCACCTCACCAAGCTTCACATCCTGCTTTAGCAGCGCTATATAAATTTCCATCATCTTACGGTACATACTGTATTAAACCACTACCTATATCACGGTACTTTAAATTCTGAATCGGTTTCGCTGTATTTTCCAGCAACTCCCAAATCTTATCTGCTGTAAGATTAGGAAACTTTTCCATATAGAGCGCGGCCAGGCCGGCCACGTGCGGCGTGGCCATACTGGTACCGTTCATCATCGTATAAGGTAAATTATCGGGTGCCTTTATAGGGCGGGCACTTAAAATATCGACGCCCGGCGCACAAACATTCACATTGCCCCCATTGGCAGAATTAATACCTCCATTGGAAAAAGCGGCAACTCTCATCTGACTGTCAATTGCCGCCACGGCCATAATGGAGCTGCAGTTAGCCGGCGCACCCACAGGAAGCGGGACGGCCGGCCTTTTACTGTCATTTCCTGCCGCAGCAATAAGCAGACAATTGCTGGCCAGCGCCTTACGGCCCACCGCTTCAAAAATAGGAGAAGGTTTTTCATTTATTTTTACAGGAGAGGCCAGCGACATGGATATAATTCTGAATTTATGTTCAAGCGCCCAGTCTATTGCGTCAATGATACCGGATGTCGTGCCCTTTCCCTTGTTGCTCAGCACCTTTCCGATCTTCAGATTGCAGTCTCCGGCAATTCCATACCTTTTACCGCTGTCCTGCCGCACCTTGCCGGCTGCCGTTCCTGCGCAGTGCGTACCGTGACCGTAGGGATCCCTGTCCCAAACCTCATCAGGTATGAAGGATTTGCCTTCAATATTGCGGGCAGAAAAGTCGGGATGAGAAAGGTCAAATCCGGTATCGAGCACGCAGATGTCAATTCCTTTGCCGGTAAACTGCGCGCGGTCTATACCAATCGCCTTGAGTCCCCATTCCATTTCGGTGAGTGATTTTTGAGGAAGCGGCTTATTATTTATAAAACTCTCCAGTTCGGAAATCAATGAACTCAGTTCTGCCGCTTTAAGCTTCAGATTATTGATCAGATCCATTTCGTTTACAGCAAAAAATTCCCTTTCCTCTTCGTAATAAAGTATTGGACTCCTGTCATTATTTACAGCAGCCTGCAATTGATCAACATCCAGTTCATCCATTACCGCCACACCAAGATTCTTATACAAAACGCCGTTATCTGCGTCAATGATATCATAAGATTTGTTGGTGGAGGAAAGATCTTCCGAGGAGGTCAAACTGACCTTGAATTCACGTTCAACCTTCCTAACTGCCGAAGAATTCTGATCCTGGAGCAGCACTACGTATTTTTTACTTTCCATTTTATTCTTTATGTAATTTTCAGAAGAATTTTCTCAGTAAGCAGGTAAATATCCTCCGGAATAAGGGTCATCCGGAGCTTCTTATAAATGCTGGAAACCGATTCATTTTGAGTTACCATGCTGTTCCAGAAGGCCTCAATCTTGGCAACGGAATTCAGGTTCTTTATTTTCCTGTCCGTCAGTACGCCATTCTGATGCATACTGAGGAGGAGATTTGAAATAAGGTCCGACGCCTCATCCAGTTTATTTTTCTGCTTTGAAAACTCATCTGCCAACAAATCGTGAACACCCTCAAGCGCCGAAAACGCAAAACCATAATAATACTCCCGGCGCCCTGTCGATATTTTCTCCATTTTCAGCGGATTAAATCCTTTTCTGACAAGGGAAACAGAGTTGGAAAGTCGCAGGACCTGGGATTCTGCACTGGTATTTCCGGTTTGTGAATAATGAAGCTGAAGGTCATTCAGGAATTCATCCAACCTTTGGTCAAATTCAAAGGCGCGCTGCGCAAACAGACGCTGAACCTGATTGAACTGCTCCAGCATCTCCTCCGCCAGCTTCACTTTATTATGGATAAAATCCTGCATTACTCAAATGTTATCTCCTCTATTTCCTGTCCATCCTTATTGGTAAACTTAACTATACGCAAGCCTTCCTCTTCCATTTCCACATGAAGGTTAATGAACATTTTGTCCTTATCTTCCGCTTTGGTGGTATCCGGATCGATATAAAGGTTATTGAGGCGGGAGGCCACGAGTGTATATTTACTCGCAATGGTTTCCGAAAGAATCCGCGCCAACTCATTATTCTCATCATCGTCCGCCTGAGGGCGAAAAATATTAAGGTTCAGCGATTTGATCTGCGGTGCCAAATCAATTTTCTTGATCACAGTGCTGAGGTTCTTGATATAGCGCTGATCCCTGTTTTCCAGTGTCTTAAAGAGGTTTTTGAAATCATCATTACGGGTCTGGGCTTCTGTAACAGGTGAAATATTCAGGTTTTTCTCCTTATTCACCAAAGCGATCTTTTCATTAACCTCCACCATGAACAGTTTAGGATCAATCTTGAAATTAAATTTTGAATCGGCATCAATATCCGCAACCTTTATCGGTATATCCATTTTGATAACCGGCATAGAATAGCGCGGAACCTTAAAAAACTTGAGATAAGGATGCTGAGCGTACTGCTTGGCTACCAGCACAGCATTTTCATCGGCCTTTTTTCGCGCCTGAATAATTTCCTGATTCAGATAATCCAGATAATCAGATAATTTAATCATTCCAAAATCTTCTAATTAGACAGCAGACCAAGCACTTTTTCCAGACCCGCAGGCATCTCATCGTTCGTAGCCCTAACTTTTACTCCCAGTGAATATTCTTTCTCAATCTTCACTCCTGTACTGGAGGTCCTTTTCATGGAAACGTCGACTTTAAATTTTACTTTGGCAAAAAGATTCGCCAGACCCGAAGATTCCGAACTGAAACCGGTATTGATCCCAAATTCCGTCTGTGTATTTTGTGTAAAAGTTGAATTAAGTTTTACGTTAAAGTCAATATCACAGCTTTCTATTCTAAATGAAGGTACATTAAGCAGTGCAATGAATGGAACTGTGATTTCAACGTCCTGCTCTATTGTTTTCGGATTGGAATCACTTTCAGCCTCCTCTTCATCAAAATCAGGATTGGCCACATTTTTCTTGTATTTAAATTCGGCCATCCGTAACTTCTTACCTTCAGCAGTAGTTTCAAAGCCTACCTCATTTATAAAACTTACCGTACTTACTGAGGCGTTAGTCTGTGCGGAAACGCAGGCGTCCAACGGACCGCCGATTATCTTGGCAAAATCAATACTTCCCAGTTCCGCTGCAAAATTACCGTCCGAAACTGCAGCCGCGGCAAAGGCATTGTCATCTGCCCTTAACTGGCCGAATACGGCACTTATAACACTGGATGACACATTAGCAACAGCATTTTCCCATTTGGCATCATAGCCATCTTTAAAATTGTTAAGGATCTCCAGAATATCTCTTTTCGGTAAATCCTGAAGTTCGCTGGGACTTAAGCCACTGATCTTTTCATAAACTGCCGGTGACACAATACTTTCTATGCCTGTGAGCAACTGAATTAACTCTGATTTCGTTTTTTTGGACTGGTCTTTTTCCAGAATTGATTTTAAAGTTTCCATGATGATATTTTTAAGGATTGAATATCAAAATTAGAAACAATTAAAGAATGCAATTAAGGGAAAACACCTTTTTATTGAATTTTATTTAGGGAGGCAAAAAATTCATTTAAATATTTATGGATTCAGATCAAATTTCAGCAAAAAAAAACCGGACCATAAAGCCCGGAATTTATTCAGTAACAGCTGATTTTAGGATGACTTTTTAGCTTTAATCATTGCTTCCAGCATATCCCACATTTCCTGTGGAATTTCTTCCAGCATATTGAATTCACCGGCACCCTGCAGCCACTCGCCACCGTCTATGGTTACGACTTCACCATTCATATAAGCCGAATAATCCGACACTAGGTAAGCTGCCAGGTTCGCAAGTTCCTGATGTTCGCCTACCCTGCGCAACGGCACTTTCTTACGCATGTCGAATTTTTCCTGCAAATCTCCCGGCAGCAACCGGTCCCAGGCGCCTTTGGTCGGGAACGGTCCAGGTGCGATGGCGTTGAAACGGATATTGTATTTCGCCCACTCTACAGCAAGGCTTCTAGTCATGGCGAGCACACCGGCTTTTGCACAGGCAGAAGGGACTACATAGGCAGATCCGGTCCATGAATAGGTGGTCACGATGTTGAGTACGGTACCCGGAATTTTATTGTCAATCCAGTATTTCCCCACGGAGAGCGTACAGTTTTTGGTGCCCTTCAGCACAATATCCAGTATGGAATCAAAGGCCGAATGCGTAAGCCGCTCAGTTGGTGAAATAAAGTTTCCGGCCGCGTTGTTCAGCAAAATATCGATTTGGCCGAATTCTTTAATGGCCGCTTCTTTCATGGCTTCCACCTCATCCCAGTTCCGTACATCGCAGGCTACACAGAGGACTTTCCCGCCGGTCTGGTCTTCGAGTTCTTTGGCGGTGGCCTGAAGTTTCTCCAGATTACGGGACGTGATAACCACCTTTGCACCGAGTTCCAGGAAGTATTTGGTCATGGCCTTACCAAGTCCGCTTCCACCACCGGTTACAATGGCTACTTTATCTTTCAGGGCGCCTTCGCGCAGCATAGGTTCTGTGTATTTCATAGGATAAGGTTGAGGTTGAGGTTGAGGTTGAGTTTAAGCCTTAAAGTTAATGAAAATTTGAGCGCGGGGTTTTAAGAATGCTATGTGGCAAACAGCGAAAAGGTGGATTGCGGTTGCAGCATCACGGCATACGTTATGATCTGAAGTTTTCAGCTTTAAGCGACACCCACAGACGTCCGGACTTAAAAAAAGTTTACAGGATGTCTTATGATATCCTGTAAACTTTTGGTATACCCAGGTGGGTAATATATAGAAATGTGTTTTTAGTGTCCGTCAGTAATCCCGGGACCGGAGTACGCTATGAAAGCGCACCCAAAATACCGGCGATATATAACAGCAGTTCCAGAAAAAAAACCATCATCTCTTACGGTATTATTAATTCAGCAAAAATATGTAGATTTGGCCGCCCTGAAACTACCCGCGCGGGTAGTTATTTTAACTAACCATGATTTATGAAATTTCCTGCCGCGGACGATTTTTTCCTTACCCAAAACATAGTAAACCAACTTACAGATACCGAAGCTTCGCAGTCTACCGATTTCCTGCAGGTGGTAAAAGCTTTTGAGAATACCACCTATCAGAGCATGTATGTCATAGACTATCTGAAGCAGGGTTTTGACTATGTATCCGACAACCGTTTGTTCTTGTGCGGACGTACGCCGGAAGAAATTGTAGCGATGGGATATGAATTCTATATCCATCATGCTCCCACCAAAGATCAGGAACTGCTGCTGAAGATCAATGAAGTTGGTTTTAAATTCTACGATGGGATCCCGGTAGCTGACAGAAAACAATACTCCATTACTTACGATTTTCATCTTATCACCGCGGAGAAGCGCAAAATTCTCGTTAATCATAAATACACCCCCATTTTTTTAACCGATGAAGGAAAGATCTGGAAGGCGCTCTGCATCTTTTCACTCTCCAACAATACCGAAGCGGGGAATATTCAGATCCAGCGCCAGGGCAGCAATATCATCCATGAGTATGATGAAGTGGGGGAAGTCTGGACAAGCAGGGAAAAGGTAAACCTGAGTTCCCGCGAAACCGAAATCCTGATGTACGCTTCCCAGGGGCTTTCTATCAATGAGATTGCCGACAAAATGTGCGTTGCCCGGGATACAATTAAATTCCACCGGAAAAAACTTTTTGAAAAACTTGAAGTCCCCAATAT
>JAEWIR010000025.1 GCA_023386965.1 Bacteroidota bacterium
GTTTATAAGCCGGGTAACGTAAAACTTACACCTAAGATTCTGGACAATTCACAGAAATTCGTTCAGGAAAAATTTGGCACAGCTGAAAAGCCGATCAACTTTGTATTCCACGGCGGTTCCGGCTCCACACTGGAAGAAATCAGAGAGGCGATTGATTACGGAGTAATTAAGATGAATATCGATACTGATCTTCAGTTTGCATACACTGAAGGTGTTCGCGACTATGTGGCTGAAAAGATGGAATATCTGAAAGCGCAGATCGGAAACCCAGAAGGTGATGATAAGCCTAACAAGAAATTCTACGATCCAAGGGTTTGGATCAGAAAAGGTGAAGAAACATTCGGAACCAGACTGGTTCAGGCATTTGAGGACCTGAACAATGTAAACACCCTTAAGTAACAGTTAGAATTCCAAAGGAGCTCAGTAAATCGGAAAATTACAGAACTCCTTTGGAATTCAGTTTTAATAAATATTAGATAATGGCATTTGACTGGTTTAAAAGAAAGGCGCAGAATATAACAACTTCTACAGAAGACAAAAAGGACGTTCCTAAAGGTTTGTGGCACCAGACCCCATCCGGAAAGATAGTGGAGCATGAAGAGCTCAGGAAAAACAATTATGTTTCTCCTGAAGACGGGTTCCATGTGCGCATAGGCAGTACCGAATTCTTTGAAATGCTTTTTGACGGAAATCAGTACAAAGAACTGGATAAGGACGTGGAAAGTGTGGATATGCTGAACTTTAAGGATACAAAAGCATATTCAGAAAGATTGAAGGAGGTGAAGGCCAAAACCAAACTCACAGATTCAATACGGAACGCTACCGGAACCGTGAACGGTGCGCCTATGGTGGTTTCCTGTATGGATTTCTCTTTCATTGGAGGATCTTTGGGCTCTGTAATGGGTGAGAAAATCCGCCGTGCGGTGGATTACTGCATCGAAAATAAACTTCCGTACATGATTATATGTCAGTCCGGTGGTGCACGAATGCAGGAAGCCACTTATTCGCTGATGCAATTGGCTAAAGTGCAGAGTAAACTGGCACAGCTGTCTGAAGCCGGCCTGCCCTATATTGCATATCTGTGCGACCCAACTTTTGGCGGGATCACCGCTTCGTTTGCGATGACGGCAGATATCATTATGGCAGAACCGGGTGCGCTTATCGGATTTGCAGGCCCGCGCGTTATTAAAGAGACCATTGGGCGTGATTTGCCGGAAGGTTTCCAGACATCTGAATTCATTCAGGAAAAAGGATTTGTTGATTTCATCGTACGCCGCACCGAAATCAAGGAAACAGTTTCCAAAACGGTTAAACTACTGACCCCGGCTTAATTTTAAAAACACTCTATAGATCTCACCTTATCGGGTGAGATTTCTGTTTATGCGGAAGTTACCTACCCTGTTTATCCGGACTCTTTCTACCTTAAGCTTTGAAAAGATCGTGATGCTTATCAGAGCCACGGCACCTCATCCTTTATTCACACTTTTGAGTTTTTACGCAACTGTAAGGTCTTTTTCCATTGCGCAAAAACATTTTCCGAAGACCAGTGCTGCAAACGGAATCGGCAATGCTTACCGGCATGCCTTATGGACCTGCCTGATTTTGATGTACTGCTGCAAGGTTTCCTCTCCGCAAAAGGCGTTGAATTACTGTAAGAAAATTACCGATCTGCACGAGGAACTTTTCCCCAATAAACCGCTGGAAAAAAAAATGGACCTGCACAATAACCAGATAGGAATGAATCTTTTTATGGAACTTCTGCAGGGCATTCACAGACAGTTTTTTGAAACTTCATTTTTTGTGGAACACCTGATGGCCAAGACAAAAACTGCGGTAATACTTTCAGATATTAATCAGAATCCGGGTGAGGAACTGGTTTACCTGGAGGAGTAGACGGTTCTCATTAAAGAGGACGGCCATCCCGTAAAGAAATGGCCATCCGGTCAATATTTAATCAATAATTACACTTCAACTGCCGTTGCGCGGTAATTCTGCACCAAATCCTGCTGCACATTTGACGGCACCAGCTGGTAGTCCGAGAATTTCATGCTGAACTTCGCTTTGCCGCCGGTGATTGATCTTAGTGAAGATCCATAGTCGTTCATTTCGGCCAGCGGCACCTCAGCCATAATCTTTTGGTAATGACCTTCAGTGTCCATACCGGTGATCATGGCACGTCGGGTTTGCAGATCACCCATCACATCCCCGGTGGCTTCTTCTGGGCATAGAATGTCAACATGGTACATGGGTTCCAGCAGCTGGGGCTTCGCATTGTTGAAACCATCTCTGAATGCGCCGGAAGCTGCCAGCTGGAATGATATATCGTTACTGTCCACACTGTGCATCTTTCCGTCGTATACCACTACCCGTACGTTCTGACATGGAGATCCAGTTAAAGGGCCGTTTTTCATCTGCTGCATGATCCCTTTCTTGATGGCTCCGATGTAACGGTTGTCTATGGTGCCTCCTACAATACACCAGTAGAAAGCCAGTTTACCGCCCCAGGGCAGATCCTCAAAATCTTTCTGACGGATACTCAGTCCGGATGGTTCGTCCATTCCGTCGTAATAATTTTCAACACGCATATGGATCTCAGCAAACTGTCCCGCACCACCTGACTGTTTTTTATGACGGTAACTTGCATCAGCACGTCCCGTAATGGTTTCCCTGTAAGAAATCCGCGGATCTTTCATCTGCATCTTTACCCCAAAATCCTTCTCCAACCTTTGTTTCAGCAAATCCAGATGCAACTGCCCCTGTCCGCCAATGATGGCTTCATGGGTGTCCGCATCAATATCAAGTTTCAGGGTTGGATCTTCCTCTTTCATTTTGTTCAGAGCTGCAAAAAGCTTTTCCGTATCGGCTGTAGTTTCAGCCCAAACAGCCTTCCTTACACGGCTTTCGGGAAATTCCATCGGCCTTATGCTCCTGGTGGCACCCCGGGCATTAAGAGTGCAGTTGGTACGCGTAGACTTAAGTTTTACAGTTACCCCCAAATCGCCGGCCTCCAGCTGACTGACGGGAATTCGCTCTTTTCCTTCAGAGACAAATAACTGCGCAATTCGTTCAATTTCTCCCGTTTCGGCATTCACAAGTTCATCTCCCGGTTTCAGGATTCCGGACATCACCTTAAAGTAGGAAAGGAGCCCCACCTGAGGTTCGGAGCTTGTTTTGTAAATAAATACGGTGGTTTTTTCAGTGGGATCACAGGTCAGCTCACTGCCATCTAGCAGCCTCCTGGCCGGACGGTCCAGCGGTGAGGGCGCAATATCATCAATAAAGCCCATGACTCTCCCACTGCCCATGTCTTTCAGGCCCGAAGAGACAAAAACCGGGAAAAACTGCTGGTGCGCTAATGCGATGGTTATCCCTTTTGCCAGTTCTTCCTCCGTAAGTGTTCCCTGTTCAAAATATTTTTCCATGAGTCCTTCCTCATTTTCAGCGGCAATCTCTACAAGAGCATTATGCATCTCATTTGCCCGCTGTATCTCACTTTCGGGAATAGGCATCTTTTCGGGCTTGCCGCCACTTTCAGAAAATTCATACATCACCATCCTTAAAGCATCAATAATCCGGTTAAACTTGTCGCCAGCGTTCAGCGGATACTGTACTGGTACAATGCGGGAACCGAATCTTTCACGAGCTTGCTGCAGGGTACTGTCATAGTCAGCCTTGGGATGATCCATCTGATTGATAACGAAAATTGCGGGTGTTTCATAACGCTTAACATATTCCCATACAAGTTCGGTACCTCCCTCGACACCATTAGCAGCGTTCAGGACAATAACGGCAGTATCGGAAACCTTCAGCGAAGACACTACCTCACCCACAAAGTCATCAAAACCCGGAGTATCCAGAACATTGATCTTATTGTTTTTCCAGTTTACGAACATCTGGTGCGAGAAGATTGTATTTTCCCGCTGATGTTCCAGATCTGTGTTATCACTTACGGTATTGTGACCCTCTACGCTGCCGCGGCGCCTTATGGCTCCTCCTTCATACAACATTGCCTCTATAAGCGTGGTTTTGCCGGAACCGGAATGTCCCAGCATCACCACATTACGTAAATCTTGTGTTTGTGCACTCATAGTATTGATGGTTTTTAGTTTCTAGGAAAGGATGCTGCATCGAGGTAAGCCCATCATCTGCATTTTGACATACTAAAGTTACGAAACTTTAAAATGCGCAATAAAAAAGTTTCCATGGTTTATCCATGATATTTAACATTGTTTTCCGAAAAGGCCTATTTTTAACGAAATTTTCAGAAGAATGGTTTTAAGCAGAATATGGTCAGCCTTCATCATTGTTGCCATCTTAGTAGCGAGCATAAAGTATCTTTTTTTCCCGGCATACGGCGATATTTATAATGACATGGTTGTGGGAAAGGGCGGAGACACTGTCCAAATTGCACAGCAGCCGCTTGCCAGCATGACGCCAACGGTGCAGGAGGCACTGAAAAAAACCGATCTCTACGAAGAGCAGCATATTTCCTATAAAACGGACAGCCTGAAACAGAATGTTCAGGTCTACCGCGTACAGGCTACGGACGGCGTAATCGGCACTTCCGAAACGGCAGTAAAAATCTGCATAGGGCTTATCGGGATTATGACCCTGTTTATGGGCTTTATGAGTATTGCTGAAAAGGCCGGCGGCATCAACCTGCTTTCCAGGATGATACAGCCGTTTTTTTCCAGACTGTTTCCTGAAGTTCCTAAAAACCACCCCTCATTCGGACATATGATGCTGAATTTCAGCGCTAATCTCCTGGGTCTGGATAATGCCGCCACCCCTTTTGGACTGAAAGCCATGGAAAGCCTGCAGACCCTTAACCCATCTGCTGAGCGGGCATCCAATGCGCAGATCATGTTTCTGTGTCTTCATGCAAGTGGCCTAACGCTTATTCCGGTATCGATTATTGCCATCAGGGCCTCGATGAATGCTCAGAACCCAACTGATATCTTCCTGCCATGCCTTATTGCTACATTTGCCGCTACAATGGCCGCTATGATCATCGTATCCGTAAAGCAGAGAATAAATCTGTTTCAGCCTGTAATACTGGCGTATATCGGCGGGATCTCAGCGATAATTGCTGCTCTGGTCGTATTCCTGCTACGCCTTAACCAGTCCGAACTTGCCAGTTTCTCCAAAGTGCTGAGCAACGGAATTATCCTGCTTATCTTCTTCGCTATTGTTCTGGGCGGGATTTATAAGAAAATTAATGTTTTTGATGCTTTTATTGAAGGGGCAAAAGAAGGTTTCTGGACCTGCGTGAAAATCATTCCTTACCTGGTTGGGATGCTTATCGCAATTTCCATGCTCAGAACTTCCGGTGTGTTCGAGGTGATCATAGACGGAATGAAGTGGCTGGCTGCAGCTGCAGGCACCGATACAAGGTTTGTGGACGGACTTCCGACTGCGCTCATCAAACCTCTGTCGGGGTCGGGAGCACGCGGTATGATGGTAGATACTATGGCCACCTTCGGCGCGGACTCCTTCCCCTCACGTTTAGCGGGTATTCTTCAGGGAAGTTCAGACACTACATTTTATGTAATCGCGGTATATTATGGAGCGGTAAATATCCGCAACACAAGATATACGGTTGGAGCCATGCTGCTGGCTGACCTGGTGGGTATTACTACATCTGTTATTTTGGCCTATATGTTCTTTGGGTAAAAATATGGTTCTTGTGATAGGCGAAGAGTGCAAATTATAAATACAGATTATCAGTCACCGAAAACCTCATTATGCTGTTCGGCCACACGGATAAATGTGGTTCGTTTGGAAAGCTCTTTAAGTTTTGACGCACCTACATAGGTACACGCAGAACGCACGCCGCCCAGGATATCCCGAACGGTTTCTGCTACACCACCACGGTAGGGCACCTGGACAGTCTTGCCTTCGGAGGCACGATATCCTGCGACACCACCAGCATGTTTGTCCATGGCGGTCTTTGAGCTCATACCATAAAACTGGCGGAATTTTTTACCGTCAACCTCAACAATCTCACCACCGCTTTCGGCATGTCCGGCCAGCATGCCGCCAAGCATCACAAAATCGGCTCCGCCACCAAAGGCTTTGGCCACATCGCCGGGAACTCTGCAGCCTCCATCCGAAATAATATGTCCGCCCAAACCGTGTGCGGCATCAGCACACTCAACGATAGCAGAAAGTTGCGGATATCCCACACCTGTCTTTATTCGGGTGGTGCATACGGAGCCCGGACCAATACCGACCTTAATAATGTCTGCACCGGCGAGAATCAGTTCTTCCACCATTTCGCCCGTCACCACATTTCCCGCCATAATCGTTTTAGCTGGAAAATGATGTCTCATTTTCTGAACAAACTCTACAAAATATTCCGAATAACCATTTGCCACATCAATACACAGAAACTGCAGCCGCGAGTGGTGTTGAAAGAGGTTTTTGATTTTTTGCTCATCTTCTTTACCTGTACCTGTGCTCACTGCAATATGTTCGTAAATTCCATCTGTAGCAGTGCTGAGAAATTGATCCCATTCCTGCAGCGAGTAATGTTTATGAACAGCGGTCATCCATCCATCTTTTGCCAGTGCGGCAGCCATTTCAAATGTGCCCACCGTATCCATATTCGCTGCGATAAGCGGTATACCGTTCCACTCTTTCTGCGAGTTCCTGAAGATAAATTTTCTTGTTAAATCCACTTCGGCGCGTGACTTTAATGTAGAACGTTTTGGCCGGATCATCACATCCTTAAAACCAAGTTTCATATCATTTTCAATTCTCATTCGTTGCCATTTTATTATTGACAGTCATTTGGATTTCAAGGCCACAAGCGCCGCATCTACCACCACCAAAGCTTTCTCCCTTAATTCGCTGTTTCCACGGTTAAGTTTGAGGAGTATTTGACGTACTTCACGCAGATAAACGCGTGCAAAATCGCCGTCCCCGGCAGAAATTTCCACCGCATTATCCATAATGTCGGCATACTTTATTGTCTGCGCGTCAGGCGATATGCGTATTAACCGCTGCAGTTCTTTTTCTTTACGGGTTCGACGGTTCAAAAGTGGATAATTCTTTTTAATATAAACATCCGTCAGCTCGATCACCAGATCCACCGTTCTTTCTGTCTCGTCTTCATTCAGGTATATATTCAGGAACTTTCGCATTTCCCCGGCGGTAACCGGAGTATCTTCCAACACATCATGCAGCAGTGCAGCAGCAAGAACAGAAATATCAGAGGTATATATTTTTAAAGTTTCCATCACCCTTATCGGATGAACAATATATCTGTCCGGTGCGTATTTGCGGAGTTGTTCACCATGAGCTCTGTCTGCAAATTCTGTTATATGTTGAAGAATATTATTCATACTTGTATATATTACGGAAAGTGCGGCAAAATCTGTTCCTATACCCTTTCACGATAACGTCAACGTTTTTCCTGCGCGTCCATCATCTTCTTATACTTTCCTTTGCTTTTCCTTATCCGGCAGCTCACCACTTTATATTCTGGACACATCGCTTCGGAACAATGTTCGTCCGAGGTGATGATGTTCAGCATAACCTCAGGGAAATGAAAGGTTGAACTCAATATTCCCGGTTTCATTTCCTCCGTTATTCTGGCTTTGATGTCTACTTTTCCACGCGGAGACTCCACACACACAAAATCGCCGTTCTGAATTTTTTCCCTGGCCGCATCTTCCGGGTTAATGAGCAAAAGATCTTCAGTAAGAATTTCTACATTGCCGGTACGGCGCGTCATTGCACCACAGTTATAATGTTCCAGCTCACGGTTGGTGGTGATTATGTAGGGATAGTCCTTACCGTAATTTTCGATTTCATTGGATTCTTTAAAATTGATGAAGGTAAATTTTCCCAGGCCGCGGTTAAATTTTTCCACATGCAAAAGTTTGGTATCGGTGCCATCCGGCGCCACCGGCCACTGTTTTCCGCTGTTTCCCAGTTCGGTCCATTTTACGCCTGCAAAGAAGGGAACGACCTGGGAAATCTCCTGCAACATTGCACCCGCACTATAATCCGGCTGGGGATAACCCATTAAATTCATTATATCAACTATAATTTGACCGTCGGTCTTTGTTCCTTGCAATGGCTGTACTACTCTTTGTACGCGCTGGATTCGTCGCTCGCCGTTTGTAAATGTGCCTTCTTTTTCCAGGAACGAAGTCCCGGGCAGAATTACTGTGGCATGACGCGCAGTTTCTGTCATGAAAAGCTCCTGCACTATGAGCATTTCCAGACTGTCCAGTGCATTGATCACCTTCTTCGTGTTGGGGTCCGTCTGCACGACATCTTCACCAATGAGCCAAAGCGCCTTTAATTTTCCTGCAATAGCTGCATCAAACATTTCGGGAATCTTGTAGCCAATATGCATTGGCAGGTTACGGCCGTAAAAAAGACTGTATCTTTCATTAATTTCGGGATCGGTTACATCCAGATAGCCGGCACCCTGGTGAGGCTGGCAACCCATATCTGCAGCACCCTGAACATTATTCTGCCCGCGCAGAGGATTTACGCCGGCGCCCTTTTTTCCGATATTGCCTGTGATCATCGCAAGATCTGCAATAAGCTGTACTGTAAATGTCCCCTGCATCTGCTCAGTAACACCCAAACCATGAAATTCCATGGCAGCCCCTGCCGCAGCGTATGCAACTGAGGCTTCCCGGACCAGATTTTTATCAACACCTGTGATGCGCTCCAGTTCATCAATATCCAGTTTCAGGACTTCGCCTTTCATTTCCTCATAACCCTCTGTTCTGTTATGAATGAATTCCTGATCCTCCAGTCCTTCACTTATAATATAATAAAGCATCATATTAAGCAGGGCGACATTAGTACCGGGTCGTAGCTGGAGGTGATATTTTGCGAATTTGGCCAGCTCAATCTTCCTCGGATCGATTACGATACCTGTAACCCCCTTCATCATTCTCTGCTTAATCCTGGCGCCTGTTACCGGATGCGCCACGGTGGGATTGGCACCGATAACCAGGATACAGTCCGTGTAGGCCAAATCATCAATGGAATTGGTGGCAGCTCCGGTTCCAAAGGCGCGCTGCATACCCAGCGCAGTAGGCGAATGACAAACCCTGGCACAACAATCTATATTGTTAGTCCCGATTACTGCACGCATGAACTTCTGCATCAGATAATTCTCTTCGTTTGGAGTACGCGCCGATGAAATCCCCGCTATGGCATCCGGTCCGTCTTGGGCCAGTATTCTTTTGAAACTTTCAACTATAAAGGAATAGGCCTCACCCCAACTAACCTCCTCGAACTTACCGTTTCTTTTGATCATGGGGCTGCGAAGCCGGTCGGGATGATTGTAGAATTTAAAAGCATACCGGCCTTTCAGACAGGTGTGACCCAAATTCGCTTCAGCATCATAAGGGCTCGTTATGGAAATAATTTCATTACCTCTGCTTGCAACATTGAGGTTACAGCCAACTCCGCAGTAGGTACAAACAGTTCTTGTTACCTTTTCAGGGACGGTTTCGGACAATTGGAATATATCGGTGATCGCATCGGTAGGACAGGTTTGCGAACAGGCCCCACAACTCACACAGTCCGACTCCATGAAACTCACATCCATTCCTTTGATAATATGGGCTTGATAGCCTCTGCCTGCCATATTGAGAACCATCTGACCCTGAACCTCATCGCAGGCGCGTATGCAGCGGAAACAGTTGATGCAGTTATTAAGGTCCGACCGCATATAAGGATGACTTGTATCCGGTAAAAAATGGTCTTTACCTGATGTTTCGTATCGGACACCGCTTATACCGATATCCTGAACCACACGGTCAAACTCGGAAGGTTGTGCAGTTTTACTGAAACGTCGGTCAGGCGGCAGGTCCGAGAGCACCAGCTCAAGGATATTTTTCCTGAGGTTCTGGATATTAGGCGAGTCCGGGTAAATAAAAAGGTTTTTCGCTATGGGTGAGTGGCACGAAGCCATCGCTTTTGTGTTACCATCCTTCTCCAAAGCCACATCCACGCAGCAAACCCGGCATGACCCAAAAGGCTCAAGGTTGGGTGCATCGCAAAGTGTAGGAACTGACCGCTGTCCTTTATGCCTCCGGATGAATGAAAGCACGGTTTCGCCGGGATAGAATTCAAATGGCTGGTTGTTGATGTAAGCAATGTTTTCCATCATTCCGAAGGTATTAATTGAAATGCAGGTTCAGTTCATCTGCAAAATACATAAGTGCATTTCGTGCCGGCAGGGGAATCCCACCGCCATGTGCACAAAGTGAACCCTGCTGGAGGGTATTCAGCAAATCCATAAAAAGCTCTCTGTTTACGGTCTTCATATCATGCGCCGCAGCGTGCAGCATTTCATGCGCCCGTTTTGTGCCCAAACGACAGGGGAAACACTTACCGCAGCTTTCAAATGCGGCGAAATCAAAGAGGTGCTCCAGATATCTTATCATGGGAAAATCGGAAGGTATACACACGATTGAGGCATGGCCTAAGAGAAAACCTTCTGCCGCAAAAGATTCAAAATCTACGGTAAGTGCCGCTATTTTCTCTACAGGTACAATTCCGCCCAATGGCCCTCCAATATGAAGCGCCTTCACCGGCCTGCGGAAGCCTCCGCCTAATTCATAAATGACTTTCTCCAGCGGAGTACCCATTTCAACCTCTACAATCCCCGGCCTGTTGAACATACCGTCCAGTGACACCAGTTTCGTTCCTCTTGATTTTTCGGTGCCTAATTGAGCGTATGCAGATCCTCCGTGCTGCACGATCCATTTGGCGGCTGCCAGGGTTTCCACATTATTTACCACTGTTGGCTTAAGGAAAAGCCCCTGCTGCGTGGGGAAGGGCGGTCTTGTACGTACTTCGGGGCGTTGCCCTTCAATTGCGTTTATAAGTGCGGTTTCCTCGCCACATAGGTAAGCTCCCTGCGCTTTTATTACCTTAAAATTAAAAGTAAAGCCCGAACCAAGCATATCATCCCCGATCAGGTTAGTTGCGTAAAGCTGCCGGATTTTCTCTTCAACAGCATGTACCGCCTCAGGATATTCTGCACGGATAAAGAGGACTCCCCAATTTGCACCGGTGCAGATACCGGCTACCAACAAACCGAAAAGCACGGACAAAGGCCTCTCCTCCAAAAGATATCGGTCTGAAAACGCACCCGGATCACCTTCATCGGCATTGCAGATAATGAACTTTTCGTCGGAAATTTCATTACGGCAACTTTCCCATTTTATTCCCATAGGAAAACCGGCGCCGCCCCTCCCGCGAACCTGAGAAACTTTTGTTTCATCCAGAAGTTCATCAGGACCCCTCTGCAAAGCATTAAAAAGCAATATTCTAAATTCCTCAATATCATTAAAAGATTCAGTGAGAAGCGGGTAAGCGGCGGAAACCCCATAATGTCCGTTCTGAACCGTTTCTTCATTTTTCAGAAGATTTTCCAAATGGTCAATACTGTTACCGGAGTAATTTTTTCCCTGATAGTGGAAAGAGGAATTCTCGTGGCAGCGACCCAGACAGGTCATATGACCTATCGTTGACTCCTCAAAATGCATCCTCACTTTTTCCTCTACTTTTTCCTGTGTGCCGGCACACAAACAGGCGGAACCGTTGCAGATATAAATTTGTTTTCCCCTGTTTTCAGGTTTCATAAAATCATAGGCCGTGACGCTGCCGTAGGTATTCGCATCGCCGATAAGGAATTCATCTGCCAACCGGGCAAGAGTTTCAGGGGCCGGTGTACCTTCAGCTACTGCAGCTGCCATTCCCAAAAGTTCGAACAAATTCCGGTGAAGACCCTTACGGCCAGAAAGTGCGCTTAAATTCCTGGACATGAGTGCTTTATTTAGTAAAGTGAAGTTAAGAAATTTTATTTGCGGACTCAACTTTTATTTCAAATCCTCTTGATAAGCGGTGAACCATCTATATTTGCGGAAATTTGCACTCATGGAATCCTTCATTATCAGCATCGTCATATTCACTGCAGTTCTCCTGATTGCCTACAGAAGAAATTCACTTCGCCTGCTTAACCCGGATTCCGCTTTGGGAAGCCCCTCGCTGCTCATTTTGCTGAATGTGACAGGAATTCTGGTATTCGGACTTCTGCCGCTGCTTTATTTTCCGCTACCGCAACTATTTCCGGCAGAAACAGGCATTCTAAAATGGCCGTCGCTCGCCGGATTGGTCCTGCTTACGTCCGGTTTCGCTTATTTTATCGCAGATAAAGACCTTAGGCAGAATAAGGTGGAGGTTCATCCGACACTCCAAGGCAGCGGATTCCTTAGCCTGTATTTTACGGTGCGGATTGCCTTTATAGCCACCTATGAGATCTGGTTCAGAGGATTTTTCCTGTTTTTCTGCATGGAGCAGTTCGGAACCTTTAACGCCGTGGCAATAAATGTCGTTTTGTATGTTCTGCTGCATGCTGTAAACGGAAAAAGGGAGATGCTTTCCTGCATTCCCTTTGGTATTTTGCTTTGTGCGATGGCTATTTGGTTTGAATCACCCCTTGCAGCTGTGCTGATTCATCTGGCACTTACGGTGCCGTATGATATTCAGTTTGTAAGGATTAAATCCAGGATGCGTTAGCATCGGTGTTCAGGATCTGTCCGAGGCTGTTCATATGCTCGTGTGCGGTAAGGTCAAACTTCACCGGCACCACCGAGATGTAACCTTCGGCGAGTGCATTCTCATCTGCATCAGCGCCCGAGTCCATATTGTTGAAGTAACCTGTCAGCCAGTAATACTTCTTGCCGTGTGGGTTGATTCTTTCGTCAAAATTTTCCTCCCATTTAGCTACTGCCTGGCGGCAAACACGAATCCCCTTTATTTTGTCTTTCTCCAGTTTGGGAATATTCACATTAAGAACCACCCCTTTAGGCATTGGGTTCTCCAAAGTCTTCTTTACAATTTGCTGGATATACTCTTTGGCCTGGCTAAAATCGGCGTCCCAAGTGAAATCCAGCAACGAAAATCCAATGGCCTGTAAACCTTCCACACCTGCCTCTACCGCTGCAGACATGGTACCGGAGTAAATGACGTTGATGGATGAATTGGCCCCGTGGTTAATTCCTGAAACAACAATATCCGGCCGCCTTGTTAATATTTTGTCCAGGGCGAATTTAACACAGTCCACCGGTGTACCGCTAAGTGAAAAATCTCTCTGCGGTCCTTCCAACTGTATTTCCTCAAATGTAAGTGTAGAATTAATTGTAATAGCGTGGCCTTTGCCACTTTGTGGGGAGTTAGGTGCAACCACAGTCACATCGCCTATTTCATTCATAAATTCAACCAGATTCCGAACGCCCGGAGCGGTTATGCCATCATCATTGGTGACTAATATCTGAGGTCTCTGCATATTCCTTTCTATTTTTAACAAAAATACTTAAAAAACCCTGTTATCTTGTAATTAGGTATTAAATTTGAAGTTCTGACCAGTTGTGTAACAACCACAGGTATATTTTAACTAATAACAGCATAAGTTTACAATATGTTTAAAAAGTCCAAACTAAATAAATTACTTTTATTTGTTCCCTTAATGAGTCTGATGTTCTGTTTCAACGCAGCCCAGAATGACGACGAAAAGATGCAAACCATCATGGTTAGCGTGAAAAACACCCTCTCTTATCTGCATTACAGTCCGAAACCGATTAATGATGCCTATTCCCAGGAAGTCTACGATAAGTATTTCGAGATGGTAGATTTCGGTAAAAGATATTTCCTGCAGTCGGATATGGCAGAGTTTAGCAAACACCGTACTAAACTTGATGATTATCTGAACCGTGGTGACCTTACCTTCTACAAACTTACTGTGGACAGGCTTTATCAGCGTGTGGACGAGATCGACAAGATCACGCAGGAAATCTTCAGCAAGCCTATCAATCTGAATGAAGATGAAGTTCTGGTACTGGAACATAAGATCAAGAAGGCTCCGGTAAACCGGGAGGAGCAGTATAATGAATGGAAGAAATTCATCAAGTACAATATCCTTCAGGAAATGGAAACCCTGAACAGCAGGGAAGAGAGCCAGCGTAAAAAGAAGGACAGTGTTCAGAAATTCGGACTTAAGGATACTATAAAGCTGGAAATTCTGACGCCGGAGCAAAAACTGACCAAAGCTACAGGTGAGGTGAAAGATCTTATGGGAGAAACCTTTACCCGGTTCAAGAAAAGAAAGAAAATGGACTGGTTTACAGTTTATATGAATGCTTATTCAGAGGTTTTCGATCCACATACCAACTATTTTTCACCACGGGATAAGGAGGATTTTGATGTGAACTTCACCGGTAAAGTGATAGGCATCGGAGCCATTATTCAGGAGAGGAAAGGAAACCTCTTTTTGGGAGCACTTACTGTTGGAGCACCTGCCTGGAAATCCAAACAGCTTTCCGAAGGCGACAAAATCCTGAAGGTAAAGTCGCTGCCAAACAAAGAGGCCGTTAATGTGGTTGGAATGCTTTCTGATGAGGCAGTAAGGCTAATTCGCGGTAAGGAAGGCACCGCAGTAACCCTAACAGTAGAAAAGAAAGACAAGACGGTTAAGGAGGTTACCATGATCCGTGAGGAAGTTGCCATGGAGGATACTTATGCCCGAAGCATCATCATTAATTCTAAAGACGGCAAGAAATTCGGATTCATTAACCTTCCCGGTTTCAATGCCGAATTTGATAAGGAAGATGGCCGTAATGCCTCAGACGATATTAAGAATGAGATCATCAAACTAAAAGCGCAGAACGTGCAGGGAATTATCCTGGACTTGCGCAATAACGGCGGCGGCTCACTGACAGAAGTTGGCGATATCATGGGACTGTTTATGAATGCCGGTCCTTATGTGCAGGTAAAGGATGGACAGGGTAAGATACAGACACTTAGAAATAAAACCAATGCCCCGATCTGGACGGGACCTCTGGCCATTATGCAGAACGAACTTTCTGCCTCGGCTTCCGAAATTCTGGCAGGGGCCATGCAGGATTACGGCCGCGCTGTGGTGCTGGGATCTCCGCAATCCTTCGGTAAAGGAACCGTGCAGACATTTGTAGACCTCAACCGTTTCCTGAACACGAACGACGATTTCGGCTCACTGAAACTGACTATTCAGAAATTCTACCGTATTACGGGAGAATCCACCCAGAAGAAAGGTATTGAATCGGATATACAGATGAAAGACTTCTTTACCTTTTCAGAAATTGGTGAACGATATGATGATTATGCGTTGGCCTGGGACAAAATTCCACAGGTAGCTTTTAATAAGGTAAACGGGATCAATATTCCGAAGATGCAGCAGAACAGCGCGCAGCGGATGAGCGTAAACTCAAATTATCAGTTATTGCTGGAATCTGCGCAGTGGAAGGAAAAAATGGGCAAAGAGGAAAGTATAACGGTGAACCAAACCAAATTTTTCGCACTGATGAAACAGCGTAAGGACGAGATCAGGAAATTTGAGAAACTGGATAAATTTAATAACGGGCTCGTGTTTTCCATTTATCCGCAGGAGGTGCAGCGTGAAAAGACAGATGAAGTCTTCAGGAAAAAGACGGAGAACTGGAAAAAGACGCTTTCCAAAGATGTTTACCTGGAAGAAGCGGTTAATATAATCTCTGAAATGATTTAACAGCCTGCCAATCAGGCATAAAAAAAATCGTCATTTTGCAATGACGATTTTTTTTGTTCAACAGATATCCGGATTATTTAATTTCCACGCATCCTATCCTTCCCCCGGCGTTTCCGGTAGGCTGGGTTTTGAAATCGTCGGCCTGAGCATGAATGATAATTGATTTTCCGTAAAGATTTTTCGCAGGATCACTGCATCCCAGACACCATTTGTCCGTTTTCATCACCAGTCTTGAAGTACCGTTGCCATCCGCTTTCAGATTACCCAGGTCGCCGATATGATGTTCACCCATACCCCATTTACCGTGGTCGTGTGAAGTAGGATTCCAGTGTCCGCCAGCTGAACTTCCGTCCGGAGCGCTGCAGTCACCGTTTTCATGGATGTGTGCCGCATGGATCCCGTTTGGTTTCAGTTTCAGCACATTCATATCCAGTTCTACAGAACCGCCTTTTTGGGTAAACATTGCGGTTCCCTGAACCTCGGAGTTGCTTTTTGATTCAATGGTGTACGTCTTGGTTGTAACACAGGAAGTCAGCATTAAAGCCAGTACAGCGGCTACGGAAAATGTAGTTCTATTCATTGGAGAAATTTTTACCGTAAATTTAGTTTTTATAAAATGAGTAATCAACTTCAAATGGCCAATATGAAAATTTCAATCTGAATTCTGTAATGAATTGAGGTATTAAGAAATTACCCCGCTGCCCAGAAGTTCTTCACCGTTGTACCAGGCTGCAAACTGACCCTCAGCAATCGCCGACTGTGGTTCTGCAAACTCAATATAGAGACCGTCTTCATATTGATACAACACAGCGTGTTCCAAAGCCTGCCTGTACCTGATCCGGGCCTGCACTGGCATTGATTCGCCGTTTTCCAGCCTTAAATCTTCACGAACCCAGTGAACATCGGCGTTATCAATTTTAAGTGCCTTCCTGAAGAGTCCCGGGAAGTTACGGCCTTCGCCCACGTAGATGATATTATTCTCCATATCCCTGGAAATAATAAAGCAACTTTCCTTATGTCCCCCTATTCCCAGACCCTTGCTTTGGCCAATCGTGAAGAACTGTGCGCCCTGGTGGGTTCCGATCACTTTGCCGTCCTCTTTACTGTATTTAATTTTGGCTGACAGGAACTCCAACTTTTCCTGCTTTGAGTTAAATTCAGGAATGTCCTTATGAAATATGGGATAATCACTGAAAATTTCAACGATCTCTCCCTGTTTGGGCAGCAACTGCTGCTGCAGGAAAGTCGGGAGGCTCACTTTACCTATGAAGCAAAGGCCCTGCGAATCTTTCTTCTCTGCAGTAACAAGGCCTATCTCTTTGGCAATGGCACGAACCTCCGGTTTGGTAAGTTCTCCGATGGGAAACAGGGCTTTTGACAGCTGCTCCTGATTAAGCTGGCACAGGAAATATGATTGGTCCTTATTATTGTCTTTACCTGCCTTTAAACGGTTGGTGGTCTCACCGCTCTCATTCTCAAACGAATCCACCCGCGCATAGTGTCCTGTGGCTACTTTATCAGCACCCAGAGACAGCGCAGTTTCCAGAAAAACATCAAACTTAACCTCACGGTTACACAGAATATCCGGATTAGGCGTACGACCGTTCTGATATTCGGCAAACATATAATCTACGATCCTTTCCTTATACAGTTCGCTCATATCAATCACCTGGAAAGGAATTCCCAGTTTTTGGGCTACCATAAGGGCATCATTGCTGTCCTCTACCCAAGGGCATTCGTCCTCCAGGGTGACAGAAGCATCATTCCAGTTCCGCATAAAGAGCGCAATCACCTCATGACCCTGTTGCTGTAAAAGATAGGCAGCTACTGAAGAATCCACTCCGCCGGAAAGTCCAACTACAATCTTCATTGTTATATAAATTTGTGCAAAATTACGGTTTTAGGAATGATTGTAAGCCCTGCAGGTATTTATGCTGTGCATCACCGTCATTGACAGTACACCAACTTGTTAAACCACTTCAAAATATTCAACAAAAAAGACCGCATTTCTGCGGCCCTTTGTTTTACAAGTTCAAACATTATGCTTTCTCCTTCTTAGCTTTGGGAACAACCTCCTTCTCCAGGCCATCTTTTTCCTCATTCAGTTTTAATACAATGGTCTGACCCTCAGAAATTTGCTTATTTACCAGCATTTCCGCTATAAGGTCTTCGATATATTTCTGAATTGCTCTCTTAAGCGGACGTGCACCAAAATCTTTGTCCCAACCTTTCTCGGCAATAAAATCCTGCGCTTCTTCCGTAAGTTCTACAGAATAACCCAGTTTCTCAAGTCTTGCATACAGTTTGGAAAGCTCCAGGTTGATAATCTGCTTGATATCTTCTTTTGAAAGTGAATTAAAGATGATAATATCATCAATTCTGTTCAGGAATTCCGGTGCGAAAGCCTTCTTCAGTGCATTTTCGATAGTAGCTCTGGCACGTGCATCGGAGGAAGATTTCTTGGCTGTTGTGCCGAAACCAACTCCATCTCCGAAATCCTTGAGATCCCTGGTTCCGATATTGGAAGTAAGGATGATGATCGTATTACGGAAATCAATCTTACGTCCCAGACTGTCGGTAATATGACCTTCGTCCAGAATCTGAAGCAGTATGTTGAATACATCAGGATGCGCTTTTTCAATTTCATCCAGAAGCAACACAGCATAAGGTTTCCTGCGCACGGCTTCAGTAAGCTGACCGCCTTCTTCGTATCCTACATATCCCGGAGGCGCACCTACCAGTCTGGATACAGCGAACTTCTCCATATATTCACTCATGTCAATACGGATAAGCGCATCATCACTGTCGAACAGTTCGCGGGCCATCACCTTTGCCAGTTCGGTTTTACCGACTCCGGTAGTTCCCAGGAAGATAAATGTACCGATAGGCCTGTTGGGATCTTTAAGGCCGGCACGGTTTCTTTGAATAGCCTTCACTACCTTCTTCACCGCTTCTTCCTGTCCGATTACCTTGCCGTTCAGTTTATCATCCATTTGCGCCAGCTTGTCCAGTTCGTTCTTACCTACCTTGGTTACTGGTATTCCACTCATCATGGAAACAACCTCGGCAACGCTTTCCTCGCTAACCACTTCTTTCTTTTCCTTCACATCCTTGTCCCACTGCTCCTGAGCTGCGGCAAGTTCGCGGGTGAGCCTTTCCTCTTCATCTTTAAGCTTACGAGCTTCAAGATAATCCTGAGCCTTTACAGCCTGCTGCTTTTGGGTCTTGATCTCCTCAATTTTCTTTTCATTGACAATGATCTCGGTTGGCACCTTCATGTTTTTGATATACACCCGGGAGCCCGCTTCATCCATAGCATCAATAGCCTTATCCGGCAGGAAACGGTCCGTGATATATCTTGAAGTCAGGTTTACACAAGCAGTAATCGCTTCATCAGTATAGGTAACATTATGATGGTCTTCATATTTATCCTTAATCTGATTAAGGATCTGGATAGTCTCATCTATTGAGGTAGGTTCAACCATCACTTTCTGGAACCTGCGTTCCAGAGCACCGTCCTTCTCAATATACTGACGGTATTCGTCCAGGGTAGTTGCGCCGATGCACTGTATTTCGCCGCGCGCAAGTGCCGGCTTAAACATATTCGATGCATCCAGGCTGCCTGTAGAACTACCTGCTCCAACAATGGTGTGCAACTCATCAATAAACAGTATGACATCACGGTTTTTCTCCAGCTCAGTCATTATTGCCTTCATTCTTTCCTCAAACTGACCGCGGTACTTTGTGCCCGCCACCAAGCTGGCTAAATCCAGGGTGATCACCCGTTTTCCATATAAAACACGGGACACTTTTTTCTGGTGGATACGAAGCGCAAGGCCCTCAGCGATGGCTGACTTTCCCACACCCGGCTCACCAATAAGAAGCGGATTGTTCTTTTTACGTCTCGACAGGATCTGTGAAACCCTTTCGATTTCCTTTTCGCGTCCGATTACAGGATCCAGCTTACCGTCCTTAGCCAAGGTGGTAAGATCCCTGCCAAAATTATCGAGTGTGGGGGTTTTGCTTTTGCCTGCGCCAAGACTGGCACCCGGCTTGCGCATCTGGCCATACTCTTCCCTCTCGTCATCATCGTCATAAGCACTCATCTTCGGTGTCTCACCGGAATTCTTAAGCATCAGCTGATATTCACGTGATACACCTTCGTAATCGACATCATAAGCACTCAAAATGCTGGAAGTTGGGTCTTCAAATTTATAAAGTATACCCAGAAGAAGGTGCACGGTATTGATTTCGGAACTTTTATACTGACGGCATTCCAGTTCGGAACGTTTAACCGCCTGATCTGCCAGTTTCGTAAATGATATATTCGGGATTTCATCACTTAGCACATTGACTCCCGAAACACTCATTGTCTCAATCTTTCTGCGAATCTGAGTTAAGTCTGCATTAAGGTTCTGCAGAATTTCACGAGCGGAATTTTCGGTTTTTATGATTCCCAGAAGCAGATGTTCGGTATTCAGGAATTCACTTTTCAGCCGTCGAGCCTCGCTTTTGCTGTGTTTGAAAACTTTGTCCAAACCATCTGAAAATTTATAATCCATAATTAGGTTCTCATTTAAAAAATAAGGCGGCGAATTCCGGCCTTAGTTACACTCTAAGTTACAAATACTTTACCAAAATTTAAATAATGACTTTCTGTCAGGACCCTTTTTTATTATCTTACTGGAAATGATTAGATTTGCGCTCCAAAACAACTATTATGAGCCCAGAAATCGCCAGTTATTGCGGGTATGCAGCTTCGGTGTTTATCGTTTTAAGTTTCATACTGAAAGACATAAGGAAAATCCGCTTTGTTAACATGATAGGCTGTATCCTTTTTGTCATTTACGGCATATTCAGCGGCATGCTTTGGCCCATAATCATCCCAAATGCAATTCTGTGTTTTATTCAGGTGTATCATCTGTTCAAAAATGAAAAAACTTCTGCATGAAAATTCTGGTTTCGGCCTTCAGCAGCCTCTATACAGACCAGCGGATTGAAAAGGTTTGCCGAACACTTCATGAGAATGGGCAACGTATTGAGCTAATTGGCAACGACTGGGGCGGCGCAGAACACATGGAACGGCCTTATCCGTTTTCACGGATTCACATAAAATCGCAGGTTCTCCGGTATGCCTACCCGGAGTTCATGTGGAAACTTTATAAGGAACTGGACAGAAAAGCAGACCGGGAAACGGTTTTACTGGCCAATGACCTGGACGCGCTTTTACCCAATATGATCATTGCCCGGAAATATAGAATTCCACTGGTCTTTGACAGTCATGAAATTTTCACCGAGATGCCTGCCATACAAGGTCGCTGGACACAAAAGGTGTGGAAATTCCTAGAAAGAAGATTGGTACCCGGCATCAGATATATGATGACGGAAAGTGAGAGTTATGCGGAATGGTTTACCAGGGAATACGGTGTACATCCGGTTGTGGTACGCAATATACCCCGCATCATTGAGGAACCAATCACTATCCCCGGGAACAAAACAAAGATCATATTATATCAGGGTGCTGTAAATCAGTCCCGTGGAATACCCAGCGCGATAAGGGCAATGCATTATATCAACGGTGCCCAACTTGTCGTTGCAGGTGACGGACCGATGCGAACCGAGTATGAGAAGCTTTCAGTTGATGAAGGATTGAAAGACAGGGTTGTTTTCGCGGGCAAACTTCATCCGGACGAACTGCGCAAACTCACCCGTACGGCCGACGTGGGCCTGAGTGTGGAAGAAAACGGCGGTGTAAGCTATCTTTATTCCCTGCCCAACAAGGTGGCCGATTATATACAGTCGCGGGTTCCCGTTGTCATGATCAACTTCCCTGAAATGATGAAAGTATACAATGATTTTAAAGTAGGTGAAATGGTGGAAAATCATGACCCTAAAAATCTGGCGGCCAGGATTAAAACAGTCCTGGAGAAAGGGAGGTTATATTATCAGCCTGAGCTTGAGAAAGCTGCGGAACATCTGAACTGGGAGAACGAGGAGCATCAGATCCTGGCTCTTTTTGAAAAAGTGCGAAAGGAAAACTTTCGCTAATTTTGCAGTATGACAATTAAAGAGAAACAGCAGGAACTGATTGAGGAGTTTGAATTCCTGGAAGATTGGGAGCAGAAATACGAATACCTGATTGACCTGGGAAAACAGCTCAACAATTTCCCTGAGGATAAAAAGACCGATGAAAATCTCATTAAAGGCTGTCAGTCCAAGGTATGGATAGACGCCAGTTTCCGCGACGGAAAACTGTTTTTCAATGCGGATTCCGACGGAATTCTGCCCAAGGGTATCGTAGCACTGCTTACCTCCATCTATAGTGGACACACCACTGAAGAGATACTCGGTTCTGATTTTGATTTTATCTCGAAGATTGGATTGCAGGAATTTCTTTCGCCCTCACGCGCCAACGGTCTGATGGCCATGACCAAGCAAATTAAATTTTACGCTGTCGCATATCAGCTGAAATCGTGAGTACCGTTCTTGCATACCGGTTCTCTGCGTTTGGCGATGTGGCAATGGCCGCCATCGTCATTCGGGAGTTTGTAGAGCAAAATCCCGACACACGTTTGGTAATGGTCTCACGTGAGCATTTCAAACCCCTGTTCAGTGGCATTCCCAATCTTATTTTCAAAGGAATAAATCTGGACGATTTTAAAGGTTTCTTTGGTATGCAGCGACTTGCCACACAGCTTATACGGGAATTCAGTCCGACGCATATCGCGGATCTACATGATGTGATACGTACCAAAATCCTTGACAGGAAATTCGCCAGAAAAGGTTTTAAGGTTGCCGTAATCGATAAGGGTAAGGAAGAAAAGGAAATACTTACTGACATCTGGAACCTTGAGAAACAGCAGCTGCGAAGCACGGTAGAACGTTATGCAGATGTATTTAGAGAACTTGGTTTCAGCCTGACCCTTTCGCACGATCTGAGGACGGACAGCAAGCCCCGGTCTGGCGTTGGGTTTGCGCCTTTTGCACAGCATAAAGGGAAGATGCTGCCACTGGACAAGTCCTATGAGCTGGCGCGACTGCTGGCAAAGAAATATGAAGTGTTTTTTTTCGGCGGCGGAAAGGAGGAAACTGAAACTTTAAGCATGTGGGAAAAACAGATTCCCAATACAAAAAGTCTTGCAGGAACTCTTACCCTTAGCCAGGAACTGGAAAAAATATCCGCCCTTGAGGTCATGATCTCAATGGATTCAGCAAATATGCACCTGGCCAGCCTGGCCGGAACTCGGTGCATTTCGGTTTGGGGATCTACTCACCATTTTGCCGGCTTTCTGGGATACGGCCAAAGTGAAGAAGACATTGTTCAGGTTAAAGACCTTACCTGCAGGCCCTGTTCTGTATTTGGAGACCGCGAATGTTTCCGCGGCGATTATGCCTGCCTTCAGGAAATCCATATCCAGCAGATACTGGACAAGCTATAAATAGAATAATAGGCGCCAAGTTTAGCTGAACCTGTCTTCCACAAGACCTTCATCGTTTTCTCTATAGTGCACCTTCCGGATGTGTACTTAAGGTATGCCGGCGCACAAACTGGGGACCTTTTGCATGCGTATTCCCGTTACAATTGATTATTTTTGCCAATTAAGCACCTAAAAATGTCAGATATCATACAGCTTTTACCGGATCATGTAGCCAACCAGATTGCGGCAGGTGAAGTGGTACAGAGACCGGCCTCCATTGTAAAGGAGCTGCTGGAAAATGCCATTGATGCCGGTGCTTCCAAAATTGAGCTCATCGTCCGTGAAGCCGGACGAAACCTGATTCAGGTGGTTGATGACGGCGCAGGAATGTCCGAAACTGATGCACGTATGGCATTTGAAAGACATGCCACCTCCAAGATCCGGACGACAGAAGATATATTTAAGATTTCAACCAAAGGCTTCCGCGGTGAGGCTTTAGCTTCAATAGCCGCCGTAGCCCAGGTGGAACTCAAAACAAAAAAAGAAGGCGCAGCAGTAGGCACCAACATCTATATAGAGGGTGGCGGACTGCAGTTTCAGGAGCCCGTACAAACCGTGGCCGGATCAAATTTCTGTGTAAAGAACCTTTTCTACAACGTTCCCGCGCGCCGCAAGTTCCTCAAGAACAACAATGTGGAGTTCCGCCACATCATGGACGAATTCCACCGCGTGGCACTGGCACACGAGCATATTGAATTTTCACTTTTTCACGACGATGACCCTGTGTTCCGGTTACGCAAAGGTTCGCAGATGCAGCGTATTGTGGAAATATTTGGTCGGAAACTCCATCCACTTCTGATACCGGTAAAAGAAGATCTTGGTTGGGTTAAACTGGACGGTTTTGTAGCCAAGCCGGAAGGGGCAAAGAAAGTGCGCGGGGAGCAGTTTCTTTTTGTAAACGGCAGATTTTTCCGCAGCCCTTACTTAAACAAAGCTGTTCAGGAAGCCTTTGAGGGGCTTTTACTGCCCGGATTGATTCCGACATTCTTTCTCTATCTGGAGTTGGATCCGGAGAAAATCGACGTTAATATTCATCCACAAAAAACAGAAGTTAAATTTGAGGATGAACATGTGATCTTTGCCCTCGTCCGTTCCACGGTCAAAAAAGCATTGGGCATTTATAATATCGCGCCCAGCCTGGATTTTGACCGCGACCCGCAGATGGACTTTTTCAGCACTCCAAAATCAGGTAGTGAAAGCAGTTTCCGGATGCCGGAGATTCAGGTAGACCGAAATTATAATCCCTTCCGCGATGAAACACAAGTTAAAAGCGAAGAGATACAGAATCTGGCGCAAATGTATCATCAGACCATTGAAGCGGCCCCGTCTAAGATCAATCTGTTTGAAGATGAGGATTTTGACGAAGATTTGATGCGGCTTCCCAATGGTTACTGGCTGCTTAATAAAGGCGAAAAGACATTGATGCTTGATTTGGGCAGGATGCACCGGCTGGTGGTAACGGAGAAAAACCGCGACAGAAAAAAGGAACAGGTTTCGCATTCCCTGCTTTTCTCGCTGGAGTATCACATGAACGAAATCGAAAAAAACAAATACAAATCAATAAAGAAATTCCTGCCCGAACTCGGATTCGACATCAAGGTTGCGCACGAAAATGTACTTCGTGTAGACGCTGTTCCTACCGGCCTTAAGGAAACTCAGGTCGTAAAGTTTATTGAGGAACTTTTTGAAATCATGGAATACCGTACCGAAGATCAGTTTATGGAGTTCTATAACAGTAAATGGAGCAGGATGCAGAGCAAATCACGTTTCGACTTCATCTATAAAAATGATGCGGAACAGGTAATCCGCGACTTTTCGCAGCTCGGATTCCCCGCTTATCTCCCTGACGGGAAATGCTGTTATGTGGAGCTTCCGCTGGAGGATTTGAAAAATAAATTTTAAGAAATTATGTTCAGAGAGATCACCCCACTGGTTAAGGCCATTATCATAATCAACGCGGTCCTGTTTATCCTGACCTATTATATTTATCCAAACCTGCTTTATTATCTGGCAGCCTATTATCCGATGTCCGAAAGTTTCAAAAGCTGGCAGATCATCACCCATATGTTTACCCACGGTGGCTGGATGCATCTGCTCTTCAATATGTTTACCCTGTTCAGTTTCGGACCTGTACTGGAGAAAATCCTGGGTCAGCGTAAATTCATCATATTCTACCTTGTTTGCGGTTTGGGATCCTTTGTGATCTATAATTTGTGGAATTATTTCCAGATCCTGCAACTTGCGCGCGAAGTTACAGCCCTAAATGTGAATCCTGCTGCCGTGTTTGCGAATGCAGACCGATTCAATCTAAATGAATCCTACTACAACTCGCTTAATTTGGAGGGCAGGCGGCTTTTTGACCTTCTTGTAACTCCTATGGTTGGCGCTTCCGGAGCTATTTTTGGAGTAATAACTGCGTTCGCTGTCCTCTTTCCGAATGCGGAGCTGATGATGATGTTCATTCCTGTGCCTATAAAAGCCAAGGTGCTATTACCCATAGTTATTGCCGGTTCGCTGTACCTTGGTTTCAGCCAGTTTGAAGGTGATAATATTGCACACTTTGCACACCTGGGCGGTGCTCTGATCGGGTTTCTCTGGATACGTAACTGGAAAAATAAACAAAACCGCTTCGACAGGTTTTAGGAATGATCTTACGGAGATTTTTAATGCTTTTGCATACAGCCGTTGTGATGCTGTTAGCTGCAACTTTGCTGAACGCCTACATTCCGCCGTCGGTGTTGCCGGGTTTGAATCTGCTTTCACTGCTGTTCCCGGCGTTTATGGGTGTACACCTTTTACTTTGCCTGTTATGGATCGTACTGTGGAAGAAACAGGCACTCTTCTTCCTGGCCGTTTCGGTCCTGTTTCTGAATCCAACCCGCAGGTGGCTGAACTTCAGTTCTCCAAAAACAGAAACACCCACTCTGAAGGTCGTTTCGGCCAATTTAAAAACCGGAAAACTTGGTGAAAAAGCAGCCGCTGACTATCTGAACAAAACCGGTGCGGACCTTATGATTCTTCAGGATCCGGGTGAGGTACAGCATATGATCGGGCTCGCCCACAAATCAAAGGATTATTGGGTAGTCTCCACATCCTCAGCTACAGAAATCATCGAACAGGGACCTCTATCCGGGGAAGATGGCTATTCTTTTTATGCAGACATCAAACACCAGGGAAAGGTGATCCGCGTCATTAATGTCTATCTCACTCCCTTCTTTTTCGACAAGAATAAAGTACGGCCCGCAGAGGATCTTGAAAAAAACAGAAGCAAGGCCAAATATATACTTAAGCGACTTGTTCCAACCTTTAGAATTCACGAGGATGAAGTGGACCTGATTGCTGATGCTGTTAAAAAGTCTCCTTATCCTGTAATTTTGGCAGGGGATTTTAATGCAGTACCAAATTCGTATGAATATTATACGCTGCTTGGAGATTTGAAAGATGCTTTTGTGGAAGTTGGCAGGGGTTCTGCTACGAGTTTCCATGACTATAAAGTGCCAATCAGGATCGATTATATTTTTACATCTGAAAGCATAAAGGCTATTAGTTACCGTGTGGACCGAACTGTAAACATATCCGATCACTTTCCCGTGATTGCTGAATTTAAAATTGAGTAAAAGATGAAAAAGTTCATTTTGATTTACGTGTTAATAATGATGGGCTGTTCTGAAAAAAAATCAGTGAGCCGAGTTGCAGCGGTGGATGAGGATGTGCACGCGGAGTATGACACCGTTCCAATTGACTCTTTTTCTCCCGGTGCAACTTCGGCCACGGTAGTGGCAAGATTGCGGCAGCCTGCAATTCGCAGCGCGGATTCAGCGGCCAGCTTACAGAAGCATAAGGAGGAAACAGGGAATAAAGCGGATGCTGCTAAGTCTGTATCTTCAAATCAAACACCTCAACAAAATCCATGATATTAATTTAACCAAATTACAAATACTATGAAAAAGCTGATGATTACGGGTACTGTTTCCCTGCTCTTAACCGCCTGCACAAAGTCTGAAACCAAGACTGAAACCATAGAGAACCCAGACGGCACTGTAACTACAACCGTGGTTGAGAATGAAGAAACGACCGGACTGGATACTGTTGCCATTACTAATACCGTGGAGAGCGCTAAGGAAAAACTAAACATAGCCGGCGAGAAATTAGAAAAGGCAGCCGATAAAGCCGGTACCGAACTGAAAAAGGCCGGTGAAGATGTGAAAGTAGCCACTAAAAAAGGTGCTGAAAAGGTAGAACGCTCTGCCGATAAAGCAGAGGCAGACCTTAAAAACAACTAATCTGCGGCGTTGAGTTTGAGAAGCGGTTCTATATACTCCCGGTCATTGCTTAACCGGGGGACTTTGTTCTGCCCTCCCAATTTACCTCTTTCGGACATCCAGCTGTAGAAAAGTTTCGGTCTGGCAATATGGATAATCGGTTTGTTAAGGGTCATATTATTGTAGCGCTTGGCTTCATAATCAGAATTGATGGCTTTCAGATGGTTATCAAACACCTCTGTAAAAAGGTCCATATCATTTGGGGCGTGGCAGAATTCAAAAATCCATTCGTGGGCGCCACCCTTACCATCCTTCATGAAAACCGGTGCCCCGGTGTAGTCAGACACTGATGCTTGCGTAGCTTCGCAGGCTTTTTCAAGTGCGGCCTCCACATTATCAATCATGAGTTCCTCGCCAAAAGCATTAATATAATGCTTGGTACGGCCGGAAATCTTTATCCTGAACGGGTTCAGGGAAGTAAATTTCACGGTATCCCCAATAAGGTAGCGCCAGAGACCGCCATTGGTAGTGATTACAATTGCGTAATTTTTACCGGTTTCCACCTGTTCCAAAGGAATTGCCTGCAGGTCATCCGGGTTAAATTTATCCATAGGGATGAATTCGTAAAATATACCGTAATCAAGCATCAGCAACATCTCATCACTGCCGGACCGGTCCTGGATGCCGAAGAAACCTTCTGAAGCATTATAAATCTCATAATAGTTGATGTCCTTACCAATGATATTGCGGTACTGCTCACGGTAAGGTTTAAAGCTGATACCACCATGGAAAAATACCTCAAGATTGGGCCAAAGTTCACTGATATTGGCCTGTCCGGTATCTGCCAAAATGCGCTGCAGCAATACCAGCATCCAGCTGGGCACCCCGGTAAGACTTCCGACATCTTCATTTCTCACCTCCGATACGATTGCCTTCAGTTTACTTTCCCACTCGGACATCAGTGAGGTCTTTTTGCTGGGTGTAGTGGTTATTTCAACCCAAAACGGAAGATTCTCGATCATAATTGCCGACAAATCACCAAACTTCGTGTTAAAATCCTGGTAAAGTTCAGCACTGCCGCCCAGCCTCAGGTTTTTGTTGAGGAAAAGCGTATTATCGGGATGGTTGTTGGCATAGATGGAAAGCAGGTCTTTACCGGCCTTGAAATGACACTGATCAAGACTTTCGTCCGAAATAGGTATGAATTTGCTTTTGGCATTGGTGGTGCCGGAGGACTTTGCAAACTGCTTAATCTGTCCCGGCCAGAAAACATCTTTTTCTCCCTTCCTGGCCCGCTCGATGTAAGGTTCAAAATCTTCATAGGTTACCACCGGCACACGTTCTTTAAAATCATTATAGGAACTTATGGAACTGAAACCATGGATCTTGCCGTATTCCGTGTTTTCGCCATGAAAAAGCTGCGAAAAAAGGACACCATTCTGCGTCTCGATGGGATTCTTGATGAAGTTTTCGATTTGATCTATCCTTTGCCTGATAAACCAGTTTACGACAGAATTGAACAGTGCTTTGGTTGCCATCTTCAAATATAACTGATTTCCGGAAAATGCAGGTAATAAAATGGGTATAAAACATTGACGCACAAAAAAACCGCGGCCGGAAATCAGCAGCGGTTCTAAAAAAAACTTTTTAGTTTAGCAATACTCGTCGTAAGCAGACTGAAGGTTCGCTGCAATTGCACCTGCGGGATTACCTTCAATGTGGTGGCGCTCCAGCATGTGTACCAATTCACCATCTTTGAAAAGTGCGATGCACGGTGAACTTGGAGGAAACGGTGCCAGATGTTTTCTGGCTTCAGCGACAGCTTCACCGTCAAAACCTGCAAAAACGGTTACCAAATTATCCGGCTTTTTGTCACCGGTTAAAGAGAAAACAGCACCCGGTCTGGCAGCTCCTGCCGCACAGCCGCATACAGAGTTAATCATAAGCAAAGTGGTTCCGGGTTTTGCCAATGCTTCATTTACAGCTTCAGCAGATGTTACATCCTGGAAACCTTTATCAGTAAGTTCTGCCTTCATTGGCATCACCAATTCTTCTGGATACATATTTATATTATTTTAGGTTGTTAATAATGAGGTATCAAAACCATTCCAAACGTTAAGTCTGGACATTTTGACAATAAGGTCAATCTCTAATTTGTCTTTTTAACAGCCTTAGCTATATTGACAATTACTTTCACCGCTTTTTCCATAGTTTCCAGTGCTACGTACTCATAGGGCCCGTGGAAGTTCATGCCGCCGGCGAAGATGTTAGGGCAGGGCAATCCCATGTAAGACAGTTGGGCACCGTCT
The DNA here is from genome assembly GCA_023386965.1 of Bacteroidota bacterium. GTDB lineage: Bacteria > Bacteroidota > Bacteroidia > Flavobacteriales > Weeksellaceae > Marnyiella. The sequence continues at coordinate 29,636 of JAEWIR010000025.1, forward strand.
GTTCCTCCGCGAATCGCTTTTATTTTAGGCTCTACATTGGCATCCTTCATTGCCTGCGCAGCAATATCAATGATGTGCATTTTGCCCTCAAACTGCTGTTTCATGTTACGGTACTGCTCCTTAATCTCTACCTCCGCCGTTCCTTCGCCATACTTCGCGTTAAATTCCGCCACCTTTTCTGTCATGAGCTTTTTTCTGGCTTCAAATTTATCTTCGTCGTGGTCACGGATGATGTACTGGATCCTGGCTTCAGAAACATCGGCCTTAAGATCGGTTAAATGGTAAAATCCGTCAAAGCCTTTGGTAGTGGAAGGTGTTTCGTTTTCAGGTAACATCCGGATGAATTCGGCCGCCAGCAGTGAGGCGTTCACCATTTTTCCGAATGCATAGCCCGGGTGTACACTCAGACCGTGTATTTTCACTACGGCGCCGGCAGCGTTGAAGTTTTCATACTCCAGTTCTCCCGCTTCGCTTCCGTCCATGGTATAAGCCCACTCGGCACCAAACTTCTTCACATCAAACTTGTGTGCGCCACGTCCGATTTCCTCATCGGGAGTGAATCCGATGGCAATCCTGCCGTGTTTGATTTCCGGATGCGCGAGCAGATACTCGGCCGCTGTTACAATTTCTGCAACACCCGCTTTATCGTCGGCTCCCAGTAATGTAGTTCCGTCCGTTGTAATAAGGGTTTTGCCTACATACTGCTTCAGGCTTTCGAACTTAGTTGAAGAAAGGGTAAATCCGGTTTCTTTATTCAGAAGCAGGTCGCCCCCGTCATAATCGTCCCAGATCTGAGGCTTCACCCCTTCTCCGTTAAAATCGGGTGAGGTGTCGTAATGCGCGATAAAACCAACTACCGGCTCATCATCATTTTCAATATTTGAAGGGATGTAGGCGTAGATGTAACCGTTTTCATCAAGTTCCACATTTTCAAGTCCAAGTGACTGCAGCTCCTCAAAAATATATTTTGCGATATCCCACTGCTGAGGTGTAGAGGGTGTGGATTCACTCTCCGGATCGCTGGTGGAGTATATTTTCACGTAATTGATGAAACGGTTCTGGAGTTTCAGTTTCCATTCCAGGTTGAATTCTATGGTCTGCATGTCTCTCTTGGTTTTATGTATAGCAAAGTTAAGGAATTATGTGTTACCGCACAGAGTCCGGTGTTTCCCAAACGGAACCGGGTTACCGGCCGTAGGGTGATCTTATGTGACATCCCGCTCACCGGTGGAGGATAAACATTGTTATCTTTGTAAGATATGAAACCAACTTTTGATAGATCCCGGGTTATGAGGCTGCTGATAATCATCCTGGCGGGAATGGCAATGTTTGTTGACAACTTATATCTTAAATCAGCATTAATCTTAGCCGCATTAACCCTGTTCTTAATTAAAAATTACAGAAATAAAAATGCTCTAACTTATTTAGTAGTGGTAATTGGATTGGGCCTGATAGGAGCCCTGTCGATTCAGAATACAGTAATGATTCAATAATCTCCGCGCACATTCTAATCACGGCCCTGCCTGCTATCCTTTGCGGGATTTTTCATTCCCTGCAAATTGGTTATCTTTGAAATCACCTAAAATTTATCAATGTTTCTCACCGAATGTCCACGTGATGCAATGCAGGGTTGGAAGGATTTTATTCCGACCGCCGAAAAAATTGACTATATAAACGCGCTGATGTCAGTTGGTTTTGATGTACTGGATTGCGGAAGTTTTGTTTCGCCTAAATCCATACCTCAAATGGCTGACACCAGTGAAGTCTTGGCGAATATTGATAAAACAGAATCCAATACAAAACTTTCGGTGATCGTGGCAAATGTTCGCGGGGCGGAACGAGCGTTAACACATAAAACGGTAGATATCCTGGGTTTTCCGTTTTCCATCTCTGAAACATTTCAGCAAAGGAACACTAATAAAGACCGGGAAGAAGCCTTCTTACAGATTACAGAAATCCTGGATCTTGCCAAAAAAGAAAATAAGGAACTGAATGTCTATTTCTCAATGGCCTTCGGAAATCCCTACGGCGACGAATGGAGCTGGGAAGAGGTAGATCATTGGGCGAAGCGCTTTTCCGACATCGGTGTCCGGAACATTTTACTTTCAGATACCACTGGTACAGGTACGCTTGAAGATATCCAGCTTCTGTTCAGCAAAATCCCGGTAAAGTATATTGATGTTGATTTTGGTGCCCACTTCCATAACCGGTACGAAGATTCATATAAAAAGCTGAAGTCTGCCTACGATAACGGTTGCCGGCGTTTCGACTCAGCAATTAAAGGAATTGGTGGCTGCCCAATGGCCAAGGACGATTTGGTGGGAAATATGCCCACTGAGCAGATTATCAACTTCATGGCGGTGGAAAAAATAAGTCATTCACTGAATCTGCTTCATTTCGAAAGCGCATACAACAAAGCGAAGGATGTATTTCATTTCTAAAATTTTATGTGTAAAAATATATTAACTCTTATTGTCTTTTTCTTATTTTCTCTAACGATGGGTCAAACCTCTTCCGTTTTTGAATTACGTAAGTTGAATAAAAGATACGATTCAATCCTGATCGCTTTTCAGCAACGAGCGAAAGATTCACTTTCGGGTCATTCCAAGAAGGACAGGCTTAAAATAATGGCGTTATATGAGCAGAAGGTAAATAAGCAGAGACGCCAACAAAATCTGGCCTATCTCGATAAAATAAAATTAGAAGAAGATACTTCTTCCGGGACACCAGCCAAAAAAGACATAAAGTGTAAAAGCAGGGGTAATTTCGGACCTCCCAACTTTAAACCCAACAGCAAGTATAAAGCAACGGAGTCTCCGCAGGTAAGTTCCGTACCTCATTTTTTTGGAGAAATGAAATCGGTTGTGACATTTATTGTTGACGAAGAAGGCACTGTTAAAAATGTTAGGGCAAACGGTGCAAATGAAGATTTTAACCGTGAAATTGAGTTGATGTTTTACACAGAGGAAAAGAAATGGACCCCGGTCTGCGTTGGTGGATTCGCGCAGGCAAATCGCTTCAGATTACCGATAACTCAAACAGCAGAATAGATTTATGACCTCAAAAATAAAATACATCGGCGGTTTCCGTTGCGAATCCGAACATTTACAGTCGGGCTCCGTAATTGTGACCGATGCTCCTACGGATAATCAGGGCAAGGGTGAAGCGTTTTCGCCCACAGACCTTTGCGCAGCTTCACTTGCACAGTGCATGCTGACCACGATTGCCATTCTAGGGAAAAACAAAAAAGTAAATATAGAGGGCGCCTATGCGGAAGTTCAAAAGATCATGACCGCGGCACCGCGTAAAATAGGAGAAATAGTGTGTGACCTCTATTTTGCAGCAGGACACAGCGCGGAACAAAAGCAGTTTATCGAAGAAACTGCCATGAACTGCCCCGTAGCGCTTTCGCTGCACCCCGATTTAAAAAAGACAGTTCGCTTTCACTTCGGGTAGTTTCTTAAAACATGCCCAGTTCAAACCGGGCTTCCTCACTCATCATATCCTTATTCCAGGAAGGCTCGAAGGTAAGTTCAAGATCAACGCTCTTCACGCCCTCAACTTCGGAAACTTTTTCGCGTACTTCGGCCGGAAGGCTTTCCGCAACGGGACAGTTGGGAGTTGTAAGGGTCATAATCACCTTTACATCACCTTCTTCTGAAATCTGAACATCGTAGATAAGGCCGAGTTCGTAGATGTCTACCGGGATTTCAGGATCGTATACGGTCTTGAGGTTTTTTATGATATTTTCGCCAATATCGGCAATCTGATCGTCTGTTAAATTCATCTTTTAAGTCTCACTTCTGATTAACAAATCTTCCTGACGCATGCGCCGGAAAACATTTGCCAAAGTTAAGACATCTTTCTCACAATATTTAACTATTCTAAATAAGTCTTTCTCAATGTGATAAATTGATGAAACCATTGAGCCGTCAATATCATCTTTCGGTGTCGGGATTCCGAAGACGCTGGCAAGCAGTTCCAGTGAAACATAGGACTTATAATCCCCAAATTTCCAAAGCTCCATTGTATCCAGATGCGGTATTTCCCAGGGCTTTTTGCCAAACATCTGAAACGGCTTCGGTGGTTCCATACCGTTAATCAGGAAACGCCGCGCAATCCATGGGAAATCGAATTCCTTACCATTGTGGGCACAAAGAATCACATCGTGTAGTTTGGGCCGGTTGAATATCTCACCGAATTCTTCCAAAATACTTTTCTCCACATCATTTGCAAAACTTCTTATCAGAAGCCTTCCGTTCTTTTCGACCATCCCTACGGAGATGCAGATAATCTTTCCGAACTCTGCCATGACACCGGCTCTTTCCATATAGAAATCCTCAGCTGTGATTTCATTCTTGCGCTGGTGAAAAGTCTTTTTATCCCAAAGTCTCTTTTCACTTTCGGGCAAATCATCCCAGGCTGAAGCATTGGGTACGGTTTCAATGTCCAGAAAAAGGACTTTTTCAATCGGGATATGCTGTATCATTTAAGAAGAGTTTTATTGGTTCACTGAATCTCCGGTCATAAATAATAGACTGGTGAAATTTTCTTTTCCTGAAATTTCTCAATAAAGTAAAGAAAAAAAGGGTGAAAACACTTAATCACCGGTAAGCAAATATGTTTAAATTTACGTATAAATCATGTTAGTATGCTGGTAAAAATCTATGGGAGTGCCATTTACGGAGTAACTGCACAGACGATTACTATAGAGGTGAGCGTGGATACCCCAGGCGTAGGCTACCATTTGGTGGGTCTGCCGGACAATGCCATAAAAGAGAGCAGCTACAGGATTTCGGCCGCGCTGAAAAACGTGGGTTACAAAGTTCCGGGTAAGAAAATCACAATAAATATGGCTCCTGCCGATCTCAGAAAGGAAGGATCGGCCTATGACCTGAGCATCGCGCTGGGAATCCTGGCTGCTTCCGATCAGATAGTTTCAGATACCATTGCCGATTATATTATTATGGGCGAACTTTCACTTGACGGCGGTCTGCAGCCTATAAAAGGTGTTTTACCCATAGCCATAAAAGCGCGCGAGGAAGGTTTCAAAGGTTTTATCCTGCCAAAACAAAATACCCGTGAGGCTGCCATTGTGAGCAATCTTGAAGTTTACGGTGTAGAGAACATCAGCGAGGTCATTGACTTCTTCAATAAAGGGATACCCCTGGAAAGGACGGAAATAGATACAAGAAAGGAGTTTCAGGATAAGATCAACTATTTCCCTTTTGATTTTTCTGAGGTGAAGGGACAGGAAACAGCAAAACGCGCCATGGAAGTAGCAGCGGCCGGAGGTCACAATATCATCCTGATAGGCCCACCGGGCAGTGGCAAGACTATGCTGGCCAAGCGGGTACCAAGCATACTGCCTCCTTTCACCCTGAAAGAAGCCCTGGAGACCACAAAGATCCACTCCGTTGCCGGAAAGATTGGTTCCGAGACTTCACTCATGACGGTGCGCCCTTTCCGCAGCCCACATCATACCATTTCTGATGTGGCACTCGTGGGTGGGGGCAGTTACCCGCAGCCCGGCGAAATCTCGCTGGCCCATAACGGTGTTCTTTTCCTGGATGAAATGCCGGAGTTCAAACGCACGGTATTGGAAGTCATGCGTCAGCCCCTGGAAGACCGGGTGGTCACGATCTCCCGCGCAAAATTTACCGTAAACTACCCCGCCAGTTTTATGCTCGTGGCCAGCATGAACCCGAGCCCCAGCGGCTACTTCCCGGATGACCCGAACAATACCTCAACATCTTTCGAGATGCAGCGCTATATGAACAGGCTGTCGGGTCCGTTGCTGGACAGGATTGACATTCATGTAGAGGTACAGAAAGTTGAATTTGAGCAGTTGGCCGACCGACGCAAAGGTGAGGACAGTCTTACGATACGTGAACGTGTAATGAAAGCGCGGGAACAGCAGAATAAGCGCTATATGGACCTTGAAATAAGCTACAATGCCCAGATGGGCCCCAGGGAAATTGAGCGCTTCTGCGAACTTGATGTGGATTCTCAAAACCTGATTAAGAATGCAATGGATAAACTGAGCCTTTCTGCCCGAGCCTACGACCGTATACTTAAAGTGGCACGTACAATCGCTGACCTGGAAGGATTAACCGATATACAGAGCAGTCACATTGCCGAAGCGATACAGTACCGAAGCCTGGACAGGGAATTCTGGAATATATAATTCAACAAAATAAACCAAATCGAAACTTTAAAAACTACTAAAATGGAAGCAAAACAAATTATTGAAGTCCTGATAAAATCTTTCCTTTTTACCCTATTTATCCTTTTTACAATAAATCTCAGCTCATTTTTCCTACAGCTCGGCAGCATCTGGATTTCCGACCAGGATACTCATTCATTTGAATACAGTAATTTTCACTTTGCCCTGAACGGTCAGCCGGGGCATAACCAGTTTGAGCGTGACTATTTATTAGTTAACACTGTTATTTTCCTCATTACTTCAGCCTTTGTATCCAGGAAAACCTATACCAGGAGAAAACAGATGGAAATGTAGAGAGCTTATCCAACATTCCTCCTGAAGCCCGTTACAAGAAATTTCAACCAGCAAAAAAATAAATTATGGAACTAAGATCGTCATTTAATGATCCACGGGAACTACGATTAAACCCGAATGCAAAAAGATTTTTAAACGAGGCTGCCGGCTGGGCACGATTCCTCTCGCTACTCGGCCTGGTTCTGATAGCCCTGCAGGCATTGGTTGTGCTTTCATCACTTTTGTTCGGTTCTTTTTCAGGTTTATCAATGGGTTCGTTCGAGGGTTCGGTAATTATGCTGATATACGGTTTGCTGGCGCTATTCTACTTTTTTCCGCTGTATTTCCTCTTTCTGTTTTCAGTGCGGGCCAAACGTGCAATTGCTACAGATGACGAGGTTGCTCTTGAAGAGTGTTTTGGTTACTTACGGTCACACTACAAGTTTATAGGAATTATCATTCTGATAATGCTTGCGGTATATGTCCTCGTAATGGCTGGTGTGGCAGCGGGAAGTTTTGCCGGTATGTTTTAAGTACGGCTCAGCCATTCCTCTTTTGTAATCAGGTAAAAAAACAGTTCTTCCGGATCGTTGGGGATAAACACTTTCTTCCGGAAGGTGAGTCCAAGCTTTTCAATCAGTTTTCTGGATGCCTCATTTTCCTGGACTGTCAGTGCCGATATTTCTTTCAGCCCGAAATCTCTGAACCCGGCATCAAGTAAGGCTTTGGCGGCTTCATAACCATAACCTAACCCATAATATTGCGGGAGAAAAGCGAAGCCGATGTCCACTCCCGCTACGCCTTCTCTGTGATAAAGCCCACAACTGCCTATTTTTTCTCCATTCTCCTTCAGGATTACCGTGTAATTTCCATAACCCATTTTTTCAATTTGAGGGAAGGCTCTGTTTTTCAGATATTCCAAAGCATCATCTTCCGTATTCAGGTTGCGGTCGCCCAGATACTGAAGAAATTCCTGAGTATTATAAAGTCTGTGAGTTAACTCCGCATCTTCTGCATTTGTAGGGCGCAGCAACAGCCGCTCCGTCTCGTAGGATCTGTAGTCCATGTTCAGTTGGGTTTATATAAATAATAACTGTTAAGTCTGAATGCAGCAGGATATTATTCCTCATCAAAGCTACAAAAAAAGCTTCCCTGTTAGGGAAGCCATTATCTGAGGTATTCAGCTTGAACTTATTTTTTTTTCTTCGTAAGCTCGCTGCCTTTTACAGGTTTCGGATGTTCGTTGGTTACGAAAGTCATTTCATCCACCAGCCTTTTGGACCCTGCATATTTATCAATAATCCACATCACGAAACGGATATCTACGTTGATGGTCTTTTGGGAATCCTTTTCAAAAACAATATCCCCGGACAAAGCTTCAGAATTACCGTCGAAAGCGATTCCGATCAGGTTTCCTTCCGCATCAATAACCGGTGAGCCGGAGTTTCCACCTGTAATATCGTGATCCGTAAGGAAGTTTACCGGCAGGTAACCGGCCGCATCGGCATAGATTCCGTAATCACGCATGGCATGCATATCCATCACTTTCTTTGGAAGGTCAAATTCTTCATCACCTTCCTTATACTTGTTTACAAGCCCCTGCATATCAGTGTAGAAATTGTCGGTAATCCCGTCGTAGTTTCTGTCCGGTCTTTGTGGCAGACGGTCCACTTTACCGTAGGTAAGCCTCATTGTTCCGTTCGCATCCGGATAAAAAACCTTGGTCGGGAAAGCTTTTCTGTAGCCGTCCATAAGCAGCCTGTTGTTTTTGGCAAAGTTGGCTTCCACTTTTGCAAAACGGGTTCCCAGAGCTCTCACATCAGTAATATAAGCATTGGAAAGTTTATAGAGCGGATCTGCATCCAGCTTAAGTGGATCCGGATTCAGTATAAAATTAACGGCAGAAGCTTTATTGGCAAAAACAGAAGAATGCGCCTGCAGAGAAAGCGTCTCGGAAGCCTGAGCCAACAAAGTACGTGATGCCACATCCTTATTCACCTTATTTTGATAAAGATTCACAAGTGAGTTCAGCATCTCACCTTCCAATTCAGGATCAAAATCCGCATAAAGCTCATTAACTGCCTCATCCAACTGAGGTTTCATCGCAATCCTGTTATTGATGTCCTGCGCTGCGTATACCTTGAAAAGGGAACCCAGCTGGAAAGGAATCGTAATATATTTGGCATTCATCTGCAGGATGCCGCTATACATCCTTTCCACATTTCTGTGCGCTATCTGGTCGTAATAAACCTGGATATTGGGAAGAAGTCCACTGTACATGCTGTTGCCGGGTAAGGAAGCCCAATCCTGGAACTTTCGCTCCTCATTTTGCTTCTCGGCGATCGTAGAATTTTTAATTACAGCATCAATGGTTCCCTGTCTGTTTTTCCAGTAGTTGGCCACATTAGCGTACTGAGATGCATAATCCAACTGTGTCGCTTTATTGCCGTCCATATACTTCTTCATTACCTTCATGGCAAGGTTTGAGGCTTCTACCCAGGCCGGATAGTCGCTTCTGATCATTTTCTCGATACCGAAGGAAGTAAGATAACGGTTGGTCCTTCCCGGATAACCTATGATCATTGAGAAATCGCCCGGCTGAACACCTTTCAGTGAAACAGGAAGATGATGCTTTGGTTTCAGAGGCACGTTTTTCGGGTTGTACTCGGCAGGTGCGCCTTTAGCATCCGCATAAACTCTGAATACGGCAAAATCTGCCGTATGTCTTGGCCATTCCCAGTTATCAGTATCGCCCCCGAACTTACCCAATGCGGAAGGTGGTGCGCCTACCAAACGTACGTCTTTATAATCCTGGTATACAAAATAGTAAAATTCATTTCCGTTAAAGAAATCCTTTACTACAACGGTATATTTTCCATTCTCAGAATTTTCCTGCTGTATGGCCTTGTACTCTGCATCGATAACTGCTTTGCGCTGCTCGGCAGTCATACTGTTGTTCAGTTTGGAATTGATTCTCTGCGTAGCGTCGTCCATACGGATAAGAAACCTTACGTAAAGATCCTTCGCGTTGAACTCGTCGTTCTGGCGGTTTGCCCAGAATCCGTTTTTCAGGAAATCTTTTTCCGGAGTGGAAGCAGCCGCAATAGCGTCGTAACCGCAGTGGTGGTTGGTGAAGATCAGACCCTGGTCTGAAACGATCTCACCGGTACAGAAGCCTCCAAAGCTTACTATCGCATCCTTTAAAGATGAATTATTGACAGAGTAGATTTCTTCCGGGGTCAGTTTAAGGCCCTGTCTCTGCATATCTACTCCATTGAGTCTTTTAATCAGCATCATCAGCCACATTCCCTCATCCGCCTTCATTTGCACAAAACTCAGAAGGAATGTAAACAGTAAAAATATTCTTTTCATTTGTTAGATTTATTTAGCGTCGCTAAAGTAGTAAAATTTTGAAAATTTTAAGGTTTGGATTGGAATTAAAGTAGTTATAAATAAAAAAACCGCCGAAATAATCAGTATTTAATTATCTTCTGTTGTTCGGCATTCTTTCCATAATCTGATTAAGTCTTCTGCATATCTTCCCATAATAGGAACTGCTATTTCTTCTTTTACTTTATAATAATTTTTTGGAAACTGCTGTTCACTATATTCCTTTTGTTGCTGGTCCGTAAGATCTTTCCGACGCTGTACATCAAAATAGACTGATTTATTAAAATTAATTTTCTCTGGTTCTATAGTATTACATTTCCAATGTTTGTAATAAAGTTCATCATGAGGTTTAACCGGGCTTGCCCAGCGTCCATTTTTAGTTTTATAAACAGGGAAGAATTGATATTTTAAATGGATTAACTCATTACAGAATTCACCAACAAAAATTAAAACGGTTTCATAGTTCTGAAACTGGTATTCATAAGTACTGTTATGGTCATATGCAGTAAAAGTTATATTCGAATCCGGATAGTAGTCAGAATATTGCCGTAATATTTTATATTCGGCTCTGTAAGCGCTGTCCCAAACATCTTCACAATAAGTAGAGGTGTCAATATCAGATACATTTAACTTCTTCCCAACAAAAATGTACAGTTTGTCAGGTTTTTTATTTTCACATTGCTTAAAATTTTTACAAGGTACTGACTTTAGAAAAACCTCTATTTTGTTAGCAATAATATCGCTCGCTTTATATTTTTGGGTGGAGAATTTGAATCTCCTAAAAAATAAGGTGTCTGTTAATTTTGCATTAATGGTATAGTTTCCACTTGAATCTGGAATTGTATGAAAATCTTTATTGTTAACCAACGCATCAAACTCACTCTGGTATTTTTTTGCAAATCCTTCATCCCTTGACGCTTTATCACGGAATTTCCGTATTGTATCGTTTACAACAATTGAGATGAAATTGTTAATTGAATCTTTTGCAATTCCCCGGACTGTAACGGTCTGTTGGGCTTCGCAAAAAATTGAAACAAACATACCGAGAGCTAAAATTGTTTTACAAAATATAGTTTTCATTATAAAAAACCCCACTATATTTAGTGGGGCATTAATTCTTATTACTTTACAATTGTCATTTCGTCCAAGAGGTGACCGGCGCCGTAAAGCTTGTCGATAACCCAAAGTACAAAACGTGAATCTACGTTAATTGTCTTTTGCCAATCCTCTTCGAAAACGATGTCTCCGGAAAGTGCTTCAGAGTTACCATCGAAAGCAAGACCGATAAGTTCACCGTTGCCGTTCATGATTGGAGAACCGGAGTTTCCTCCGGTAATGTCATTATCAGACAGGAAGTTCACCGGCAGGTAGCCTGCAGGATCTGCATACTGACCGTAATCTCTCTTGGCAGCCATATCAAGCAGTCGCTGAGGCAGGTCAAACTCTTCATCACCTTTTTTATACTTCTTCACCATACCGTCCAGGTCTGTATAGAAGTTATTGGTAACACCGTTATAATCCCTGTCGTCACGTACCGGCAGTGTAGCCACTTTTCCGAAAGTAATTCTCATTGTAGAGTTAGCATCCGGATAGAATTCCTGCTTAGGGTGTGACTTGCGAAGACCATCAAAGAAAAGACGGTTACTGTCGCTGAATTTATCGTCATAAGAAGTATAGCGTTCTGCAGTAGCACGGGAATCAGCTGTATAAGCGTTGGCAATTTTCAGCAGTGCATCGCTGTTCAGCTTTTCGGCATCTGGATTATTAAGGAAAGCCATTGCTGAAGCTTTGGTGGCGAAAATGGAATTTTTAGCAACCTCATCCAAAAGTTCAGGATTTATGGTTTGAAGAGAGGGAGCTCCAGCTTCATTTCTAACCTTTGTACGGTAAAGTGATACTATTTCCTTAAGCATTTCCTGCTCCAGGGCTGGATTGAACTTTTCGTAATTGGCGTTGATGCGGTCTACAATGGTTTTCTTCATCTCCGCTTTTTTCGCAGCATCTGTTTCAGCTATATAATTTTTGAACATAGAACCGAAACCTGTAGCGAAGGACAGATATTTTGCGTTTCTGGTCATCTGTGCAGCGTAATTACGCTCAATTCCTCTGGCAGAAGTCTTGCGGTAATAATCCTGCATATCGGCGAGCACATTTCCGTAAAGATCCTTATTCTCAGATCTGTTAGCCCATGCCTGGAAAACCTCTTCAACTTTACGTTTGTCTTCAATCGTTCCGTTTTTGTTTACAGATTCGATGGTACCACCTCTGTTTTTCCAGTAGTTTGCCACAGAAGCATACTGTGAAGCATAGTTAAGTTTTGTAGCCTGGTCGCGGTCCATGTACTTCTTCATGACATCCATGGCCACTTTGGAAGCATCTACCCAACCCGGATAATCTTTATTCACCAGCTGGTCAATACCGTATGAAGTCATAAAACGGTTGGTACGGCCGGGGTAACCTACAATCATTGCCATATCGCCCGGTTTAATAGGCTTTATGGAAACAGGAAGGTGGTGTTTAGGCTTGAACGGAATGTTGTTTGGAGAATATTCCGCAGGGTTTCCGTTTACATCAGTATATACTCTGAAAACGGAGAAATCGCCGGTATGTCTAGGCCACTCCCAGTTGTCAGTATCGCCACCGAATTTTCCGATGGAGTTAGGTGGGGTTCCAACAAGACGAACGTCCTTGAAATCCTGATACACAAAATAGTAGAACTCATTCCCGTTATAGAAATCCTTTACACTTACTACATATTTACCGTTTTCAGAGTTCTCGGCCTGTATTTTTTTGTATTCTGCATCAATGATGTCCCTTCTTTCCTTCGCCGACATTTGGTTGTTAAGCAGCGCATTGATTCGGCTGGTCACATCGTCCATGCGAACCAGGAAACGTACGGAAAGTCCTTTGGCAGGAAGTTCCTCACTTTTCTTCATTGCCCAGAAACCATTGGTCAGGTGATCCTTTTCAGGAGTGGACAGTGCTGCAATCTGACCGTAACCACAGTGATGGTTGGTAAACACCAGACCTTCTCTGGAAACAATCTCAGCCGTACATCCGCCACCAAACTGCACGATGGCATCTTTCAGGCTGGCCTGATTTACGGAATAGATTTCTTCTGCAGTAAGTTTAAGTCCTTTTTTCTGCAAATCCTGTCCGTTCAGCCTTTTGATCAGCATCATCAGCCACATACCTTCATCAGCACGCATCTGTACGAAGCTCAGCATGAAGGTTAACAATAAAAATATTCTTTTCATTTTTAAAAATTATTTTAAGGCTGCTAATTTAATGCTTTTATTATAAACGCCTGCCCGATGGTACGAAAATGGCACGTTTCCGGAGAATAATCAGCACCTTTTTAAGAAAAACCATGGAAATTAATCCTGAAATCATCGGCTTTATAGCCGGCGGACTTTCCTCCGCTCTGTTTATTCCACAAATCATCAAGATACTTAGGGAAAAATCGGCCGAAGAAATTTCCCTCCTCACCTGCATCATAGGTATTGTAAGCTCTGCGCTTTGGCTTTGGTACGGAATCCTGCAGGACCATATTTCCATGATGGTTACCAACAGCATCGCGGTAGGTGCCACTGCGGTTCTCGTGGTCCTCAGGCTGATTTATAACGGCGAAAAAAACTAAATTTGTAATTCTACATTAATAAAGTAAACTATATGCTGGAAAATAAAGAACATTTGTACGAAAATGCAGTGCTGGTAGGCGTCATAACCCAACAGCAGGAAGAAGACAAGCTGATTGAATACATGGATGAACTGGAATTTCTGGCTCATACCGCCGGTGCTACGGTTGTGAAGCGTTTTACCCAGAAACTTACCCAGCCTGACTCCAAAACATTCATAGGCAGCGGGAAGGCTCAGGAAGTCCGCGACTATGTAAAGGAGCATGGGATTGGTACCGTAATCTTTGATGATGAACTTTCTCCCTCGCAACTTAAAAACCTGGAAAGGGAAATCGAAGTAAAAATTCTGGACCGCACCAACTTGATCCTGGACATTTTTGCGCAGCGCGCGCAGACCTCCTATGCCCGGACACAGGTGGAACTCGCGCAATATCAATACCTTTTGCCGCGTCTTACGCGTATGTGGACCCACCTGGAAAGGCAGAAAGGGGGAATTGGGATGCGCGGACCCGGGGAAACGGAAATTGAGACGGACAGAAGGATCATCAGAGACCGGATCTCGCTGCTTAAAGAAAAATTAAAGACCATAGACAGACAGATGTCCACCCAGCGTAATAACCGCGGCAAAGTGGTGAGGGCAGCCTTGGTGGGTTACACCAATGTGGGGAAATCCACACTGATGAATGCCCTTTCGAAATCAGATGTTTTTGCAGAAAACAAGCTTTTTGCCACCCTGGATACTACCGTACGGAAAGTGGTTATAGGAAACCTGCCTTTCCTGCTTACAGATACGGTTGGATTCATCCGCAAATTACCCACACAGTTGGTTGAGAGTTTCAAATCAACACTGGACGAGGTCCGGGAAGCCGACCTGCTCATTCATGTAGTCGATATTTCACATGAGAGTTTTGAGGATCATATCGCCTCAGTAAACCAGATCCTTATGGAAATCAATGCTCATCAGAAACCGATGATCATGGTTTTCAATAAGATTGATGACTTCAGCTATGAAAAAAAGGAGGAGGATGACCTGACACCTGAATCCAGAAAAAACATCTCCCTTGCGGAATGGGAAAAGACCTGGATGTCCAAATCAAAATATCCGACAGTGTTTATATCCGCACTTACCAAAGAGAATTTTGAGGAAATGAAAAAGATGATTTATGACGAAGTGCTGAAAATTCATATCTCGCGTTTCCCGTATAATGATTTCCTTTTCGAATATTTTGAAGATGAAACCGATCCTAATAACTAAGTATCCGTTATTCTTGTGAGTGCTGCAGATGAAATAAAAATGGCGCTGGCAGACCTTGCCCTTCCTGAAAAGGCAGCATTCTTCCCGCGCTTCTTTAAAGCCGGAAAAGGAGAATATGCTGAGGGCGATCAGTTTATAGGCGTAACCGTGCCGGACCAGCGAAAAGTTGCAAAAGAATTCCGGGATAAGATATCCGTAGAGGAACTGTCTGAAGTTTTAAGTTCGGAAATCCACGAACACCGTCACTGCGCCCTGTTGATTTTGGTCGCAAAATTTGAAAAGTCAAAAGACAGTAGTGAAAAAGAGGCGATGGTCAGCTTTTATCTTCAGCACAGGAAACATATCAACAACTGGGATCTGGTAGACAATTCATGCTATAAAATCCTGGGCCGGCACTGCTTTGATAAAGAAGATCAAAGTATTCTTGAAGACCTTGCCACGGAAGAGGACCTATGGAGCAAGCGCATGGCCGTAGTTTCAACCATGCACTACGTTAAACGGGGTGAATTTGACCTTATGAAGAAGTTAGTTCTGAAAAACCTTAAATATCCGCACGATTTAATGCATAAGGCAAACGGTTGGCTGCTGCGGGAAATGGGTGGTAAGAATGAAGGTGAATTGCTGGACTTCCTGAAGAAGCATTATAGAAAAATGCCCCGGACTACGCTGCGATATGCGATCGAGAAGTTGGATGAGAGCATCAGGCAGGATTTTCTTAAAGGACGGATATGATGGAAGACCTGTATTGGCTGCGAAGTTCGGTTCACTATTTCCTGCATTTCGTATTCCCATTTTTTCTGGCCATCACCTTTTTTAAGCCCTTTTGGCGCAAGGCCTACTTAATAATGATTGCCACCATGCTGGTAGACCTGGATCATCTGCTGGCTAATCCCGTTTTTGATCCTGACCGGAGCAGTGTGGGTTTTCATATTTTACATTCCTACCCTATGGTCGCGGTTTATTGTTTGGGTGCTGTTTTCCTTAAAGGAATTTACCGTGTTATTGCTGTCGGTCTCCTGTTTCATATGTTTACGGACTTTCAGGATTATCATCTTTGGAAGTTAATACAGGATTTTTGATTTGTTTTATCTAAAATATTTTGAAATAAAATAGATTTTTTGTATAATTGTGAAAATCGTGACTTTATGAAATTCAGAAATTTACTTCACTGGACTGTTCTTTTTCCAATTATTTCCGCGCTGTTCTATCTGAGCGGCATATTAAATACATCAATTTTTACGAATGTGATTGGCGCGTTCCTGCTGTTCGGAACCGTTCTGGCAGCTGTCCATCATGCTGAAGTTGTGGCTCACCGCGTGGGCGAACCTTACGGCACCATTATACTGGCAATCTGTATTACGATTCTGGAAGTTGGCCTTATCGTCTCATTTATGCTCTCGGGCAGCGAGGGAGCCATGACCTATGCCCGGGATACGGTATTTGCAGCCGTTATGCTAATTCTGAACGGTATTCTGGGCGTTTGTATCGTAGCCGGAAGTATGAAATATAAGGAGCAGTTCTTTATGCGCAGCTCTGCAACTACCTACCTCGTAAGTCTTGTTGCTATACTTGTTCTTACGCTCATATTGCCCAATTATACCTCCAGCGTACGCGGGCCGTTTTATACAGAAACGCAGCTCGTCTTTATATCATTGGCCTGTCTGGTAATTTACGGCTCCTTTCTGATGTTCCAGACGGTCCGTCACAGGAATTACTTTGTTGTAGCAGAGGCTGATAAAACAGTGCATGAGGCCGACCCGCCATCTAACTTCAAGACCATTTCCAGCTTGCTCCTGTTAATTATCTGTTTGGCTGTAGTGATATTCATGGCAAAAGGACTTTCACCCGTTATCGAGAATTTTGTAAAGACGGTGGGTGCGCCGCGGGCACTCGTAGGTGTCATTATTGCGTCGGTGGTACTGCTTCCGGAGGGACTGGCTGCCATCCGCGCGGCACGGAACAATCAAATACAGACTTCAATCAATTTGGGCCTGGGTTCCGCGCTTGCCAGTGTTGGGCTCACCATTCCCGCCATCTCGGTGGTTTGCATCATTTATGATATCCCATTTGTGCTTGGCCTGGATATGAAATCAATTATCCTGCTGGCGCTGTCTGTGTTTACGGTGATGCTGTCGCTGAGCCGCGGAAAAACAAATCACCTTTACGGCGCTGTGCTGCTGGTGAACCTTGCAGCCTACATCTTTTACGTAATAGTTCCTTAAACTAAAAACTATATCAGTACAAAATATAAAGAGGTGAGTTTAAGGACCCACCTCTTTATATATACCGTCTCCGGCTGGCTGAAAAGTTATAGCTTCCGGGCCATTTCCATTTTATGTCCCATAAGATTCGCAATGTTTGTGGCTTTATAAATGGCCAGGTCCGCCATTTCGCCGCTGAAGTTTTCCTCCACGGTTTCCGTCCACAGTTTTATCCAGTGTGCAAAGTGTCTTTTTTCCATAGCCACTTTTTCATTTATAGGGAAATGCATGGCCATTGGATTGCCTTTGTAGGAAATCTGGCCAAACAAAAGCGTTTCCCAGAAGGCGTACATCTTAGGTAAGTGGTGGCTCCAGTCTACCTTTGCCACATCACTGAAAAAGAACCCAATCGTTTCATCACGGCCAACCTTATCATAAAATGTATTTACAAGGAATTCAATATCTTCCCTGCTTTCTAACTTTTTCATGCGGTAAAATTACGGCTTTTAAAACAGTCGGAATATGACTGCAGTCACTACTTGTTTTTTGGGCGGACATTTCGCGCTATTCGCTATAACTCCTCAGTCGGCGGCGCCGCTTCGCTGCGCCGCCTCCCTGCGGGGTAGCCGCTCCTATCGCGGCCGCAGGTTGCGCTGGAGATACACTTCTGAAATAAATATGGCGTATTTTTGCCGCATGGATCTTGAATTCTACAAAAATCAGGCGTCTTTGAAACAGAAAGACCACCGCAAAACGCTGGAGGCTCTGAAAAAGAAACCACCCAAAAACCTGGATTATCTGGTGCAGGAAGTGCACGATGAGGTTTTCCGGCGGGTAGACTGTCTGCAGTGCGCCAACTGCTGCAAAACCACCGGCCCTCTTTTCACCGATAAGGATACCGAACTTATAGCAAAACATTTACGGATGAAAACCGCAGATTTTGAGTCCAAATACCTGAGAACAGATGAGGATGGCGACAAGGTCCTGCAAGACCTGCCCTGCTGGTTTCTAAACGCCGACAATACCTGCTCCATCTATGAAGTACGTCCTAAAGCCTGCCGGGAATTTCCGCATACGGACCGCAAAAAGATTTATCAGATCAATCATCTCACGATCCGGAACACGCTGATCTGTCCTGCCGCCTATGAATTTGTAGAAAAGATACGGCTTCGCGCAGGACTGAAGTAATCCCGAAAACCCCATTATCAGCCCATATCATCATAAAAAAAGAGCAGATATAAATCTGCCCTTTCATTAGTTCTCATCTATTTCTTTCTGGCTTTCACCTTTTTTACCTCATCCTTCATAAACGGGTATTTCTGGAGCATATCTTCCGCTATGGATTCATCCAGTTCAAGCGCTTTCTCCAGGTCTGCGCGACCGGACTTCTCGTCGTTCAGATGAAACCGGCAGTTGCTTCGCTGATAGTAAAGCTCCGCCCTTTTATGTTTCAAGACAGCCATGTCCAAAAGTGTAATGGCTTCCTCATATTCACCCAGCAGCATTAAAACCTCAGAATATGCATACCAGTTATAAAACCTTTCGGGTTCCTGGGTCACCAGTTTCTTAAGGCAGTAAAGACTCTCCTCAAACTTTCCCGATTCAATGTAAAGGAAGGCCATCCTTTTCTGATAGTCCAGATTATTCTCATTCAGTGCGGTAGCTTCCTTTGCAAAATGCAGTGCTTCCTTCATTCCGCCCATCTCCTCGTAAATATAGCTTTGCTCCATCATGGACTGATAGAACTGAGGATCTTCCACCATGGATTTCTGAAAGGCAGCAAGTGCCTGTACAGGCTGTTTAAGCTCACGGTAGCAGAGGCCAATCTTATAATAGGTGAAGGCTTTCGTAAACTCAACTTCAAGCATTTCATGATATACTTTGATGGCCTCGTCATACTTCCCTAAGGCTTCAAGACAGGCAGCTTTGTTTCCGTAAACATTTACCGAACCCGAATTGATCGCAAGCAGGTAATCGAAGGCTTTTATCGCCTCCTCATAATTCTTCCGGTTAAAGAAAAACTGGCCATATTCATACCAGGCAGTCTCTGAGAAGGGAAAACGGTCCAGGTAGGAATTCATAAATTCCACAGCCTCATCATATTTCTTCAGTTCGTTCAGGCAAACCAGACAGTTTTCAAAAGAATACTCGTCATTAGGATCAAAAGTAAGGGCAAGTTTATAATGCTTCAGTGCGCTGAACGGATCCTGCAGATTCACATGCTCATCGGCAATGAAATTATGGAGGAAATTCTGCTCCTCTTCCAGTTTCAAGGCCTTTTCACAGTATTCAATAGCTCTACGGGGATTCCCCAGGTTAGAGTAATACTTGGCACAGCATACCAGGAAATCCGTACTTTCCATACAGGATTCCGAAAGCTCGGCAATTAAACGGCGGGCGCTACTGTAATCTTCAAGTTCCAGAAGAACCTCCAGCTGCTTGGTCTTGATCTCAATGGAATTAGGGTGCAGTTTCAGTCCGAAATTTACTGCCTGCTCTGCGTAGGAGATGTCCCCAAGTTCCAGATAGTATATAATGATATCCTCCAGCTCCTCACTGTCGAAGTAATACTCCTCATTATTCTCTATCATATCTTCGAACTTTTTTGCAAGTTCGTTTTCAAAAAATTCTTCCACTTATTTTATGTGCAGTCCAACCAATGTATGAAACCGGGTTCCAAACTTTGACTGAACATTTAATTATACTTATTTCTGCTGACCTTATATCAGCGTTTTAATCTTTGCTATCATCTCATCTCCTAAACGGTCGGCTTCTTCCTGGGATTTCGCCTCCGTATAGATGCGGATAATAGGTTCTGTATTGGACTTCCTGAGGTGCACCCAATTTTCTTTAAAATCAATTTTAACACCATCCACCACGGAAACCTCTTCATTTTGATACTCTTTTTCCATTTTTGTTAAAAGGGCGTCCACATCGATGTCGGGTGTAAGCTCAATTTTCTTCTTACCCATGAAGTAGGCAGGATAGCCGGCACGCAGTTCTGATACCGTCTTACCCACTTTCGCAAGATGCGTAAGGAACAGCGCTGCACCTACTAACGAATCTCTGCCGTAATGCAGGTCGGGGTAGATGATTCCGCCATTACCTTCACCACCGATTACCGCGTTTTTCTCCTTCATCAGGTTCACCACATTCACTTCGCCAACGGCACTCGCAAAATACTGCGAATCGTGGGTATGTGCCACATCCCGCAGCGCACGGCTTGACGATAGGTTGGAGACCGCGACTCCCTGGGTATGCTTCAGCAGGTAATCGGCAACGGCCACCAGGGTGTATTCCTCACCAAACATTTCACCGTTTTCATCGATCAATGCCAGCCGGTCTACATCGGGATCTACTACAATTCCCAGATCTGCTTTTTCTTTTATGACCAGTTCGCAGATATCTGTCAGGTGCTCCTTCAAAGGCTCAGGATTATGCGGAAACTGTCCGTTAGGTTCACAGTACAGTTTTACGACCTCACAGCCTAATTTTTCCAATAGCGGCGGAAGTGAGATGCCGCCAGTTGAGTTCACAGCATCCAGCACGACTTTATATTTCTTTGCCTGCACTGCCTGCGCATCAACCATTGGCAACGCCAGAATCTTCTGTATATGGATGTCAAAAGCATCTTCGCGGACTTCGTAATTTCCAAGATGATCCACCTCAGCGAACTCAAAATCCTCTTCCTCGGCGATCTTCAGTACTTCAGCCCCTTCACCTTCATTAATAAATTCGCCTTTAGCATTGAGCAATTTCAGAGCGTTCCATTGCTTGGGGTTGTGCGAGGCAGTAAGGATAATTCCGCCCTGCGCCTGCAGCTCAGGAACCATTACCTCCACCGTAGGGGTGGTAGACAGTCCCAGGTCCACTACATGTATACCCAGTCCCTGAAGCGTAGCCGTAACCAGGGAATTTACCATGGCACCGGAAATACGCGCATCGCGGCCGATGACCAGCGTAAGGTCTTTCCTGCTATGAGAACGCTGCAGCAGCGTCCCGAAAGCAGCTGTAAATTTTACGACATCAACAGGCGTAAGATTGTCATTTACCTTACCTCCAATGGTACCTCTGATACCGGAAATGCTTTTAATCAAGGACATTAATCTGTGTTTTTAAGTTCTTTACAAAAATAGGAATTCCACAGGGAATAGAACGGCGCAGTTATCCACAGGCAGTAATTGACCTTCAGAATCCAACTATATAACCGGGACTTTTAGCCGCATCCGCAGTCGGAGTCGCAGCTGTTATCCTTGCTGTCCTTACGGCGCATACCGAACTTCTTCCGGAAAACATTAACGATATAAATGCAGGCCGCAACCAGCAAAACCGCAATAATAATATACTGTATGAACAGATTGGTTTCCATCACATTACTTTAAAAGTTGATAGGCAATAAATGCCACAATGTAAGCCAGGCCGGTCATAGCTACTGTTTGGATCACGGTCCACCTCCAGCTCCTGGTTTCGCGGTATACCACCGCAATTGTAGAAATACACTGCATGGCAAAGGCGTAATATATGAGAATTGAGATACCGGTAGCCAGTGTGAAGATCGGTTCACCGTTGGGCCGCACATCGTTTCGCATTTTATCAATAATCTTTCTTTCTTCGGTATCATCATCCATGCTGTACAGCATGCTCATTGTCCCAACAAACACTTCGCGTGCCGCAAAACTGGTAATAATTGAAACACCCATTTTCCAGTCATAGCCCAAAGGTTCAAACACCGGTTCTATGGCCTGCCCTACTTTGGTCAGGTAGGAATGGTCCAGATGGACATCGGTGGCAACAATTTCACCTTCGTTCCGGGCCGGCCCTACATAACTGATCACCCAGAGTATCATGCTTACAGCAAGTATTATTTTACCGGCACCTGTAATAAAGTCCCATACTTTGCCCAGCACCAGCCGAAAATCATAGCCAAAAAGTGGCATCTTATAAAGCGGCAGGTCCATTATCAGAAAAGTCTTACTTTTTTGCCTGATCACCTTTTTAAGAACAATGGCGGACAAAAGTGCGGCAACAAAGCCAAGAAGGTACATGGCCAGGAGTGCGATCGCTCTGTAATCAATACCCAGGAAGTTGCCTTCGGGAATAACCAGCGCAATGATGATACTGTACACCGGCAGTCTGGCCGCACAGGTCATGAAAGGCGTAACCAGTATCGTGATAAGGCGTTCCTTAACATTTTCAATATTCCTGGTGCTCATAATAGCCGGAATAGCACAGGCAACCCCGGATACCAGCGGAACAATACTTTTACCATTCAACCCAAAGGGCTTCAGGAAACGGTCCATCAGGAAAATCACCCTGGCCATATAACCGGAATCCTCCAGCAAATACAGGAAGTACAGTAATATCCCTATCTGTGGTGCAAAAATGACAATCCCGCCCAAACCCGGAATGATGCCCTCCGACAGAAGGCTGTTCAGGGGTCCTTCCGGAAGAAGGCCGGCTACAGTTTCGGAAAGCCAGGCGAATCCACTGTCAATCCAGTTCATTGGATATTCGGCCATGAAGAAGACCATCTGGAAGATGAGCAGCAATATAGCCGTAAAGAACACATAACCCCAGAAGCGGTGGACGAGCAAAGCATCCAGTTTTTCGGTAAGAAACTCCTTTAGCTGGGGCTTTTCGGCAAGTACTTTAGCAACAGTTTTATCAATACTTTGATAGCGGCGGATGGTTTCCTGAGTCTGCAGCCGTTTGGGGACGATACATTTGTCCTCGCTAAGATTCAACTGTTCGTGCACCGAGTCCAGTTTGCCCATATAGGTTCCGGAGGAAAGCAGGGTCCAAACCTTGTACTCATTTTTTTCGGTAGTTTGTGCTGCAATTCTCTTAACGGTTTCGCGCTGCTCCAGCGGGATTTCAAAGGAGATAGCGTGGGCTACCTTAAATTCATTCCGGTGTATAGCCTCGCGCAAGTCGTCAATACCATGCTTCTCTTTGGCATTGGTTTGCAGAATCTTCACATCCAGTTCCTGAGCAAGTACCTCAAAATTGATGGTAATACCGCGTCTTTCGGCTTCATCCAGCTGGTTGGCCACCAGAAGAAGCGGCACGCCCAAGTCCTGAATCTGCCGGAAGAGCAGGAGACCGCGCTTCACATTCATGGCATCCAGGATATAGATCACGCCGGAATAGTTATGGATTTCGTCTACAAGGAACTTGGCAAAAATGGCCTCATCCTCGGAACTGGGGTAAATACTGTAAGAGCCGGGCAGGTCTATCACCTCTATTTCCTCACCTTCATAGATATAGTTTCCTGAGTGACTGGCTACAGTCACACCCGCGTAGTTACCGGTTTTTTGCTGACGGTTACAAAGGGCGTTAAAAATTGTTGATTTACCTACGTTGGGATTTCCAACCAGCAGGACCTGTTTCTTTTCTCGGGAAGTCTGCATTTCAGTCTGTAATGGATTCCACAATAATGAAACGTGCCTCTTCCTGGCGAAGTGCAATCCGGCTTTTTTCCTCTCCAAACTCAACATACAGGGGACCGCGGAAGGGTGCCTGATACAAAATGCGGAAAACTGTTCCGGGCAAAAGTCCCATTTCAATGATTTTACCGGGCATCTCCAGATGCTCATTATCATATTCCACAATCTTCCCGGAGGTCCTACGCGGGAAGCAGCAAAGTTTGTTGGAAAGATCGTTTTTCAAGCCTGTAAATTTTAGTGCAAATATACGTTATTTAAATTTAATCTAAATAAGGAAGACGTGCCTGGGGAGACCGGTAAACACAAAAAAGCCCGGCTTACGAGTGTACCGGGCTTTCCAATTATAATGAAGTTAATATGTTATTTTTTCTTTCCGCCAGAAGTCGGAATCTCAATTGGATTGTTGTTTGAGCCATAGAAATCCTTGGCAAACTTCTCCTGATCTTTAATGAATTCACCAATTGTTTTGTCTGAGCCCGGCATCTTACGGCCCATCATCTCAGGTGTCATATACGGACGCATCTCTGCCATTGGGTCGGCTTTGAAGTTCTCCAGAGATTTCTCAAATTTATCCCGCGCCACAAGCACTACAGTCTGGCTCACCCCATACTTGGAGTTCATCTTTTCGGCGTAGGAAAGTTCTTCCCAATTATTTACCTTCTTGTTTCCCTTTAAAGTCCAGCTGTAATCCTTCTTACTGTCCTCCACCTTTACAATCAGGCCCGGGAGGCCCGCAAACTTATAAGGTCCGTCTGTGAAAGGTAACTCTGTCGTAAACCATGCAGTCCATTTACGGCCGCCCATCTCTGTAGTCGCTTTCTGAGTGTTGTATTCACCAACTTTCTCCTTTTCGGGCAGAATAGTCCAGTTCAGTTTTGCAGTTTCTTCGTAGCCAAATCTCTTCATGCTGATCTGGTCGGAATAAGTAACCTTCATGTCCGGATAAGATTTCTGTACCTTATGGGTAAACTTGGGCATGTGGATTGACTTTGTAATGTCTTTCCAGGCACCGCTCTTCTCCATTGCCTCCACTTCCAGCTTAATCAGGGAATCCTGTGCGGGCACAGTAAAATCCTGATAGATGGATTTATCGGCTACTATATCAAGAGCAGTCATTACTTTCTCTGTACGCGTTGAATCCTTTTTCGGTTTGAAAGTCAGTTCATAAAAAAAGCGGTTGGCGGTCTGCTGAGCGTTAAGTGCAAAAAATGCGGTGACCAAAAATAAGCTGAATAATCTCTTCATTTCACAATGTTTCTGTATTAGTGTAACTGTTTAGCTAAATGTTACAGTCAAAATTAAATAAAGAAAGTAACCGTTCACTTTATAATTTTTAACTTTAAACAAAAAACTTATGGAAACCTTACCTAACCTTAGAAGCGAGTTAAAGCAGGAGTATGAGACTACAAAAAAATTTCTGTCACTCTTCCCGGACGGCAAAAACGATTATGCGCCACATGACAAAAGCATGAAAATGATGCCGCTGGCCACCCATTTGGTTGAAATATTCGGTTGGCCACATTTTATGATGACGACAGATAATCTGGATTTTGCTTCAGGAGATTACAAGCCTGCTGTCCTGACCGACAAGTCGGGACTTGAGCAACTGTTTGAAGCAGAATATGAAAAAAGCATAAATACACTGAACAGCATGGATGAAGATGATCTGGAAGGCAGCTGGAGCATGAGCATGGGTGAAGAGCTGATTGCCAAATTCAGTAAGTATGAAGCCATACGTCATGCTCTGAACCAAATTACGCACCACCGCGCCCAATTGGGCGTGTATTACCGTTTACTTGACATTCCACTACCGGGAAGTTACGGACCAAGTGCAGATAATGAAACCTTTTAGATGAAGAAAAGCCCTGCGCGGGCTTTTCTTTATGGTTGGAGTTCTATTTTATTATTGTTGGCAGCCATCCGTTCGCGTGCGGTTTTCTCCATCACCTTCAAAATATCCTTGGGATCAGAAAATTCTTTTCCGTTTACATTAATTTTAACTGTCGAATTGGGTCGGTTCAGTATTTCACGCATGCCCTGCACAGGATCGTTTTCATACTGCTTAAGCAGCTTCACGTACTGAGCACGGGTTACATCAAGGGGTTGGCGCGCCAGCAGCGGAATTTCCCTGCCTTTGGTATCCAAAACTTCCTCTTTAAGTATAGCTACCTTTTTTACACCCTTCAGTTCCATTCTGTGACTTCCAGTGGCGTCTTCCACGGCTACAATAAGTCCGGGCAATCCATGGAATTTGTAGGGTCCTTCCTGAATGGGAATATCCGGGGTAAACCATGCCGTCCACGTTCTGCCCGCAAATTGGGTAGTGGCTTTCTGCGCTTTGAATTCCCTGATCTGCTTATTTTCTGAACTGATTTTCCAATCGAGTGGCCGGTCTTCTGTTACCCTGTAACTTTGGTTGCCTATTTCGGTAATCAACACCGTTTTATAGGACGGATGACTTTTCTCCACTTTATACCTCACCGCATCACCATAGTTCTGTCTGGAAATGGAAATATTGCCCATGCCCGAAGCCAACTGTTTCTTCAGGTTGTCATTCATAATGGAATCCGCATCAAAAGCCGCTTTGCTGTAGTATTTTGATCCTTTATCATCCACGTCCAGATACATCCATTCGGTCCTTAGGCTGTCCCTCTTTGTAGAATCGGCACGGAAGGAATATTCATAAATAAACCTGTTAAGCTGCGCGGAAGTCATTACCGAAGCAAGAACCAGGAAAAGGGTAAGCGTTCTCATTGACATGTTATTTAAAGTTGAATTTAACAGCAACCATAAACTGACTCGGACGGATCCTGATCTGTTCAAATGAATAAGTGAAAGCATCATCAAAAACCCTTTCAAAAACCTTCTTGTTTGCGATATTGAGCCATTTCAACTCAAAATCCACCTTTTTTGCGGTCCAGGCGTACTGGTAGGTCAGGTCGTAAAAGCCGTTTTTAAAATTCTGCTCACCGCTGGAGTAGTTAAGCTGGTCCCAGTTCAGGGTTACGGAATGGTTTTCCACCGGATAGAGTGTAAGACCCAAATTATGGTTAAAGCTTCCGGTCTCTGAATCTCCAATGCTGCTGCGGTTCTTACCCCACCCGGTAGTGAAATTATAATCCAGCGTCATCCAGGAGAAATAGGCATTGTTAAGTTTAAAGGTCAGGTTCTGTGTAGAGTTTTTATTCTCGAAGATCTGCCCGCCCCGTGCATTGTCGGAGGTGGAAGTGGAATTTCGGAAAGACAGGGACAGGTTCGATTTAAACTTTGGAAAATATTTCCCTATTTCCGCACTTTGGGAATTGCTTACCGTCTGGTTATCCTGTTCAATATAACTGATGATTCCCAATCCAAAACCCCTGTTCACATCAGCAATAAGATTACGGTCTGTTTGCGAAAGGCTGTAATTTACGTTGAAGAAGAGGTTATTTAACGGATTGCGGTATTCCAAACGTGAACCCACCCGTCTTGATTCTGTTTCGGAAAGAGGATTTGCGGGATTCATTGCTGAGAACGAAGTGGGGCGGGACATTAGGATTCCGGCGTATAAATCGTCTATGGCAGCGAAATTATAATTCCAGTTACCGCTCACTGCGGCTTTCCAGAACGAAGCAAAGGAATATTGTACAAACCCGGAAGGTTCAAATGTTGTCCGGTTAAAGCTTTTGTCTACCATACGTGCCGCATCCTCGGCGCGGATCATATTGTGATTGACCGGCAACTGGATTCCGACAGTCCAGGCTTCCGATTTATAATTCACCCCCAGCCCGACATATGGCACCGCCCGGGTAAAACGAAGGTCATTGGAGAATTCTTCATGACGCTGGCTGGAGGCTGAATTTGCAAGCTCCAGAATTTCAGAATCCAGGTTGTTGCTGGTATAGTTGAATCCGATTTCCGGTGTAAAGGTCCAGAATTTTTTGGTGAATCCCATTGTGGCAGAATGATTGGCTTCAAGAGTTTTCATACCGAAGTCCTGAGTAACTGTTGAAAAATCTCCAAACAGATTCTGTACGACCGGTATATTACCGGGACCTGAAATCTCTTCAGGATAAAATACATAGCTGCCAGGTGCCACCCTCAAAAGCTGATTATCGTCCTGATAGCTGAGATAAGACATTACATTGAGCATTTTGGATTTCAGCGGGATGATGGTACTCAGTGAATTCTGAAATGAGGTAGTAGGCGAACTCAGCGACTGGCGCGAATCCTTGTTAAGGGAGTTGTTAAGGGAGTTGTTCAAACTGATAGCGGCACGGTCTTCATTCCAGAACTGGTTAAAGCTGGTCACATTCTTAAAGAATCCCTGCTTGGCATTTTTGGTAAAAATAAGTTCACCTTTAGCCTTATTTGTATAAAGGTTATTGTCCCTTACACTTACTTCAGTAAAGTTCTCCTTTTTAAAGAAAGTTTCCTCGTAAGATTCACGTTCCACGGCGTTGTTTACATAGTTGGCATTTGCCTTAAGTTCCCATTCTTTATTTTTAAAAGGTGTTGTAAGCAGGTTGGCACTAAGGAAGTGGATATTGTTCATCAGATATCTCTTTTCCGGCAAATTAGGCACGGAGGCACGCTCCACACCCAGCCAGCTGTTTTGCGAGGCATTGCTGCGGCGGCCTTCCCAACGGTTCCCCATGGCGAACATATTTCCTTCATTTTCCACGGTTTCCCCGGTGTTATTGGTTTTGTAGTTCACCACCCACTGGTTTTTCTGACCAAAGAACATGGGGGTCAACTTTACATTCCAGATGGCAGGATCGGAAATCCCAACCCCTACTTCACCACGCCCCGTCATCGTGACCTGTTTTTTTAGTTTAATGTTAATGGCCGCCTGATCCGACGGTACTTTATCCTGAAGAATTTTTACCGGCTGGTGATTCTCCAACACCTCAACTTTCTGTACTGCATCCTTAGGAAGTGCATTGTTCACTACACCATAACCTCCTTCCATCAGGTCTTTGCCGTTCACATAAAACTTGGACAGTGGCTGACCCTGATAAAGAATGGAACCATCTTTATTCACCTCTATTCCGGGCATTCTTTTTAGAACATCGGCTAAAGTACGGTCATTTTTGGTGTCAAAGGATTGTATGTCATAGGAGATGGTGTCGCCCCGCTTTGTAATAAGGCGGGTCTTAAGCTGTATCTCCTCAATTTCTGTGGCTTCAGCGCTTAAGGTAAAATCCAGGTTCTGGCTGGTATTCTGCACGCTCTGTGTTACCGGTTTGTGATTGAAAGCTTTGATCTTCAGGTCCACACTGGAATCTGCCGAAGTAAAAGTAACTTTATACTCTCCCTTACTGTTGGTAATGGCATAGGCAATGATGGCATCCTTCCCTTTTTCCTCTATGGTTACGCTGGCACTTGGAACTGCATCACCTTCCGAGTTCTTAATTTTGCCGGTAATTGTTTTCTGTGCAAAGGTGATGACTGAGCAGCACAGCAGCAGGAAAAAGAAGAATTTTGTTTTCATAAATTAGCTTTAGGTCATTAGTAAAGGATTTTGACGAGTTGTTACACCACCCTGCAGCCTGCTGGTGGGAATGTCACAACGGGGTGTGCGCATAAATGTAAGTGGCCAGCCAAATAAATTAATAATTTAGCCGTCAAATTATAAGAAATGGGCATCATATATAAGCCGATAGACGTGGTGGAAGACATCACTAAAGAGGAATTCTATACCAAGTACCTCAAGCCCAGAAAACCTGTGGTTATACGCAATATGGCGCGTAACTGGCCGGCATATCAAAAGTGGACACTGGATTACCTGAAGGAAACCATTGGCGATATTGAGGTACCACTGCATGACTCCTCCAAAGCAGATCCTGCAGCGCCCATCAACGCTCCGGCCACAAAAATGCTGTTCGGGAAATATCTGGATCTCATTAAAGAAAAACCTACTGATCTCCGCATATTCCTGTTTGACCCTATCAAGGCGTCTCCCGAACTACAGCGTGATTTTGTTGCTCCAAGAGAGCTTATGGGCGGCTTTCTGGATAAATACCCCAATATGTTCTTTGGCGGTAAAGGTTCTGTAACCTTCCTTCATTACGATATAGACCTGGCACATATTTTCCACACCCATTTTAACGGCAGGAAGCATATTTTACTGTTTGAAAACAAGTGGAAGAAAAGGCTGTACAAAATGCCGTTTGCAACCTATGCCATGGAGGATTTCGACATTTCTAACCCGGATCTGGAAAAATTTCCTGCACTGAACGGCATTGAGGGTATAGAATGCTATCTGGAGCATGGTGATACCCTGTTTATGCCTACCGGCTACTGGCACTGGATGAAGTACCTGGACGGGAGTTTCTCGATTTCACTGCGGGCCTGGGACAATTCGTTGGCGGTAAAAGCACGTTCGCTTATCAACTTAACTGTACAGCGAAACTTCGATAATCTGATGAAACGTCTTTTCAAAAAAAGATACATGGACTGGAAGGAGAAACGGGCCATCGCAAATGCGGAGTATGCACTGAAAAAAAACCGTCCGAAAAGATCTCTTTAAAGTCCGGCGAGTGTGGCAAAAATCATGATCAGAAGGCTGATCACATTGATGATAAGTGGAGTTAAAAACCCTGACTTTTCCGAGCGCCTGCGGGAAAACAAGGTTCCGTAAATGACGGTCTGCGCTACTACAGCCAAAATAACCGGTAGGGTAAGTAGCTCCAATATTCCCTGAAGAATATTAGCTGTACCTTCGGAAGGTGTATATGGAACCGCGGACATAAAAATGAGGCTGCTTACGTAAAACAGACACAGTAAACTCAGCAGAATTTTATAGTTCATGAAATGAATTTAATTATGATATGAGCTAAGGCAAACGGAATATTGGATAGCGGTTTACAGTCTGCTCAAAATACGGTGATCTTTTGTAAATCCAATCCAACTGCGCGAGCGGATCTTTTGCAAATTTTGGGTTGATGACTTTCTCCATTTCAAATGCCGTTTTAAGAACGGTATCATTGCTAAGCAGTTCTGCCGCGGTATCTTCGAAAACATATTCGGAAAAGTATTCCTTTTGTCCCAATATTGCATCAAAAAAGTTCCAGTTGAAAAAGGAATCAGCGGCCGCAGGTTCCAGCGTCTCCAGAAGATATTTCACCCCTTCCTGCGCTCCGGGCACCAAAAAATCGCCCCTGTTCAATTTGATGTTCTTAAACTCAGATTTCGTTTGGGTATCATAGTGCAGATAGTGGCCTTCATAAGGACTCTTGACCGTCTGAAAATCAACAATCGTATACATCTCTACCATTGCCGTAGAATCCCGGTCCAGTTCCCTCATCTGTATCCTGTTTCTTTTAAGGTGCTCAACCACGCTTTTTTCCGATTTGGGTACCACGTAATACCTTGGGACCGTAACCTGAAGTTCGGAACTGTATTCGTCAAAGAATTTCACCTTCCGGTTGAACGGTTTGGTTCTGTCGTAATAAAGCCGGGGTGCTCCGGAAACGGCACTGGTCTTTTTCAGGGCTTCAAAACCTTTGAAATCTAATAGTCTGTGCTTATTTTCGTTAAGTTTCCAGCGAAGTGTATACTTTTTGCCCGGGCGTAGCTCCGCCGCACTTTCCATCATTTTCTTCTGGATTTCCGAACGGTTTTTACCCACATATTCCATTGAGCTCAGCATGTATTCGTAAGTGGCCCTTACCCGTTCCGCATAAGGTTTCAACATATGTGTTTCAGCCACGGTACCCATCGTATTGAACAGTGTGGTATAACCTGTGGCATACCGTGGCGAGTCCATAAAAGCAGGAAATCCTTTATCGGGCGCCCCGCCGTGAATGTTGACGTAAGGGGTCGTAAGAATTCCCTTGCCTTCCAGTTTCTGCAGTAAAGCAGGCTGCATTTTGGAATGGAGATAATTTCCTAACGTCTTACCCAGTCTTTCTTTATTCGAAGAAATATAGGTAAACAGATATTGGTAATCAGCTCCGTTACTTACGTGATTGTCAATAAAATAAATGGGTTTGTAGTGATGGTAGATCTGTTGGAATGCTTTGGCATTATCGGTGTCGTTCTTAATGAAATCCCGGTTCAGGTCATAATTACGGGCATTGCCGCGGAAACCGTACTCTTCCGGGCCATTCTGATTGACGCGGCTGAACTTTCCGCGACGCTGCATACCCGAAATATTATAGCACTGCACGGCTGCCACCTTTAGATTCCTGGACTGGATTTTTCCTTTGGCCAGATCCCTCATCAGTATCATGGTAGCATCAATACCGTCGGGTTCACCCGGATGAATGCCGTTGTTGATGAGCAGTACCGGCAGGTTTCGGCTATTGGAAGGACTGAATACCACCACTCTGATGGGCTCGCCGTTATCATCCTGTCCGAAATTCTCAATTGATATATTCTCAGATTCCTTGTCCAAAGCATCGTAAAAGTCCAGCATTTCCGCGTAGGTAGTGGTTTGATTACCGTTGCCCTGTTCGTAGGGTGTTTTCAGTTGCTGCGCTTTCAGAATGGTAAAGCCCAGAACCAGCAGTATGAAAATTTTCTTCATTCGATTTCCTTTAATCAAAAATAAAAAATTCCTGAATGGATCAGGAATTTGGTTTTATAACACTCCGCAATTTACAAAATGGATCCCGCGCTTCGACTTGCCTCATCTATTTTATTTGTTTTGGAAGCGGCGAACCTAAAAAGGTTTTAACGGAGCTCTTTTTTCCTGCGAAGGAAAAAAAGCGGGAGTGGAAGGCGGAAAAAGCGCCCAAATTATTTTAATCATTCAGCTTCAATACTGCCATAAATGCAGACTGAGGTACCTCTACCCTACCGATTTGTTTCATCTTTTTCTTACCTTCTTTCTGCTTTTCAAGGAGTTTCCGCTTACGGGAAATATCTCCACCATAACATTTTGCGGTTACGTCTTTTCTTAAGGCCTTGATGGTTTCCCGGGCAATCACTTTGGCACCCAGCGCCGCCTGTACAGCAATATCAAACTGCTGTCTCGGGATCAGTTCGCGAAGTTTTTCGCACATCCTTTTACCTATGTAGTAGGCGTTACTGTCGTGAATCAGGGACGAAAGCGCATCCACCATATCACCATTGATCAGGATATCCATCTTCACCAACTTGGAGGCGCGGAAACCGATTGGGTGGTAATCAAATGAAGCATAGCCTTTTGAGATGGATTTCA
Organism: Bacteroidota bacterium; assembly: GCA_023386965.1. Classification (GTDB taxonomy): domain Bacteria; phylum Bacteroidota; class Bacteroidia; order Flavobacteriales; family Weeksellaceae; genus Marnyiella. The sequence goes on from JAEWIR010000025.1 coordinate 62,213, forward strand.
GCCTGTCGTAGAAATCGAACACCACCTCGGCCAGCGGCATATTGAAGGTGAGCTCCACACGGTCAGCTGTCAGATAGCTTTGATTTACGATTTCGCCACGCTTTTCGATACACAAAGTCATTACGGCACCTACAAAGTCGGATTTGGTAATGATTGACGCCTTGATGAAGGGCTCTTCTACCCTATCCATGGTCATTGGGTCCATCATTTCGGAAGGGTTATTGATGAGGATTATCTTTTCGGGATCCTTCTTAGTATATCCATGGTAGGATACGTTGGGCACGGTGGTGATGACATCCATATTGAATTCGCGGTCCAGCCTTTCCTGTACGATTTCCATGTGCAGCATGCCCAGGAATCCGCAACGGAAACCGAAGCCAAGTGCCGCTGAACTTTCGGGTTCGAAAACGAGGGAAGCATCGTTGAGGCGCAGTTTTTCCAGTGAAAACCTAAGTTCCTCAAAGTCCTCAGCTTCAATAGGATAGATACCTGCAAATACCATTGGTTTTACCTCTTCAAAACCTTCTATGGCAGCTTCAGCACCATTCTCAAATGAAGTGATGGTATCGCCTACTTTCACTTCGCGGGCGTCCTTGATTCCGGAAATAATGTAACCCACATCACCGGTCTTTATTTCAGTTTTGGGTGCCTGTTTCAGTTTCAGTGTACCAACCTCATCCGCCTCATACATCTTTCCGGTAGCCATAAACTTGATGCGCTGACCTTTTTTGATGCTGCCGTTCACCACTTTAAAGTAGGCTTCAATGCCGCGGAACGGATTGTAAACAGAGTCGAATACAAGAGCCTGCAGAGGTGCGTTCTCGTCGCCTATCGGCGCCGGAACTCTCTTTACGATCTGCTCCAGCAGTTCGCGCACCCCTTCCCCGGTTTTACCGGAAACACGCAGTACATCCTCGTATTCGCAGCCGATAAGTTCCATAATCTCGTCGGTTACCTCTTCAGGATTTGCTGATGGCAAGTCAATCTTATTCAGAATCGGGATAATGGTCAGGTCGTTTTCAAGCGCCAGGTAAAGGTTACTGATCGTTTGGGCCTGAACGCTTTGTGCAGCATCTACAATTAGCAGGGCTCCTTCGCAGGCAGCTATTGAACGCGACACTTCGTAGGAAAAATCTACGTGGCCGGGTGTGTCTATGAGATTCAGCACATATTTTTCGCCGTCCAGTTCGTAATCCATCTGTATGGCGTGCGACTTTATGGTAATTCCGCGCTCCTTCTCAAGATCCATATCGTCCAGGGTCTGGGACTGCAGCTCTCTTTGGGTTACGGTATTGGTATACTCCAGAAGCCTGTCGGCCAAAGTGGATTTACCATGGTCTATATGTGCGATGATGCAAAAATTGCGTATGTTTTTCATTTAATGTTGTAAGTATTTGCAAAAATAGGGAATTCTGACCGATTTTTTTTCAGAAAAATGAGCATAGCCTGCACAGATTTAAAGTTTAAGCCTTATCTCCGGAAAGTCTTTATTATCGGCCTAAACAATAAGTATCTGTTTAGTTAATTTAAATAAAACGACCTTCACAAAATACATTGCGAAGGTCGTCCAAACATTAAAAAAATAAACTATTATGGTCGTCTGCTCTGGGTTCTAAACCCGTTGTTGTTACTATTTCTGGGAGCTCCGTTTCCAGGTGTTGGGTGCAGCGTTCTGCCGCGTTCCTGGGGTCTTGCCGACCCGCCCCGGGGTGTAGCCCTATTCTGGTTATCGTTTTTCCTTTCCAATATCTTATTCCTCATCATGCCTTCATTCTGAAACATCTCAAGAATCTGCTGTGGCTTGAGTATTTTCTGAAACTTTTCAGAATACTTACGGCGGTTGTTCATCAATTGCTCGCCAAGTTCAAAACTTTTATCCAGTTCCTGCTTCGCGTCGCGGTCGTTCAAACCTTCAAAATTCCGGCTGGATTTAAACCTTTCTTTAATCTGTTTCTGACTTTCCTGATATTCGTTGTACAGGGCACGGAATTCATCTTTCTTGTCAGCAGGGATGTCCAGTTCCTCCATCATCATATTTTCCCTGAACTGCTGCAGAAGCTCCTGCTTCTCCTCTGGCTTCATCTTGCTTATCAGCTCTTTACGCTGCTCCGGCTTAAGGTTCCGCCAGTCTTTAACTTCCTGGGCGTGCACCGTACCAACCATGAAGATGGCCGCGAGCGTTAAGATACTATTCACTTTTTTCATTTCTCCCGGATAGATGTTAGTTATATAAATCAAGATACACATCCTGCTCTGCATTCATGGATAAAGCCGCAATATCTTCCGCACTGAACTCATCCAGAATCATGTCCATCCTTGCATCTGCTCCAGCCCCCGATGCCATAGTCACCTTTGCAGGTTTCATTACAGTCTTTGTTTCGGGTTGTCTGTTTGTTTGATATTCATTTTCAGCTAAGGTTAAATCTTCCGCAAGAACGGCGTAATTATCTGCTGCAGCCTGTGTGTCCTGACTCTGCGCAGATTCCGGCACTGTGGTGGCCGCTATGGTTTGATCCTGTACCGCTGATTTCTGAGCCACTGTTTTTTCGGAGTCAGCTCCGGCATTGTAAACGAATGTACCGCCCAGGATGACTGCTACAGCTGCCGCAGCGGCATACCACGTTTTGTTGCGGGACCTTGCAGCGGTGGGTAATACCACTACCTTTTCCTGTTCCCGAACCGCGTTCAGAACATTATTCTGAACCTCACTGAAGAAATCAGGTGGCATGGAATAAATATTTTCGCGGTTCAGTTTTTCTATATCTAAATCTTTCATTTGTGGTAAATTACGTTTCGTAATTTGTTTTTATAAATTCTTCAATCTTTTGTTTGGCATAATGATAATTGGTCTTTAACGTTCCTACGGACATGTCCACAATCTGTGAAATTTCTTCATAGGGCAAATCATCATAATACCTCATCATAAATACCAGTTTCTGCTTTTCGGGTAATGTATGTATCGCTTTCTGGAGCAGGATCTGTATCTCATCTCCGCCTGCGCTTACATTATCGGCCACAAGGTTCATCAGGTGGTAATCCGGGTCTTCATCGGATTTCTGCATCTTTTTCATCCTGTTCAGCTGTTGAAGCGCTTCGTTGGTGGCGATACGGTACAGCCAGGTGTACAGCTGGCTATCCTGCTTGAACTGATGAAAATTCTGATAAACCTTTATGAAGGTATCCTGAAGCACATCCTGAGCCAAATCATGATCTACAATCATACGGCGTATATGCCAATACAGACGGCTTTGATAGGTATCCATGAGTTTCCGAAGACCTTTTTCCTGGCTTCGTTCCTCCTTCATCATCGCAATAATTTCTGCGTCTATAGGCTTCATGGGGTGCTTCGGGGTTTGGATGGTAAATATAATTAAAAGTTAAATTAATGTGTCAATTTTTAGTCCAAACGCCTAAAGGCCTATATTTGTTAAATGAACATTGTAATCATAGGCAGTGGCAATGTAGCTTACCATCTTGCAGGTATGTTTACTGAATGCCGGATTCCCGTCCGTCAGGTTTTCGGAAGAAATAAGGCCGCACTGGCAGAAATCAGCACTCACCACAACATACCGGTTTCCAGCACTGAACTGGAGGATGCAGACCTGTATCTGATCGCTGTGAGTGACCATGCAGTGGAAGAGGTTTCAAAAATGGTGCGGAAAAATGACTGTATCGTGGCACATACTTCCGGTTCACTTCCTGTAGAGGTTTTACAGGGAAAATACCGTAAGGCATCTTTTTACCCTCTGCAGACCTTCAGCAAAGCAAAACGTCCGGATTTCAACTCAATTCCTTTTTTTATTGAAACGGAAGATTCGGCAGATGAAAGACTACTGACTGAACTTGCCGGGAAGATATCCAAAAATGTGATGTCCAGCACTTTTGAAAAAAGAAAGTATGTGCATCTTACGGCTGTTTTTGCCTGTAATTTTGTGAATCATCTGTTCAGCCGGGCAAAGGAAATCGCGGACAGTCAGCATATTCCCTTTGATTATTTTAAACCCCTTATAGACGAAACCGTGGAGAAGATTTCCTTTATGGAACCCCGCGCGGCACAGACCGGTCCCGCGGTGCGCAATGACGGGCGCATTCTGAAACTCCATGAAAAACTTCTGGAAGGCACCCCGCTGGACC